>CANPFR010000004.1 GCA_947573445.1 uncultured Clostridia bacterium | reverse complement strand
GGCGTATGATGTGAAAAGTGCCAAAAGTAAAAGATAGCTTTTGGCACTTTTTTAATTTTTCTAAAAATTCTGCTGTTCTTGTATAAAATTCCTTAATCTACAAAAAATAACCAAAAAAGATTAAGGAGAATTTTATGAAAAGAAATAGAAGCCTAAATATTAGAGGAACTTTATTGGATCGAAATCAGTTAAGTGAATACATTGAGAAAGTTGCAGCAGAACACAATGTTAGAAGTTCGTCAAGCAAAGATACGTATCCAGTACCAATTGTCAAAGAAAATTACAAATTTATTTTAGAAACGTATAAATTGTTAGATAAACATATTAAACTTGGCATTAAAATACATTCTGCTGGAGAATGGCTTTTAGATAATTTTTATATTATAGAGGAAACAGTCAAGTCGATTGAAAAAGAAATGCCACTTAAGAAATATAAATCTATGATGGGGATTTCCAATGGACATTTTCAAGGATTTGCAAGGAGTTATGTTTTAGCAGAAGAAATTGTTGCTTATACAGATTGCAAAATTGATGCGGATATTATCGATTTGGCACTTAGAGCTTATCAAAAAAAGAAATTTTTGAGTATGGATGAGATTTATAATCTTGGCGTTTTTTTCAAAATTTCTATGATTTCGCATGTGCGTGAAGTTTGTGAAAAAATTTATTCTTCTCAAATCCAAAAGTATAAAGTGGAAAGCATTATTGAAAGAGTTATTGATGGAAAAATTGGGAATGAGAGAAAATTTAAAAATACTTCAAATGTCAAGGTATTTAGTGATAGTCAACTCAAATATCCATTTATTGAATATATGTCATACAAGCTAAAAGTGTATGGAAAAAAGGCGATTGAATATCAAAGTATTTTAGAAAAAGAAGTCTTGAAATTGGGGGTTACACTTTCAGATGTGATTCAAAAAGAGCATTTGTATATTGCTAATTTGAAAATAAAAATTGGAAATTGCATTACAAGTATGAAAGCAATTAATCGTATTAGTTTTTCAGAATTGTTTGGCTATATTAATGTTTCAGAGGAAATTTTGAAAATGGATCCAGCTGAAGTTTATCAGTTTATGGATCAAGATAGTAAATCGTATTATAGAAGTAAAATTGAGGAAATTTCGCGAAAAAGCAAAATTTCGGAAATTTATATTTGCGAGAAAGTAATTGAACTTTGCAAAAGGTACGAAAATTATACCAATATTTCAGAAAAGAAAAAAGCTCATGTTGGCTATTATCTGATTGATGATGGAATTGATGAATTAAAAGATAGCCTTGAGATGAAACATTTCAAGACAGTAAAAAAAGAAGTTAGTAGTCGTTTGTATATAGGTTGTAATATTATTATTCCAATGTATTTGGATTTTTTGATTTGTGCTAAAATCAATTTAAAGTATGATTTTATTTTATATAGTATTTTAGTGTGGATAATTCTGTATATTCCAATTTCAGAAATATTTTTGAGGATTTTAAATTATGTTTTGGGAAAAGTTAAACGTCCTACGAGAATTGCTAAAATCAGTTATGAAGACGGAATACCAGAAAGTCAAGCAACTTTTGTGGTGATGCCTACTATTTTGAAATCAGAAGAAAAAGTAAAAGAAATGTTTGAAAAACTGGAAGTTTATTATTTAGCAAATAAGTCTAAGAACTTATATTTTGCATTACTAGGGGATTGTAGTGAGGAGCAAACTGAGGAGACGAAATTTGATCAAAATGTTATTGCCTATGGAAGAAAATATGTAAGAGAGTTGAATCAAAAATACAGTGATTTTGGTTTCCCCAAATTTCATTTCTTATATCGAAAAAGAGTTTGGAATGATTGTGAAAAATCATATATTGGTTGGGAAAGAAAAAGAGGACTGTTAGTTACTTTTAACAAATATATTAAAAACAAGCTAAAAAATAATTTTTTAGTCAATACCATTGAAGAGCAAAAGGATAATTTGCCAGAAATAAAATATATGATTACACTTGACAGTGATACTAATTTGAGTTTAGAAACAGCACAAAAATTGATTGGTGCCATGAGTCATGTATTAAATATTCCTGTGATTGAAAACAACAAAGTAGTTTCAGGATATGGAATTATGCAACCCAGAATTGGTTTGGATTTAGATTTAGCCAAAAAAAGTAAATTTATTGAATTATTTAGTATTCAAGGTGGAATTGATTTTTATACAAATGCTATTTCTGATATTTACCAAGATTATTTTTGGGAAGGAATTTTTACAGGAAAAGGAATTTATGATGTTGCTGTTTACAACCAAATTTTAGATGGAGAAATTGAGGAAAATACAGTTCTTAGTCATGATTTATTAGAAGGTAATTTTTTGCGTTGTGGGCTTTTGACAGATGTTATGTTATTGGATGGTTATCCATTAAGATACGTTCCTTATATTTTGAGAAATCATAGATGGACAAGAGGGGATTGGCAAATCATAAAGTGGCTTCGTAGTAGTCGATTAAATGAAATTTCAAAATTTAAAATATTTGACAATTTAAGAAGAAGTTTACTAAATATTACATCATTTGTTGGAATTGTGATAGGAAATTTACTTTATTTGATGCATCAAAAAGTAGGTTTGGAAGTGATTGGCTGGTCGATTTTGTCAGTGATTATTTCCTATTTATTAGATGGTGTGAATTATATTATTTTTAAGGAAAGCAATATAGAAGGAGCTGTTTATGCCCATAAAAAGTTTTCTAAGGATTTAAAAAACAGTACAGTTAGCATTTTTCGAACTTGTCTAAGCATTTTATTTTTACCTTATGAAATGTTTAAAAATCTAGATGCAATTTGTAAAAGTATTTATCGTATGAAAACCAAGACAAGATTACTTGAATGGGTAACAGCAGAAGATGGTGACAAAAATTCCAAAACAGATTTGCGTTCCCATTTTTCTGAAATGAAAATTAATGTGCTAGTTGGAGTTTTATTTTTCTTATTTCAAAATCCAATTGCTATTTTATTTGGAATTTTGTGGATTATTGCACCAATTATCGCATGGTATATTAGTTTGGATGTAGAGCAAAAAGTGGAAGTGGATGAAGAGAGTTTTCAATATTTGAATGAAATTGGAAAAAATACATGGCAGTTTTTCAAAGATCATATGACTGAGGAAACACATTATTTGATGACAGATAATTATCAAGAAGATAGAAAAAAGAAAATTGTCAATCGAACTTCATCAACTAATATTGGATTGGAATTATTGGCAGTTATTTCAGCTTATGATTTACAGTATATTAAACTTGATAAAGCAATGCATTATCTTTACAAAATTATTGAAACCATAAATATGCTAGCCAAATGGAATGGGCATTTGTACAATTGGTATAACATTAAAACATTGGAACCATTGATACCACGTTATGTTTCATCAGTGGATAGTGGTAATTTGGTGGGATATTTGTATATTGTAAAACAATTTTTAATGGAGCATAATGAAAAAGGAGAACATCGCAATTTAATTCAAAATGTTACAGATTTGATTGATAATACTGACTTTTCGAAATTGTATAGCCCAGAAAATAAATTAATGTCAATTGGATTTAATTTAGAAGACAATGAATTAACAGATTCTTATTATGATTTTTTGGCTTCAGAAGCTAGACAAGCAAGTTTAGTAGCTATTGCCAAAGGTGATGTTCCTAGCAAACTTTGGAACAATTTGAGTCGAACGTTGACTTCTTTAAAAGGTTACAAAGGGCTAATTTCATGGACTGGAACAACATTTGAATATTTAATGCCCAATATTAATTTGAAACGATACCAAGGAAGTTTATTGGATGAAGCAAGTAAATTTGCAATTTTGAGCCAGATGGAATATGCTAAAAAGTTAAAAGTGCCATGGGGAATATCGGAATCAGCCTTTAACTTGAGAGATTTGCATAGTAATTATCAATATAAAGCATTTGGTGTTCCATGGTTGGGCTTGAAACGAGGCTTGGAGGAAGATATTGTCATATCTCCATACAGCACATTTTTATCTTTACATGATGCTCAAACACAAGGAATTCAGAATTTGAAATATTTAGAAAAAGAAGGTGCTAGACGGAAAATATGGATTTTATGAAGCAGTGGATTATACCAATAGTCGTTTAAAAGAAGGAAAAAATCATGAAGTTGTAAAGACGTATATGGCACATCATCAAGGCTTGATTTTGCTTTCGATTAATAATTGCATCAATCAAGACATTTTGCAAAAAAGATTTAATCAGAACCCAGAAATTGAGTCGGTAAATGTATTATTACAAGAAAAAATGCCAATTAAAATGATTATTACCAAAGAGAAAAAAGAGAGAATTTCTAAAAATAAAACACCAGGTGATAGTGGTTATGTGGAAAGAGTTATAGAACATCCAAATCAAAGATTCAAAAATATAAATGTGATTGCCAATAGTAATTATAAAATTACAATTAATGATTTTGGTGAAGGTGTGAGTGAATACAAAAATAAAATGATCAATCATTACAAAGAAACTTCAGAATTAAAAAACGGAATTTTTATCTATATTAGAAATACAAAAACCAAAAAAATTATTCAACTTGAAAAAAGTGATAAAGTTATTTTTGCACCAGATAAAGCCAAATTTATTGGTAAAGATGCTAACTTGAAATTTGAAGTAACAGTTACCTTGGATCCAGATAAGTGCGTGGAAATTCGAAGAGTAGAAATTGAAAATTTAGGGAAAAGTGATGAAGTTTTAGAAGTAATTGTTGAGTTTGAACCAAGTCTTTCTGAAAAAGCTGCCCAGTATGCACATCCAATTTTTAATAAGTTATTTTTAAAATTTGAAGAAGAAGAGGAAACGATTTTTGTACAAAGAAAATCGAGAAATCTCGAAGAAAGTTTATATTTGGCAACAACGTTATACACAGAAAGTGACCAAATTGTGAATTTCGAATATGAAATTGATGGTGAAAAATATCAAGGACGAGAAAATTATGCGGTTCCGCAAATGATTAAAAATCAAAAGATTTTTTCAAAACAAGTATCTCAAGTAGTTTCACCAATTGTGGTTATGAAAAGAACAGTGAAAGTTTCTTCTAGTTCAGATGCAACAGTAGATTTTATTCTATCAGCAGGAGAAACAAAGGAAGAAGTTCAGAAACTTATTCAAAAAGTAAAAGGAGAAGAGGAAATTGATAAAATATTAAATATTGCTAGAGTTAGAAGTGAAGAGGAAAATAAATATTTACAAATTAAAGGGATTAAATTGCAATTGTATCAAGAGTTACTAAATTATATTTTGCAACTAAATACAGGAATAAAGAAAAACGAGAATAGAGAATATTCGATTAATAGTTTGTGGAAATATGGAATATCAGGTGATTTGCCAATTATGATTTTGAAAATTTCCAAATTTGAAGAAGTTTATGTATTAGAGGATATTATTCGAGCTTTTGAATATTACAGGATTAAAAATATTTTTATGGATTTGGTCATTTTAAACAATGAAAAAAACGTATATGAAAGATTTGTAGAAGATAGTATCAATTCGGTTATTTCAGAAAGACAGTTACAGTTTTTGAAGAATACTTCTAGTGGTATTTTTGTATTAAATCAAAAAGATATGCCAGAAGAGGATTTATATGCAATAGAATTCAAGGCACGTGTGATAATTGATGCTAAGAAAGGTGATTTATCAGCCTTTTTAAAAGATATGGAAGAAAAGCAAAAACATGATGATTCACAAATTGAAAAAAATAAACCACTCAAAAAAGAAGAGGAATTATTGCCACTTAAAAAAGAAGAATTGCTATTTGATAATGATTTTGGTGGATTTGCTAACAATGGAAAAGAATATGTCATCTACAAAAATACGGAAAATAAATTACCATCTGTTTGGAGCAATATTTTAGCTAATAAATTTTTTCGGAACGGTTGTAACAGATGGATTAGGTGGTTATACGTGGTACAAAAATAGTAGGCTTAATCGATTGACAGCTTGGAATAATAACACTGTTTTTGATTTCCCATCTGAAATTTATTATTTTAAAGATGAGAATAATGCAAGTATTTGGACATTTAATACAAGCATTAACCCAAGTCCAAATTATTACTATATTAGACATGGTTTTGGGTATTCTAATTTTCAAAATAGTTATGATAATTTTATACAAACAGTTGATGTCTTTGTACCAAATGAGGAAAATGTGAAAGTACTTGATTTTAGAATTAAGAATATGATTAATGAAGATAGAAAATTAAAATTGGTTGTTTATATGAAACCGGTTTTAGGGGAGGATGAATATTTTAGCAATGGAAACATTAAATTGGAGAAGAAGGAAAACGTTATTTTAATCAAAAATGTATTTGCTAGTGAAGATTTCAAAGATAAAATGATGTATATTAGTAGTAATGAACCAATTGTTAGTTTTACAGGAGATAAAACGGAATTTTTTGGAGATGGCAACATCGAAGAGCCAGATGCTTTATACAAACAGCTAAGTGGTGATTCTGGGCTTGGAAAGGATTCTTGTATTGGGTTTGAAATTGATTTGGAAATGCCTAAATTTGGAGATAAGAAATTTTCTATTTTAATTGGACAGGAAAATAGTTTCGAGAAAATTCAGGAGATTATTCAGAAATATCAAAAGGAATACGATGTTGAAGTAAAACTTGAAAATGTAAAATCAAAATGGAACAATATTTTAAGTACGATTCAAGTAAAAACGCCATCTGAGTCGATTAACATTATGATGAATGGTTGGTTGGTGTATCAAACGATTGTGAGTCGAATTTTTGCCAGAAGTGGTTATCATCAATCAGGTGGGGCTTTTGGATTTCGCGATCAATTACAAGATTGTTTTGGAATCAAATATATTGATAGTTCCTTCTTAAAAGAACAAATTTTAAATTGTAGCAGACATCAATTTATGGAAGGTGATGTTTTGCATTGGTGGCACTTAGAGACAAAAAGAGGCATTCGAACTAAATTTTCAGATGATATGTTATGGCTTGTTTATGGGGTTTTGGAGTATATAGATGTGACCAATTCAGAAGAAATCTTGGATGAGCAAGTTCCCTATATCAAAGGAGAATTACTAAAGGAAGATGAACTTGAAAAATATGATATCTTTTATGAAAGTGAAGTTAAAGAAAATATTTTTGAGCATTGCATTCGTTCTATAGAACATGTTATTTCCAAAGGAATTGATCCGTTTCCAAAAATCGGTGTTGGTGACTGGAATGATGGATTTAGCAATTTAGGAAGCAAAGGAAAAGGACAAAGTATTTGGCTTGGATTTTTCTTTTACGATATTTTGAATCGTTTCATTCCAATTTGCGAGCGAAAAAATCGTAAAGATTTGGTAGAAAAATATACCAAATTAAAAGAAGAGCTCAAGAAAAATCTAAATACAAAAGCTTGGGATGGACGTTGGTACAAAAGGGCAATTAATGATGACGGTTATGAAATTGGTAGTATGAGTAGTGAAGAATGTAGAATTGACTGTATTGCTCAAAGCTGGGCTGTTATTTCCAATGCCGCTGATAATGACAAAAAATTTATTTCTTTAGAAGAAGCAGAGAATTATTTGGTAGATCGTGAAAATAAACTAATTAAATTGTTTGAACCACCATTTGAAAATGCTAGTTTTAATCCAGGTTATATTAAATCTTATCCAGCAGGAATTCGAGAAAATGGAGGACAGTATACGCATGGAAGTGTTTGGCTAATTATTGCAGAAACGTTACTTGGATTTGGTGACAAAGCGGTAGAATTTGCAGAACTTATCAATCCAATAGAACATTCAAAAACGAAAGAAGAAGCCAAAAAGTTCAAACTTGAGCCATACGTTATGGAAGCTGATATTTATACTAACAAAGACTTGCTTGGACGTGGTGGCTGGAATTGGTATACAGGTTCTAGCAGTTGGTATTATAAAGCTATTATTGAGTATATTTTGGGATTAAAAATCAAAAATGGTTATTTGAGTGTAGAACCTTGCATTGCAAAATCATGGAAAGAATATGAAATTAAGTATAAATATAAAACTAGTATTTATCATATTGTTGTTAAGAATCAGAATGGCAAAAACACAGGCATAGACAAATTTATTGTAAACGGAAATGAAATACCAGATAAAAAAATTGCTCTTTGTGATGATGGAAGAATTTATAATATCCAAATATTTATGTAAAAAAACTTGCCGAAATAAAATAAATATGATATAAAAAAAGAAGAAAGAAAGGTGGGAATTTTCGTGGAAGGATTAGAAGGGTTAGAAGACTTAGTAGAACAAGAAAAAAAGACAATCTTAGTAGTGGATGATGAAGAAAGTATCATGGATTTACTGGTATATAATTTAGAAAAAGAAGGATATCATACGTTGAAAGCCTATGATGGTTTAACCGCTGTTGAAATGGCTTTGAAAGAGAGACCAGATTTGATTTTGCTAGATGTCATGATTCCCAAATTAGATGGTATTTCTGTTTGCAAAAAGATAAGATATTATTTAAATATCTCTACGATGCCAATTCTAATGGTTTCTGCAAAAGATACAGAATCGGACAAAATTGTAGGGCTAGAAATGGGGGCTGATGATTACATCACCAAACCATTCCAAATTCGAGAATTAATGGCTAGAATCAAAGCTAATTTAAGAAAAGCAGAGGCAAAAGTCAATGTAGTTGCACAAAATGAAACAGAAGAACCAGAGGAAAAAAATAATGAAATTATTCAAGTTGGTGAATTAACATTGGATTTGAGAAAAATTGAAGCTAGAGTCAAAGGAGAAGTGGTGAATTTAACCAAAAAGGAATTTGATGTTTTGAGATTTCTAGCTAGTCAACCAGGTGAGGTAGTGACAAGAGAAAGGCTTCTTCATGAAATCTGGGAATATGATGAATATATTGGAGCAATACGAACCATTGATGTTACGATGAATCGAATTCGTGACAAAATTGAAAAAGATAAAGCAGATCCTAAAATTCTCATTACCAAAAGAGGTGTGGGGTATTATATTAATGACACAAGTAAAAAATAAAAGCAAGGCTTTCATGTGTTGATATGAAAGCCTTGTTAAATATTTAGCCTGATTATTAAGGGATATTTAATTTATATTGTCTAGTTAGAAAAGATATGTTATAATCAATTCGAAACAATAGAATGACAAAAGACAAGATGCTAAGGAAAAGGAGAATAATCAGATGTTAAAAAAGAAGAGTGGTATTACATTGATTGTTTTAGTTATTACAATTATTGTATTATTGATTTTAACAGGGGTTACGTTAAATGTAATTGTTGGAAATGAAGGGATTTTAAATAAAACGATTTATGCAAAAGAGAAGACAATAAAAGCTGAAATGAAAGAAAAATTGGAACTTGCTATATCAGAGCTACAAATGGAAAAATTAGGAAGAGCCACACAAGATGATATAACGCAAGAATGGTTGAATGAGCATTTACAAGAATATGAAGCACGCATACAAGAGTCTGCCACAAAAGTGATAAGAATGAAAAAGGAGAATATTGTACAAAACTTTCAAATAGATGAATTGCTTAACATAGAAATTTGGGATGATGGAAATATTAGTTATTTTTATGAAATTCTGGGAAGACAGGGAGAAAAAGTAGAGATACAAATCTATATACAGGATGAAAAAAATGGACTTGATAAAATACAGATTGCAGATACAGAGGAAAAAATAGAAGAAAATAATACAGAAGAAAAGAGTTTTCAATATTTTGTGGAAGTTGGTAAAGAATATCAAATAAAAATTACATCTAAAAGTGGTGAGGAAAGAGTAGAAACAATTTGTATTGAGAATTATTATTATGCTGTTACAAAGAACTTTAGTGAAGGTGTAATGATAGATAATCTGGCCAAAAGTGTAGAATATAACAAACCATATCAAGCAACGATATCGACGAAGGAAGATTATGAGCTAGTATTACTAACTGTCAAAATGGGGGGAGAAACGATTTCTGTAGATAGAAATACGAATTTAATTAACATAGAGAATGTAACAGGTGAGATAGAAATAATGGCGAAAACAATTTATGGAATCTCATTTGATGCTGTAAATACAATGGATGTACATGAGACTGCTTTTTCGAATGATGCAAATCTGGTGAAACAATATTTATTTGATGGAATCACAAATTACACTGGAAATGCGAATTATCAAGGAGTTTTATTTGATAATACTAATTCTTATATTGAAATATCTGTTTTAGAAAATGTGAAAATTTATGCTTGGAGTCAATTATACCAAGATGTGGGAGGCAGTTCAGGAAAAAATATCATTGTGAAAAAACAGGATGGAGAAGAATATGTAGATTATCAGAAATGTGCAACAGGTAGCAGTGGTGAAAAATATGAATTGATGACATTAAAACCAGGAAAATACCGAATTTTCTCAGAAGCACGCTATGTGAATTTTTCAGAGTGGGAAACGGAAAAAGTGGATATGACAAATTATTATTATTCGATAAGAAAAAAATTAGGTGAAGGGGTAAGTGTTGACAATCCTGTGACAGAAGTATCACATGGAAGTTCATATCAGACCACATTAACAGTTGAAGATAAATATGGATTAATAAGTTTGAAAGTGAAAATGGGTGGAAAAGAATTTGTATTTAATCCGGCGAAAAGGCAAATTAATATAGAAAAAGTAAGAGATGATATAGAAATCATAGCAGAAACAATCAAAGAAAAGTATGATACGATGAGAGGAATTGTAATTGATGCAGTGTATGCTATGGATATTTATGATACGTCTTATTCTGATGATGCTAATTTAGTAATGCAATATTTATTTGATGGAGTAACGAATCACGAAACAGGAAGGTATATAGGGGTGTTGTTTGATAATACCGATTCTTATATTGAAATGACAGTTTATAAGAATGTGAAGATTTATGCCTGGAGTCAATTATATCAAGATGGGGGAGGCAGTTCAGGAAAAAATATCATTGTGAAAAAACAGGATGGAGAAGAATATGTAGATTATCAGAAATGTGCAACAGA
Organism: uncultured Clostridia bacterium; assembly: GCA_947573445.1. GTDB lineage: Bacteria > Bacillota > Clostridia > TANB77 > CAG-508 > Scatovivens. Next base: position 119,976 of record CANPFR010000004.1, on the reverse strand, counting down.
TAGCAGTGGTGAAAAATATGAATTGATGACATTAGAACCAGGAAAATACCGAATTTTTTCGGAAGCACGTTATGTGAGTTTTTCAGAATGGGAAACGGAAATATTAGAATAAGATGAAAGGTAATCAATGGAAAAATGCCATAAATCACATTAAAATAATCAAAATCTATTGAAAAAATTCAAAATAAAGAGTAATACATTATTTCTTAAAAATGATAGGTATGCTCTTTATTTTTTGTATACCTGATAATCAAAAATAGCTTAAAAATGACCAGAAAAAAATATTAAAATTTGATAAAAATGACTTGAATTTCTATAAGGTTAAGTATATAATAAAATAGATAAATTTACGAAAGGTTAAAAAACATGGTAAAAAGCATACAAATAAAAATTGTTATGGTTTTTATGATTCTTGGAATAATAATTATTACTAGTTTGGGGTTAACATTTATTCATAAATTAAATGCAATCAATTCTCAAATAATGACTACCAATATGACAACAGAGGCAGTGCAACACTTATTAACAGAACAAATGCATCAAATTCGACAAATTATATATGTTTCCTTAGTGATTTTCACAATATTAATTTTTTTATTAGGTGCTTTTATTGCCAAAGTTGTGATTAAGCCAATTTCTAGGCTAATAAAAAGCACAGAGATGATTGCTAAAGGGGAAGATATTGAAATAGAACATCTATCTAGTAGTAAGAACAAGACAGAAATTGATGAATTAGTTGAAGCATTTAGTATTATGAATACTGGTTTGAAAGAAAATCTAAATGAAGTAACCAGACAAAAGAAACAAATCGAGACAATTTTATTACACATGACAGATGGAATTGTTGCTTTTGATATGAATGGAAATGTGATTCATATTAATTTAGCAGCAAAGAAGTTATTGAATATCACAGATGAAACAGATTTTGAAAGTATTTTTGAACCATTTGGTGTGGATATTAATTTGGAAAAAATTATTTATTTGGATGACTGGACATCTTCAGAAAAAAAACTGAATTTTGAAAATCAAGCCATTAACTTATTTTTTGCCCCATTCAAAAATGAAAATGATAGACCAGCTGGTGTTATTGTGGTGGTACAAGATATTACAGAACAGGAAAAATTGGATAATATGAGGAAAGAATTTGTGGCAGATGTATCCCATGAATTAAAAACACCAATTACTTCCATTATGGGCTATGCAGATACTTTATTAGATAATGATGTAGATGAAGCAAATCAAAAGAGATTTTTGGAAAGAATTTCTTCAGAAGCCAAAAGAATGTCAAAATTAGTGGCAGATTTATTAATATTGTCCAAATATGATACAGCTAAAATCAAAATTGAAAAAACAGAATTTGATTTAGGAGAATTGGTAAAATATATTTTTGAAGGACAAACTATTGAAATGCAAAAGAAAAGTTTAACAGGTGAATGTTATGTGACGGCAGATGTTCCACCAGTTTATGCAGACAAAATGGGAATGGAAAGAGTCATCATCAATGTTTTATCGAATGCTATAAAATACACAGATGAAGGGGGCAGTATTACTGTTTATGTTGGATTTGTATACAACGATGCTTACATAAAAATCAAAGATACAGGAAGAGGGATTCCAGAAAATGATTTAGCCAAAATATTTGAACGATTTTATAGAGTTGATAAAGACAGAGCAAGAGAAACAGGAGGAACTGGTTTGGGATTAGCTATTGCAAAAGAAATTCTAGACCAAAATGATAGCAAAATTGATATTAAAAGTGAGGTAGGAAAAGGAACAGATGTCATTATCAGAATACCAACGAAGATAAAATAAATTAGATACAAGAGAAAAGGGAGGAATAAATATGAAAAAGTTAAAGAAAATTTTGAGGGTATTATTAATTGGTATTATTTTATTGTCCACAAAGGTGGCGTATGCTGCAACAGCGTCACAAGAAGCAAGTTGGAAACAGATAGGAAATTTGAAATATATTTGCATTGGTGGAGGTGTTGTTTTGATTTTGTTGGTTTTGTGGATTAGCTACAAATCTGACAAAAACCAGGAAGGAAAAGAAAATCAACTAGAAGAGGATGACGATTATGATGACGAAGAGGAACAAGAAGAAATAGGAAAGGAACAAAGTTTATATGAATCTTTTAGAATGCATCAAGATGAAGAAGATACCTTCCAAGAAGAAATCAATAATGTAGAAAGTAAACCAGAAACAATCGATGATTTTCAATTGGATGAAATCTTTAATGAAGACATTCAAGAACTAGAGTTTCATGAACCAATCCAAGAAAGTTATAAAGAAGAAATTCCTTCCTTTGAAGAAGATACACAAAGAGAGCAGGAACCAGTAGAGGGTCTTAGTTTAGAAGATGATTTCTTAAGACAAATGAACCAAAATTTACCACCAATGACTTTTGGAACAGAAGAAGTAAACGAAGAATCGCAAGAAATAAAGGAAGAAATTGCAGAAGAACCAGAAGAAAAAGTTGTTAAAAAGGTAACTGCTAGAAAGACTGCTACGAAGAAGACAACGAAAGCAAAACCAGAAACTAAAACGGTTAGAAAAACAACTAAAAAAGCAGAAGAACCAGAAGAAAAAACAACCAAAAAAGTAGCCACTAAGAAGACAACAACAAAAAAGGTAACCAAAGAAGAACCAGAAACTGTTAAAAAAACGACTAGAAAAACTAAAAAAGCGGAAGAACCAGAAGAAAAAACAACCAAAAAAGTAGCCACCAAGAAGACAACAACAAAAAAGGTAGCCAAAGAAGAACCAGAAACTGTTAAAAAAACGACTAGAAAAACTAAAAAAGTAGAAGAACCAGAAAAGAAAACAGCTAAAAAGACAACGAAGAAAACAACTAAAACAGAAGAATCGACCAAAAAGACAACCAAGAAAACGACTAGAAAAAAGAAAGATGAATAAACTATAATAAATGACAATATATATTGCCTAAGAAAGGAAAACTAAATGAGTGATAATGTACGAAATATAGTAGAATGGGGATATTGTATTATAATTGCTTTGGTGCTTGCTTTGTTATTTCGTTTTTTCGTTGGAACCCCAACAATTGTAAAACAAAGATCAATGTATCCTACTTTACAGGAGAATCAAAGATTAATTTTAAATCGAACAGCACGAATTACAAATAAAAAGCCCAAAGTGGGAGACATTATTACATTTGAAGCACCAACCAAAGTATATAACGAAATTGATGCTAATCAAAGCAATCCAGTTGCAGTTTATGCAAATGAGCCTAGAACTGCTTTTCGTAAATTTTCTTATTATGTTTTAGAATTTACGAAAAAAAGCTACATTAAAAGGGTAATTGCAACAGAAGGACAGCATGTTGTTATCCAAGATAACAAAGTATTAATTAATGGAATTGAAATTCAGGAAGAGTATTTACAAGACGATGTTGTAACAACTTCTAATGTGTTTCATGATTTTATTGTTCCTAAAGGTTATATTTTTGCGATGGGGGATAATCGAACCAAAAGTACAGATTGTAGAGAACTTCGGATGTATACCATTAGATAAAGTGGAAGGAATTGTTGTTTTTCGATTCTGGCCATTGAGTAATTTCGGTAGAATAAATTAGGAGAAACAGTTTTGAATTTTGATGAGATTTTAGGAAATGATGAAATAAAAAAATATTTATTAAACTGTGTAAAACGAAATAAAATGTCTCAAAGCTATCTTTTTTTGGGGCCAGAAGGAATTGGTAAATTGCTAATTGCGAAGGAATTTGCAAGACAAATTTTATGTCTTGATGAAGAACGAAAAAAAGATTGTCATTGTAAATCGTGTCAATGTTTTGAGGGATTAAATCACACAGATTATCAGGTCATTAATGAAAATGGAGAAACCATAAAAATAGAACAAATCAGGGAAATAACCAATAAAGTGATTGAACAACCAATTATTTCTAACAAAAAAGTATACATCTTAAATGATTGTGAGAAAATGACAACAGAGGCACAAAATTGTTTATTAAAAACGCTAGAAGAACCACCTGAATTTGTAATTATGATTCTTATTTCTTCTAATGAAAATGGAATTTTGAACACGATTAAATCAAGATGTATGACGATTCAGTTTAAAAAAATTTCAGATGAACAACTTAAAGAATATGCAATGGACAAACTCGAAATGACACAAATGACAGAAAATTTATTGAAATCATTTAATGGAAGTATAGGAAAAGCGATCATTCAGAAACAAAATCAAGAGAAATTCTTAAGTTTAGAAAATTTTATCAATCATTTGGAAACGCAAGATCTTATCACAATTATGAATGAAGCAAAAATGCTATATGACAAAGAAAATATTCAGATCATTCTAGAATATATGATGATTTGTGTTTATGCAAAGGCCAAGCAAAATCTACAATATATTGATTGTATTGAGAAAATAAATGATTGTCTGTTACACTTAAAGCGTAATTGCAATTTTGATATGACACTAGATACAATGATTTTTGAGATGTGGGAATGCCTTCAGAAAGGAATATAAAATGAAACAGATTGTAGGAGTTAACTTTAAGAATCCAGGAAAAACTTATTATTTTGATCCAGGTGAATTAAAATTAGAAAAAGGAATGCATGTTATTGTTGATACTGCCATGGGAGAAGAATATGGAGAAGTTACGATTGCGAATAAAGAGATGGAAGATAACAAAGTGGCAGAGCAACTAAAAAAAGTAATCAGAGTAGCAACACCCAAAGAAGACAAAATACGTGCAGATTATAAATCAAAAGAAAAAGGTGCATTTGAGGAATGTCAAAAACAAATTAAAGAATATAATTTACCAATGAAACTAATTGAAACAGAATATAAATACGATGGTTCAAAACTAACTTTTTATTTTTCATCAGAAAAAAGAATTGATTTCAGAGAATTGGTTAAATCATTGGCTGCTGTTTTTAAAACGAGAATTGAAATGCGTCAAATTAGCGTTAGAGATGAAGTGAAAAGATTAGGTGGGAATGGAATTTGTGGCAGGGAGTTATGTTGTTGTTCTTTCCTAAGAAATTTTGAGACTGTTTCAATCAAAATGGCCAAAGAACAAAATATGTCGTTAAATCCAAGTAAAATTTCAGGGAATTGTGGACGATTGATGTGTTGTCTAAAATATGAGCATGAGGTTTATTGTGATAAATTAAAAAGCTTACCTAATGTGGGGGCAGAAGTTAAAACCCAAGATGGTGTGGGCGAAGTAGCTTCTGTAGAGACATTAAAAGAAATGGTAAGAGTCAAATTTCACGAAAATGGTGAAACATTTTTCAAAAAATACAGTGCCAAAGATGTTGTTGTTCTAAAAGATGCCAAAAATCTAAATGATAAAATTGAACTTGATAATGAAGAAGATTTAAAAGAATTACAGGAAATGGAAAAATTAGATAGGGAAGAAAAGTTGAACAATAAAAACAAATGACAAAAATAATCACAAGGGGTATAATCATGAAAAAATTAATAAAAAATGCTTATATATTAGATATGATAGGTGATTCAGCTGATATCAAAAAAGCAGATATACTAATAAAAGATAATATTATCGAAAAAATAGAACCAGAAATAGAGGAAGAAACGGAAGAAAAAATAAATGCCAAAAATATGATTGTTATGCCAGGATTAGTAAATACTCATACGCATTTAGCGATGAGTATTTTTAGGGGCTATAAAGATGACAGAAAGCTAATGGATTGGCTAGAAAATGTGATTTTTCCTGTAGAAGATCAACTGGAACCAGATGATATTTACTGGAACTCTTATTTGTCATGTTTGGAAATGATAAAATCTGGAACGACAACATGTAATGATATGTATTTTGGTATGAATAAAGTAATTGAAGCGATTGAAGCAACTGGCTTAAGAGCTGTAGTTGCTTGGTGTATGACAGATGATGCGATTTGCGATAAAGCGGAAAGAACCAGGGAATATGCCAAAAAATATAATGTTCCAGGCAGTAAAATAAAGATTTTTACATCACCACATGCACCCTACACTTGTAATCCAGATACAATTAAATTATGTGTTGATTTAGCAAAAGAGTTGAATACAGGATTACATATTCATTTGTCGGAAACGATTGATGAAGAAAAAAAGATTTATGAGCGTTATGACAAACGTAGTGCAGAATATTTGAATGATTTAGGTGTTTTTGAAGTACCTGTTATTTTAGCAAATGGAATTTATATTTCAGATAATGATATCAAGATTTTGAAAAACATCAAAGGAGGAATTGCTCATAATCCAATTAGCAATTGTAAATTATCTTCTGGCATATGCGATGTTGTCAAGCTTCGCAAAAATGGAATTACAGTGGGCTTAGGAACAGATGGAATTGGTAGTACTTCAACATTAGATATGTTCGAAGAAATGAAAACAGCAGCTTATTTGCAAAAAGTAAGTACCAAAAAGCCAGCTTCGATTACTGCTTACGATATTTTAAAAATGGCTACCATAGAAGGGGCGAAAGTACTTGGAATGGAAAACGAAATTGGAACCATTGAACCAGGCAAAAAAGCAGATATGATATTCATCAAAACCGATAAACTTCATCTTTGTCCCGAAAATGATGTTTGTGCTAATATTGTTTATTCTGCAAACGGTGCAGATGTTGATTCTGTTATGATTGATGGAAATCTCATCATGCAAAATCGAAAAATGAGGAATTTAAATGAAAAAGTAGTGATGAAACAAGTAAAAAAGATTGCCAAAAGATTATTGCAACACCAATAAAAAAGGGTTAGGTTCTGTTTCTTAAAGGGGAGCTAATGGTTGACAAAATCATTGTCAATCCAGGATAAGCAAGTTCTTCAACAGTCTCACTTTATTGACAAATTTACATAATTATGCTATCCTAAAAGATAGGGATTATTTATAAAAGAAGAAAAGTGGCCCGAAAAACGTTCTTTTGGGGCCACTAAAAATTATCTTTTTTTCTCTGTTACGATTTCGAAAATATCGAAAATTTCCACCCATAATTTGTTATCAATCGGAAAATAGACTGATTCAAAATACTTATCATCTGGGCAAGAAAAGGTCATATAATGATTTCTTAGATGAATGTAAAGCTGATATTTGGGCCGTCGTTTTCGCATTTCTAAAAACTTCTCAAATGCAGTCGAATCGAAGGGATTAACAGCATTTTTCTTGATCTGGACGACCAATTTTTTGTGTGGAGTGAAAATTTTCTGCGCTTCTTTTGCCAATTTCATCTTGTTGCCTCCTTAAAAAATAGTTTATTAAAATAAAGTGAACTTACTATATCATGACAGCTAGAAAAAGTCAAGTAGGGAATTTTCGGAAATAGAGAAGTTATTTTCAGATAGGTTGGACCATATTACAATTTCATTACATTTTCTAAAATCTCTTGCCAAGACGGAAAATATAATTTATAATAAAAATAGAAATGAAACGTACACTACAAAAATAGTTTATAAGGGAGAAAAAATGAAGAAAACAAAGAAAAAATTAAACTTTATGCCAAACGCTGAAAGCCTTGATACTGTATAGAGATTCTCTTTAGAGGGCGTGGGAAAAATTTAATGGAGCAATATGTGGGGAGGATTGCGTTTTTGTTCGATAATCTGACACACACATGTAGTTTTATAAGCTAAAATAAAATAGATATATTGAAAAAAGATACTTTATAAATATAGTTCGTGACGTATCTTTTTTGCATATACAAATATTTTCTAGGAGGGAGAAAATGAATAAAAAAGGAATTACTTTAATTGCTCTAGTCATCACAATTATTGTGTTATTGATTTTAGCAGGAATTAGTCTAAATCTCATTACAGGAGGTGAGGGGATTTTGAACAAAGCGAGCACAGCAGTGAATAAGACGCAAGAATCAGCCATAGAAGAAGAACTAAATCTAGAAATTAGCAAACTAAGAATGGAGGCGGTCGAGCAAGGAAAAAGTTTTGATGTAAAATATATAGCAGAAGAGCTTCCTAAAAGTCTGAAAGACTGCATTTGTAGTTTAAATGATGACGAAAAGGGAATAGAAGGAGAATACAAAGATTATATATTCACAGTGGATGAAAAATGCGTAGTCCAAATTGAATCAAAAGTAGGGGGAATTAAGCCAGAAATCACGGCAGAAGTGATAACAGAAGGGTATGTATTAGAAGGAGAAAATGCTGAAATAGAAATTCAAGTAAGAGCAACCATCCCAGAAGGAAGTGTAAGCATTTCAGTGCCAGAAGGTGTGACTTTGAAAAGTATGACAACAGATGCAGAAACAGAAAAAGTATATGTGTACACAACCAATCAAAATGCAAGCTACATATTTATGGCCGTGGGAGGTAGCGGAAGAAAAAATAAGTCTATTGTGGAAGTAAATCAGATAATTGATAAACCACGTATTAAGATTACCAATAATATTGGAACAGCATTTACAATCAATGTAGAAAATGATTATCCGCAAGGAGAGAACATAACTTACACATATTATTTAGGAACAGAGGCGAAAGCAACGAATATTGAGGAAAAAAGTTATACGATAGAAGGGCTAACGAAACGCACAGAATATGTGGTAAGAGTGCAAATTCTATATAATGGTCAGTCTTTGATTTCTGACGAAATAACTGTTACAACAACTGGACTTCCACTTCCACCAGTGACGGTTATGACACCATTGGAAGAAAATATCCAGAAAACAGCATTAGAATATCCAATTTTAACCTATTATAGTGTGATGAATTGCACAATAAATTGTGCATTAGGGGACCGTGTAAGAATAGAAATAGAAAATGATTCAGATATAACCAATTATTATAGTGTAGATGGTGGAGAAAATTGGATAAAATATACTGGAATCATTGAAATAAATTATCCTGGAGATGGGTTGTTGAAAGCAAAATCAGAAAATATGCATGGAAGTTCAGAGATAAAAGACATAAAAGCATATGCATATGACAGTAGTATAGAGTGTACAGGACCAACGACTGGAGATTTGATGACACCAAGTAAGGAAGTATATGATAAAAATTATGTATCATATGCGGATTGTGATACCCCAAATACAACTTATATTATACAAGTTGAACCAGAATGTTGGGAAAAATATGTAACTTTTTATTCACAAAATGGTACTGATTATGGATATGTACAACTAAAAAAAGAAAAAGAAGGTAGTTCACTAAAAGAGCGGTTATTTGAGCAGTTTTGGATGCAGTAATACAATATTAGCTGCTAAAAGTATTAAAGTTCCTGAAGAGACTAATTATGTTGCATTTGGTGATGGCACATATACTTATACTCCTAACTATATCTACGAAATCTGGTGTAGCGAAGAAAATTTAACAGGAAAGACTTATTAGAGATATTATAAAAAATTGCCCTGTAAAGATAGAAAGAGATGTAGAAATATAATACTATTTAAATAAAAAAGTAAAGGAGGGCAGCGTATGAAAAAAGAAAAAATTCGATGTTTCGGAATAGAAGTTTTAGTCTATCAAAATTAATTCCTAAAAAGTAATTGACAATTTCCAAAATTTTGATATAATAAAATAAATATTAAAAGGGAGGAAAGAAACATGGCCTATAAAATTACAGATAAATGTATTAGTTGTGGAGCATGTGCAGGAGCATGTCCAGTAAGTTGTATTTCACAAGGAGACGATAAATATAAAATAGACGAAAACGTATGCATTGCATGCGGAACGTGTGCAGGAGTTTGCCCAGTTGAGGCACCTGTCGATGATAGCAAAGTCTAAAAATACAAAAAGTTGAAAAATGAGATTTAAATGAAAAGAGTAATTCAAATCTCATTTTTTGTTTGTAAAAGGATAAAAATGATTCATTTTGATTCAAAACAATGAATGTCGAAAAGAAAACGCAAGATACATCATTCTTGTTTTTATAAACAGACAAGCATAGATTTAATTCTTTCTTATTTTTTCTTTCACAAATTTATTTAGATTCCAATAAATTTTCCGATTTCCAATTGTCCAAAAGATAATGATAAAATAGAATATTTTTTTAAATATTGACAAATCTACTTCAGTACTATAAAATAGTATCAATTGATACTATTTTGTGAAAAAGAAAAAAGAGATGTAAATTGTGATAAAAATGAAAGGAGCCAAATAATTGATGCATAACAAACCACAGAAATATTTGAATCACACAGAAGACGAAATTTGGGATTTCTTAAGAAAATTCAAGCAAATGGTAAGAATGAAAAAATTTATAATTTCACAAAATAGGAATAGAAAAGAAAATAGAGAATTTTTACAAAAGTATCATTTGAGTCAGAAAAAACAAATGCAAATGCTTTTGGAAATGCAGGTTTCAGATTTTTGCTATTCTGTAGATGACAATAACAATCAGGGAGAAAAACTCTATATTTTTACTAAAAAGTATGAATTAGATAATTGGGGAATATTGGAAAAAGTATCAGTATATATTAAAATAGCCATAAAAAAAGAGGATTATACAGTAATCATATCATTTCATAAGCCCAATAGGTTAATGAAAAAGTTATTTATATAAGGAGAGAAAAAATGAGTAAAGGTTATTGTGAAAATTGTGATAAAATGACAAACTATAATGCTAAAGAAAAGGAAGAAAATATTGAAATACATGAGAAGGAATACCAATACAAAAGACTTATTGCGTATTGTAAGAATTGTGACCAAGAGGTTACAGTAAATGAAATAGAAGATGAAAATTTAAAAAGAATCGATGATGCCTACAGAACTGCTGAACATATCATAAAAATAGATGAAATCAATGAAATTTTAACCAAATATAAAATCGGAAAAAAACCATTAGCCAAGCTTCTAGGATGGGGAGAATCGACGATTATTCGATACATGAATGGCGATGTGCCAACTCAAATTTACTCTGATAAATTATACCATATATTAAAAGATATGAATGATATGGAAAGAATTTTAGAAAAAAATCGAGAAAATATAACTCAAAAAGCTTACCGTTCTGCCAAAAATGCAATTGGTTGTTTGAGGAAAAACGGTCATGTGGAAGAGGAAGACATTGATTTAATTGCTGAGTACATCATAAAAACTTGCCAAGAAATAACACCACTTGCTTTGCAAAAAATTTTATATTATGCACAAGCTTTTTATATGAGTTTTTTCGGAGAAACGTTATTTAAAGAGGATTGTGAAGCATGGGTACATGGCCCAGTTTATACAAAAATTTATAATAAATATAAAAAATTTGGTTCTTCCAATATTGAGATTCAGATAATTGATGACGTAGATGAAATCATTGATGAGGAAAAAAGGGAACTAATTGATACCATTATAAGATGTTTTGGATTTTATAATGGAAAAGCATTAGAAAAAATGACGCACTATGAAACGCCATGGATTAAATCGAGGAGAGGTTTTGGGATAGATGAAAAGTCTAGTCATATTATTTCGAAAAAAGATATGGAAGAATATTTTGTGAAAGTGAAAGAAAAATATAATATGTTAAATTTGCTAGAAATAAAAAAATACAGTGAAGAACTATTTCATAATGTGACAGGAATGTATTACTAAAAAAAGAAGTTCTCATGGACCAAAAGCACTATTTTCTAAAAAAGAGAACGAGTGAAATTTTAAGCATTGCTTAAAATTTCACTCGTAATAGCTAGGTAGAGTTTCCCAATTTCTAGGCTTTGTTGGTGATTTCTTCTAAATCCAGTAATTCTTGCCATCTGGTGTCAACTTCATCTTGGAATTCTTGGATCATCCATTCATTTCCTGGTTTAAACATATGCTTAAATCTTTTTTGTGGTCTCAAAAACTCTTCAATTGGAAGTTTATTGGTTGGTTTATAGGAAATTTTATAAACACCGTCAATTACTTCATACAAAGGCCAGTAGCATGTTTCAACAGCTAGTTTGTTAATTTCCATTAAATCTTCTGTTGCATAGCCCCAACCACGTGGGCAAGGAGCAAGCACATTTAGGAAACAAGCACCTTTGGTATAAATTGCTTTTTCTGATTTTTCATATAAATCTTTGAAATTGTTCAAAGCTAAAGTTTGGGCAACATATGGTAAATGATGTCCTACCATGATTTTTGTTAAATCTTTTCTAGGTTGCATTTTTCCTGGAATGACTTTTCCAGCAGGTGTTGTTGTTGTGTCTGCAAATTTTGGTGTGGCAGAGGAACGTTGAATACCTGTGTTCATGTAAGCTCCATTGTCATAGCAAACATAAACCATATCGTGGCCACGTTCCATGGCACCAGATAAACTTTGTAATCCAATATCGTAAGTTCCACCATCGCCACCAAATGCGATGAATTTAGTATCTTTTTCTTCTGGTAATTTTCCAGTTAGTTTCATTGATTTATAAGCTGCTTCAACACCAGATAAGGTTGCTGCAGCATTTTCAAAAGCAGTATGGATAAAAGAATCGGTCCATGCTGTGTAAGGATATAAGAAGGTAGAAACTTCCATACATCCAGTTGCATTTGATACAACAACATGATCTTCTGATTTGACAGCACGAAGAATCGTTCTTGCGACAGCTGGAGCACCACATCCAGCACACATTCTATGACCAGAAGTTAATCTGGATGGTCTATCGACCATTACTTGTTTGTGATTATAAGCCATTATTTGCACCCCCTAACACCTAAATAACGATATGGATTTTCAATTTCTCCTGTTTTTGCGATTTCGCGTAAATCGTTGTAAACACTTTCAATATCAGTAGAAGTGGTATCTCTACCACCAATTCCGTAAACATAATTAATAGTAGGAACTTGGATTTTGTGAACAAACATACCTGAAGTGACGTCTTCAAATAAAGCACCACCCACTGCATTTAGTGAATCTGCTTTATCCAAAACAGCAACAGCTTTTGCTTTTTTTAGTGCGTTTGCGATTTCCTCAGCAGGGAATGGGCGAAATACTCTAACTTTCAAAACACCAGCTTTGATGCCTTGGTCACGTAATTTGTCAGCTGTGTATTTAGCTGTTCCAGCAGTTGAATTCATGCAAACAACAACAAGTTCTGCATCTTCCATTTTGTATTCTTCAAAGAATCCATATTTTCTACCAGTCATTTTTTCAAAATCAGAAGCAACATCTAAAATGACTTTTTTTGCATTTCTCATAGCCATAGATTGTTGTGTTTTGTGTTCAAATAAGTAACCTTGTAGATCCAACGGACCAATGGCAATCGGTTCCTTATCATTTAATAAGTAATGTTCTGGTTTGTATGTTCCAACGAAATTTTTAACATTTTCATCTTCAATTAATTCAATATTTTCAATTGAATGTGATGTGATAAATCCATCTTGACATACCATTAATGGAAGTAAAACATCAGAATGTTCTGCAATTCTGTGAGCCATAATTAAGTTATCATAAGCCTCCTGATTATTTTCTGAAAATAACTGGATCCATCCGCTATCACGGACTCCCATGGCATCAGAATGGTCATTATGTATGTTTAATGGACCAGATACAGCTCGATTCACTAAAGACATAACAATTGGCAAACGTAAGCTTGATGCAATGTAAATCATTTCCCACATCAAAGATAAACCATTGGCAGAAGTAGCAGTCATTGCTCTTCCACCAGCTGCTTGAGCACCAATGCATGCACTCATAGCACTGTGTTCACTTTCAACAGCAACAAATTCAGTATCAACCGTTCCATTGCTAACGAAGGTTGAGAAATATTGAGGAATTTCTGTTGAAGGTGTTATTGGGAAGGCAGCAACAACATCAGGATTGATTTGTTTCATCGCGATAGCTGCTGCTTCATTTCCACTTAAACGTTCTCTCATATTTTAATTCTCCTTTCAAATTTTATTATTTTTTTGTATGGTTCCCAGTGTAAAAATTATTCCATTTCAATTGCGGCAAATGGGCAAACTTTGGCACAAACACCACAACCTTTGCAGGCATCGTAATCGAAATCTTCTCTTTGGCAATTGTTGTTTACAGGAATGGCGTCATCTGGGCAAACAGGGAAACAAAGTCCGCATTGTTTGCATTTTTCAGATAAAAAGATTGGTTTGGTTGAACGCCAATCGCCTGTTTTAAATTCTTTGGCATTTCCAGCAGTATAAATATTTCCACCAATTGTTAATTCGTCCATTGGTGTAGACGTGTTAATATCAGACATAAAATCTCCTTTCGTTTGTTAATTTTTAAAATGATCTAAAATTGATTTAGAATCGTTCCAATAATATTGTATAGATTCCACGAAATTAGGCCATTGTTTGATGATAAAATACACAATACCACCAATAAAAAGAATGGCACATAAGAAAATGATGGAATAGATAATTTTATTGAGTTGATTCATTTTTTCGTTATTTGATTTAAAATTTACTTTTGATAATAAAGTTTTAAAAAATTCAATCATACTTATCGTTAAACCTTTTCTACAGATTTTAAAGCCATTTCAAGTGCCTTCATGTTACCATCAATGACTTCTGGTTTTTTGGCAAATTTATGTTTAAAAGAGCCTACCATGTCATCTAAAAATTCTTGGTCAGACATAATTTCACTTACCTTGACAACAGCGGCAAGCATTGGTGTGTTAGGAAAATATTTTCCAAGTGTTTCCATAGAAACTTTTCGAGCATCAATTTTATAAATGTTACCATTGTAGCCATTTAGAGCTTTTTTTAAGTAATCATTATCTTTTGTCGTATTAATAATGATGGCACCAGTATCTTTCAAACCAGCAGTTACATTGACCGATTCTAGAAGTGTGTCATCTACGACAACTACATAGTCTGGTTCATAAATGTTAGAATGAATGGTAATAGGGCGATTGCTGATTCGATTATAAGCTGTAATAGGGGCACCCATTCGTTCAGGGCCATATTCTGGGAAACCTTGGATGTATTTGCCAGTATTAAAAGCAGCATCAGCAAGAAGTAAAGAGGCTGTTTTTGCACCTTGACCACCACGTCCATGCCATCTGATTTCGATTAAATCCTGCATTGTAAATCCTCCTTATATTTATTTTGAAATGGGAAAAGAGTCTCATTTCGATTAATTAGAGTATATAGTTTTTGGAAGAGAAAGTCAAGGTGAATGGGAGAAGAAATGGAAAAATTTAAAAATACAAACTATCAAGCATCAAAAATTTAAGTTGACAAATTATGTAAAATATGATAAAATAAACACATAAAAACAATAGAATTAAGGAGGAAAAAAATGGTACAAATGGTAAATGCAGCCTTTACCGGAGGTGGCGTGACAACAGTAGGATTACTTGGTGCATTATCTAAGGTAAAGATGGAATTTAAGGGATACTCTGGTGCCAGTATTGGTGGATTAAATGCCATTTGCTTAGCAGCTGAAAAAACGCCAGAAGAAGTGCGGGATTTTTTAGCAGATAATGTGGAAGAATTCTGTAAAGCGGTGAAAGGAAATTTTTCGATCCAAAAGAAAGTGGATGAATTCCTAAATTATCAGCTGTTTTCTGATTTACCCAAGGAGTGTTTAGTTTCAATAACACCATTGAGGCCCAATTTTCCCAATTTGATAACACGGGAAAATTCAGAAGGATTAACTTGTGGAAAAGTGGCAGCTTTGACGGCAACACTTCCAGGTTTGTTTTTGCCAGGATTTGTAAAATTAAATGGTAAACGTTCCTTGGTTTTGGATGGTGGAATAACATTTAATCCACCATTAACAGTAAGTGGAGTTAATGTTCTGTTTACATTTGAGCGGGAAGGAAAAAAGCCCTCCAACATGCCGTGGGAAGTACGTAAACGTGAGCAAGAAGAACAAGCAGACCATATTGTAAAGATATATACCCAATATGGGACACTTGGTAAAAGAGAAGACGTTCTTGCAGTTTATGAAGAAGGAAAAGAGACGGCAAAGATATTGAGGTGATTTTTATCTTGTCAAAAAACTGTTTCTAAATTTTAAATTTAGAGACAGTTTTTTCTTGCTTATTTTTTGTAACATGATATAATGAAAAAACAAGGAGGTACACATGAAATATCCAGAATTTATCAAAAAAGGCGATACAATTGCTATAACAGCACCATCTATGGGATTTTATAAACAAGAACAGTTAAAAGAGTACGATCAAGCGATTCAGAATATAGAAAAGATGGGTTTTTCATTGATAGAAACAAAAAATGTTAGAACAGATAAACAAGGTAGAAGTGCATCAGCTAAAGAACGTGCAAACCAGTTTATGCAGGTGTGGCAAGCAGAAGAAGTTGGAGCTATTATTTGTGCAAAAGCTGGTGATTTTGCTTGTGAAATCTTAGATGCTTTCGATTTTCAGCAACTTAGAAAATGCAAACCAAAGTGGTTACAAGGTTTTTCAGATATTACCAATCTAGGATTTGTATTTACAACCAATTTAGAAATTGCTACAATTTATGGTGAAAATATCCGAGATTATGGGATGAATGAGCTTTTTGAAAACTTGACAAATTCTATCAAAATCATGCAAGGTGAGGAAGTGATTCAAAAAAGTTTTGGAGCATGTGAACCAATGGAAGACGAAAGAAATCCCTTTGAATCTTATCATCTGACCCAAAAAATAAAATGGAAAAACTTATATGATGAACCCCAAATTCATTTTTCTGGAAGATCCATTGGGGGCTGTTTTGATGTAATTGTCAATTTGATTGGGACTAAATATGATCAAGTCAAAAAATACATTAGAACTTATCAAGATGACGGTATCATATGGTTTTTCGATATTTATGAAATGTCAACTCCACAAGTTTTTTGTCACTTATGGCAATTGAAAAATGCAGGCTATTTTGAACATTGCAAAGGGATTATTTTTGGACGACCTTGTATGATTCGTGAGGATTATGAAAAAACGCTTGCTGATGTCATAAAAGAAGCAATTGGTCATTTGCATATTCCAGTGATTCTAGATGCAGATATTGGCCATATTCCGCCACAAATGCCAATTGTAAATGGAGCCATTTTAGAAGTGTCTTGTGAAAATGGAAAAGGAGAGATCAAAACTTTTTTCAAATAAATAAAAAAAGAGGTAGATTTTTCAATTTGCGTATGATATAGTATGAATAATTTTTTAGAAGAAATATTTCACATATATTGAAAGAGATACATCATATAATAAAGTAAGATAAAATAAAAAAAGAAACAAAAGATGGGAAATTTTTAGAGTAAGCAAGAAGGAAAAATCAAATATGTCAAAATCAAAAAAAGTCAAAGTAAAAGTAAAGAAAAAAAACAAATCAGTTCCCGTAAAAAAAGAAAAAAAGGCACTTATTGTTGTAGATAAGAAAAAACTTCGTTTAGCCAACATTCCCAAAAAAGAAGTATTTGAAGAAGTCATAAAAGGGGTAAGCTTGGCTATGATAATTACAATATTGCTTGCTTATATTGCGTTAATGGTAATTGTGGCAACCAGCATTTTTTATGTTTCTCATTTAAAAAATGGATGGATTCAGAAAGGTGTTTATGTTAATCGGTATTGGTGTATCCAATTTAAAGGAAGAAGAAGCTTTACAAACACTAGAAACACAATTAAATGATGCAATTCCAGAAACGCTTGTTTTAAAGTATAACGAAAATACATATGCTATAAATTTACCAGCATTAGAAGTGCGTTTTGCTATTGAAAAATCAGTTGAAGAAGCCTATTCGATTGGAAGAACCAGAAACGTTGTTAAAGATTTAAAAGAATACATACAAGTTATGAATCACACAATTAATATTGAGTCAGAATTACAATATAATGACGAAAAGTTGAATGAATTCATAACACAGATTTCAGAGCAGTTACCAGATAAGGTTCAGGAATATACATATTATATAGAAAACGATAAATTGGTTGTGAATCGTGGGAAAAGTGGTGTTGTGTTAAATCAAGAAGAATTGAAAAATAGAATTTTGACGAATTTAAAAGAAAGAAACTATGAAATTGAAGTTCCAACCAATCAAACATTGCCAAAAGAAATTGATTTACAAGCGATTCGTGATGAAATCTATACAGAGCCAAAAGATGCCAGTTACACTGAAAATCCAATTACAATAGAAAACCAAGTGATTGGGATAGACTTAGATGTAGCAAATGCTCAAAAAGTAATGGATGCGAGTCCATATTTGGAACAGTATATATTTGATTTGATTTTAACAAATCCTACTATTTTTGTAAAAGATTTAAATGTATTTCCAGATACATTATCCACATTTAGTACCAATTATGTGAATAACCCAAATCGAACGACTAATTTGATATTGGCAGCAAGTAAAATAAATGGAACTGTTTTAATGCCAGGAGAAAGCTTTTCATTTGACCAAATTGTTGGGGAGAGAACTGTTGCAGCTGGTTATAAAAATGCAGCGATATTTGTTAATGGTGAAGTTGAGGATGGGTTAGCAGGAGGCATTTGCCAAATTTCATCAACTCTTTATGATGCAGTGGTTGGAGCTAATTTGGAAATCACAGAGAGGCATAATCATTCTAAGCTAACTTCTTATTTAGCAGGTGGGAAAGACGCAACAATTGTTTGGGGAAGATATGATTTAAAGTTTGTGAATAATAGGCAATATCCGATTAAAATAGAAATGAGTGTTCAAAATGGTGTGGCAAATGCGACCATTTATGGCATTAAAAGTGGTGAAGAATATGAAAAAATTACCATTGAATCCCAATATGTGGGGGTAGCAGGTGCTTATAGAGTTTACAATGCCTATAAAGTGTATTATCAAAATGGAGCTGAAGTGAAACGAGAATTTTTGTCAAGGGATTTGTATAAATAATGTTTGAAAGAGGTAGCAAAATGTTTACAAATGTATAAATTTGTATCATAATGTATACAAAAATAAAAAGAAAAGGAGTTAATAAAATGTCAACGGTAAGAGTGAATGATAAAATAAAAGAAGAAGTAACACCCATATTGTCTGATTTAGGGATTTCATTAAGTGAAGCCATTAATATGTTTTTACATCAAGTTAAATTAAATAATGGAATACCATTTGAATTAAAAAGGAAGACGCCAAAAAAGGAAAGTACTTATGTATGTGAAAACGGATGCTTACATAATGATAATGAATTGAAATTAGAAGAATAGAAAAAAATGAAGCTGTAAAGAAACTCAAGTAGGATTGCATAAGAAGAGTTTTTTTACAGTTTCATTATATTTTTTTGAGGAGGAGAAAGATGAAAATTACAAAAGTAGAGACAAATTTCAAGAGAAATCTGTTTTGGGATACGCATCAACTCAAGTTTAATGGAAAACTAAAAAACAGAGAAAAAGAGCTGATTAATCTCTATCCAGATATTAAATTCCAGGAAATAATTGGGTTTGGCGGAGCTTTAACAGAAGCTTCTGGCTATTGTCTTGCAAAAGTTAAGCCAGAAGTTGAAAATCAAATATTAGATGATTATTTTTCTGAAAGTGGATTGCATTATTCATTTTGTAGAACACATATTGGAAGCTGTGATTTTTCGTTATCCAGTTATAGTTATTTAAAAAATAGCGATATGAATTCATTTTCTTTAGAAAGAGATGAACAATATTTGATTCCCTTACTCAAAAAGGTTTTATATCAAAAACCAAATTTAAAACTTTTAGCTACGCCATGGTCTCCACCAGCTTTTATGAAAAGCAATAAAATGTTGGTTTTGGGTGGAAAATTGCAAGAAAAATATAAAGCAACCTATGCCCAATATTTGGCAAAATATTTATTAGAATATAGTAAAAGAGGAATTTCGATTGATTACCTAACACTGCAAAATGAACCAAATGCGATACAAATCTGGGAATCTTGTTTATATTCTGCAGAAGAAGAAGCAAAATTTGCAGAACATTATTTGCATCCTGAATTCATGAAAAATGGAATCAAAACGAAAATTTTAGCTTGGGATCACAACAAAGAAAGATTGTATTCCAGAGCAAAAGAAGTATTCCAGGTGGCAGATAAGTCAGTTGCAGGAATGGCAATGCACTGGTATTCTGGGGATTATTTTGAGGAAATTGCCTTGACACGAAAACAGTTTCCAGAAAAATTGTTATTTCATACAGAGGGATGTACAGGATATTCGCATTTTCGCAAAGAAGATGAAGTGATGAATGGCGAAATTTACGCACATGACATGTTAGGCGATTTGAATGCTGGAATTAATGGTTTTATAGATTGGAACATTGTTTTGGATGACAAGGGTGGTCCAAATCACAAAAGGAATTATTGTAATGCACCAATTATGTTGCATCAAGATAATTCAGGTTATAATAAGAATTTAACTTATTATTACATAGGGCATTTTACCAAATACCTAAAACCAGGAGCGAAAAGAATCGGTTTTTCTAAGTTTACAAGGCATATTGAAACCACAGCTTTTCAAAACACAGATGGCTCAATTGTTGTGATTTTGTTAAATAGGAATGATTTTAACCAAGAATTTTATTTGCATTTACAAGGGGAAACATATCATGATAATTTGGATTCTCATGCAATCTTGACGTTTGTAGTTAAATAAGAGATTTTTGTTTTGGGAAATACCTATTTAAATGTCTTCCAGTTTTTGTATTCAAAAGGCTGGAAGTAGAGGGGGGCAAGAAGACTATTTGAAGAGGATGGATGGTAAGTTTTATGTTATAAATTAATTAAGTGATAGCCTTTTTAAGGTGGGGATATCAATTATCCTCACCTGTTTTTTAGCTTTTTTCGTAACCATAGAAGAAAGAAACGAATCGCAATTAAGATAAGAAGAATGGAGAGAAAATATTTGAAGTTGATTCCAGTTTGCTTTTTGGTTTCAGATTCTGAAACAGAAGTGCTTGCAATTGTTTCGCCAATTTGTTTTTCTTTTGGCATGGTGAGAAAATCGTAGTTGTTATTACCATATTCGAGTAAATTAATGGTGTCTAAATATCTTGCACTTCTGCCATCTTCAGTGGATTCTGCATGTAGAACGACAGAAATTAACTCGATATCTTCTTTTTGACTCATGCAAATCAAACAATTTTTGGCTTGAGTCGTAAAACCTGTTTTACCAGCAATTGCGTAAGGATAGTAATAGGGATTGTCTGCTAACATTAGACCATTTGTATTGGTTAAAATTCGATCAGGAGAAGGATATTGCTCAGTAGCTGGCAATGTGTATTCTTTTGTACAAATTATGTTGCGAAATGTATCATTTTGCATACAATATCTTGAAATAACGGCTAAATCGTATGCGGTTGTATAATGATTGTCGTCATGAATTCCATTACTGTTTACGAAATGGGTATTTTTGCAACCAATTTGCTGCGCTTTTTCATTCATTCGTATAGCAAATTTTTCATTCGAGCCATCAATTTTCTCTGCAATAACGTTTGCAGCTTCGTTGGCTGATTTTAATAAAAGTGCATATAATAAATCTTTCATAGAAAGTGTTTCACCAACTTGAATTTTGGCATTCGTATAACCGCTTTTTATGCTGGTGATAGCAGGTTCACTGGCCGTTATTTTTTCGTCTAGCTGACAAGTTTCAATAGCGATGATAGCTGTTAGTATTTTTGTGGTGCTAGCAGGATACATTTGCTGATTGGCATTTTTTTCATATAAAATATTTCCTGTTTTACTATCCATTAGAATGGCTGCTTCAGAATAAATAGTGGGTTCTTCAGCAAAAACAAAATGGCTGATAAAAAATGGCATGAAAAATGACAAAATAAATAAAATAAAAAATTTTTTTTCAAAACTCATTAAAATCGCCTCTTTCGGTAATAATATAATATATACTATTATATAGTTAAATAGAATAAAAAGAAAGAGGAAATGATGAAATTTTGATTATGTATGTAATAACTTTTATCATCATCATTGTTTTGATTTTTACCAATGCGATAACTGACGCACCAAATGCAATTGCGACTTTAGTGGGAACAAAAGTGTTGTCTTTTCGAAAAGCTGCTAAATTGAGTGCAATTTTTAATTTTATTGGTATCATTGTGATGAGTTTTGTAAATATATCTGTGGCAAACTGTATCAGTTCTATGGTGAATTTGGATGATAGTAAAAATGGAATGATTGTACTACTTTCTGGAATGATTGCAGTAATAGCGTTTGCTTTGGTTGCAATGAAGTTTGGAATTCCAACAAGTGAAACACATGGTTTAATTGCTGGATTAACAGGAGCAGCGGTAGCAATGTATGGTTGGAAATCGGTTAGTTGGTATGAATGGAAAAATGTTTTGATTGGTTTAGTGTGGTCCATTGTGGGAACTCTGATTGTGGGCTATATTATCAGTAAAATATTTGAAAAAATGGTGAATTTGAAAAATAATAATATAGAAAGATGGCAAATTTTGGGATGTTGTGGCATGTCGTTTATGCATGGGGCACAGGATGGACAGAAGTTTATTGGAATATTGATTCTATTTTTTGGTTTAGTCAGAAATGTCTATATTCCAGGGGAAATAAATCCTTTAAATTATGTTGGAATTATTCTTTATACAGCTGTTATTATGGCTATGGGAGTATCAATTGGTGGCAAAAAAATCGTGGAGAATATTGGAAGTGATATGGTTGAACTAAATAATAAGCAAGCCTTAATGAGTGATATTACAACGGTATTTACCTTGTTTATGGCTAGTATGACAGGAATTCCAGTCAGTACAACACATGCCAAAACAATGTCAATTGTAAGTGTTGGAAAAAATGAAAATTCAAAGATGGATTATGCTCGCATATTTCGTATTTGTCAAGCATGGTTTTGGAATTTTCCAATTTCTGGTTTTATTGGGTATGGACTCGCAATTTTAATGAGAAGTATGATTTGATTAGAGATCAAAAAAGGCTTTTAATTCATTGAAATGAATATCTAGTACAATACAGAAGGCAACTAATTCAAAATCCTTAACAATCATCTGATTATTCTCAATTCTGTAAATCTCATTTCGTGACATTTCAATACCTAGTAGCTCTAGTTCTCTGCACAAATCTACTTTGGTATATTTTTTCTTTTGACGAGCAGTTTTGATAAGATTACCAATTATATTAGGTTTGTTATTAAATTTTTTCAAAGGTGCCTCCTTTCTTACTATTATATAAACACGACATGTCGAATTTTGTCAAATTTTGTCAAAATAGTTCTAATAAAGTCAAAAGTATTGAAAACATTAATTAATTGTTGTATCATGTTAAAAAGTAATTAATATT
This sequence comes from uncultured Clostridia bacterium, assembly GCA_947573445.1. GTDB lineage: Bacteria > Bacillota > Clostridia > TANB77 > CAG-508 > Scatovivens. Next base: position 96,884 of record CANPFR010000004.1, on the reverse strand, counting down.
TATATTGATTTTATACTAATATTTGTGTTACAATGAACAGGGAGAATGTTCACTTTTTGGAAAAATAAAAAATAAAGGGGGGATTTATATGGTTAAGATATCAGATGCTGAATTAGAAGTGATGAAAGTAGTTTGGAAACGAGGGAAAACGACTTCTATGGAGATCATAGAAGATTTAAAAGATTCGAGATGGAATTATAATACAATTCGAACATTAATAAAACGCCTTCTTGTAAAAGGGGCCATTGAAATTGTAAAAAAAGAAGGGAAAACATATACGTATAGTGCGACAATTACAGAAAGAGATTATAAAGGTGAGGTTACTAGAAATTTATTACAAAAATTATACCATGGTTCGTTAGATGATTTAGTTATTCAATATTGTAGAGAAGAGGCGTTAACAATTGAGCAAATCAAAGAAATGAATCAAAAAATTGATGAGATGATTATTGAAAAAGAAAAAAACGACTAAGTGTCGTTAATTGTATGAAAAGACCAGATATTTTTTCTGGTCTTTTCGTATTATGAGGAATGTTTTTCTTCCGTTTTAAAAGAAGATAAAACTGCTGATGAAATGTTGGTATTAAAAGATAAATCATCAAGAGGAAATTCGATATCGAAAGTGTAGAGAATATCATCAATTTGTAGCCAAGTAACTTGTAAGTAGAAAGCAGTGTTTAGCGTTTTATCAAGATAGTGAAAACTATAGGTATAGGCAGGATAATGATTAATGGATAATTCTTTTGGTTCAGATACATTTGAATAACTTTCAAAATTCTCTAAAAAAGCTAGTTTGTCAGCTTGAATGATGCTGTCTAAAGTTTGATTTTGTAATGTATTTTCTTTGGAGATGAATATATTTAAATTATTTTCAGAACGTAATTCAAGTAAATATTCTAGACCAGAGTCATATGATTTTAAGTTGAAAGTATTTGGAAGTTCAATGCTTATGGATTCATCAGAACTTTTATAAACCGTAGAAGTGGAAGTTGATTTTGGCTCTGATTTTGATGATTCTTTTGGCTTTGAAATTTTCTGGGCAATGAATAAAATTAGTAGAAGCAATATAACAACTAGAATTACGGATATGATAACAACTTTTTTTATGTTTAAGACACGTGGTTCTTTGTAAAATTCCTGCATAAATTAATACCTCATTTTTTATTTTATTCTAATACTATATTATATTTATTTGTAAATTTCAAGAAAATTATGAAAAAAAGACAAATTTGATATTGACAATTGTAGATTACTATGTTAAAATTAATTCAATCATTCTAAAAATGTTTATTCTTATTTCAATTCGAAAAAAAAATCAATTTAAAAATTTAATAGAAAAGAGGAGAAAAATTGTCATTATCAATTATAAAAAGTATGTCATTACAAGGATTAGATGGCGTTTTGATTAATGTTGAAGTAGATATTTCAGCAGGAATGCCAACTTGGGAAGTAGTGGGTCTCCCAGACATTTCCATACGTGAATCCAAAGAAAGAGTTCGAACGGCTATTAAAAATTGTGGTTATGAGGTATTAAGTCGAAAATATATTATTAATTTATCACCAGCTAATATCAAAAAAGAAGGTTCTATGTTAGATTTGGCAATAGCAGTAGGGATTTTGCGTTCAATGGATGTCATCATGGAAACCAATTTGGAAGGTACAGCTATTGTTGGCGAATTGTCTTTGAATGGGAAGATTAATAAAGTAAATGGAATTTTACCAATTTGTATAGAAGCTTTAAAATATGGGATAAAAAGAGTAATTGTACCAAAGGAAAATGCTAAAGAAGCAGCTATTGTAAATGAATTAGAAGTAATTGGAGTGTCTCATTTAAGGGAAGTGATTCAGTTTTTAAATGAAGAAATTGAAGTAAAAAGTGAAAGAGTGAATATACAGGAGATTTTTAAAAATAATCGATGTCAAAGGTTGGATTTTTCGGAAGTAAAAGGGCAAGAGACAATAAAAAGAGCATTGGAAATTGCAGCAGCTGGAGGCCATAATTGTTTGATGCTGGGAAGTCCTGGAAGTGGAAAAACTATGCTAGCTATGCGATTGCCTACTATTTTGCCAGATTTAAACTTTGAAGAGGCCTTAGAAATTACTAAAATACATAGCATTGCAGGAAAACTAGGTGAAAATACATTAGTAACAGAAAGACCATTTCGAAATCCACATCACACAATTTCTGCCAATGGTTTAATTGGTGGTGGAAAAATTCCAAAGCCAGGTGAGATTAGTTTGTCCCATTATGGTGTGTTATTTTTAGATGAATTATTAGAGTTTAAACGAAATACATTAGAGGTTTTGCGTGGACCATTGGAAGATAGAATGGTTACAATTAGTAGAGTGGGAGCTAGTTTGACATATCCTTGTAATTTTATGTTAGTGGCTAGTATGAATCCGTGTCCATGTGGATATTTGGGAAGTAAAGAAAAGGTGTGTAATTGTACACAAAGGCAAAAAGACAATTATCGAGCTAAATTAAGTGGTCCATTATTGGATCGATTTGATATTCATATTCAAGTACCAAGTGTTGATTACAAAAAAATGAAAGGGCGAAATAATGAAACTTCAGAAAAAGTCCGAAAAAGGGTAAATCAAGCAAGAGCAATTCAGATGAAACGTTACCAGGAATTTGACATTTTTTCAAATGCAGACTTAACACCGAAATTGGTAGAAAAATATTGTGCTTTAGACGAAGAATCCAGCCAAATTTTGAGTCAATCTTTTGAAAGACTAAATTTAAGTGCACGTGCTTATTCCAAAATTCTGAAAGTAGCACGAACCATAGCTGATTTAGATGGAGTCAAAAACATCGAAAAAATACATTTAATAGAAGCAATTCAGTATAGGAGTTTGGATAGAATATGAGAAAAATACAAGAAATAACCATAAAAGATGAGAAATTTCCAGAAAAACTAAGGAAAATCAAAAATCCACCGGAAAAATTGTATGTAATCGGACAAATTGAACTTTTGAATAAACCAAGTTTGGCAATTGTTGGAACACGTCATATAACAGAATATGGAACGAGGAACTGTGAATATTTTGCACAAAAAATGGTGGAAAAGGACATTCCAGTTGTAAGTGGAATGGCAGTTGGCACAGATGCTGTAGCTCATAAAACAGTGTTAAAATATGGTGGAGGAACAATTGCCGTTTTAGGCGGTGGTTTTGACCATATTTTTCCAAAAGAAAACTTAGGGTTATTTGAGAAAATTATTGAGAAAAATGGCTTGGTAATAACAGAATATCCGCCACAAGTAAGTGCAAAAAGTAAACAGTTTTTGGAGCGAAATCGAATTGTAAGTGGTTTATCAGAAGGTGTTTTGGTAATTGAGTCAGCTTATCGAAGCGGAACAAGTGTAACAGCCAAATTAGCCTATCGTCAAGGAAAAGTTGTAATGGCATTACCAGGAAGATTAGATAATTCATATGGTGTGGGGGTCAATAAGCTGATTCAAGAAGGTGCAAAGTTGGTGACAAGTATAGAGGATATTTTATCAAATTTTCCACAGTTTATGAATAAATTAGGCAAAAATTCGGAAGAAAAACAAGTAACTTTTTGGGATGTTAAAGAAGAATATAAAGAAATTATAAAAATTTTGCAAAATAAAACATTATCATTGGAGGAAATTGTACAAAATACAGAACAAAAAAATTTACGAGAAACATTAAATGTGTTAATTCATATGGAATTGGATGGAATACTAAGACAAGAAATTGGTATGGGTTATAAATTGTTATAAGGTAAGGGAGAAAAGATGACTAATATAGAATTAGGACAAAAAGGAGAAAAAGAAGCAGCCCAATTTTTAAAAAAATTAGGTTATTGCATAATACGTAAAAATTTTAAATGCACATATGGAGAAATCGATATTATTGCAATAGACAAAAATGAGCTTGTTTTTGTTGAGGTAAAAACAAGAGGAACGAAAAAATATGGAGAGCCAAGGGAAGCAGTAAATATGAATAAAAAGAAACATATTAAAAAAGCAGCTATCTACTATATTAGTAAACATCGATTAGAAAGTAAATTTACACGATTTGATGTGATAGAAGTTTTTGTGAAAAAGGATAAATTTTATATGAAACATATTAAAAACACATTGTGGTAAAAAAATGCGTTACCATATTGAAATATAAAAAAAATATGTGTATAATAAAAAAATAAATATAAATAGAGGAGTAACAGATGAAAAAAATAATCATGAAAATACTGAAGAAATACAAATTGCAATTGGTAATTGTTATAACTTTTATAGCTATGAATATGTATTTACTTACTTTTCCACCTCAGATTATTGGTAAAATTGTGGATTTGTTAGGCGATGTAGAGAACAACCAATATTTTATTATTAAACAAGTTATTTATTTAATAACAACAGCAGTTGTTTTACTTGTGGTAAGAATGCCATGGCGATATATGGTTGGGGTTGTGACGCGTGGATTTGAGAAAGATATTAAAAATAAATTATTTGATCAATTTATGAAAATAAAAATGACTAGTTTGCAAAATATAAAAAATGGTGAATTAATGTCTTATTTTACAAAAGACATTGGAGAGATAAGGGTATTTATATACCGAGCTATTTCACTTGGTTCCAGAATTGTGATAACCTTTTTTATGGTGACTTATAAAATGATATCTGGTATTGATTTTAGATTAACTTTAGCAACATTATGCCCAATTATTGTGACAGCTTTTTTGGTGGTTATCATTAAAAAATATGTCGAAAAAAGTTTTGCTAAGTCACAAAAATATTATACAGAGTTATCTGAATTTGTACAAGAAAGCACAGATAGTGTGAAAACAACAAAGGCATATTCTGGTGAGATGAGTCAATTAAAAGAATTTATGAAAAGAAATAGATTGCTAAAAGAGGCAAATAATGCAGTAGATGTTCATTCTACCTTACTGTCAACATGCATTAATATTGGATTCGGATTATGCTATGGAATTTCTTTGATTTATGGTTCAAAATTGGTTTTGGAAAACACGATTACAACAGGCGAATTTATTGCGTTTAATGGCTATATTGGATTGTTTGTAGGCCCAGTATCATGGCTACCAGGATTGATATCAAGATTTAAAAGGGCTCAAATTTCATATCGACGTTTGGAAAAAGTGTTTGCACTGGAAAGAGAAAAAATAGTAACAAAAGATTATAAAACAGCCAATACAGTGTCAGGTGATATTGTAATTTCAGATTTAACTTATAATTATACACAAAATATTGAAGTAGCTTTAAATCATGTTAATCTTGAAATTAAAGAAGGAGAAACGTTAGGGGTAATAGGAACAATTGGAAGTGGAAAAACAACTTTGATGAATTTGTTATTAAAACTGTATCCAGTACCAAATGGTAAAATTAGCATTGGTGGGAAGGATATTAATGAAATTCCACTTGCCGTTTTGAGAAGAAGTATTTGTTATATCACGCAAGATTCCTTTTTATTTTCAAGCACTTTGAAAGACAATATCAGCTTATTTAGGGATTACTATGAAGATGATGAAATCCTAGAAAGTACTAGAAATGCTATGATTTATGATGAGATTTGCAAAATGAATCATGGTATTTACACCATGATTGGTGAACGAGGGGTGGATTTGTCAGGAGGTCAAAAGCAACGAGTTGTAATTTCAAGAGCATTTTTGCAAAAGAGTAATATTCTTATTTTTGATGATACATTTTGTGCTTTGGACAATCGTACAGAGGAAAAATTGTTAAACAATATAAAAGAAATGAAAAAAGGAAAAACTTGTATTATTATATCAAACAGGATTTCAGATATTAAAGATGCTGATAACATTATTGTGTTGGATGAAGGAAATATAATCGAGGCAGGAAATCATAATACTTTGATTAACCGCAGAGGTTTATATAGCAAATTGTATAGTCAACAATCTTCAAAAGAAGAAACATTTTTAGATTAGGAGAATACGAAAAGATGAGAAATAAAACATTATCTAGGGTTCTGGAACTAGCAAAACCGCATAAGAAAACGATTTTAGTTACATCGATTTTGTCTTTGTTAATTGGAATTGGAGAAATCATAAAACCATATTTATTGGAAGTAGCAATTGATCAGTATATTAGTCAAGGTATTTTTCAAAAGGGAAGTATGACAGTAGCAACAATTGGTGCAATTTATATTGGGATTGTGCTTTTGGGAAATATTATTGATTTTTTGACAACGACTACAGTTAATATGATGGGAGAAGAAGTTATTTACTCACTCCGTAATCGATTATTCAAATTTACGCAAAATACGAATATAAGTTTCCATGATAGAACTTCTGCTGGGAAATTATTTGTACGTATTACGAATGATGTAGAAGATATATCGTCTTTATTTAAAGATATTGTGGCTACGATTGTCAAAGATATAATTTTAATTATTGCAATAGCTGGAATTATGTTATATTTTAATTGGAAAGTGGGAATTTTGTCATTTGCGGTGGTTCCATTTATTATCCTATTTTCGGCAAGCTTGACAACAATATTACATAAACAATATGATGTTTCTAAAGCGATTAGAACGAACTTGAATACATTTTTAGCGGAATCTATTTATGGAGCTAAAATTATAAAGATATTTAGTATTCAAAGGGAAAAACAAAAAGAATGTGAGATGTATACACATGACTTTTTCAAAGCTAGAATAAAAACTGGTTTGATTGAAGGTTTACTACCAGCCCTTATGACAATTTTGGAAAATGTAGGGATTGCAATTATTGTAGTAGTGTGTACGAATCATATTTGGGGAGTCGGCTTGGAAGTAGGGTTTATTTATGCTTTTATTACTTATATGAAACAATTATTTGAACCAATTACACGAATTATAGAAAATATAGAAACTGTACAAGAAGCTTTTGTTTCAATTGATAAAATATATGATATTTTGGAGCAAAAAGAATATTTGGAAGATTTTGAGTCAGGAATTGATTTAAAAGAAGTGAAGGGAAAAATTGAATTTAAACATGTATGGTTTTCCTATGATGAGGGAGAAAATTGGATTTTGAAGGATGTAAGTTTTACAATACGTCCAGGAGAAAGTATTGCTTTAGTTGGAAAAACTGGATCTGGTAAAACAACAATTACAAATTTAATTAATCGATTTTATGATATTCAGAAAGGTGAAATTTTGCTTGATGGTGTTAATATCAAGGAGATTAATTTACGAAGTTTGAGAAAGAGCATAGGAATTGTTTTACAGGATCCATTTATTTTTGCCAAAAGTATTAAGGATAACGTCAAATTGTATAAAAATTTGGCTGATATTGAAATTCAAGAAGCCATTGAATTAGCATCAGCAGATGAATTTATCAATTCATTACCAGATGGGATGGAGCAAATTGCTAATGAAAGAGGAAATTCTTATTCAGAAGGGCAAAAGCAGCTAATTGCTTTTGCACGTGTATTTGCCAATAATCCCAATATTTTTATTTTGGATGAAGCAACTGCTAATATTGATACATATACAGAAGGATTAATCCAACGATCGATTGATCGATTGTCAGCCAATAAAACTTCTATTTTTATTGCACATCGTTTATCAACGATTATAAATGTCGATAAAATCATTGTGTTAAGTGAAGGGAAAATTGTAGAAGAGGGAAATCATGAAACATTATTAAAAACAGGAGGGTATTATTCAAAATTATATAATGCATATTATGAAAGTTTAGGATAGATCATAAAAATCCAAAACTTGCCAAAAAAGACAACAAAATTTAGAATAAGTCTTGATTTTTTATGATAAATAGTTTATAATAAATAATGTATAAATTTAAAATTTTGATGCTTACACAAAGATAAGAGATTATAAAAAGGATGGGGAAAATAATGAAAGAGAAATTTTTAAAAATAGTAACAGCTGTGGCTTGTATAGCAACTTTAATATTACCACATGCAAGTGTTGTATTGGCAGCAGCATTGACAAATGAAAATCCAAACGATATAAACACAGTCAAACTAATGTCAACAGAAACGCATGAAGGAGGAGACGAATCAAGTGAAAGTCTATCACAAGAAGGACAAGAACAATATGATACAGAACTTTATCGTTATACTTTTGGTGGAAAAACTAACATTTTAAAAATCACAAGAGAAGATGATAAAGATCCAGTCACAGATGTTTTCTTATACTCAGATGCGTTCTATTGTTTAAATGGAGAAAAAGCTTTTCCAAGACTTGATGGAGCAATTGAATACACAAGAACCATACCAGATTTTTTTGAAGAAAATCCATCAACCCTTAATCTAAGTGCGGAAAATTACAATTCACTATGTTGGTTGTTAGACAACATGTATTTAAGAAAACAAATGACAGCAGAACAAAGAGCAGCTCAAAAAGATGCACTTATCAACAATGCTTTTTCAGATTTATTAAATGCTCCTTATGAAGATAAAACAACGATAGATGATATCAAATCAACAATTACAGATGATGATATTGAAGTCATACAACAATGGGCTATTTGGTATTTTGGAAATCCAAACAAAAAAACCTTACAAGATGTTATGATAGAAAAAGATAAATTACCAACCATTGATTTAAAGAAACCGTTAGAGTCAACACCAGATAATATGGAGCCCACAAGATATGAATGGCTTACTAAATTATATCAATATTTTGTGAACACAGCACTAGAAAATAAGGATAAAGAAACTTCTGAATCAGTTCTTAAATATCCAACAATAGCAAATAAAGATGTAAGCTACACAGTAGATGGAGATAATTATAAGGTAGGACCTTTTAAAGTAACAGCTCCATCAGCAGGAGTATCAGCAAGTGATTATCAAATCACTTTAACAGATGGAACAAGTGAATTGCTTTCCTCTGCATATACGATAAAAGATGCACAAGGCAATGCAATTGACAAAAAACTAAATGAAATTTTTGATACAGATTATTATATTTATTTACCAATCAGTGGAAATACAATTGAAACGTTAAAATTAAATGTTTCTTACACAAAATTTGGAACCAAAGTTTCTGTATGGACAGCAGGAAATGCAGATTATCAACCAATTGTATTGATAACCAAAGAAGGAGATACAGTAGCAGATAGTGTTTCTGCAAGCATTACCCCTGAATATGATTTAGCTCTAAGAAAATACATTGTAGCACTTAATGGTACAGAACTTACAGACAGAACACCAAATATTAACATTGATCAATTGAAAGATGGTTCTAACCAAACAGCTAGCTATAAACACAGAAAAGATGCAGTAGAAGTTAAAGCAGGTGATACAGTTACTTATAGAATTGCAGTATATAATGAAGGAAATGTAGAAGCAAAAGCAACTACAATTGTTGATTATTTACCAGTGGGACTAGATTTTATAAAAGATAATGAAACAAATAAAAATTATGGTTGGGAAGTTTCAGAAGATGGAAGAAGAGTGACAACAGAAGCAACTAAAGATACAACGATACCAGCTTTTAAAGATGAATTAAAAGGAATTTATGTAGATATCGTATGTGAAATAACAGACCAAGCACCATCTGGAGCAATTTTAACTAACATTGCAGAAATAAAAGAGGATAACATTGTAACAGATAGAGATTCTAATCCAGATTCATTTGCAAGTATGATTGATTCAATTAATAGACCAGATTATAAAGGAAATGATAAAAATCCAGAGGATTTATCAAATCCAGAATATTTCTATGAAGGAAAACAAGATGATGATGACTTTGAAAAAGTAAAAGTAGCTGGAAAGGCATTTGACTTAAGCTTACAAAAATTCATCACAAAATTGAATGGAAAAGAGTTATCGGAAAGTAGAGAACCAAAAGTTGATACAGCTCCTCTAAAAAATGGTTCTACAAATGCAATTTATACCCAAGTAAAAACACCAGTTGTTGTAAAAACAGGAGACATTGTAACCTATACCATAAGAGTTTACAACGAAGGAGAAGAAGATGGTTATGCAGAAACAGTAGCTGATTATTTACCAGATGGTTTAGGCTATTTAGTCAACTACAAAGCAAACATTGATAACTACTGGGCAATTCCACAAGATTTGCAAAATACTGCTGTGAAATTGACAGAAAATGAACTAAAAAATTTGAAATTAGAAGATTTCACAGGAGAAACAAATTTAAAAGATATTGCAGTTATTCAAGGACCAGTAAAACTAACATCAACAGCATTAAGTTCAAACAAATCCGATACTTTGCTTAAAGCCTTTGATGATTCTGACAAATTGAATTATAAAGATATTGAAGTAACTTGTATTGTATTAGCAGATACAAACTTAAAAAATATTGCGGAAATTACAAAAGATTTAGACAAAAATAAAGAAGAAGTAGAAGACAGAGATTCAACTCCAGATACAGTTGACCCAGATAATTACCCTGGAGATGATGAAAAACAAGATGATAATGATTATGAAATTCTAACCATGAAAAAATTCGATTTAGCATTACAAAAATTTATCACAGGTTTAAATGACAAAGAAATCACTGATAGAGTACCAAAAGTAACTTATGCTGATGGAAAAATAACTTATGAACATCCTCAAACACCACTAGAGGTTAACAATGGAGATAATGTAACCTATACCATAAGAGTGTATAACGAAGGAGAAGTAGATGGATATGCAGCAGAAATTGGTGATGATATTCCAAAAGGCTTAGTATTTGATAGTGAAAATGAAATCAACAAAAAATATGGTTGGATAATGTATGACGCCAATGGAGATGTAACCACTGATAATACCAAAGCAGTGGAAATCAGAACAGACTATTTGTCAAAAGAAAAAGCTGAAGCTAGAAAAGAAAGTGCTTTATTAACAGCATTTAACACAGAAACAGGAAATTTATTTTATTTGGATGTACAAGCTGTCTTTAAAGTAAATACAACAACTTCAGATGATGTTATCACAAACACAGCAGAAATCACTAAAGATACAGATCCAGATGGAAATGAAATTGATGATATTGATTCAACTCCAGACAATAAAAAAGAGGAGGAAGATGATATTGATAAAGAAAGAGTTCATGTAGGATATTTCGATTTAGCACTTCAAAAAGATTTGATAAAAGCAGTTGTAACAGAAGGAAATTCTACAAATGAAATTCAAGCAGTTGATGGAAAATTAACAAAAGTTGAAATCAACAGAAAAAAAATTAATTCGACGATTGTAAAATTCGTATACAATATAACGATTACAAATGAAGGAACAATTGCTGGATATGCAAAGGAAATTAGAGATTATATTCCAGAAGGTTTACAATTTGTAGAAGCAGATAATCAAAATTGGAAAGAGGATGCAAATGGAACAATTGTGACAGATGCATTAGCAGATACATTAATTCAACCAGGTGAAACAGCAAGTGTCGAAGTTGTTTTAAGATGGATTAATGGAGAAAATAACTTAGGTTTGAAAAATAACGTAGCAGAAATCAGCAAAGATTACAATGATGCTAACGACACAGATGATATCGATTCAACGCCAGACAATAAAATTGATGGAGAAGACGATATTGACGAAGCACCAGTTATCCTAAGTATTTCAACAGGTCGAGCACCAACTTATATTATCTTAACAACAGTTGTATTAACAATTATTGGTACAGGAGTTGTTGCGATTAAGAAATATGTATTGTAATTATATAATCAAGAAATAAAATAAGGGCACGAGAAATGAATTTTACTTTTTGAAGTATGGTTCAGAAATCGTGTTCTTTTTAATTTACAACATGGGAAGATAATTTCATAATTCAAAAATGTCGATTTTTGAAGACCAGTACAACTTGACATTTTATGTAAAATATGGTACAATATATTTATAGAAGCATGTTGGTGAGCCTATAGAGAGGAGAGAAGTATGCATTGGGAGATTTTAGTAATGATAGGCGTTGTTCTGATTCTTGTTTTTGGGGTAAGAAAACTTGCCCAAAAGAGAGCCCGTAGAAGATATCAACACAGTTACTTATGTGGTTTATGTTCTGTAGGAACGGGGCTTTTCTTTAGCCCAACTGGTAAAGTAATTCGGATTTACCAGTTAAGCAAAAAAAAGTGAAAAGGCAATGCAAAAAGCTCGCATTTTTGGCGGGCTTTTTGTATATAAAAAACTTGACAATTTGGTAAAATATGCTATAATATTATTGTAATAAAATAGTAGTTCTTATCACAAAACAGGAGGAGAAAAGTATGACAAAATTGATTATGGTGGTATTGGTGGCTTTTTTTGTTGTAATGACAGCTTTTTTTATGAAAAAAATGCAACGGCAAAAAAGACTATTTGGATGGGCTCAATTAGGTGGTGCAATGACTGCGATAGTGGCAGGTGCTTGTGTAATTCTTGTGTTTTATCCAGCAAGAGAGCTCTCACAAAGAGTAGGACAGTGGATGTTATTTGCTGTAAGTGCTTATTTAACAGCATGGGGATTGTATGAAATGGCTGAAGCTGTTAATCGGTATTGGAGAATCAAAAGACATAGTTTATTTCTAATTAATTTGAAGAAAGACTCTAGAAAAGAGTTACGAAAATTGAGAAAGCAAGAAGAAAAAGAGATTCAAAATTTACTAAAAAATAGCCCCAAAAAACCAACAAAAAGGCATCATTTTAAACAGCCGTAAAAAAGAACTTGAAAATAGAAAGATTTTTCTTGAAAGTAGGAGGTCGCTTATAGAGCGGCCTCTGTGTTATATTATTTTGAGAAAAAAGATTTTGTTTAGAATATTGTAAGGCAGGTGGACGATATCCAATTCAAAATTATGTCTGATGTAATTAAAATTTCGCCACTTGAAGCAGATATAATTGTTAAGATTATCTATGATGAAATGAAAGAAAGTTATATTGTATACAGGCTATACTATTGCTAAGAGGATATCAGAAGAAGTAAACAGAAAAATTTGTACAGCGCAGGTGGATGGAGGAGTTGATGGAAAGAAGTGGCGTATTAAAGTAGGCCATAATCCTCTTGAGTTTTAAAAGACAGGATATATGTAATATTGCATATATCCTGTTTTTGATTGTATTACAATAGGGTTTAGTACACATATTGTTAAAAAATATTGTATATCTGGAAAAGTCAATATAAAATTGACAGAAGTTAACATATTATGCAAAAAATGCCTTGACATTTTATGTAAATTATGTTATACTATAGATAACATAAGGTATGTACCTTATATCTTATTTTACATAGAGTTATTTTCTTTTTTCACTTGTAACTAAATGTAACTATTTAAAAGAAAATGAAAGAAAATGGAGGAAGATAATATGGAAAAAAAAGTAAAAGAGAAGTTAGCAACGAAACAGAAAAAATTAGAGAAAATTATGAATTCAGAGTGGCCTATTGACTCTCGGCATGATAAAACTCATGAAAGAAAAGTTTTTAATGCAAAACTTTTCTTGAAAGAGTTGGAGGAGATCATGTCGGTTGTGGAGACAGATCTAAATGTAAGAATTGTTCCACGGCCTACATTTGAGAAGCAGATAGAGAAAGCAGATTTTGCCACGATGGAATTTGATGGGGAATTTTGTAAGATTGCAATTGTTGAAAATTTTCCAAATGATTCACTGTGGCTAGTCTACACGATGCCGGTTGACTTACTTTAATTAGTAAGTTCTAGAAAAAAACTATTTTTTTCCATAGAGAGGGGAGAGGTTCGCATGAGTATGCGAACTTCTTCATTTTTGTCGAAAAATGTAATTATTTAATAAGTGAAAAAGGTGGTTAATTTTTTTAAAATATGTTATAATGTTTAAGGTAGGAAATTTTTCACACAAAAAACACAAACTTTTAATATTATTTTTATATTTCCAATATAAAATCATATTATAGAAAACAAGAGAGGAGATGATTATCAAGATAGATACATCATTAGTAAAAAGTAATAAATATGAAAACAAATTAAATATTAAAGATAACAAGTTTGGGCAACTTATGCATTTATATTCACTAGCGATGAGAAATGTAGAGGAAAAGGTTGATTCAATTAATCGAGATTATAAAGAGATTTATGAGCAGGATTTGATTAATCATTGTATGTGTAGAATCAAAACTCCTGAGAGTATTATCAAAAAAATGAAACGAAAAAATTATGAATTAACATATCAAAATCTAATTGAAAATATTAATGATATTGCTGGTGTGAGAATCATATGTCCATTTAAAGCTAATGTTTTTGAAGTTGTTGATATTATAAGAGAATTCGAAGATTGTAGAATTATTAAAGAAAAGGATTATATCACAACTCCTAAGAAAACAGGATATTCAAGCTATCATGTGATATTGGAAGTTCCAGTTGAGTTAGATGAGACAAAATTATATGCAAAAGTTGAAATCCAAATTCGTACAATGGCAATGGATTTTTGGGCAACTTTGGAACATCAAATTAAGTATAAATCAAATGGAGAAATTAGTACCAAAGTGTCTAGAGATTTGGTTATTTATGCCAAGATTATCAATAAAATTGATAATAGACTGATGAAACTTACCAATAAGAAATATAAAGGAAAAATTGGTTTATTAAAGTAAGCCAAAAGGTAAGATGTTACTTGAAGTAAAATCCCCACAAAAGGGGATTTATTTTTTGAAATAGAAAAATAGAGTTCTTAGAATAGAACTCTATTTTATTAGCATATATATAATTAAAAGGGGTAAAATTAAATAAATATTTTTATTTAATTTAAATTAGTATATAATAAAAATATTAAATTAAACTTAAAAATTTCTTAAAAATTTAATTTGACATTATTTACATAATGTGATATACTAATTAAGTAAACTTTTTAGATTGATTTTTAGAACAATAAGGAGGAATGACTATGAAAACAATACCAAAAGAAGTAAAATATCGGGACGAGTTACCAGAATGTTGGTTGGCAGTAGGGGAATCTTTTTTTTACTTAGGAAAATATGAGAATTTACCAACCATAGAGGAAAAATATGTAAGGCTGTTAGTACAGCTTAATATTCCATTTGTTTTTCAAGAGAAGGAATTGCAATTTTGGGATCCAGAAGTTTATGAAGAAGTTGATTGTTGTTTACCAACGTATCAGAAATTAGAGGGAAAGTATCGATATATAGGTATGCACACAGAAAAACGTCTTTCGGAGGATACAATAAAAGCAGCTATTGCATTCAAAGAACAAAAAGTAGAACCTCAGAAAGTCATATTTGAAGAACAGTGTAAGCAGAAGAGTCTTTTTAAAGGATTGAAGCATTGTTTAGCAGGAAGTGAGGCGGTTGGAATAAAATATACTGCTTATTCTTCATTTCAGCAGATAAACTGGTTTTTGTATGAAGATATAATCTTTAATGAAGAGCATATTATAGTTTTTCCAGTTTATTCTCTAATTTCAGAAGAACGTAGAGAAAAGTTGGAAAGCCGTCTTGACGTAAAGCTCAGTAAAGAAGAATGTCAGCTTGATACGGATTATTTAGTTATTTTTGATAAGACGAAGATTCAAGGAAAAGCAGTGATAAAACTGGAGGTTCCTTTGGGAATGAAAGGTTTATTTATTGGGCGAAAAGGTTGGCAACTCAAAAAATGGTGCGAAAAGCTTAACGTAAAAAGAATCGATATAGAGGAGGTATTATAGGAGAGAAATGAAACAGGGGCCAAATGGCTCCTGTTTTTATCGTATCATGTTTTTTATGACTCTAGGAAACGTCTAAATGCTCTACAAGTCAATTTTTTGGGCTTTTTAGTCATTTTTTTCTAAAATTTGAAAAAAATGGCCTCAAAATGCACATTTTTGATTTGAAAAATAGTAAGAAAATTTATCAAAAAAAGCTTGACTATTTTGGAAAAATAAGGTATAATATTTTGGTAATTTTATACAAAACCGTTATATAATTTTCGTTTTTCAAGAGGAATTAGGCAAAAGAGGAACTATTTTAAAATGATATTTTTAAGCAGGGATATTGGTTTTAAAATAACAACCTTTTGCATAAGAGGGACTTGGAAAATAAAGTTCATATATTACCTGCTAAATTTGGAATAAAGGTGGTTTTTATTTTGGTAAAGGTAAAAGATGTCAAGCACGAAAAATGTGTGCGTAAAACTTTTTCAAAGATTGGAGATTTTATTGAAATACCTAATCTTTTAAAAGTACAAAAAGATTCATATGACTGGTTTATTAATGAAGGATTAGGTGAAGTATTAAGAGATATTTCGCCTATTATTGATTATTCGGGAAATCTAGTTTTGGAATTTTTTGATTACTATATGGAAGAAAAAACAAAGTATACTTTGGAAGAAGCAAAAGAAAGAGATGCGACTTATTCAACCAGACTACATGTAAAAGTACGTTTGATTAACCGTGAAACTGGTGAAATCAAAGAACAAGAGATTTATTTAGGTGATTTTCCACTTATGACAGACAGTGGTACATTTGTAATTAATGGTGCAGAAAGAGTGGTTGTCAGTCAATTAGTTCGTTCACCAGGATGCTATTATGATTCATCTTACGATAAAGTTGGAAAAAAATTGTATACAGCAACTATTATGCCAATTCGTGGAGCATGGCTTGAATATGAAACAGATAGTAATGACATATTTTATGTTCGAATTGATCGTACCAGAAAATTACCAGTAACTTGTTTATTAAGAGCAATTGGCTTAGATACAGACGATAAAATACTTGATTTTTTCGGAGAAGAAGATAAAATCTTGGCCACCATAGCCAAAGATCCAATTAAAACAACAGATGATGCCTTAATCGAAATTTACAAAAAATTAAGACCAGGTGAACTTCCAACTGTTGATGCTGCTCGTAATTTATTCAATGGATTATTTTTTGATAATAGACGTTACGATTTATCCAAAGTTGGTCGTTATAAATTTAACAAAAAATTATGTTTAGCAGATAGAATTGCCAACCACATCGCCTATGAAACAATTGCAAATCCTGAAACAGGAGAAGTTTTTGTAGAAAAAGATGAAGTGATTTCAAGAGAAGTGGCACGTGAAATTCAAAATTCTGGTATTAATAGTGTTTATGTTAAAATTGAAGATAAAAAAGCGAAAGTAATTGGAAATGGTGTTGTTGATATTAAAGCTTTTATTAATCCTGAAATCGCTGATGAACTGAAAATAAAAGTAGATGTGAATTATGAAATATTAAACAATATTTTAGAAAATGCTAAAGATGACAAAGCTTTGAAAAAAGCCATTGAAGAAAGAATAGATGAATTAATTCCAAAACATGTAGTAACAGAAGATATTTTGGCTTCTGTAAACTATCTATTAAACTTAGAATACAATACTTATATATCATCCCCAGAAAAACCAAGATTGGGAAAAACAGATGATATTGATCATTTAGGAAATAGACGTATTAGATGTGTTGGAGAACTTCTACAAAACCAATTCAGAATTGGTTTGACAAGATTGGAAAGAGTAGTTCGTGAGAGGATGACTCTTCAAGATTTAGATGTTGTAACACCACAAAGTTTGATTAATACAAAACCAATTACATCATCGATTAGAGAATTTTTTGGAAGTTCTCAATTGTCACAATTCATGGATCAAACGAATCCTCTTTCAGAATTGACACATAAGAGAAGAATTTCGGCTTTGGGACCAGGTGGATTGTCTAGAGAAAGAGCAGGTTTCGAAGTTCGTGATATTCATTATACCCATTATGGTAGATTATGTCCTATTGAATCACCAGAAGGACCAAATATTGGATTGATTTCAGCACTTTCGACATTTGCGATTATTAATGATTATGGATTTATTGAAACACCATATCGAAAAGTTGATAAAACAACTGGCAAAGTGACTGATGAAGTAGAATACATGACAGCTGATGAAGAAGATAAGTTTATTATTGCACAAGCTTCAGAACCAGTTGATGAAAAGAATTGTTTAACTAATCCAAGAATTCGTGTTAGAGAACGTGAAGAAATCAAAGAAATTGAGAAAAATAGAGTAGATTACTTAGATATTTCACCAAAGCAATTGGTGTCTGTTGGTGCTGCTATGATACCTTTCTTAGAGCATGATGATGCAAACCGTGCTTTAATGGGGGCTAACATGCAACGTCAAGCGGTTCCACTGATGATTACAGATTCACCAATGGTTGGAACTGGTATTGAATACAAAGCTGCTAAAGATTCTGGAGTTGTTGTCATCGCAGAAGACAATGGTGTTGTTCAAAAAGTTGTTGGTGATGAAATTGTTATCAAAGAAGAATCAGGCAAATTGAGAACTTACGTTTTAAGAAAGTTTAAAAGAACGAATGGTGCGACTTGTATTAACCAAAGGCCAATTGTTAGAGAAGGTGAAATTGTAAAACGTGGAGATGTCATCGCGGATGGACCAGCAACTGACAAAGGAGAAATGGCCTTAGGTAAAAATCTATTAATTGCGTTCACAACATGGGAAGGTTATAACTACGAGGATGCAATTTTACTATCAGAGAATTTGGTTAAAGAAGATGTTTTAACATCTATTCATATAGAAGATTATGATTGTGAATGCCGTGATACGAAATTAGGTCCAGAAGAAATTACAAGAGACATACCAAACGTTGGTGAAGATGCTTTAAGGGATTTGAATGAAGATGGAATTATTCGTATTGGTGCTGAAGTTGGACCAGGTGATATTTTAGTTGGTAAAGTTACACCAAAAGGAGAAACCGAGTTAACAGCTGAAGAAAGATTGCTTCGTGCGATTTTTGGTGAAAAAGCAAGAGAAGTCAGAGATACTTCCCTTCGTGTGCCTCATGGAGAAGCTGGAACAATTGTTGATGTTAAAGTATTTACTAGAGAAAATTCTGATGAATTAGGTCCTGGTGTGAATCAGATTATTCGTGTGTATATTGCACAAAAAAGAAAAATATCAGTTGGTGATAAAATGGCAGGTAGACATGGTAACAAAGGTGTTATTTCAAGAATATTGCCAGTTGAAGATATGCCATTTTTACCAGATGGAACACCAGTTGATGTTGTTCTTAATCCACTTGGTGTACCATCTCGTATGAACTTAGGGCAGGTGCTTGAAGTTCATTTGGGAGCTGCTGCAAGAATGTTAGGTTGGAAAATGGCAACCCCAGTATTTGACGGTGCAACCGAACAAGATATTGAAGATATGCTTGAAATGGCAGGATTAGAGACAAGTGGAAAAACGATTCTTTATGATGGAAGAACAGGTGATCCATTTGATCATCCAATCACGGTTGGTGTTATGTATATGCTTAAACTTCACCATTTGGTTGATGATAAAATCCATGCTCGTTCAACTGGTCCATACTCACTTGTTACCCAACAACCTCTTGGAGGTAAAGCGCAATTTGGTGGACAACGTTTTGGAGAGATGGAAGTTTGGGCATTGGAGGCATATGGTGCAGCTTATACATTACAAGAAATTTTGACGATGAAGTCAGATGATGTTGTGGGTAGAGTAAAAACATATGAAGCTATTGTAAAGGGTGAAAATATTCCTGCTCCAGGTATTCCAGAGTCATTTAAGGTATTGATTAAAGAATTGCAATCTTTAGGCTTGGATGTGACGTTATATAGTGACAAAGATGAAGAAATTGAAATCAAGGAAAACGCTGAAGAAGGCGAAGTAGAATTAGAAGATGAAATCATCATTAGTGATGAAGAAATGGAAGAAGATGAACTAGCAGAAATGGATGATGATGAAATCATCGAAGAAAATGAAGACGAATTCTACACCAACATATTAGATGAAGAAGAATTACCAGATGATGAAGATATCAACAAATTAGATAGTGAAGAAGATGAATTACTATTTGACAATGATTTAGCAAATGATAATTTGGATAATGATGATGATATTATTGAATAAAAAACAAATTTAACTTAATATTACAACTGTAGTGTTTTGGGTGACAAGAATTCTGTACAGCGGTGGATATTCAAAATAGAAAATGGTTGTAAAAAACCCAAAAATATTTAGAGGGGGCTAGAAATTGGAAGAATTAGAAGTTTTTAATAAATTGAAAATTGGTTTGGCTTCAGATGATAAAGTAAGAGAATGGTCTCATGGTGAAGTCAAAAAACCAGAAACAATCAATTATAGAACACTAAAGCCAGAAAAAGATGGATTATTTTGTGAGAAAATATTTGGTCCAACGAAAGACTGGGAATGTCATTGTGGAAAATACAAAAGAGTGAGATACAAAGGAATTGTCTGTGATCGTTGTGGTGTTGAGGTAACAACTTCAAAGGTAAGAAGAGAGAGAATGGGGCATATTGAACTAGCTGCCCCAGTAGCTCATATTTGGTACTTTAAAGGAATTCCAAGTAGAGTTGCTTTGTTACTTGATATTTCGCCAAGAAGCTTGGAACGAGTGATTTATTTTTCTTCTTATATCGTAACTGATAAAGGAACAACTGATTTGCAAAAATATCAAGTGATCAATGAAAAGGAATATCATGAAGCAGAAGAAAAATTTGGAAGAGGTTCTTTTAAAGCAGAAATGGGAGCAGAGGCAATCCAAAAATTATTAAAAGAAGTTGATATTGATAAATTATCTGAAAAATTAAAAAAGGAAATTGCCAAAGCAAGTGAGCAGAAAAAAGCCAAATTAGTAAAAAGATTGGATACAGTTGAGTCGTTTAGAATGTCTGGCAATAAACCAGAATGGATGGTTATGAGTGTTGTACCAGTGATTCCACCAGAAATAAGACCAATGGTTCAATTAGATGGTGGACGATTTGCAACCTCTGATTTAAATGATTTGTATCGACGTGTGATTAATAGAAATAATCGTTTAAAAAGATTATTAGAATTAGGAGCACCAGAAATTATTGTCAGAAACGAAAAACGTATGTTACAAGAATCAGTAGATGCTTTAATTGACAATGGTAGACGTGGAAGACCAGTTACAGGAGCTGGAAATAGAGCTTTGAAATCCTTATCTGATATGTTAAAAGGAAAGCAAGGACGTTTCCGTCAAAACTTGCTTGGTAAAAGGGTTGACTATTCAGGACGTTCGGTTATCGTTGTTGGTCCAGAACTTAAAATTTACCAATGTGGACTTCCAAAAGAAATGGCAGTTGAGTTATTTAAACCATTTGTTATGAGAGAATTGGTAGGACGTGGCATTGCACATAATATTAAAAATGCCAAAAGAATGGTAGAAAAGCAAAAAGCAGAAATTTGGGATATTTTGGAAGAAGTGATTCAAGACCATCCAGTTATGTTAAACCGTGCACCAACACTTCATAGACTTGGTATTCAAGCTTTTCAACCAATTTTGGTAGAAGGTAGGGCAATTAAACTTCATCCGCTTGTGTGTACAGCATTTAATGCCGACTTTGATGGTGATCAAATGGCGGTTCACGTTCCACTAACACCAGAAGCAATTGCAGAAGCAAGATTTTTAATGCTATCTGTCAATAACTTATTGAAACCACAAGATGGTAAGCCAGTTACTGTACCAACCCAAGATATGATATTAGGTGCTTATTATTTGACTGTTCAAATTGATGGCGAAAAAGGCGAAGGCATGTATTTCAAAGATGAAGATGAAGCTATGCTTGCTTATCAAAATGGTGATGTTGGCTTACATTGTAAAATCAAAGTAAGAAGATTTAAAGAAGATGAAGAGGGAAATGTTCGTACTAAAACGATTGAAACAACGATTGGTCGTTTAATCTATAACCAAGGAATTCCACAAGATTTAGGATTTGTAGATAGAAATGATCCTGAAAATGAATTTGATTTGGAAATTAATTTCCCAGTTATCAAAAAGAATTTGGGGACAATAGTTTCAAAATGTATCAATGTTCATGGGTTATCAGAAACTGCTGATGTACTAGATTATATTAAAGCAACTGGTTATAAATATTCAACCAAAGGTGCGATTACAGTGTCTGTTGTTGATGTTGCTGTTCCAGAAGCTAAAAAAGACATTTTAGCAAAAGCAGATGAAGATGTTGGAAAAATTTTCAAACAGTATCAAAGAGGTATGATTACTAACGATGAACGTTATGATGCTATTATTAAAGTATGGGAAAAAGCAACTGATGATGTTACACAAGCTATGAAAGATAATTTTGATGAACTTAATCCAATCTATATGATGGCACAATCTGGAGCACGTGGTAACATGAATCAGTTAAGACAAATTGCTGGTATGAGAGGACTTATGGCTAATACATCAGGTAAAGCCGTTGAAATTCCAATTAAATCTTGTTTCCGTGAAGGTTTGGATGCTTTGGAATATTTCATTTCTTCCCATGGTGCCAGAAAAGGTTTGGCTGATACAGCCTTGAGAACAGCCGATTCAGGATATTTAACAAGAAGATTAGTTGACGTTTCACAAGATATTATTATTATAGAAGATGATTGTGGTTCTCATGATGGAATTGAATTAGAAGATATCAAAGATGGTAACCAGATTATTGAAGGATTGGAAGAAAGATTAGTCGGAAGATTTGTATTAGAAGACTTAAAAAACCCAGAAACAGATGATTTAATTGTTGATACTGACACAATGATTACAGAAGCAATTGCAAAACAAATTGTAAAGGCAGGTATCACAAAAGTTAGTGTACGTTCAATTTTGGGTTGTAAATGCAAACATGGAGCTTGTAGTAAGTGTTATGGTATGGGATTGGCAACTAGAAAAATTGTTAATAAGGGTGAGTCAGTTGGTATTATTGCTGCTCAATCAATTGGTGAGCCAGGAACACAGCTTACAATGAGAACATTCCACACAGGAGGTGTTGCAGGAGGCGATATTACACAAGGTCTTCCTAGAGTTGAAGAATTGTTTGAGGCTAGAAATCCAAAAGGTGTTGCTGTGATTGCTGAAATTTCTGGTACTGTAAAAATTAATGATGAGAAGAAGAGAAAAGAAGTAATTGTAACTTCGAAAGATGATAGCAAAAAGTACGCAATTAGCTTTGGTTCTAAATTAAAAGTAAAAGATGGGCAAGAGGTAGAAGCAGGTGATCCATTGACAGAAGGATCAATCAATCCGAATGAATTGCTTCTTATCAAAGGTGCAGAAGGTGTATATAAATATATTATTGCTGAAGTACAAAAAGTGTATCGAAATCAAGGTGTTGATATTAATGATAAACATATTGAAGTAATTGCAAGGCAAATGCTTAAAAAAGTAAGAATTGAAGATCCTGGTGATACAAGTTTATATGGTGCTTCACTTGTGGATTTATTAGAATTTGAAGAAGCCAATCGAAAAGTACAAGAAGAAGGAAAGAGACCAGCAATTGGAAAAAGAGCTTTGCTTGGTATCACAAAAGCGTCATTGGCGACAGAAAGTTTCTTGTCAGCAGCATCGTTCCAAGAAACAACGAAAGTATTGACAGAAGCAGCCATTAAAGGTAAAATAGATCCATTATTAGGATTGAAAGAGAATGTTATACTTGGTAAATTAATTCCAACAGGAACAGGGCTTAAAACATATCAGGATATTGAAATTAACACAAAAATAACACAACCTACAATTAAAGAAGAATTGGAAGAGGCTGAAGAAATGGAAAATGCAGAAGAGGAAGTTGAAGTAAAAACAGAAGAATCGTAAATAGAGGAGAAAATATGTCGAAAAAAAGAAGTAATAAGAAAGAAAAAAATACGAAAAAGAAGGGACCTAAAATATTACCAATTTCCATTGTTTTATTTATCCTTCTTGCTATATTAGCTTTATATATTATTTTAAATAAAGGGAAAATTGCTGGTTATTCTTTAGTAAAAATAGAAACTGTTACAGACGCAGAAGAAGAGTCAAAAGAGGAACCAGAGCCAGAAAACAAAATAGAGATTTTAGCAGAAAAGAAATATTTATCTACGAAGAATAAAGAGGACACAAAATTATCGGTATTGATAAATGGAGAAGAAGTTGATTTAAGTGAAGTAGAGTTGACTTCTTCGAATGAAGATAGTATTAAAATAAAAAATGGAATGGCTGTTGCAGTATCTGCTGGAAAGTCAACAATTACTGCTAAAAAAGACGATTTAGAGACGACCTTAGATTTACGTGCCATTATTCCAATTACTTCGATGACATTTACAACAACAAATTCCACGGTAAGAGTGGGAAAATCACTTCAGATGAAGTTGGTTGCGAAACCTTCTGATGCAAGCATCGAGACATTAAAATATGAGTCAAGTGATGAGAAGATCGCAACTGTTAATTCCAATGGAATTGTAACAGGTGTAGCACCTGGAGATGTTACCATTACTGTAACGGATCGTTATAGTGAATTGGAAAAAAGTGTAAAATTAACAATCAAGAAATAAAATAAAAAGGGGCTGTAAAAAACTCAACACATTATATAGAATCTCGAGTTTTTTATGTGCTCCTTTTTATTTTATAATTTTTCAATTTTGTATTCACAAATTGAGTTTTTTATGATATAATATGCAAAATAAAGGAGAAGAAAAAATGGTAATTGTACATCCAGAGTATGCAAAATTAATTTTAGAAGTAAATGATTTACAGGAGCAAATTGCGAATTTAATTGTGGAAAGGGACATGCTAAGTTGTTATGTATGCCGAGATATTGAAATTGATTATTTGCTTAAAATTGGGGCATTGGAATATAAATTTATGGTGGCTGGAAATGCTTATAGAAAAAATTTAAGAAAACTGGAATTAATTGATGAAAAATTGCAAAAAAAGGCACAGATTAGTATGTCTGCTATTAATCGAAAAATAAATTCTGAATTTAAGAAAAAAGATAAAATTCAGTCTGATATGTCCCATCAAATTGATTTAGCAATAGAAGTTAGCTCATTTGATGCATTTGATTATGACACAATGGAAGAAATGAATGTCGATTATTTTAAGTTGCAAAAATTATATAACCCAGTATTTGATTTGGAGGAATCGGAAGAAAGAAAAAAAGCATATGCTAAAATCGAAAAATATTATGAAAAAGGAAATTATAAAAAAATACATAAATTAGCAGAAGATTTTGATGATGATGTGTTTCAAGATGAAATTTCCAACTTAAAGATGTTGAAGGAAAAATACAATTATGTTTTAAAAAATATACAAAAACAAGTTGTCAACATTAAAAATACATTTCCTTATAATCAAAAAATCATTTTGGAAGATGAAAATTTATGTAGACGAAAAAAAGATAGCATTAATAGGGAAATTATAGAAATTAATATACAAAATAAAAAACTGGAGAAGAAAATAGAAAATAAATTAAAAAAAATATGATTTTTTAGAAGAAAAATCCTTGATAAAGTCATAAATATTTGATATAATAATATTGTATATTAGGAGAGAAAATTATGAATCAAATTCTTATTTCAGAAAAATTATATATTACACCTGAATTGAAAAAAAAGAAAAAAATTTATAAAATTGATTTCTTTATTTCAGTTTTTTTGGTATGTATTTTATTTTCTTATTACATTTATGCAGAATATGATAAAAACAAAAATGAAGCGATTTCCCAAGAAATTTTATCAAATTTAGAATTTGAAGATAATGTAGCAGATGATACGACCATTAAATTTTCAGATAATTCCATTGTCGTTATTTTGAATACAGAAGATCCATATGAAGTCGTGTATTCAAAACAAGTAGAAGGTGAGTCTAACATTGAGAATGAAGTGATAGCGAGAAATACATCTGTTACAAGTAGTGGTCAAGAATATTACACATGTGCTATTGTTAATATTCCCTCAATTGGCGTAAATTATCCAATTTTAAATACAACAACTGATGAATTATTAAAAATTTCACCATGTTATTTTTGGGGACCAAAGCCAAATGAGGTAGGAAATTATTGTATTGTTGGTCATAATTACAGGAATAGTAAGTTTTTTAGCAAGGTTCCAAAACTTGAAAATGGGGAAATTATAGAATTAACAGATTTAACAGGAAGAACAGTCAAATATTCGGTTTATGATAAATATTTAGTAGACCCATCTGATGTTTCCTGTACATCCCAAAGAACGAATGGAGGAAAGGAAATTACTTTGATTACTTGTACAAATGACAGTAGTCAGAGGGTTATTGTAAAAGCGAAGGAAGTAAAATAAACAGAAAAAAGCTCCCAAAAGGAGCTTTTTTCTGTTTTAAGTTTTGATTCTTTAATGCAGATTTAAACGAATATCGTCTGCAATAATGGCGATAAATTCCGAGTTACTGGGTTTACGAGTTTGTGAATTTATTATATAGGAAAAAAGGTTATCAATAACTTGATAGTTACCGCGTTTCATCAAAAGTGTAATGACATATCGGATGCTATGCTCTACTCTAGAAGGAGTAGTCGAATTTTGTTTTGCAATATCATTATATAACTGCATAATGGAATTAATTTTTGATGGGCAATTAATTACTTTAATGATACTACCCCGCAGATAGGTAAAACCAGTTAAATTTGGGGAGATACCCAGTTTTCGAAGGTATTGTGTTACAATAAGAGGTAAATCAGATTCTGGATTTACAGGAGGAAATGTTTCACATTGTTTTGACAAGAGCTTTAACTTTTTATCCTTCATAAAATGTCCTTTTTACTTGGTGTATTAGTAAACTAAGTTTTAGCTAAAATTTAATTATATCATATATTACATAAATTGTCAAATTTCAAGCTTGTTTCATATTATATAGAAATACTATGAAAGGAGCTTTTTTTTTTATGGCAAAAATTTTAGTATATAATAATAATGCAAATCGAATGGAAACATACTATAGAGGTCTATCAGAGGCAATGCCGTATATTACAAATCGAACTTTGACGGTGCGAGAATTCCGTTCCAATAGCAACACAAACATTTTATGGACTAGTAGAAATACAATGAATTCTTGGAATCAATTTCGAACAATTTATGGACGTTCCATTTATGTAGGATTTGCTTTTAAAAGATGTTGGGAAGGTGGGCATGCAAATCAGTCACATGACTGTGCATACGTAGTTGAACATTTTTTGCTCTAACCGTATTTAAGCCGTGTTAGAGCATTTTTTCTATATCCACTTTTAACACAAATTTAACCGATTTATCGTGATAAATATAAATCTTATCAATTAACATATTTAATACAACTTTATCAGGAATTTCACTTTCTATCACTTGATTAAAATAGTCGATACTTTTTTTTAATTTTTCCTCTTTTATTTTTAGATCTTCTTGTCCTAGATTTTCGATTTGTTTTTTGGTATTTTCGATTTCTTTATATTTTTCATCTTCCATACTTTTATAGGTGCTTTCTATAAAAGCTCTTTTGTCTGGATTACAAGAACTTAATTCTTTTATTTTTTCAGATAATAGAATTCTATATTCTGATTCTAAAATTCTTAAATTATCTTTTAATTTATTAAGATTATTTCGTTTATTTGACTTATATTCTTCTAATCTTAAATTTTTTATTTCTTGTTTGTAATTATCTCTAAGTAATACTAAAAAACTTTTAAAATTTGCAAGTAGTATATCTTCTCTTACATTATGGCACACACACCTTGTTTTTCCATATTTTCTATAACTAAGACATTCATACAACTTTTTAGGCTCATAGCCTTCTTTTTTACTGCGAACTCTTGCAACCCCTGTAACAGGACCACCGGCACTCTGCACATTTTAAAAATCCACCAAAAATGTAGTCTCTTTGTTTTTTAGTGTACATACTTGAATTATTAACTCTTTTTTTCATTAATTCTTGTACTCTATCAAACTGCTCTTTTGAAATAATTGGTTCGTGATGATTTTCAAATTTATATTGATTTTCTTTTTTTACTTTTCTTCCTTCTCTATGAATGTCATATCTTTCTGTTTTATGAGTAACTAATGTTCCAATATAAATTTCATCTTTTAGAATTCTTTTTATCATGTACATATCCCATACTTTTTTAACAGGTTTCTTATATACTTTGCCTTTTTGCTTTAAATCTCTTTCAATTACCTGTGACGGAGTTAAAAAGTTATATTCAGAGTTTAATGTTTTACAAATTTTTAACATTCCTAAACCTTGTTCATATAAATCAAATATGGTTTTTATGGTATCTCGAACTGTTTCGTCTACTATCAATTCTCCTTTTTTAGTAGTTTTCCTATAGCCAAACTTAGAACCTTGAAGTAAGATTCCTTTTTCCAATTGTTTGTGCATACCAATTTTTACTTTTTTAGATACTTCCTTTACATACCTTTCATTAAACCAGGTAGAAAGTCCTAATAAATCATCATCTCCTTCTAATAAATTGAAATCTCCAAAAGTATCTTTCGTTAGTATTAAATTCACATTTCGCTCTTTCAGTTCATCTATAAATGTAAGTGTTCTGCTACCTTTACGTCCTATTCTTGATAAGTCTTTTGCTAAAATAATATCGACTTTTCCTGCTCTAATGTCTTGTAACATTTTGCTAAATGCTGGTCTTTCATCATTTGAAATATATCCGTGATACATTGTCGTCTATGTAATATTCAGATATTTCAAAGCCTTGAGAATCTGCATATTCTTTAGCCAGTTCTTGCTGTGCTTCAATACTACTATATCTACTTTTGTTATCATCCTTGCTTAATCTACAGTAACATACAACTTTCAATATATCTATCCTTTCCGAAGATAAATATATCTTAAATTTTTAGATAAGCCTATATTATCTTCTTTTTCAGTAAAATGCAATAGTTTTACACAATATTTTTGCTTTTTTCATAATTTAATATTTCTTGGATTGTTTTTACCGTATTGACAGTTCCACTTACAAACATTGCAACATTGAATTTTTCCTTTTTAAACTGCTCTATTTGCTCTAAAACTGATTGTTCCTGCAATTCATCTTTTGGAAGATATATTTGAAGTATGCTATTGTTTTCATGTTGAGATTTATAGCATTTCAAGATTTACCACTCGCTTTCTCTTATAATGTATATTAAAAAATGAGATTTACATTACTACCAAAATAAAAAAATAATAAGAGAGAACGTATCTCCCTTTATCAAAAATTTTTTTATTTGTTGTCATTTTCCATTTCTCTCACATCCGTTTTTGATATTTTCTAATTGTTTGTCCGCATAAATTTGCGAATCAACAACATTTTGAATAATATCTCGAGAATATAATTTAAACGCTTGTCTCATTTCTAGTCCAAGAGTTTTAGGATTAATCTCTCCAGAGTATTTTGAACTTTGCATATAATTAAGTGTAACTTGTGCGTAGGCAATTGCTTGTTTCTTATTCATTTCCAGCACCTCCTACATAACTTTCAAATAACTTAATAATGCCTTTCCATCTTAATGAGGCTTGCTCTGACAAATTAACTTTGCATTCTTCAATATAGGAATAATCTGATTTTGATCTAATTGCAATTTCTAAGCATTTTCTATCATTTGCAGTATATTGAATTTGAGCAAATACCTTGTCTTGTTTATCATTTAATAAATCTGCAAGTTTAAAAATTGTGATTAAATTTTCTTCCATAACATTTTACCTTTCCTTTATGTATTTAGGCACGTCATGAGAACGTCCGAGATTTTCGTCAAACTCATATCGCCTTTTAGAAGAGTTATATTTATAGGCACTATAATTCCACTTTCTATAACTTTCATTTGTTAAATGGCTTGCTTTCGATAATTCATTAACTGCTTGTTTATGCTGCGTTTGTACAACAGAGTAATTATCTTCAACTTTCTTATCTTGTCTTTGTGCTTTTACCAATTTATTATGAGCCACTTTATTTTTGGTTTTAGAGATACTTTTTCTATATTCTTTTTCTTGTGCATATCTAGTATCTTGCTTTATAAATTGGGATACTCCAGAGGGTGATATTTTTAACTTCTCAGCAATTTCTTTTATTTTTAGATGTGAATTATAAAACATATCAATAGCCATTTTTTTCAGTTTTCCCATAGCTTTTCCTTAAATTTACTTAATTTTTTAGTCACACTTTTTGGGCATGACGAGACTATTAGAAATTTACTTAATTTCTAACTTATTCCTATTCTGATTGCATACTTTTTGGCTTCTTTTCTTCAGCTCAATTTCTTTTTCTAATCTATGTCTTAGCTTTCTTCGATGTAATGTATCTAACACTATCAAAACAATAGCAAGACAACCGATTATTAGTACAAATCTTAAAAACATTCTAATTCTCCTTTCTTCATAATAGAAATGAAAAGAACAGATAAAAAGTAATGAAACTTTATCTGTCCTCCTCATCGTTAAAAATAGGAGGCAGAAAAGAGCTTGTCTTTCTGCCTAAATTTATAGTGCTTCCTTTAAAATTTGCCCTTCACTATATATACATGGAAAAATTTCCCCAAATCCGACCGAAATTAAAAAATTTCTTAAATTTTTTTAAAATTTATAATTTTTTATTCCTTTAATTAATTTCTCAATTATGTACTGATAGCGGTCTTCGTCTCTAAATGAATATTTTTCAATCATATGCCTTTTTCTGTCAATAATTTTTATGAGAGCAAATTCATCTCCTTCTTTTGCTTTTTTTCCTAATTCATATAAACTTTCTTTTTCCATTATTACTCATCACCTTTCAAATACTTTTCAATCTTTTTTAATGCACGTTTTTTAATTCTTGTTACGGAATCAGAGCATATTTTTAATATTTTACTTGATTCGCTACTTGTTAATTGTTCTTCAAACAATAAAAAAATCACTGTCATTTCAATATCAGACAGTGATTTTAAGGCACGAATAAGTATAGGATTTTCACAAACTTTAATAAAAGAGTCTATTTTTTCAAGATTGTAGACTTCATTATAAGTTAAATAATTTTTCATAAATTCATCGTAATTTTCATCATCTATAATCTTGAGTTCTTTTAAATCTTTTGTAATTTCACTACGGTAATATTCTTTTGATGATAAAATAATAGTTTTGTTTAGGAAACTATCAAACCTTTTTTCCTTATAGTCATTTTCGTCTTCCATAAGTATTCCTCCCAAATTCAAATTTTTGGGCTTAACATTCCTGTTTTCGAGGAACACAAATTAAAAAACAAAAACGACCTCCTTTCAAAAAATATTTCTTTATTTCTACATAAAAGCCTAACAACACTACCTAAGAGCAACATTTTCATAAGTATCTTATATTTCATTTGCATTGTGTTTCTCTTAAAGCAGTTACATTAAGCCATACAAAAAATTTGATATGTTTTGAAAACTGATTATGACAAACACTTTTAATTAAAAAGACAATTTATAAAAATGTCAAAATCGTATTCTGCTCTATAATAGGGAATTATCGAAAAAACATATACTTTTATAAAGTAAAAAAAATTACATATATAAAGTATGTATTGTTCTTTATAAAGAATATAAAATATACCTATCAAAAGTATATTTTATAGGAGAGGAGAATTTAAAAGTGGCATTAGATAAGGTATTAATAGGAAATAGGATTAGAAAAATTAGAGAAGAATTATTTAAAGAATCTAGAAAGGACTTTTCTCAAAGATGTGGTTTAACTGAAAGACATATTGGTCAAATAGAACGAGGAGAATTTTTAACTAGTCTTCCCACCTTGGATAAAATATCTTCTGAAACAGGTGTAAACATAGATTTTATATTATATGGTAAAGACGAAAATAAACATTTGAAAATAAAAGTAGTTTTGAATAATATTATAGATAAAGCAGATCAAAATGAACTCAGAATATATTATAAGTTTATTATCATGATAAAAAATTACATAATTAAAAAATAATTCAAAAATAAATTTATCTTTTTTTATCTTTTTAATAACTTTATAACTATTTATTGTATTATATTGATGTTCGTTATTTGAACTAAGTATCAATAAAACATCTGGCAATTTTATGTTTTTATTGGTACATTGTAGAGAATACAAGTACACCTCAAGCAATTAATCCATTTTAATCTAAAAACATCTAGGAGGTAATTTTATGAAAACATTTAAACGAATTCAGGCAATGGTACTTGCAACTATTATGTCCGTTATGACTTTGGGGACAACAACAGCTTTTGCAGCAGAGGACACTATGAATAACACACGGGAAGACATTCCGGTTGTTTCTGAAAGCAATGCGGGAATTGTTCCTTTGGATAGTTTACGTTTTATGGATTCTGTTACGATTTCGACTACTCACTCAGAGTCAGGTAGAAATTTTGTTGCAGGCTCAAACAACTTAAGATTTGATGCATCTTTTACTACTGGCGGGAATCCGATTGTAGCAATTAGACTTCATGATGTTTCTGCAGGCGGGGTTGTTATAAGAGAGTGGCAAAGCAGCAACGGCAAGATACAGGATACTGTAGGGGTAACGCGTGGCAGAACATACGTTTTCGAATATCTTGTTGCCTATGGATCCAGAAGCGTACAGGTGAGCAATGTTATATTTGACGCATAATTTTGTACTAATAATATTGTTCATGTTTCAATGTAACTTGTAATATAAGATTATGGCTTGATAATTATTTCGTATTCTCTACAAAAAGGACTAGCTGAGATTTCTTAGCTAGTCCTTTATATTTTATAATGTTAGGTAGATTCTTTAATTAAAACAACAGTAGTATCAAAAAATCCTAAGTGTAAGTTTAATATATCAGCATTTTCTATAAAATTTCCCACATTTTCAAAATGTATCTTCATACGTTCTTCATTAAAATCGATATAACCTCCTTCATATGTTGCACTATTACTACTTAAAAATATACTATCTTGAATAAATCTATCAGTTGGAATTTTTACTTTTGAAGTTAACTCAATAATTGTTCCTGTATTAGACATAGTTGCTGTACAACTCTCAATATATTCATTACTTTCAGCTAAAGTATATATAACATTTTCACTTTGTCTCATCTCATCATTTATTGTTACATTAAATTTCCAAGTTCCATCTATTACTTCTCGTTTATCGTCTGTATATACTATATCTACACTTTTTATATCAAAATGCAATTCTTGAAAATCTTCTTTTTCTGGTCTTAAACCAAACAAAATGGAATCTGTAAATGTTGTATCTGTTAGTTTTACTGGCTCGTTTATCCAGTTAACTGAATTATACAAAGGTAATTCTTCAAGTGTTTCTGCTGTTTTAAATTCACTTTGATAAACAATTTTTTCATTATCATTCGTAATAATAAAATTATTAAGGCGAATAGATTTTACATTTTCTTCTTTTATTTCAAAATTAAATGAAATATCTAAATTCAAATCATCTAAAACTAAATTATCTACTTTTATTCCAATATTTTTATCATATGTATAATCCTTTTCTTCTTTTTGTATATATCCATTTTCGACAGCTACATCAATGGATTTGCTTGAATTATTAAATAAACTTCTGAAGTAATTTTCTATATCTTTTGCGAAAACGACTCCACTAGATACAACAATCAAGCAAGCAGCAATGCCACAACCTTTTTTTACCATGTTATTAAATTTCTTATTCATAATATTAGTATCCTCCTCTTTTATTTTTGATATAGCAATTCTAAATTTAAACTTATTTTTTATATTCTCATTATTTTTCATTTTTACCTCCTATATTAAGTTGTTTTTTTATTTTCTTTCGTATCCTAGAAAGTCTATTAGCAACATTAAACTTTGAAATATTCAATTCTTTTGCTATATCTTTTATTGATTTGGAAGAATAATAAAACATATTTACAATTTTAAAATCTATTTCTTTCAAATTCTTAAAACTGTTTTCAATTTGTAATATTTCTACTCTTTCATCGGTAGACATATCTAAACTAGAATCGGTCAAAACATCTTCATAATTGGATATATCGTATGTAATTTTCTTTTTCTTACATTTTTCTCTAACCAAATTTCTTGTTATTCCAGCTATATAAGAATTTAAAGAAGTTAGTATATTTTCTTTATTTTTCCACAAGATAAAGAAAACATCTAATAAAATTTCTTCTTTATCCTCATAAGTTAATTTATCATTAGACATATTCTTTATAATCGTGTTAATATAGGGAGTAAAATCGTCTATTATTCTATTCCAGTCTAGTTCGTTATTAATTTTATAATAATCATTAATTTGCTTTAATGTACTCAATTTATTGCTCCTTTTACTTTTATAAGATATCTTACACCTATATAGTGGTTAAAAATTAAAAAAACATATCACTTTAAAATAATTTTTTCATAAAATCACAAAGAATATTTATTAAAAAGTTCTTCTACTAAATTTTCAATATGTTCATCATTATTTTCATTTTCAATAATATCTCGAATTTTATCTGCAAAATCCTCATCTTCACCAGAATCAATGTCTAAATGTAGAATTTTAGAAATTTCATTTATTGGAAGTACATCTGTCCTTATTCCAACAATTATTTCAAACATGCACTCAATATCATTTATTTGTTCCGCAAAATTATTTAATTGTTTCATTTGTTTTATTATGAATATAAATAATGCCTTTGTTAAATCTCTATATTTTGAATTTTCTATAAACTTAACTTCTATTTTATCACAATCTTCCAGCCCACAAAAATAAAATTGTTTATACCACAATGTAGCCATATCATTTTTCTTTTCAGAAAATAAGTTTAAATATTGTGCAGCTCGCTGATATTTTACATGTAATAAATTATTCTCTAAAAAATTTAGAAACATCTTTTGACACGTTATTACTTCTTTTTCTTTTGTTATCAATTCATTAGTCTTTTTTTCAACATATATCTTATTAGACTTTTCCATATAAATTTGGTCAAATGTTTTATTTTCACGATTTTTCATAATCATTCCTCCAATTTCATTTTTAGTTATTATATAAAAATCAAAAATAAAAGGGAATGCTGAATAAAAATTTTTTTCAAATCCTATAATCCTTATGACTGTAATATTTGTTGAGATTTTTAAAAAATAATTTTTTGGCTATAAAAAACTTCGATAAACATTGAAAAGTCAAGCAAAAATTTTTTTTTGACCGTGTTTATTGAATTTATATTAAAAACATTATATACTGTAAGTGTGTATAAAGATTATGTTATAGTTTTTGCTATAACTACCCATAAAGTTTTTGGCTTTATGGCATAACTACTAAATTTTAAGTTAGTAGCAGTTTATCTGCATTTTAAATGTAGCATAGTATTGGGATTTAAGCACCAATAAATAGATAGGTTATTTGTTGTGTTTTAAATTAAGAAAGTAATTATTCTAAAGTATTCCACTTTTAGATTCGTACTTTCTATTTTTTTGCCCAAAATTAAAAGAAAGGAGGATTTTTATTTCAAAAAAATCTTTTACACAAAAATAATGGAAGGAGATTTTTAAATTATGGAAGATGGTTTTAGTTTTGAATTATACGAAATGATATTTGAAAATTGTTATATCAATACATCAAGGTATCAAAATGGAAATTTGCAATTAAGTTTATTTGGAGTTAATCCAGAAACAAATGAAATATGCCATTTTATTGACATTACACTAGACCAAAATCGCAAAATGTTAAGAGAAAATGAAATTGTGGTGGATTGCAAAGATAAGCCAACATTAATCCCACAATTAGTAGAACTTGGCATCTTGAAAGAACAAATTGGAATATGTGTTGTAGATGCTACACTATATCCAATCTACACCGTTGATTTAGACAAAATAACAGAAGAACAATATTGCGTGCAGGTACTCGCTGCATAAGAAAGGAAGGTTAAAAATGAATAATTACACAAATTTACCAATGATTGGAAGGATTCAACACGGTGAGAAAGAAGGAAACAAAGTTAAAGAACTAGGTTATTTTATCGCTAAAATACAAGATGAGTTTATGCAAAATTTTCTACAAAAATTTGACCAACAATTTAAAGGAAAAAAATATATTGAAGTAGAATTTTGCGATGATAATCCATTAAGCAAAAAATATGTAAGATTTAATCAAAGTGGCACAGTATGTTATTGTTTGGAAGGCAACCATCAAGGAAAGCAAAAAGTAAAAAATGTATGGCAACCCATAGAATGTAATGAACAATGTCAACATAGACAAAAAAATGCTTCTGGAAAATCTGCTTGTAATCGAATCGGGTGGCTAAAATTTTTCATTCCAAGTGTTTGTCAAGACAGAATTTGGCTAATGAAAATCACAGGTCAAACATCGATCAATCGAATAGACAGTTATATCAACCTACAAAAAGCACAGGGAAATTCCTTAAAAGGTCGTTATATTTTATTCTTAAAACAAGAACAGCAAACTAGCAACTTTACAGGTCAAACTTACAGTAATTATGTCTTAGATATTGTCAAAAAAGAAGATTTTATACTCTCAAATCAAATTCCAGAAACAACTGAAAATCAAAAGAATTTATCCACAAAAAGTGAAAAAAATGTGAATAACAATGTAGAAAAAGAGCAACCAGCACCCAAAAAAGCTACGGTAACTCAAAATGCTGAAAAAGCACAATCACAAGAAAGCAAAGAAAAGAAAAAAACTACACCAGCTGCAACACCAAAAAAGTCCGAAGAAAAAAAGACAGAAAAAATTACGAATATCGAACCTAAAAACGATGATGATAAAACTTACGTTTTATTAAAAACATTTAAAGAAACCATTACAAATAAAGGACAATCAAAAGAATATTTAATGGGAGAATTCTGCAATATGAAAGACGAAATTTTTAATATTGCTATAAAACCAGAATTTGCAGATGAATTATCAAAATGTGAATTAGGAACACCTGTTAAATTAGACGTAACAGCAGTTAATGATAAATTATTTGCTTTAAATTTAGAATATATAAAAGACGAAAAAATAGCAGCATAAGAACGGAACTCTTATACTACTAAATTCACTAACCATCGGCTTTAAATTATATGAATTATATACCAATTAAATTTAAAAGTCAATGGTCAAAAACAAAAAATTTAGATAAGGAGAATATACAATGCAAAGTGAATTCAAAAAAGGTAGTAAGGTTATTGTATATGGCTCTGGTGAAAATACTGGAAAATTCTATAAAAATGTACCAGCAACTATTGTAGAATGCGATCCATATTATAAGGATTATTGCGTGAGATTTAAAGATGGTACAGAAGACTGGATTTTGCCAAAAGATTTGCGAAAACCTTATACGAGAAAAATAAAAGGAGTAAAAACATATGAAAGTTAATTATGTAAAAACAATTGGCTTTAGGAAATTTAAAAAGGTATTTGAGACAGATTTATATGATATTACTAACATTACTGGAAAAAACAGGTCAGGCAAAAGTAATTTATTATTTGCAATTATCAATATCATTTTAGGAACAAATTTGTCTGGTGATGAAAAAGCTTGTCTTGTCAATAAAAAATGCGATGCTTCGTTTGGAGAACTTCATTTTACAGACAATGGCGGTCATAATCATATACTTATTCGTGTTAAAGATAAATATGATAGCAAAAAAAATTCTATTTCACTTGATGGAAGAACAATTACACAATTGGATTTAATAGGATTCTACAAAGACAAGAAGTTATTTTTATCTATCTTAAATCCCCTATATTTTCTAAGTAAAAAGCCAGCAGAACAAAAAGAATTGGTCGATAAATATTTATCTGATATAAAACCAAAAAACGTATTTAATACCTTAAACTTAGATGCACAAAAAACTTTGTTAGAGCAACATTCAATGACTATTGAAGCATTTAATAAATTAAATCCTACTGAACAAGAAGATTTTATCAATTCTAAAATGCTCAATATCTTTATGAACATTGCTTATAGCAATTTAGATATTGAAGAACAAAAGTTATTAGAGGGTATCCCCTTAAATATACCAACGTATATTTCCGAATTAAATGCAGATATCAAAAAAGCACAAACTCTGATTAATGAGATAAACGGTAAGATTGAGTATGCTCAAAATATTGCCGATGAAGAAATACCTAAACGCAAGAATTTTGAAAAGGAAATGGAACTTTCACTAGCAAGACAAGAACTTGCTTTTTTAAATTCTAATCAAGCTATTGTTGATAAAGAGAAACAAAAGCAGATAATTGATAATTTACAGAAGGACATTTTGAATAAAGAAACAGAAATTGCAGAACTTAGCAAACGTATGAAGGAAGGTAAACAAATGTATCTTCAAATCAAAAACGGAAGTGCCTCTGAATGTCCTACTTGTGGGCAACATATTCAAGATGTTAGCAAACAGAACACCATTGAACATATGCGAGAGAATCTAACTGCTGATTTCAATAGAAGAAATATACTGGAAACACAAAAAAAGGATTTAGCAGCCAAACTAATGGTAGAAAAATGCAAATATCACGCCTTAAAGGGAGAAACTACTGTCGATAAAGCCAAACAAATTGCTGTTGCACAAGGAAACGTTGAAGAATTAGAAAAAGAGCAACAAGAAATTGATTTTTATAATAGTGAAATAGAAATCAAGGAACAAAATGTTAAAAGTGCAAAGCTAGATATTACTAGATTTAATGCACAAAAGGAAGCACGAACCAATTATATAAAACAAGTAACAAAAACAAAACAAGTAGCTCAAAAACTCTATATTTCTTATATCGAGGAAAAAATGAAACTTGCCAAACAATACTTAAAAGACGTTGATATAAAGTTTTATTCTATTCTTAAAACAACAGGAGAAATCAAAGAGGATTTTGTAATTAATTACAAAAATACTCCCCTATCTGATTTATCAAGGTCAGAAACGATTGCAACTGCTTTGGAGTTTGCTAATATGTTCAATCAAATTACACGAGTTAATTTACCTATTTTTATTGATGATTATGAATCGTGTGCTGATTATGACTTTATCAAAGATTACTCTAAAAATTCGCAGTTGCTTATTTCAACAGTTAAAAAACATAAGTATTTAAGTATTGCAAATTATAATAATAGTAATCAAGTTACTGTTATAAAGCCAGTAATAGCAGGATTTAGAACAATGAAAATACTTCATAAGGGTAATAAAGATACAATTTTGAAAGTAGCATAATTATATTTTTAGAAAAGGCAGAGCAAATCTCTGTCTTTTCTCATAAAAATTGAAAGGAAGGAAAAATACATATGAAAATTAAAGTTTTATTGGTTATACCAAATCAAGAAGTACAAATCGTTAAAATACCAGCAAATCTAAAATTTATAAAATCTTTTATTGGAGAGAATTTATATCGAGTTAAATTAAATGAAGACACAATACTAATTGCAAATAATGATGCTCAAATAGACGAATTCAATAGAATTTTAGGAAAGAAAATTGTACTAGGTACATTTTTGATTGTTGGAATTAAAAATAAGCATAGAGTTTCTTTAAAAAAGAGACAGATTCGTAAATTTACTAATATGTTTGCTTTGAAAAAACATCAGAAAAAAATTGGCAGATACAAAAACCAATATTTAGAGGAATTTTATTGTAAACAAAGAGAAATCAAACAAAAAAATGCTGAAGAATATTCGAGAGAATTTTTAAATGCAGCATAAAGAAAGGAAGGAATTTTTTATGAATAAATATGAAATGGTTATAATTACGAATAGCGATATTACAGACAAACAAAAAAGGCTTGTTATAAATAAAATTGAAGAATTTATTGCAACCAATGGAAAAATTACCAAAACAGATGATTTAGGTATCAAAAAATTAGCTTATGAGGTTAAAAAGCATTCGACAGGTCATTATTACGTTACTGAATTTGAGTTAGAAAATTCAAAAGTTCTTGAATTGGAAAAATTATGCCGAATAACCGAAGAAATTTTAAAATTTATAGTTGTCAAAAAATAAGAAAGGAAGAAAATTATATGAATAAAGTAATTTTATTAGGAAGACTTACAAAAGATCCAGAAGTTAGATATACACAAACAAATAACACATTAGTAGCATCTTTTACATTAGCAGTAAATAGAAGATTTGTAAAAGAAGGCGAAGAAAGGCAAAGTGATTTTATCAATATTGTTGCTTGGGGCAAAACAGGCGAATTTTGTAGTAAATATTTCAAAAAAGGACAACAAATTGCAGTAGTTGGTAGAATTCAAACACGCAATTGGGATGATGAACAAGGTCAAAAACATTATATTACGGAAGTTATTGCCGAAGAAGCATATTTTGCCGAAACAAAAAAAGACGAAAACGGAACAGCAGAAAATCAGGATGCAACAAATACAAGTGATTTTCAAGTAACAGATAATACTGACGATGATTTACCGTTCTAAAAAATCAGAATTACACGAATATCAAAAAATGGTATTCGTGTAAAAATTTAATTATGTAAGGAGTGAAAAATGGATAGAAACAACTATGCCAAAGAAAGATATAAATTATTAAAACAATTAAAAATCTGCGTATGTTGCGGTCATCAAGAAGCAGAACCAGGAATTACACTTTGTTTTGATTGCAACGAAAAAAAGAGAAAATATAGCTTAGCATATCAAAAGCAAAACTGCGAGGAGATTCGTATAAAACAATCTAAAAACTCTAAAAAGAGATATTACGACCGAAAGGAAAAAGGCATTTGTACTAAATGTGGCAAACACAAAATATATGCAAAATCAACAATCTATTGTATTGACTGTTATTTAAAGGAAAAAAGAAGATACCAGAAAAATGGCATTGATAGAAGTGAGCGTCCAGCATATGGTTTATGCTATCAGTGTGGTAAACCAAAGGAACGTGAAGACATTAGTTTATGCAATTGTTGCCATAAAAGAAGTTCCGAAAATATGAAAAGTTTAAATACAAACCCAACACAAGCAATGCTAGATGCCAGAGAATTGTATGTCAAAGGTTTTAGAGATTTCAAAAAAGTTTTATTTGAATGCAGATAATGAGTATATAATATGGAAATGAAAGGAATTAAAAACTATGGAATATAAAAAATATACAAAAAGTGAATTTTTAAAAATTCTTAAAGAAGATGGTATTTTATTTGTTAATACAAATCTAGGCAATAAATATATTATTAAAAAAGATGATATAGCAGATTTTATTGTGCTTGAAGCAAACAGAACAGGACATACTGTTGAAATAACTTGTTTTATGCCTGGAATTTCTGGTCCTGTTATAACAACTTTTGGATGGTTTTTAAACAAAGCCAATTCTGTTTTTAGAGAAAAAATAATTAACAGATTAGTATTATTACAAACAACAGATAAAAAGCCAAAAAATGTTAAAGTATTCGATACAGACGTATTTTATAATATGCTTGAAAATAAAGAAATAGATAATGATATCGAAAATTATGATGAACTTTATCAAAAATATGAACAAGGACAATAAAAAATGGAAGGAGAACAAGAAAATGAAAACAAATATTGTAAGTGTAAAATATGAGGATAATTACGCACCTAAAACTTTTAATGGAAAAGCATATAGTTACTATACTGCTATCTCCTTGCAGCCTGGAGATTTAGTAAATGCTCCGACTGCCTATGGTGAAAAAATCGCAAGAGTATCAGAAATCGACATTCCAGAATACAAAGTAGAACCTATAAAAGCATACTTAAAAATAATTACAGAAAAAATTGATAGAGAAATCTATTTACAAAGTGGCGAAGTTAAGGTGGCAGCTTAATATGAATGGAAAAAAAGTTGCCAATATTTTAACGACAAAACTATTGGATAT
Organism: uncultured Clostridia bacterium; assembly: GCA_947573445.1. Classification (GTDB taxonomy): domain Bacteria; phylum Bacillota; class Clostridia; order TANB77; family CAG-508; genus Scatovivens. Next base: position 55,466 of record CANPFR010000004.1, on the reverse strand, counting down.
GGGATTTATAGTACATCGTTATGATGCTTACTCTACCTCCTCTATCTATTTAAAATTGGATTATGGATTATCTTGTGGAATTCGTATTGCAGATCATCCAGGCAAAAAGAAATACTCATATAGATTTAATGTAATAAAAGATTATAAAGAAAGTAAGGTTGTCTACAAAGATGACCTTATTTGCTATTTTTATGACTTTAACGAACTGAATGAAGTAATCCAAGCAGTACAAAAAGAAAAACAAGATAAAATCAGTAAATATGGTTTAAAAAACTATCAAGTGTATATGGAAAGAGAATCTAAGTCAGACTTGTATAAGCGATTTAAAATAATAAAGAAAGGAAAAAATTTTTATGAAAAATAATAAAACAATAAAATATCGTATTTATCCTAAAGAATCCGTATTTTCAGAATTGCAAATACGCGAAAATCCTGATGAAGCATTTGAAAATGCAATTAAACGAGGAATGAAAAATCCAGAAGATTGGATGTATATGTATTCCGAGAAAGGCAGAGATTATTTTAAACATTCTGCTACTAGAGGATATACTTCATATCGTCAGTTTGGTGTGATAGAAAGTATCAAAAACATACTAAAAAATTGGGGAGGTAAAATATGAACCAAGTATTAGAAAGAATATCTAAAACCTTAGAATTAGCAAATAATAATAGCAATAAAAATGAAGCACAAAATGCAATACTTGCAGCACAAAGATTGATGGCAAAATATCATTTATCACAAGAAGATGTTAATGATTTTGTAAGTGAAAAAGAAAATCAAGATTCTAAAGTAATTGAGGAAAAAGCAGCAGATGAAACAAATAATGAAAAATGGAAAAGAAGGCTAATGGTAACAATCGCACAGAATTTCCGATGTGATGTTTATCATTTTAACAGAAAACTTATGCTTGTTGGAGCAAGTGAAGATATTGATATTACTAAAAGAGTTTATTTATATGCAAAGCACTCTGTATCTAGTAGTTTTAAAGCATTTTTCGATAATAAATACGGTCATATGTATGTCGATGCTACATTTAGAAACAAATGTAAAAGAGATTTTGCATACGGTTTTATCAATGGACTAAATGAAAAATTTAAAGAACAGAAATCAAATAAAGAAATGGCTTTAATTGTTGTTAATCCAAAAGTTGAAGAATATTTTGAAACAATTAACTTTTCTGGAGTTTTTCATTCTAGGAGAACAAAAATTGAGGATTCGTATTGCTATTCGGAAGGTCATAAAAAAGGCAAAACACTTGCTGATATTGATACACAAATGGAAGGAGAAAATTAAAATGAATGGTTTAGAAAGATTAGAGGCAGAAGTATTAGAAATGAATAATAATAGTGTTTCTGCCGTTTTTAATTATTTAAAAACAAGAAAAGATTTATATGAAAAATTTGATAACGAAGAAAAATCAATCAAAGAAATGTATGAATATTTATGGGATAGAGCTAGAAAATTATCTCAAAATGGTGTGGCAATGGTTCAAGATAATTTAGTCTTTATGTGGGCTGTTACATACTTCACTAAAAGTAATGAAGAACTAGGAATCAAAAAAGAAAGAGCAATGTCTCCTTCAGCTGATGAAGTTATAAAAAAGGAATCTAAGAAAAAAGCTGATGAAGAAAATAAAGCAAAAGAAAAAGACGACCAAATTTCAATGTTTGAGGAGGAGAAAAAATAATGGGTTATATAAAAATTGCATATAGAGAAATTCTACATGATTTAGATTATTATTCAGACCTTCCAAATGGTTGGGATAAATTTGTAAGCAAACAAGCAAAATTACATAATTTAATTATAAAATCAAATAAAAATAAATGCCATTGTACCGGCTGTAATCATGACTTTATTAGTAACAAAAAAATAAATGAAGAAACAAAATGTCCGAATTGCCATAACAAATATTTAATCAAACGAAGTAATTTGCGACATTATGAATTTAAGGACTACTTATCTATTTTAGACAGAGTAAAAGACACATTTGTAATTAGATATTTTGAATTAAAAACAATTATAGATGCACTCCATACCCCACATTCTTCCGTTGTTGAATTTGCAAGAGAAATGGTTACTGATGACTATTACAGAGATGTTGTTGTAAATGAAAGAGTTTCAAGAACTCAATGTCATATTTACATACATCATAGCAATAGTAGCTATTTTGATGAAAAGCATTGGAGGCAATACACAAGAAATTATTCTATAATTGATTATTCGATCGTATTTCCAAATAACCTAAAAAAACTGTTAAAAGATACAGAATTCAAGTATTCTTGTATATGGGACATTGCAAAACATTCTACCTATATTGATTTGCTAAAATTATTAAAAAATAAAAATGCTATATCAAAACTTGAATTACTTGCAAAAATGAAATTGTATAACTTAGCATTAAGAGCAAATGAATTTTATTATACAGGTTCTTTTCAGAATACATTTGGAATCTCCAAAGATTATTATCCATTTATGAAAAAACACAATATAACGCATAAACAATTGAAAATACTAAGACTTTTAAAAGAGCAAAATATTAATAAAATAAGATATTTAGAGAAATTTGTTGGTTATAGTGAAAATACTGATGATTTAGAAGAAATTTCAAAATATATAAGTTTAAGTCGTTTTATAAAATATGCAAAAATACATCACGGAAAAGTAGCAACATATTTATATAAGGATTATTTAAGATTTGCTAAATTTCTTGGATTTGACTTGAAAAACAACCGATATGCTTTTCCAAAAAATTTACGAGAAGAACATGATAAATTAGAAAAACAATATGAAATACAAAATGAAAAGTTAATCAACGAAGCAATTGTTAAACGTGGGAAAATTCTATCTATAAATGCTTATAAAACTAAGAAATTTATGATTACTCCTGCCTCAACATTAAATGCACTATTGGACGAAAGTGAGCAACAACACAATTGTGTACGAACTTATGCAGAAAAATATGCTGACGGTAGCTGTGATATTTATTTTATGCGAGACATAAATAAACCAGATAAATCCCTTGTTACTGTAGAAGTAAAAGACAATGCCGTTGTGCAAAGTAGAAAAAAATTCAATTATTCCCCAACTGATGAACAGAAAAAGTTTTTAGAGAAATGGGAACAAAAAGTATTGAAAGGAGCAGCTTAAAAATATGGATAAAAATAAAACAAAGCAAATGTATGAAAAGATTGTTAAAAATATTCAAAACATTATAGATAACGGAGAATATGAGAAGTTTTTAAAGTTTGGAAAAAATTTTAGAGGTTATAGTTTTAATAACCTTGTTTTAATTTATAGCCAATTTCCAGATGCCACAATGGTCGCTGGAAAGTCCAAATGGCTGAAACTAAAAAGAGAATTACAAGATAATGCACAAAAAATATTTATTGTAGCACCTATTCCAAGAAAGTATGATAAGAAAGTAAAAAAAATGCAAGATGGTGAGCAAATTGAATCGGTTGAAACAATTGAATATAACACATATAGATATGTATATGTTTATGATATTTCACAAACCACAGGTGAACCTATACCATTAGCCTGTCAAAACTTAAACAGTAATGATATGGCTTATTTTTATGAGAAATTAAGGCATTTTAGCAAAGTTCCAGTAATTGAAAAAGAGATAAATGGTTCTGCTTATGGTTATTATAGTTCTAAAAACAATCAAATTGTTATAAAAAACACATTATCTATTGACGATAGAGTTGCAACATTATTACACGAGATTGCTCATTCTCTTTATGACGATTTTGATTATAAAACGAATAAGGACTTATCAGAAATTTTTGTTGAATCAATTGCTTATATTGTGGCAGATCATTTTGGATTAGACACATCATTATGCAGTTTTAATTATATTGCTGGGTACACAAATGGAGATACGAAAGATATTTTGGCATTGGGTAGTAAAATACAAAAAAGTGCAAATGAATTTATTAAAGAAATAGAAAATTTTGAGATGCAAGAAAAAGAACTTGCAGCTTAAAATTGAAAGGAGAAAAATATGACTATCAATAAAGAAAAATGTTTGGAATGTATCAATTTATTATTTTCATTTGCTAAAAAAGCAGTAGAATTAAATGATGCAGAGCGAACATATGTAGGTTTAAAGGTTTCAATAGCAACAAAAAATTATAGATTAGAAGAATTAGAAAAAGAATTTAGTAAAGAACCTAAAAATACCAATACTAAACAAACAAAAAAGAAAAAATAGCACTTTCAAAATTAAAAATATAGAAAGGGTAATAATGTATGGAAGAAGATTTAAAAATATTAGCAGATTACTGCTATACTAAAGATTCAAGAATTAAATTAACGCAAATATGGTACTCGGAAATTAGAGAACTAATTTATAAACAAAAAATCAAGCAAATTTATGAGATTTGTGAAAATGAAACATCTACGGTCTGGTACTACGTTGTTACTACCCATAATATGCGATATATTGTGAAACATCAATTAAATAATGCTCTTACAAAAATGATGATGAAGTCTTTGATGCAAGATAAATTTGAATGTATGAGAGTGAACATCAATTCATTCTCAAATTATCTTGTGCGGCAAAGACTTCTCTTTTTACGAAAAAGCATTGGTATAATAAAATTTTAAGGAGGAAGTAAAATGTTGATTTTTAATGTAGCAGATTTAATAGAATTAGCAATAGTTATGATTATATTACTGATTCTAACAATAGCATATTTAATTTCAATTTTTAAAGATTGGTTAAATCATAAAAGAAAACAAAAGCAGTCATTATGTAAGGGAAAAAATAAGACAAATGTTAAATAATTAATAAATGGAGGTAAAAATGAGCATTGATAAGAAAAAGTGCGAAGCGTGGTGTGATTTAATGCTAGCCTTAATGAAAATGACAAAAGACTTAAATGATGCAGAATATAGATATATAAAAGCCAATTTTTCAATGGCATTTGGAAAATTAGAACTGCAAGAACTACAAAAACAAAAAATAATAGAATAAAAATACTATAATTGGAGGAAACAAATGAATAAATTAGAGATAAATCAAGATATTACAAGATGGGAACAATCAAAGCCCAAAATCAATCAATTATTAAAAGAAGATGACATTTCTACTGTAACTATGATGGAATTTTACAAATTATATATCAAGTCGCCATACGATCAAGTGGCATCTTCCTTATTTGAGCTTTCTTTTGATAGTTGGTACAAACAAAATATGAAAGGAGTTTAATATTATGATTATTGAATACGAAACTAGTAAATATTTGAAAGAAAAGAAACAATTAGAAATTGAGGATACCAAAAATATATTTCTAAAAGGCAGAAATATGTATGATAATTTGCCTACATATTTTGGAATATGGGCTAACAATGGTGGACTATCCATTGTAACTATTACAAGTTACCGTACCATTAGTTATGAACATTATTTAAACACAAATTTATCTACTCTATGTGATATACGAGAATATTTGAGAAATAGCAAAAATGTGGAAGTTATTGAAAAAAATGAATTCAAAGAACAAATGGATCACATTAGATCAATATTTGAAATATGAAGGGATAATTGAATATGGAAATCGATATAAAATTAGTAAAAGAAAAATCAGCAGATTACTCTTACTTAACTGTTGATAATGAGGAAAAAATTGAATATTTAGAATATGATAAAAATTTAAAATGGAAGGAAAATTTTTAAATGGATAGATTAGATTTTGTGGAAGTACAAAAGCATATCAATATTTTAAATGTTGCCTATCACTTATGTTTGGAAATAGTGGAAAATAAAGGCTACGAACATAAAGTAATTTGCCCTTTTTGTGGCTATAATAAAAACAGCAAAATTCCCACCCTATCACTTAATTCACAAAGCAACAAATATTGTTGCTCCAGGTGTGGGGCTGGTGGTTATTCTACAGGATTATATGCTAAAGTCAGAGGAATTGACACAAAAATGGCATTTAAAGAGTTATTGGAAAGAGAATGTTTTTCAATAAATAACTCTAAAATTGAGATTAGTCCTATTAACTTACTAGCAGATATTAAACAGAGAGATACTGTTTATAGAGAGTTTTTAGGAATGCTAAAATTGGAAAATCAGCATAGACGATATTTAAAAAATATCGGATTCTTAGATAGTTCAATAGATGATGGTCTATATAGAAGCATACCAAAAAATTATATCAAAAGACGACTAATATGTAGTAGCTTAGCAAGAAAATATGAACTTAGTGGAATTCCAGGATTTTATCAAGAGGAAGATTTTAAGTGGTGTTTTAGTAGCATGAATGGATTTTTTATACCTGTTTTTAACGAAAATGGATATATTCAAGGGTTATCAATTCATTTAGATAAACCATTTAAAAATACATCTGAATTGTGGTTTTCTAGCACCAATAAAATCAATGGGACAACTGCAAAAAGCTGGATTATGAGAAGTAATATAACGGAAAATACAACTAGTGTCTATTTAACCGATAATTTTCTTATTGGAAACTTGCTAAAAGAAACTAAAAATGCTCCAGTAATTGCATTTCAAAATATTACGAATTCTTATATGATTTTAAAAGAAATTGAAAATACAAATATAAGAAATATCACTTTTGTTATAAGAATACCTGAATGTAATGAGAATTTGGATTATATTATTAATCGTGTATTTCGAGATTTAATACCACTTGGGTTTAATTTAGAAATAAAATACATAAGAAGTTATAAAGATTTTTTTGATGAAAATTTTAATGTAACTTATACATTAAATAAAGTAGCCTAAAACAATAGCCTATTCTCTTTTTGAGAATGGGCTATTGCACTATAAAATTTTATAATTGAAAATATGAGTCTTGTTTTTATTAAAATTTCAATCATTAGCTATTGTTAACAAGTTATATTTCCACATTCCTACTGTTTCATATAATTGTTTAGATTCATTTGAATTAGATTCTAAATCTTTAATATTATAGACAATCATACCATTATTATCTATCGTTCCATCTGTTAAAAAAATGTTATTGTAATTTTGATTAATTATTTTTTTACCTTTTAATTCAATGCTTAAATTGTCATCATAACAATCATATTTTGAAATATCAATTCTTCCAATTTTTCTATGTGTATCATCATTAACTTCTCTAAAAGCAATGTTCTCATCGGAATAAATTATATCTCCATTTTTATTTTTAATTTCTATATCAAAAGTTGAAATTGAATTATCTTCTAATATCAAATTAAATGATGTATCAGTTAAAAATGCTCTATCTATTTTTAAATCTAAAGTTTCGTTTTCGGTTAAATTACTTATTTTATATTCTATTGTTTTTCGATTGTAAAATTTTTCTTCTAGCGGTATTGTAATATCAAAATCGCCATAAATATCTTTTACGATAGGATTGCCTTGATTCACATTGTATAATGTCATTTTATTAAATACCAACCTTAACGTTTTTGTTTTAGGAAATCTATCTGATTGTATTAAGAAAGATTGTACAACATTATTCTCACTAATAAAAATTGGTTTTGAAATTCCAATTCCTAAAGCAATGCCATCATTAGGATATCTTTCCTCCTCAGAATAAATTAATTCATTTTTGTCGTCATATATTTTCATATCGAAAAATGATAATCCTTCAAATCCCTCAGCATTTTGATTCAAAAGAAAATTAAAATTTAAAGCAAGCGTAGAATCGTCCATTGTTACATAGTCTATTTTAAATTTTGTATTATTACATTGAATGTAATCCATATTAGTATTTTGTATATATCCATAATCTACTGCTGTTTGGAGCCCTTTTTCTTTCATATAATTATAATTAAATATATCTAAAAGCCAATTTTTTATATTTTCATTTGCAAATACAATCATGCTTGAACTTATCAAAATCAAAGTGCATATAGTGGCTAATTTTAGCTTAAATGGATAACAATGATTATCTTTTAATGAATTTAGCGTTTTATTAATCTTTTCTTCAGTCTGACTAGGAATATGCTTATGTATAGAATCTTCTTTATATGCTTTTTTTATCAATCTATCTAATTTATCCATATATATTCTCCTTTCCATATTTTTGCTTAATCTTTTGTTTACCACGTCTTATAATACTTTTTATAGTATTTTCCTTTACATCTAAAATTTGTGAAATTTCTTTGATTTTTAACTCGTCTTCATAATATAATGTAAATACTAATCTCTCATTTTCAGATAAAACTTCTACCAATGATGTATAATCAAATGATGTGTATACAGTATTAAATACATCCTCGTCTGAAATATAATTATTATTATCTATTGTCGTATCATAATTCATAATATTTTTTATTTTGTATTTCTCTTTTAACTTATCATTACAATTATTGATAAGAATTCTTATGCACCAAGTTTTAAAAAAAGAATTATTTTGAAGTTTATCTAGAGATGAATATATATCTAAAATAGTATCTTGCAAAATGTCATTTATATCATCTTCATTACTTAATTTCACTTTAGCAATTCTATATAAATCATTTTTTATAGAGTTAATTAATTTTATAAAACTATTTTTATTTCCATTTTTGGCAGATTGTACTAATCTATTCATGAATTTCTCCTTTCACTTTATTAGTCTTTTTTTTATGCCAAAAAGTTGCAGATGAATTTTATATTTTCATTTTAGCATAATTATAAAAATATTTTATCATATTTATACAAAAACACAATTTTCTATAAATTATCTTTTTTTATCTTTTTAGTAATTAAAACAAAAAATATGTTAACATATAAACATGCAAATATTTTTGCAGTCTGAACATTATGTTTGGACAAAGATAAGAGGAACCCATTAAAAAGGAGGTTTTATATGAAAAGAGTAAAACGTTTTAAGGTTTTATTAGCATTGTTACTTTCCTTTACAATGTTAATGGGATTTTCAACAACAGCTTCGGCTTCTTGGTATCAGCACAATACTCCAGCAACAATAACTGCAGGTAATTCATTAACCAGTCCAGCAAAAACTCATGATGGAAACTATATGGCAATTGAGTTGTCTGGAAAAGTAACAAACGGCAGTACTCCTGCAGGAGTTGGAGTTCAGTTACTTATTAATGATGTACCACAGCCAAATACCTATTATATTGATTTCACACAAAGAGCAGATCATAAACTCGACTGGTTACCAATACCAGTAGGTGTACCTATAAAAATACGGTACACATGTTTTGGATGCAGTAGTGTTACACTTACACGTGTAATCAGTTATAGTTGGAGAGGCTAAATATTTTTTATAGCTAGTATATAGTTCCTCTTATCTGTTAGTAAGAGTTTATTACACTTACAACAAAATGACATCCATGTTTTGGATGTCATTTTTGTTGTAAATAATATATAATCTTTTATCTTATTTTATCTTCTTTTAATATTTGTAAAAAAGTATGTTAATATATATTCATATTATGTAGAGACATAATATAGCAATTCTATTGCATGATAATTTGTGTGGTGGAATTACATGTAGTGAGTTATACAAAACAACAAATAGGAGGATTTACTATGAAAACATTAACTCGCATTAAAGCTTTTATTTTTGCAATGATCATGACTATGGGGACTTTCAGCACTACAGCTTTTGCAGCAGAAATACGGGATGACAGCACAGTTGTTAAAGGAGATATAGTCAGCAGTGAAGTTCTTTCTGACGGCATGGTTGCTACAACAGTGGAATATCAGATTGCTGATTCTTCGGAAGATGCTATTCTTGAAGTCCCTACTAGTACTATTATGCCTAGAATATGGGATACGGCAACACTTTATGATTTCGGAAGTGGATATTACGACGGAAATGGTCATAAATTTTCTTCTGGAAATTATCTGGGATTTGAATTAACTGTTACCAGCAGAAGTGGATACAACAAAGATCAAGCCGTAACAGCAAGTTTGAGAACTGGTCTTGGTTTTTCAAATCTTGGTGAGGCTATTGGGCATACCATAAACACATCTCAAAATACAAAGGCTGACTGGATTTCTATTGACAATAGTAAAACATATTATTGGCGTTTTACATCCAATGATGTTTCTTCTACAAATTCAGTTAATGTTGTTGTTACCTATTACACATGGAACTAATACAACTGGTTATGCTCATTAAGAAATTAACATATTAACACACTAACTCACTACATGGATATAGGCAGTCTTCTGACTGCCTATATTTTTCGCATTATAATAATTATTATATAAAAAATTCAAACTCAGAATTACTTTGCAATATTAGCAATTTAATAACTTTATAATATAATTTATAATTAAAATACTATTATTTTTCGATTCTTTCTAATTGTAATACTATATCTTTTCCATTATCTCGTGGAATAACCAATTGCATGGTAGAGTTAGAATTAAATATACTTAATTGGAAAAAATATCGACAATATGCATTATAACCATTATATTCATGTTCACATTCGGTTATCAAAATTTTATCATCTTGAGTTTGTATATAAGCATCTCTATCCATTGAAACATCTTCACCTGCTGATATATTATGCAGATCGTAAGAAAATTCTAATCTGCTTTCGGTATTAGATACAATTAATTCTTTTGGAAAGTTAAATGGATAATCTGCATAATTTTTTATTTTGTAAGTATAATTTTCTCTATTATATGTTTTTTGAGATAGATCATATTTTAATTCCCATTTTCCAGATATATGATATAAAGTTGCTCTGTTAATTATTTCCATATCTGATAACCCTAACTCATAGTCTAACAAATCTTTATCGACTAAATTTATTTCGTCAAACCTTATATTTATAGTTCTTGATTTAGGAAAACCATTTGAATCTATTATATATGAAAATGAATATATATTACCATCTTTTTCAGCCCAGCCTATGCTAGATGAAGTCTGATATGAAAAATTATCTTCACTTATTTCAGGATTATTAAAGAAAGAGTAATCAATTTCTTTCATGGCCATTTGATATAAAATATTATTATTTTCATCATAAATAATAATATTAGGAATTTCAATTCGATGTATATTTTCCTTTGCATATTCTGCCGGTAATTCAAACGATAATGAAATACATAATTTATAATCATCCATCAAAACACTATCTATATATGCTTTTACATTACTTGATTCGATGTACTTACTAGGATTGGTTTCTACAAAATTATTTTCGATAGCGGAAATAATTCCCTTATTATGACTTAAAAGCCCCTGAAAAAGCTCTCCAATATCTTTTCCAAATGCTATTCCTGTTATTAAAAATAAAGAGCAAAATGTTATTGCAACAGATAACCTTAATTTGCTATATTTTTCAATATGTTTTTCTTTTTCTGGTAATTTATCAAAAGTATTATATATAGTATCCCTACAACTCTGCGAAATTTTTATACTTTCATTTAATTTGCAATATAATTTTTTGTCTTCTTTATTCATATTGATAATCCTCCTTTAAATCATTTTTTATTTTATTTTTAGCTCTTAATATTTTACTTCTTACTGTATTATTATTTATATCTAATATTTTAGAAATTTCTTTAGGCTTGTAACCTTCTACATAATATAAAATTAATATTGATTTTTCTTCTACATTTAAATTACTTATTAGACTATAAAATTCCAAATTGTTTTTCATCTCATAATCTTGCTTTATGTATTTTTCTATCTCAAGAGAATCATAAGAGACACTATTTTCTTGTTTTTTCTTTCTATAAATTGCATTACATTCGTTAATTAATATTCTTATTAACCAAGATTTAAACTTTGATATATTAGTTAAATTACCAATATATTCATAAGCCAAAATAATAGTTTCTTGAATAGCATCATTAATATCATCTTCTATAAATAAATGAGCTTTTGCTATTTTATATAAATCTTCTTGATAATATAAAATAAGTTGTTCAAAAGCTTTTTTATCACCATTTTTAGCTTTTTTAACTAATTTGTTCATTAAATATTCTCCTTGTATAAATTAATATTTATTTATATATAAGATGTTAAAAACTTCCTTTGCGTTGCATAAATTAAAAAAATTATAAATTAGTTCTATTAATAATTTTTCCGTATTACTTTATTAGTCTTTTTTTTATAATAAAAAGTTGCATATAAATTTTGAATTTTTGTTTTTATACAATTGTAATAATTTTCTATCATATTTATAAAAGACTCAATTTTTATAATTTATCTTTTTTTATCTTTTTTAAATTAAAGATTAAAAGAATGATAACCTATAAAAAATATATTCTATATTTTAATTATCTTTCGTATTAAGATACGAAAATGTAGTATATAAGAAAGATATCGGGCGGTTAAAAAGTGAAATTTATATTGATATACTTATAAAAAAGATGTTGTTGGAGGACATAAAAAGTATGAAAAATATAAATGAAGAAGATTTTAAACAAGCCATTGCTAGAAAAATAAAAGAACTTAGAAATACATCACAAGAAACTTTAGCAGAAAATGCTAATCTTTCGGAAGATACCATTTCAAAAACAGAAAGAGAGGTTTCAATTATTAGTTCATTAACTTTAGTTAAATTATGTAATGCCCTAAATGTTACTCCGAATGATATTTTAGAAGAGTTTCTTGATGTAAAACCAATAAATAATCAATTAAACAAAGAGATTTTAACATTAAATGATGAAGAAAAGGAATTTTTGTTACAAACGATTCGATTTATAAAGAGAAATAAAAACTAAAATAATAAAAGCTAAAGTATATGTTCATTCATATGCTTTTTATTTTGGAGGAAGAATTGGAAGAACTAATTAATAAAGCTAAGAACGGAGATAAAGAAGCATTTATAGAATGTGTAAAATTAGTGCAAAATTATTTATTTAACATTGCTTACATGAAGCTAAATAATATTGAAGATGCTAATGATGTAATACAAGAAACAATGTTAAACGCATTCAAAAATATAAGTAAATTAAGAGAACCTAAATATTTTAAAACATGGATTATAAGAATATTAATAAATGAATGCAACAGATTTTATAGGGAAAAATATAAAAGAATCAATTTATTTAATAAAATCATAAGAAGGTCTGATGTAAATGAGATAGATTGGGGTATTAATACAATAGAAGACAAATTGGATAGTAAAATGGATTATGATTTAATGATAAAAGAATTAAAACCAAATGAACAAAACATTATTATTTTATATTTTGGTAATCGTTTTTCTAAAAAAGAAATTGCTGATATATTAAATATAAGCATAAATACTGTAAAAACTCGACTACGAAGAGCTGAAGAAAAAATCAGAAAAAAGAGAAAGGAGGGATAAGTATGAAAGACAAAAATGAATTTTCAGAGATAGAAAAAGAATTATTCGAACATTTTGAGAAAAAAAGAAAAACAGATATACCGTTATCTACTCAGTATACAATACAGAATGCTTTTAATAAAAAACAAACAAAAAGAATAAAGAAAAGTATCCCTCAAATAATAATGTATATTTTTTCTATCCTAGTTTTAACAACAGGAGTTGTTTTTGCGAAAGATATTGTTAATATGATAACTTCGATTTTTAATAATTCCACAAAATCCATTGATACAGCGGTTGAAAATGGATATGTACAGAATGTTGATATGGACTTTATTTATAATAATGATATTGGTATAAAAGTCGATTATATTATGATGAATAATTCAAATTTAGATATATCCTATGTGTATAGTTGCAATAGTGGTACTATTATGGATTATATAGAATTGAATCGATATAGCATTAAAGATGATAGAGGTAATTTGTTGTATCAATATGACAGTGAAAATTCTAGCATTGAAAATCCATTAAGTGTTACTTCTATGAAAAAATATAATGATCCAATTAAATTAGAAGAAGGTATTTTGAGACAATCTATTTTATATACTTCAGATAATTTTCCACCTTCTAAAGTTTTATTAATTAATATAGATAGTCTAAAAATAAATAATGAAATAGTTATTAATGGTAATTGGAATTTTGAAATAACATTAGATGATAAATTTATACAAAGAGATAATATAATTTATCAACCTGTTTCAAATGAGCATATTATTCAAAGTAAAATTACATTGTCAGAAACAACATTAAAAATTTTTCTTGAACTTGATGTAAAATGTAATGATGAAATTATTTTTGCCAATAAGCCAATTTTAAGGAATGCAGTTGGTGAAACATATAATTGTATAGCATGGTTTTCTGAGAATTTAGAAAATAGTTCAACATACAATATAGAATTTGATATAAGTAAAATCTATAAGAATATGGATAAATTATGTTTAAGTATTCAAATAGATGAAAATGAAATTATGGATATAGAATTAAATACTTAGTAAAAAGCATGGCTAAAACGCCATGCTTTTTGTTATAGGAAAATGATTGATAAGTGAGCATCAAATAATAATATTAATATGACATGATATACATATGAACTTTTAAAGTCCTTGTTGTGCCATAAGCTAATAAATACTTAAAATAATATGCAGAGCCAGAAGAAATAGGTGCTTCTCTAACATATTGACCTCCATTGCACCAAACCTGATCTTCTGACACAAGTGAACCATTAGAACGATATAGCCGTATAGCTACAATATTATCGACTGCATTTCCATTAGCATCTGTTACAGATATACCGTATCTAAGCGTATTGCCATAATATGTTCTCGTACTGCCAGTATGTGAGGTTGTCATGTTAAAACTCTGATCAATTGTTGACATTGGCATAATTCCAGAACCATCTGCATTCACCATTTCAGGTGTAATCTCAAATTCGTAGACAGTTTCTGGTTTTGTAATTACATTAGATTCATTATTTTGCGATACGTCTGCTGCAAAAGCAGTTGTGTTAGTAGTTCCAATAATCATGAGAGCTGTCAATAATAACGCTCCAAGCCGTCTAAAATTTCTCATAAAATTACCTCCTGTTGTTGAAACTAATCATTTTCCTATATTAGTCGATTTTTTATAAAACTATTTATTTTTCAATCGACCAACACTGTTCTATGTAAGCAACAATGCTAAACAGCATTATTTTAGCATAATCAATATAAAAAAATTAAAAAGATAAAAAAAGATAAAAAAAGATAAAAAAATTTTAATAAAATTTGAACCCCTTTTTTTAAAAACTCTTCTCTAATTTAAATGTAGAAAAAAATGGAGGAAAAGTTTTATTATGGTAAATGTACTATTAGTCGAAGAAGACATGAAATATTGTAAAAAGTTGATTAATAATATAACTGTAGAAAATAAAAATATAAGACTTTGTGCAATAGCAAGTAATATGGAGGAAATATCATTTGCAGTTTCAAACCATAATATTGATGTAATTTTAATGGATTTTAAATTTTCTGACTATAAAGAAATAAAGCATAAAAAAATAATTAGTAAAGAACAATTGGAAAATTCTACAATTATGCTTTTAGAACAACAAGATATATCTAATATTTCGCCAAGTAAAAACAATTATATAATAAAGTCCAATAATATTAATGAAGTATCTAAGTCAATTAATAAATTGCTTATATCAAGAGTAAGTTCACAGACTTTTTTAAAAAAGGATTCTCGAGAAAATATAATTAAGGAAAAGATAAAAAATGAATTATGTTATTTAGGCTACAATTTATCTTATAATGGGACGAAATACTTGATTGAAACAATTTACTTGTTGTATATTTCCAAGGATTATTATGATGATAATTTAGAAAAGGACATTTATCCTATCGTTGCTGAAAAATATGGCAAAACTGCTCATAATATAAAATGTAATATTATAAATGCGACAAATATGATGACACTTGAATGTGAGGAAGAAAAGTTATTAAATTATTTGTATCTTTGTCATTTTTCAAAACCTGGACCAAAAACCATAATTTCGGCTGTTTTAGGTAAAATTTAAAACGAAAATATTGATATATATAACAAATAGATTTTCTATTGACATTATACAAATTATTTGGTAAATTTAAACTAGAATGTAAGAAAGGAGAATTATACAATGAACAAAGCAGAATTAGTCGAAGCAATGGCTAAAAAAACTGAACAAACGAAAAAAGTAACAGAAGAATCTTTAAATGCACTTATTGAGGTAATTACAGAAGCATTGGCAAAAGAAGATAAAATTCAATTAGTTGGATTTGGTTCTTTTGAAGTAGTAAAAAGAGCAGCTAGAAAAGGAAAAAATCCTCAAACTGGTGAAGAATTAAGAATTCCTGCATCTAAATCACCTAAGTTTAAAGCAGGAAAAGCATTAAAAGATATTGTTAATAGAAAATAAATCAATAGCCTTGGATATTTTATCTAAGGCTATTTTCATTTCTTATTCATTATTGATTATTTTGAAATCTGGATAAGTAGTATACAAAAATGGTATTTCACAGTCGATATTCTCTATCTCTTCCCTACTGGGGAAGGCCAAAATTAGCCTATCTGCTTTGGGGAGTGATGTGGG
The DNA here is from genome assembly GCA_947573445.1 of uncultured Clostridia bacterium. Classification (GTDB taxonomy): domain Bacteria; phylum Bacillota; class Clostridia; order TANB77; family CAG-508; genus Scatovivens. Next base: position 39,060 of record CANPFR010000004.1, on the reverse strand, counting down.
ATAATTGATAAGTTTCACTACTCCTTTTTGCGTTTCTTCATCTGCTACAATGATATGATATATCAAGTTTTCTTTACTTAAAAATGATATACTGATTGGCTCATAACCTCGATAAAATTTTATATAGCGACCTTTATATTTGCATAAAATATCTAATGCTACCAGCATATTATTGTTTATTTTTCCAGTATTATATACAAATATATCGCCTTTCTTACTTACTAGATTTCCATTCAAAATGTCTTTAAAATTGTTTTTAGAATCACCATATAATATTTGCAACTGGTTTAACTTTGCACATTCAAAGTCTTGCAAAAAATTGATTACTTTTAATTTATCTATCATAAATAAACCTCCTAAATAACTCTCATTAAATATCCATAAATTAATTTTTTATCTTCTTTGATTTCAGTAACTTTTATCAACACTTTATCCAAAAAATGTGGATAATTATTAAATCTGGCTGGCACTCTGACTAAACAAGTAATATTAGAAGTATCTAATTGCACAATAACACCACTATTTTTCTTTGGAAATGCTATCACTTTCCCTGTATATTCTCCACTCTCTGTGATATATTTGCGTATTGTCTTATAGGGATTTTCCAGAAAATCTTTGCTACTTAATTCAAATATCTTATTTTCAAGATCCATTTGCTTAATTCTGACTTTTAAATATTCACCTGGCAAATATATGTCCTTGCAAGTAAAAATATAAGTATGTTGCAGATTATTTGCCTTGATAATTACTTCCACACCGTACAATTCTACTAAGATATGCTTCACACCGACAGCCAAAATTCTAACCTTTACAATGTCATTTAATTTTAACTTTGGTAACTCTAGCTTTGAACGTAATTCCATAGCATCTTTTCTGCTTGCAATTGCTATATTTGAATTGGTATCTATTTCTACTACGATAAAATCAATTTCGGCTCCTAGCATCCCTCTAATCATAGATTTATTTACTTTTGATATTCCCAAATGTAGACTAGGAATCAGAATTTTTATATCCTCATACCATACAATTGCACAAGATATATTTTCATTTCTTAATTTGTAATACTCGTCTTCAATTCCGCTAATTTTGCCTGTTAATATTCGTTTTTCTTCCTTACTACGCATAAGTTCCTTTATTGCTAATTCTTTCATCGCTGTACCTCCAATAAAAAAAGCACCTACCTCACATTTGGAAGTAAATGCTTTTCTATTTTATTAACTAATTTTCTCTTTCTTTTCTTCTTGAAAAGTTAATATAAGTAATTTCTAATATTCTGATAATGTCTTTTACTAATCTTTCTTCATCTTCAATTTTATTAAATTCTATAACTTGCTTGTATTTTTCTGAAATCACTTCAAGTAAATTTTCATTATCTATATTATTGATTAAATCTTCAATCTCTCTTTTGGATTTACAATTTCCCAATTGATTATAAAATTCTATTCTATCTAAATCATCCACCATAGTTTTTCTCCTAAATATATTTTAATTTAAGCTACAAAAAATGTCAATCGCTTATCTTTTTACTGAATCCTTATTCAAACAAAATATTAACTCTTTTTGCAAGCCAATGCCATTGACAACAATAACTTTATAATATCCATAATCTTCGAATACTTTTCCGTCTGCAAAATCCGTTCCACTTCCATTAAAATTTTCACTACTTGCATTGTACCAATATTTTGCCGAAACAATTCCAGATAAAAGGTCCTTGTAATTTACAATAGCCACATTGGCATCATCTTCATAATAGTAAACAACAGTGATATTTCCATTTGTTGAGCCAGTCGAATTGGTTGGTGTTTCTGACAATATATATCCCTCGAAAGATTTTGGTTCTGTTGTGTAATTTTCTTTATATTCATAGGTTTTCGTTGTTGTATCTAATGTTTTTCCATCTTTTGTTTTGTGTTGGGTTGTAACTGTATAATTAACCCATAATACTACATAATTTGAATGATTTGTTGCATTTGCTTTGCAATAATAACTTCCTTTATTTTTAACATTTATTCTATTTTGCATTGTTTGGGCATTGTTTGTATTAGCTGACCTTATCACTAATCTTTCCAAATGTGCATCTGCTAATGTTATCGAATTGATTTGTGGAGTACTGTTTCCTGTATAAATATAATTATCATATCCAGCAAGAAAAATTGAACTATTTACAGTATCATTTCTTTCAATTCTAAGTCCACCGGTAAACTGCACCTGCTCCATCTGTATCTGCTTTTCCGTGATAAATGTCATATTTCGTGTTTCCAGAAATGTTCCCACCTGTTAAATAGGCTTGTCCTGTAATGCTATTTGATGCTTCGTTTACCATTCCATAAACCGAATTACTGGTTATATTTCCATTACTCATATTAAATGTTCCCACATTTCTAACACCAGTAAGAAAACCGTTAATTGTTCCACCACTCATTGAACAGGTTGCAAAATTTTGTATTCCATACGTTCCAGAGTTTACATTTCCTCCAGATAGGTTAAACGTTCCATAATTTTCTACACCAGTTGTGTTATTACCACTATTACCAGCAGACATATTAATTGTTCCTGCGTTCCAGATGCCAATATTGCTATTGTACACTGATCCGCCTCTTACATTGACCGTTCCTGAATTATTGTATATTCCATACTCTTTTAGGTCTGATGCATTAGAATAAAAACTTCCACTATCAAAATTTACTGTTCCACCGTCATTGACAATTCCTCTTGCATTAAAGGCTCCATTTACATTGTTGATTGTCATATTTCCGAAAAGTATAAACTGCCCAACCGATTTCTCACCATCCTAGCACGGACTATATTGATTGTACCAGAGTGAGCCTCTGCAAAAATTCCCCAACTGTTATTTTCAAAGTTAACTTTTTCACTATTTTGAGAGGTATGATTAACAACAAGTCTGCCATGATAATTTCCACCACAGTAAATCCCTGTGCCATTGTGTGTAATGTCAACTGATTTTCCGTCATTTCCCCACCATTGCACTGCTGTTCCAGATGCAAGGTCACAATATGAGCCACCTTGTAATACAATTCCGACGATCGCAATAACTTATTTGAGCAGAAACAACTAATAATTGTCCTCCACTCTCAACATTAATTCCCCAATTTCCGGTACCACCGGTCAATGATAGAATGTTCGATTAACATTAAAACACCACCATTTTGCACGGTTATGCAGGGCTTTCCGTCATTGTTTCCCCAACTTCTGCCATCAACTACCATACCGATCGAGTGTCAACACGCAGCCATTGGGCACGACAATATTACAACCAGAAGATAGTTGAAGTGCATTACCTCCAGATGTAGAAGATGAATTTATCCTTATATTGTGATTTACAGTATAAGTCGAATTCAAACGAATAACTTGACTGGTTGTTAATTCTGAAACACCAGTATTATAAAATGCATTCCAAAACTCTCCTTCATTTCCTGCACCAACGCCAAAACCTGAAGCAGAAGCAACAGAAATTCCAGCGTCTCCGTTCATTTCATTTTGTATTTCAAGTTCATTATTATCTTCGACTTCTGTTATCTCATTTTCGACTAAATTTTCTTGAGGTGTTTCATTTTCTGATATTTCTTGATTTTCAATCGTTTCATTTTGAATAATATTATTGTTGTTTGAATTATCAGTGTCTTTTGGAACATTCTTGTTTTCTATCTTATTATCAGTAACTGTATTTTCTTCTGTATTGTTAATATTTTCTGTATCATTTTCCACTGAATTTTCGATTATATTTGTTTCTTCTGAAGTAGCATAGCATTGATTAGCAAATGGCATAAATACTTGCAGAAAAACTACTAACAATGCACACAATGAAATTATTTTCTTTTTAACTTTTAACATAGTGCACCTCCGTTTCTAAATACATCATTTGTATTTTTGAATTCTAAATTACTGATTTGATTTTTCTTATAATATTTTACAGTAACTTCTGGTGCTGATTTGTCGATTAACACAACAATTTTAGTCGTATTTCCAGAAGTGTCAACCGCTGTAATTTCGTAAAAACCTTCATCAGTTATCGTTTTGCCATTATCGAAATTTACTGGCTCTTTATCATCAAACTTATTTTCTGATGGGTTATAGCGAATTTCATTATGATCGATTTTTATATTATCGCTTGTATCAATTTTAGTATCTTCTGTTCGTTTGATAATATCTGGCTGTGTATGAGGAAATCTTTCGGTTTTTTCACCATTTATCAAATCAATAACAGGTGGTGTTTTATCAATATAAACATTCATTTCTAAATTGCCACCTAAAACATATTTTGCATAACATTTTTGAGATAAAAATATGCCTAAAAGTAGGCAAAGTATTGTAATGATATAAATTTTCTTGTTCAATTATATTACCTCCTCTCCAAATACCTCAATTTTAAACTTATAACTATTTAAGTTTTGGGCTTCGCTCGTATCAATTGAATCGTTTTCTTTTATGGATGTAGCACTTTCGCCAGTTTCATAATCCCATTTCCAATCAATGATATAAGTTTTTTGAGATTGTTTTTCAATATTTCCAATTAGACTTTCTTCTAATTCCTGCAAACTAGAATATTCGTCGTTATAGCCTCTAACACGAAAAGTCATATGCTTAGGCTTATCATTGGTGATGTCTTGAAATTTAATGTTATATTTCATATCTGTTGTGCTTTTTTTGCTACTAATATTAATTGCAAAAGAACCTTCGACACCTGGTGCAATCTTATTTTTGGCTAGACTTTTGGCTGATATAGTATTAGTTAAATTGATATCGTCAGAAGATATATGCTTAAATGTTGCATCAAAATCATATACATTTTGTGGCTTTTCGTTTTTGTTATCAATAACAGTCGTTTTGTGAATAATTCTATGAATTAAATTGTCATCAATGATTGTATTTGTGTTCGTTTCATGGTTGGAATTAATATTTAATCCAATGACTGCTAAATCAATATAATCAAAAATTTTTGAGAAAGGTGAGCTTTCTTTTGCACACGGTCTGCACAATGCCAATCCAATTACCAGTCCTAAAAGAAAAAGCAATAGCAATACAAAAATATAGGATAATTCAATTCTTATTTCGATAGCATAAGTTTCATTTTTATCATTTGTAAATTCAATTAGATAATCTCTTTCTTGCTTTAATTCATAATCATTTTCTATTTGGATTTTTTCCAATTCTCCATCGTCATTTTCTTCTACTAAATAAGCAGTTCCATTAAAACTGACTTTTACTTTTTTATTAAATTCATTTCTTTTATCAAGTTTTGGAATTCTATCATTTAATAAAATTCCGAAAAAATCTTTTTTATCTTCCATATTACACCTCGCAAATTACTTTTTTGCCTGAACTGCTTCTACTTTAATTTGCACATTTCCAGTAATATCGTAGGCGATGGCAGGATTGTTATGATATTTAATTTGTAACTTATAATTGTCCGTCTGCTTTTTTAAACCTGATAAAGAAATTGAATTTGTTTTATTGTTATTTAGGCTAACTGTTTTACCGTCTTTGGTTAGTATAAATTCTAAGTTTGCCCCAGAGTTATTTACAATTTGGATGGTATAGTCTAAATCAACTTCACTTGTGCTGAAATTATCGTAATTTCTAACAGAAAACTCGTACACAGTATCATCAATACCGTCTATTAGTATGTTGCTTGCTCCATCAACAGTAAAGACTGGCTCCGCAATTTCTGTCAAACTATTGCTATCAAGTTTTTTCTTATATTTTGAGAAACTTCTACCACCTAAAAATAACCAGTTTAACAGTAAAATTATAATAATCAATACAATGATTAAAATTGCTTTTATTATTTTTTTCTTTGTTATATCCATATGTTTATTCTCCTTTTTTACAATATAATTAAAATTAACAAAACTACTATAATTGCTATAAACCAATGTTTATAAACAAATTTTAGTAGTTTTGAATTGAGGATAACTTTTCCCTCGATATTTTCTTTTGTTACTTTATCATTATCTTTTGTGTTATTGTTGTCACCTTTGGTTACAAAATTGTTATCTTCCTTTTTTTCAATAATTCTGTGGGTTACGAGGTAGTCGTTATCTACATTATAAGTGATAACATCATTTACCTCGTAATTCCCACATTCTTTAATAATTAAAATGTCTCCAACAGAAATGGATGGCTCCATACTGCCAGAATCTACTCTTAAAACACTAAATCCAGCCACTTTTGTAAGTAATTCTCCATTTGTCATTTGATAAAATAACCATAAACTTAGTAAAATGGATATACCCAGTGCTAAAAGAAATCTTATTAATTTTCTCATATTGATTATTTTTGAGGAACAACTTGTGTACCAGTAACAACAATATCGAAGGTGTAATCCAATGCAGTTAATCCTTCATTTGTATCAGTTTCGTCATCGCCACTTTCGTAAGGCCATTCCCAATTAACTGTTAAAGTTCTAGTTTTGTTTGTATCGTTAGCGTCAATCGTATCTGTGAAATATTGCTCGTATTCTTCAATATTAGTAAATGTTTTATCTCCATAAGTAAATTTCAAATTGGTTGGCTTATTTACTTCATTTTGGAAATCGACTTCATATTTTACGCCAACTTCACTATCTCCTGCATCTACAATTAGGTCAAAACTTCCGCTTGTTCCAGGTGCAATTCTACCGTTAATCAACGTGCTTTGATTGTAAGTGTCGGCTAATTTAATGGTTGCCATTTCTTCGGTTGAATCATTAACTGCAAAATACCATTTGGCAATTTCTGTTTCTCCATTACCACTGATTTTGTTCGTATATTTTGAGTGGGTTGTTCCTAACAATATTGCACTTACTCCCACTATTGTTAAAGCTGCTCCAGCTATTATTTTTTTCTTTAAATTTTTCATATCTTTCATAATTTTTTTCTCCTTTTCAATTTAATTTTTTTAATTAAAAAAGAAGATACTAATTTCTTAATATCTTCTCTTAAACGAAGGGCAAGGGAAAGGAGGCTACCGTTTTATAGACTATCTTTTAACTTTAAGCCAATTAATTGTAATTGAACATTGATTTGATTGATTTCACTATTGGTAAGTCCAAGTTCTTTTAAATCGGCTTTTGATTTTTGGCATATTTGCTTAATTGTTTTTATTTTGCTATCTGCTAATATGCTTTTTATTGTATCACTTATGTTTAAATCTTGTATTTTTTTATCGTCCATTTTATTTCTCCATTTCTTTATAATGTTAGTTCATATTTGTCTTATAACTTGTAATTTAACTATTTCATTTTTCTATCTATTTCATCTTCGCTTAGTACATCCAAATTTTCATATGGATAACTACAAAGCACACTATCTAAATATTTGATTCCACAAAAATATTTACAAATAGAAGTATTCTTTATAGCACATTTATGTTCTTTTGTATTTTCGCTTTCATTCCATGGGCAACTAGTTTGATTCCAATCAACACTTTCACTAGCTAAATCAATATCCATATTAGCGCCCTTAAGTTCTTTAATCTCTTTACTTTTCATCTTAACTTCCCCTATAACTTACTATTGTTCGAGTAGATTATAACACAAACTCAAAAGCTATTCCAGTCTATTTTGCTTTTTTCTTTAGGCTTTTTAGAAATATTATCAGTATGTTTTTCTTTTACAACTATTTTACTGTTCAAATTTTTGGTCCAATTTGGTTTATAATCTGAAATAGGGCTGTCTTTTAATTTTCGAGACAGGGAATGCTCTTTATATATCATTTTCTCTAAAATAATAGGTTTATTTCCTCTAAGGTTAACAATCAATTCATTGGAAGGTAATCTTAATATTTCATCTATATTCAATAAGTTTCTTTTCAAAGTCGATATGTTTTTCTGACCGTATTCCTCAATATCTCCTTCTAGTGAGTTTGACTTTTTTATGGAAGTACTTTCAACTGTTGATACACCAATTAAATCGCAAAAATATTGTGCCGTGAGAGTGTCTGTAATTCCCATATCAATTCTCGTATCGCAATTTCCGATAATTTCGTCTGATAATCCATCAGGATAACGGTTTTGAAATTGTCCCAGATTTTGCAAAATCGGAATTAAGCCAATCCCACGGCTTCTAACAGTCGATATCTTCTTGTTAAAATCCGGTATCTGACTAATGTTGGCAAACTCGTCTAAAAAACAAAATACGTCAACATCACAGCGACCATTTGGCTTTGAATCTGCATATCTTACTAATTTGATAAACAAAAAAGTATAGAATAGGGAAGCTAGAAAATCATACGAAGAATCCATATCATCTGTTATAATGTAATACATACAAGGTTGTTTTGCTGGCAGGCTCAAATCAATATCGCTTTCAGAAGTTAATTTTTGCAAATCCTCATTTTGAAATAACTGTAGTCTTGTGCCAAGTCCAGTAATAACACTTGCTTTTATCGTATCAGAACCAGAAGCAAAAATATTGTAACTCATTCTTGCAGGATTTTCATTTGGTAAACTCTTGAATATATTATCAATATCGGCTATATCGCCACTCGCTACTTTTTTATAAATATTCGTCAAATTATTTTTATCGACCAATATTTGTAAAAAGTAAAATTCAAACGCTTTCAATAGATTTTCTTCAGCACGTGGCCAGAATTCATCGCCACCGTTTATTGTGTTTCTGCGTATTAGAAATAATGACATTCGCACTTGTTTGAACATCATTAATATTTTCATTTTCTCCGTAGTGGATTCCATCTATCCGAGTGTCGCATATCTTTTAAGTTAAATACTTTTACCGTATAACCGATATTTCTAAAATAGCTTGATGTTGTTCGATAAATTTCACCGCTTTGGATCAGTTACAATGATGGACTTTTTGTATTTAGATAATTCTAAAAGATTAGGTTGTACAAATGCAGTTGTTTTTCTACTTCCAGAACTACCAAATACACAGATATTCTTATTAAAATAACTTTCAAAAGGTAATTTGACAATGTTTTTGTTATGCTTACCAAGAATGATGCCAGGTGTATCATTAAGTCCTAAAACCTCATTCATTTCAGTTTCATTCATCCAATTTGCTGTTCCATAAGTTCCATCTTTTTCTTTCAAATTTATACCTTCATTTTGGCTTTCTTTTTTGAATACGACTAATATGACATCTACAATAAGTAAAATCGAAATAAGGGCATTTACAAGGCAAATAATGGCATATAATTTATTGGTTAAAACAATACTCTTTCCAAAACATATATTCAATATTTCAAAATACTTTTTTATGTGCGTATCTAGCACAATATTTAAAATAAAACAAATCCCTAAAAATACATAAAAACCAATCTTCTTATTCATAAAACCTACGTTCCTTGTCAATGTATTTCTCCAAATCTATTGTAATGTAATTTGCATTTGGAATCTCTTTTTGAATTTCGTTTTTCAGTTCGCTGCTACAAATAATATCTGCATTTTTATTCTTGTTTTCTCTTAAAAATTGCTTGATTCTGTTTATTTTTTCAGTATCTAAAAAATAGAAAGTCGATACATACTTGTTTTGATAATCAGTATAATCACAAAATCTGTATTCTGCCAAATACACTTTGTTTTTATAATAATCTTCAATCACTTTATGCCAATTTATATTATGCGTGTATTTTAGCTTTTCACGATTGTATTCGTTATCTTCTGCAACTAATACTTGATTTAAACCAAAAGCAAAATCGCTAACATCAATTCTGGTTAAATCATTTACCAATACAAGAATATTACTGTAGTTCCTTTCTTTTTGAATATCATAAATAACAGAACTTAAATATTGTTTCGTATGTTCTCCAGAAATATAATAAGTTAAATAATCAATACCACTAATATTAAATATACCTACAAATTTTCTGGCTGTTGTAGTCAAAATTTCTTTATCTTTTATATCAAAAGATGGGATAAAAGTAATTGTTTTACAAGCAAAAAAATATGCCCCCAAGTTGCTAATGTATAACAATCTTGGAAGATATTTTTTATTTCTATTGAGCACATTATATTCGTAGTGAAATGATTTCACATATTCAATTCCTAATTCACCTAAGACCAAATTAACATTTATTCTTCTTAAATATTTTTTATCTACTAGACTAATAATTCTCTTTCGATAATAGTCTTTTGTTTTAAAAAAATATTTCGAATCATTTGCATATAAATATTGAAATTTTGCAACAAATTTTATCAAAGAAATTTCTTCATCACCATTTGGAAAATAGTTCAAATTATCACCCCCAAAATTGGAACAAAAAATTGTCCTTTGGTAAGATATTCGATAGCTTTCGCTATCGCCTACTTACCTCCACACGTTAAAATAGCATTTCAAAATCTTAAAACCTTTGATACTCTTATAATTGATTACTTCTTAATATGGCACAATTTCTTGTATCAAAAAAGCTTCTCAAAGTGCTACTTTTCTGTACTGTATTTTTTCAAAAAATTGCTCACTTCTTGGCTATCAAAAACGTAAATTTCTGTGTGTGGATTTTCCGAAAATTCACCCTTCGCAGAATAAAACATTTTTGTCATTTTATCGTCTTGAATTGCACCTGACATTATCAATCCATCTGCAATTGGTTTGATAAATTTATTATCAATATCCCAACCTAAAATTTTGTCAAATACTTTGATAAAAATAAAGACTTCACTTCCAAATTGGTTAGCAAATGGCTTTGTAATTTCTGCAATATTTAATAAGATTCTTTTATGCGTATGTGTTTTTAAATTCTTGTATGAAGGCATCACTTCTGGGACATATATTTTCAAAATATTATCTGTCAATTCTGCTTTGTATTCATCATCGATAATTTTGATTTTTTCATACTCAAATTCGACATTTTTATTATACAATTTAATTTCGGAAAGTATGTTATAACGTGTCTTTTCAAAAGTCTTTAAAAAGTTTTCTAATTGTATATCAGTTATACTATTGTTAGAAGAAAGCAAACGAATCGTTTCTTGTAATTTGTCTAATTCTTTGGTTAATTTTTCATTTATAATCATAATAAAATCCTTTCTTTAGAATATTTTTGAAGGGCAACATGAAAAAGAAAAAATTTCCTATTTTTCTTCTGATTTTACGAATTCATCATAAGCATCAAAAATTGTTTTGGTTAATTCTGTTCTTGTATCAGAATTTAATGGATGACAGACATCTCGATATGATTTTTCTTCATTCCTTAACTTTCTTGATGGCATTGAAATAAATCTGCCTTTTTCTGTCTCCAATAGGGTAATCCCTCTAATAATAAAACAACCGTCTAAAACGATGTTTGCATAAGCCTTTACGGCTCCTCTCTGTTTTGCTTTAAAAATCCTAACTTCTGTAATTTCCATAATAAAATCCTCCTTATAAATTAAATTTTTGAAGGGCAAATTTACAAGGATTAACTATCCTTTCATTATTTACCTGTTTTAGGTAATACAGGCGTTGCCTGTGGGGTATTGGTTGGTATTTCTTGTGGAATATGTGTAATCGTAGTCCATTTACTATTTGCTTCAGCAGTTATTCCATAATAAGTACCAATCGTTTTTGTATGATTTGTGAAAGTGTCGCCATCTTTTAATGTGTCTAGTGAGCCACATTGCATTGTTGGTTTTGTATCTTCTTTAAAGCCTACATCAACCTTTCCAAAATCAAACATTGTTTCAGTAATATATTCATTATCTGCAAGTTCAACGGTTGTAAAATCTAAATCATAATTTTCGCTAGTAACTAAGTCATCTTTAAATAAGATATAGTCTTCTGACATATTTGTTTTATAATATACTTTATAAGCTAAATCTTGATTCCAAGTACCTGTTGTCATTTTTTCCAATCTGATATAATCGGTTGGAATATAATCAAACCATTTGAAATTCTCCAAATAAACATTTGACGCATTTCCCACATTTGAGAAAACGTAATCGACTTTTTCGCCTGGCTTAATTTCTGTTGTACCTTCTTTTTCAACGGTTACTTCGATGTCAACACCGTCATTTTCTATTGTTACTGGTATCGTTTCGTGGTTATTTACAATTTCAAATTCATAAGTATTTTCATTTAACAAATAATAAACAGAACCTGTGTCTAATTCCTTTAAGTAATATTTGCCATAAGGGATTAATTCACTTTTTGCTTTTCCTGTTTCGTCTGTTTTTAATGTTCCAATTAACTCGTCATTTTCATTATAAATACCAAATTCTGCACCTTCTAAAGTTTCCTTTGTTTCGCTATCAACTTTTGTGATTTCTACATAACCCTTAATTTTTTCATTCTCAAAAGTAATAGAAGTAATCTCATCTTGCTTTAATTCTACAGTCTGCGTTTCTTCTGTTAAGACATACTCTTTTCTAGTTTCTTTTTCAACGACAGTATATTTTTGATCGATAGGTAATCTTTTTGTTGTAGCTTCACCGCTTTTGTCTGTTACAATAGTATCAACAACTTTTTTATCTTCGTCTAAAATATCAAAAGTAACTCCTTCAAGTAAAACCTCGTTGTCGTCTAAATCAACTTTAATAATTCGAACTTGTCCTTTTTTCTTTTCGTTTTCAAATGTTAATTCAGTGATTTGGTCTTGCTCTAAAATAGCTGTTTGTGGTTCTTCGTTTAAAACATACCATTCGCCAGTTTTAGTTTCTTGTACTTTGTATTCTTGATCGATTGGAAGTCTTATACTTGTAGCCTCACCATTTTCGTCTGTAACTAAAGTGTCAACAATATTTCCTGCTTCATCGTAAACATTAAATTCAACATCTGGTATTTTTACCTCATTATTATCTAAGTCAACTTTCATAACTTTGATTTGTCCTTTTTTCTTCTCGTTTTCAAAAGTGATATTCTCAATTTGATTTTCCTTTAAAACGATTGTTTTTTCCTCGTCATTTAAAACATAATTTTCAAGTGTTTTTGTTTCACGAAGTTTTAATTTCTCAAAATCACGAATAGGGTATCTGTTTGTTAAGGCTTCGCCGTTGGCATCTGTTGTAATTGTTTCTAATACTTTGTCATTTTCGTCAAGCACTTCAAATTCAACACCTTCCAATTTTACTTCCGTTTTATCCAAATCTACTTTAATAACTTTGATTTGACCTTTTTTAAGTTCATTTTCAACCATTGTAGGATTATCTTCGTTCCATTTTACTACTACATTCGTGTCAGAGGTTAAGTCATACCATTGATTTGTAGTTTTTTCAATCAATTTGTAATTTCCAGTTCTTAAATTTTCTACTCGAATTTCGCCATTTACGTTTGTGTGATAAGTTCCAATTACTCTGTCAAATTCTTCAGAATATAAATCAAATTCAACATCTCCTAAGACAACTTTGTTATTGTCCTTATCAACCTTATAAACAACTAGATTTCCTCTCTTATGCTCATTTGTAATAGTAAGGGAAGTGGTCTTGTTGTATTTTACATTTACATTCCAAGTTTGCTCGTTCAAAATGTAATTCTCATTTGTTGCAATTTCTTTTAAAATATAATCATTCTGATATAATTCAGAAAAAATTGCTTGTCCTTGTGCATTTGTCGTGGCTGTGGCCACAATTGTTCCATCTTGTTTCATAAGCTGGAAGGTAACACCTTCAATAGGCAAGTTTGTTTCTGTATCATTTTTTATGATTTCAATTCTTCCTGTATTTGTTTTTATATCAAGTGGAACGTTGCTTGAATCATCACCATACGGATCCATTGTTACCATATAATCCTGCTTACCAGGAACACGACTTCGTCCATACAATATAGGATATGTTTTACATCTTCCTTGAACACCAATTATTCCATTTATATCTTGTGTCATACCGCTTGATGGTATCATAATTTTAAATGTCTCACCACTTCCAAAAGTAGTTTGATCGGCTCCATTTCCATTAGTTACACGAGTTCCTTCTGGAAAATTTGCAATACCTGTAACTACATATTGATCCATTTCAACATTAGAAGAAACACTATAACTTTGAGAATAATAATCTCCTTCTTCTGTTAATTCGCCATTTTTATTAATAGATATAGTCCCAACCGCTTGTGATTCGCCACCATTAAATCCAATATTTACTAAGTTATTTAATTGAGCCATCATTGCTTCTGCTGTGCCATCGCCTGGAGCTGCTCTAAAATCTCCTAAATTGGATTGTCCTAATACACAATAAACTGCCATTTTTGTAACAGCAAAAGCATCCCAATCGCTTAGTCCCATATTATTGTAGGGATAACCATTTTTGATCACTCTCCACACAGCCGGATTATTGTAAGCAGCGTCAATATCAACACTGTAAGCACCTTTTTCTGCACCATCTAGGTCATGATTTAGGCAATATGCTGGGTAAAATACTCCATTCTGATTATGTCCTACAATCGAACAAATAACATAAGTGTATGCTTTCTTTGAAGCATTATAATGTTGTAAATGCTGGGGAGCATCTCCAACTTTTTGAATATATGCCTCTGTGATTTGTGTTGAAGCATATATAACATTAAAACAATTTGAAAATAAAATCATAAATAAAAATAGGATTGCTCCTATTTTTCTAACTTTTTTATTCATATAAAAGTCCCTCCTTTTTTTGATATAAGAAGGGCTTTTAAGGGAAGTACTATAATGTTTAAATAATATAACATTCAGTAAATAGATATTCTCCGTTTAAATAATGATCCTGTGCGTAAACTCTAATTGTGCCAAACTTACTTTGTATTTTTTCAATAACTCTATTCTCGAAAAATGTAAATTGGTTAGTAAGACTTGGAATAGAACTATCAATACTTACTGTAAAGCCATAAGTTTTCATAAATTCACTAGGATTATTATTAATTATATCTACTATCCTTTGTGTCATTTCTGCATTATATACATATGTATCTCCTTGAACAGTATCTTTTGTTTCTTCTACTGGATTACTAGCAACCGGAATAGGGGGGCTAGGTGTTTCTTCTGTTTTTTTGTTAATTTGCAACTCTGTTGTTGCTTTTATCTCTGGTTGTACTTCTTGTGCAACTAATGTTGTTTCAGGTTGTACTTGTGGTTCTGGTTGCACTGGTGCTTTCGGTTGTTCTTGAACTTCAGCTTTTGTTTTAGAAACTGTTTTCGTAGTTTCTTTTTTTGTGGTTTCTGCTAAGTTTGTCGGTTGTGGTTCATCTGTGTTTTCTACTGGCTGGGTGGTATCTACGATACTTTCCATTTGAGTAGTATCTACTGCATTTTCCATTGCCATTTCTTCAATAATTGTATTTTCTGGTATTTCATTTGTGTTACTTTCTTCAGTAGCAACTTGTGTACTATTTAAAAGTTTTATTCCCAAGCAACCTATTACTACTAAAAATACAACTACTCCTAACATTATTTTTTTCTTATTCATAAGACATCACCCTTTCTTTTTATTTATTGTTTTATAGTATAACATCTTTTGAACCTAAAAGGCAACGCTCAAAAAAAATTTTTTAATGTACCTCAACTGCTTGAACGCAAAGCCTTTGAGACGGTTTTCCTTTTACACAAGTTATAAGTGTTAAAATATTTTCATCGGTATTTTCCAATAAAGACCAATCTGTTTCGGCAATTTTTATCACTTGATTTACTTTATATTGCTTGCTACCCAAAAAACTTGTATAAGTAATTAAATCACCACTTTCCAAAGTGTGAAGTTTAGCCCAACAATTTTTATAATTATGACCTGCTAAACAAACATTTCCATTTAGATATGGAGAATGCTCAAAATGTCCCACACCTTTATCAAGTGTATCAAGAGAAGTACCCTCATAAATCAAGCCTTCATAATCGATTTTGTTGATTTTAATAACACCTAGCACCGTTTCGCCATCAATTTTTAGCATTAAATCATTTGCCGAAGTCACTTCATCATTATTTAGTCTGTCTGATACAGTATCTTCTGTATAAGTTTCTAATACATTTTGTATATTTTCCTGATTTTTTCGATTTTTGACAATAAAGTAACTTGCTATGATGGCTATAACAATAATAATTGCAACAATTGATAGTATGATTACTCTTTTTATGCGTTTATTCAAGATTCAAACCTCCTTCCTTAAAAATTTAAAATAAAATAGAACTACTTATTTTGCAGTTCTAAAATATTTTCAATATATTTTGAAATCTTAGAAAATGGAGTAGGGTTTATGATTTTTTCAGAAACCTCGCTCAAATCAAAAGGATCGAATATAATATCATAAATACCTAGCGTTAAAGCATCATTCAATTCTTTTGCTTTTTCATTTTCTAAAATGAGTATAACTTGTATATTTCTATTTCTTACTTTAAACATAAAATCTTTAAAATTATATTTGTTCGGTTGAATCGTTGCAATTAATGTTGTTGCTTCTGGTTCTTCCAAAATATAATCTGGATAATAAACAATTCTACTATTTGGAATTTTTTTGTTTAAATCTCTATCTAACTGTTCATTATCTGTGAATATTAGTACCATTTTTTAACCTCCTTGAAAATAATCCATTGGATCTGTAAAGTTTCCATTTATTCTTACTTCAAAATGTGCGTGTGGACCTGTTGAATAGCCAGTAGAGCCAACTTTTAAAACGACTTGTCCTTGTTTTACGGTTTGATTCGTTTTGACTAATATTTCAGAGCCATGTGCATATAATGTAACAATTCCATCGCCGATGGTCTATCATTACCATATTTCCATAAGCTGAATTGTAGGCTGCTTTTATAACTGTTCCGTCTGCCATTGCCACAAAATTTGCTCCGCATTGGTGCACCGTATATCTGTACCAGAATGAAGTTTGTAAGCCCCAGTTATAGGATGTGTTCGCATTCCGAAAGGCGATGTTACTTTTGTATAACCTGGTATCGGCCAAGTAAACATATCTGTTGAAACAAGTCCAGCTCCACCAATTATAATTGTGCTTGATGACGAGTTGCCAGTTAGCCAATTTGTATTTTCTTTTCCTTCATAATAGCCATTTGCTGCTTGAATTACAATTTCTATATTCGTTTCAATATCACTTTTTCTAACGTGTAATTTCTCAATTAAGTATTCTCGCAATCTTTCATATTTTTGACCTTGTAATTCTTCGCCAACAAATACTTTGCCAGTTGTCTTTTTATTCCCATTTTCAATCGTTTTTTCCTCGTAATTGTACTTGTAATGACCAATAATGGAATCGCTTTCTACTAAAAGATAGGCTGTTTCTTGTGTTGTAGTCGTTGTGCTATTTCCATTTTCATCTATTGTAGTTGTTTCAATCTGTACAGTTGATTGCTCATAGATAAACGTACTTTCAAAACTTTCTGCCACTTCATTTAATAACTTTTCGTCTATTTTTGTATTGTTAGCCATGTTGTGAAATGCCATGATAGCATATAAATGCGACCATTGAACTTCTTTGTCTATTTCTCTACTATCTAAATCAAGCAAG
This sequence comes from uncultured Clostridia bacterium, assembly GCA_947573445.1. Classification (GTDB taxonomy): domain Bacteria; phylum Bacillota; class Clostridia; order TANB77; family CAG-508; genus Scatovivens. Next base: position 21,719 of record CANPFR010000004.1, on the reverse strand, counting down.
TAATTTGTCAATTCACCATCTCGATAGTTATGACAGGTGTTTAAGGTTTCTGCTTTTTGAATACATTTTTCTTTTAACTGTGCTTCTGCTACTGGGAGCATCGAGCTATCCGTTTGTACTTCTTGAATAAAAATTGCATCAATAATTGTACAAATCGCAAAAAACAATCCTACAATGATAATAATAAAAGGGAGAAAAGGCTTTATTACTTTAAAAGCGATTTTTTTCATTGCTTTATTCTTTAGGTTCATTTTCATCACCTAATTTCTTGAAATTGCTCTTGAAATTGTTATTGGTTGTCATTTTATCAGCATATTGTGTATAGGCTGTATTTTGAAAATTACTTTTTCTGTTGTTTGGACTAGGTTTATAGGATGATTTATTAAAATCACCTTCAGCCATTTTGGCTCCAATCTCTAAATATGCTTTTGTTGCTTGAATTCCAGTATGTGCAACTTTACTAATAGTAGATTTTGGAGTAACTTGATTTTCATTTGCCATATACGATTTATTGTTATCACTTGGAGTAGGAACGGACATTGTATTTGTTTTCGTTTCCTTAATTTCTTTGCTTTCTTTTGGAATAACATCTCGAATTGGATTTACATTTCCGTTGTAATCGTTTTCAGCCGTTAAATTGATATTAGGAGATATAATTTCTTTTGCTCTGCTCATAAAGTTTTTAACTCCGCCATCTTGGTTATTATCAGAATTTCCTATTTTGATATTGCTAGATGAAGTACCAAATTGCTCTTTCATTGTTCCAATTCCAAATCCTAACATTGTTCCCATACCCATAGCACGATTTGTCATTTGTTCATTATCTACGCCAGCAATTCGGCTTGTTAAATTTTGCAAACAATTCATAAGTGCGTCTGATAGTGGTAAAATCATCATAGCCCAAATCAGTGAAACCGCCCAGCCACCTCCGAGAAGGCAGAAAAGCCAAATAAATAAGGAATAAGAAACAATATATAAATTGCATAAATATATTCATCATAATTTGACCAGCCCAAATCGTTGCAGCAGTTACATTTTTATTGATAATCCAAAGTCCGACAAGCGATTGGTGTAAATATCGTAAAAATAATAATCGTAAATTGTCTTACAATAAATTTAATATTTAACTTTACAAAAAGATAAATAAACATTGCAATTACTAATGCTGTTGTAATCGCATTTCCAGTCTTGATACTGGTTAGCATACTGTTTCCAAGTTGTGCATCTAAATTGCCATTGTTTGCAGCCGTCACTAAAACATGAACTAAACTATTATTCATAAACAATAGCAACCTTATAAAAAATGGGGCAAGTGCAATAAAGGCTCCACCGAAAGCATAATCTCATTAAACTGTCTTTTGCTTCACTCTTTCTAGTTGCATTCATTCCTACAATAATAATTTTATAAGCTAAGATAATAACTGCAATAAAAATCAAACTGCCAGAAATAATGGCAAAAACTTTGTACCAATTCATTGTTTTATTCCATAATTCAGAAGTAAAAGGGGAGAGGTTATCTGTTTCATTATTAAAAATTAAAGTATCATAATCTTTAAATCCAACATTTAATTCTTTTCCAGTTGCAAAGTCAAAGACCGTTTGTGCAATCCCACCAATACATTCGGCAATTATCTTTTCAAATAATGATCCATCTTCATTTTTAATTTGCTCCTTAAAATCTATATCGTTCCCAAAACAGAGTGGTGTTAATAAAAAGAGAAGAACGACAAGAAATAGGAGACATTTCGTTAATTTCTTCAAAATTTTTTCCTCCTTAATTTTTAAGTAAATACAAAATTCTTTTCATAGTCTGTAATAACAAATTTGATTGCTGTTACACTGTTATTTAAACTAATTACGCATTCGCCAGGATTTGAAGTTGTTAAAAAGTTCTTCGTTCCTTCTGACAAATTAAAAAAATCTGTGACACTATCAACACTGCCAGGACTTTGCTTAAATAAATACCTTGTAGAGCAAATATTAATAATTGTTTTACCGTTCTTCACACGATAAAAACTCATCAATAAATTGACTGCCAATAAAAAGTGGAACATTATACTTTCTGCCACGTCTTGCAACATTTACTAGAAATTCTGCTGATTCTTGATATTTTAAGAATAGCCAAGCCTCATCACAAACAATTATCTTTTTCTTTTCCTTATTTTTAAGTACAAATTTTTGCCAAACCCACGTTAAAATCACAAAACTTGCATACAATTTTGTAAATTCGTCTTTTATTTCTGACATATCAAAATTTAGAATTTCGGCATCTGATGTAATCGTACTTTCACAATCAAAGATTCCTAACGAATTTCCCCTCAAAAATGGAATTAGTAATTTTGCAAGTTCATCACAATTTCCTCGTTCTTCTAATTTTTTTTGGAAGTCCGTTAAGGTAGGCATTTTCTTAGGTACTTTCCCAACAACGTATTGACCGTTGTCTAGTTTTCCACCTTTTTTCTCAAAAAGTGAATTGATATCGTCAGTAATACCGTCTTTCTGCATATAACTGATTAACAATTATTTCAATTTCTGTAATCTCTGTTCCGTTTAAGGTTCTTCCCATATAATTTCTGCATATTGTAGCAAGTAAAGCTCTTATTTCTGCGACTTTGTCTAAGATGTTTAAAAACTGTCTGTCGCCTTTTATATCTGGTTCTAATTCAAATGGGTTAATTCCGGCTAGACTTTCCTTGTTCAATTTTCATAACTTGTCCGCCAAGCATATTTGTTAAATTTGTGTATTCTCCGTTCAACATCAATAAAAAAAGCACCACAACCAGTAGTCGCGATGTTTCTTGCTGTTAATGTTTTAAGTGCCACACTTTTGCCGCCTCCAGATGTACCGCAAATAAAAACGTGTGGATTCGGAAGAGCAGGAGGACCAATAAATGTATTCACATAAACTGGTGCATTTGTGTACATATTTCTACCTATAAAAATACCACTATCATGCGATAGATTAGGGTTAGAAATTGGAATAAGTGTCGCAATTCCACCTGCTACCATATTTCTCTCATAACCCTCAATTGGTAATTCTCCTACTGGTAACATTGTTTTTAAGCCCTCTAATTGTCTAAATGTTAGCGTTCTTATCATTGCAGTCTTTTTGTTCAATTCACTTTCTAATATTTTTGTTTTCTCATTTAATTCTTGCAAATTTTCAGCATTTAACGTAATAAAAACAGTTGCAAAAAATAACTTGTCTTGATTTGTTTGAATCAGCATTCGTAAATCTTCTAAATCAGCTATCTGTTTTTCTAACTCTGGCAAATGTAGTATATTTCCGTTGTCTCGAATAAGTGGTATATTCAGATTGACTTTGAACGAGTTTTTTGGTTAATTGATTGATAACATTTCCATTGCTAGAAGGTTCTACTTTTACAGAAATATTAATGTTTCCAATATAGAAAAGATCGTCTAGCCAACTAATCCAGGTTTGTTCAGGATATACAGTCATCACAAAAGTCCTTGAAAATTTGTTATATCCTAAACACAAATAATCTTTCTTTTCTAATAGGACATCTGGCAAAAGTAAATCCATAATATTTGGTACATTTTTAAATATGTTGATTGGTTTTCTTTTTTTGTTTTTTCCCCACATATAGTTTTTTTCCTCCTTCCTTTAAAGTGCTGATATTTAAAGCAGAATTCTTATTTAATTCTCGATAAACTAAATTGTACAATTCATCTTCATCTAATATTTCACACACAATTTTTGCTCTTAATAGATTTCCCTTAAAAGCATTTGTTTTTCGTGTTAATTCTTCTACCGCATTTTCATATAGACCGTCATAACTTATGATTGCATAATTTTTTACAACAGAAATAGATCGGTTTTCCATCAAATTTTGCAAATAATTCATTAGAAATTCTTTATATTCTTGTACTTTCAAATTATTCATTTTATTTTGTTTCATAAGAGAAATTACTTTACTGGTATCAATATATTCCGTTGTGCTAAAAAACTGTACTGGATAATCAATTGCTAGAGCAGTCTGTATCAATATATTTTCAATGGCATCTTGCTCTTGATTGGATAGCATATTATAATCAATATTACCAAGTCTAATGACATAAGAATAGCGATTGCCTAAGCAAATCATATTGTCCTTAATTTTTACTTTTAAAATATGCGATAATTCTTTTTTGGTTTCTTCAATATCTTCTTTGTTCAATACTTGCTGATTTGTTTGTTTAATACTATTATTCGTAGTATTTTTCTTATGATTTAAGTAAATAATTGTACCAATTACAAATACAGCACTTAATCCTAGAAATATTAACATGATTATCATTTGCAACACCTCTCATATACAAAGTTCTTTTTACGAAATAAGTATTTTAAAGCATAAAAAAAGTACTTATCAAAATTCTGTTCATTAACTTTGAAAAAAGCACATAATAAAAAGAATATAGATATAATCAAAATAGCAGTTAATTTAATTGCCATTGATATTGGCAAAAATAACATTGTGAAACTCGCTGCTGACAACATTAAATAAATAACTTGTCTTAAACTCAAATATCCGCCGAATATTTTTTCTTCTCTTTTAACATCAAAAGGGACTTTGAAAACTCTCATATGTTAAACCTCCTAACTTCCTAATAAATTTTCTGTACCATTTGTAGCGACATTTACAATAATTCCTGCAATAATAAGTGATGCTCCAAGCACAACGCCACCGCCACAAATCCAAGCCAAACTACCAATACTTTCAGCACGCTTTTGTGGGTTGTTTGCATTGGCTATCATTTTTAATGCGGCTACAACAATACTTGCAAAAATTAAAACGCCACCTAAAGGCATTGCAATAGAAGTAATTACTCTTTTGATATTGTCAGTTGCTGTTCTTACCTCTGCTGTTCCGATAGCAGTCGCAAAACACATACTAGATTGCATTGCAAATAAACTAAGCATTGTTCCAATTGTAGATAATTTTATAATTATCTGTTTTTTTCTTTTTGATAAATTCATAATTAATCAACTCCTTACAATTTATTTTTGGGCTAATCATAAAGAAACACACTACTTTTTAAATTAAATTCTTAAAGTGTACGAAAATATAGGGTAGGGTTAAGAAAAAACACATGCCTACCAGTAAACTTGGTACTATATTTAAGAATTTCGACCTTATCTTTTGTGATTTTATCAAACATCCAATTGCAAGCATAATTAAAGAAAATATTAATAACCCAACAAGAATTACTAAAATTACTTTAAAACCTACAAAGAAGATGGAAGATACAATATTTGTAAAATTGTTCATATAGTCATCTAGCATAGAATCAACTCCTGTCAGTATATTTATTGATAATTGATTTTTTATAATATGCCACAAAGTTATCTGTACATTGATTCGAGCATATATAATATAGGTTAATTAGTTCTTCACGTTTTACTCTCATTAAAATATTATCAAAATGCTCATTTTCTAATATATAGAGTACAAAAATAATTGTTTTAAACATGATTACTTTGTCTTTTTGCAATCTTGATAAAATTTCTTTAGGATAGTTCAGTTCCAATTTTTCAATTAAATCATAAAAACTTTGAGAAATTTCTGGGCTTTTTTCTATCACTAAATTAAATATATAATCTATCATCATCTTATTATCTATCTCTATATCTATCTCTTTCTCTCCGTAACAGATTAGTTACAGGGGAGTTACCATTTGTTACTGGCACGTTACTTTGTAACATTTTGTGTTTTTCACGATGTTTTCTAACTCTTGCAGCACTTGATCCTTCACTACCAATTAAGTCTTGCATTTCTGATAACATAAAAGTGTCATCATCAAAATATTCAATCGTTTTTGTTTTTTCTAATGCAGCAAGTAAAAGTTTGATAATATTTACATCTTCATCAAGTGTAAGAGCAATTTCTTCTGCTACACTATCACATAAATGTTCATACGAAAAAACTCCTTCATTTTTGAGGAGTTTTAATTGTAATTTTAGATAGCATAATAAAATTTTATCTCCGTCAGGCAATCGACGAATAAACTTACTTGTTTTATTTTCAAAAAAAGTATCATATAACTTTAACCAATAATATCTTTTTTCTGACATAGTAAACTCCTTTCGTTGTTTTTCTTTTTATTACACAATTACTCAAATAATTTTGAGAAAATTAAAAATCCCCTAGCATAGCTAAAAGATTTTTCAATTTAAACTCTTTTATTACATAAAAATAAATGACATCTAAAAACTCAAAACATACTTATCTTCTAACAAATTTTTGTATGTTCAACTGTATGTTGTCAATCACAACATTATGCTGGAACAGCTTTCGATGTTGGCCAAAATTTATCTTATGCACAAAGGCTAAGTTTAAGAAATTTAGCAGCAAGTTCAGGGGTTTGGAGGTATGTTGAAGGTGCAACACAGGTTTTGAGCAAGAAACGATAATCGAGAAAATGCTTACAGTAAAGTGAGCTTAAGGGTTAAAGAAAAGATAAAGGACAAGCTAAAAAGGGACTGTAAAAAACTCAATTAATTAGCGTGAGAAAATTTGGGTAATGTCCAAATTTTCGCTCGCTTTTTTTCTTTTTGGTTTTTTATACTGATTTGAAAAATATTTATACTTTTTTATGTCCTAATAAGCACAGCATTTGTATATACACAAATGCTAAACTATGGGGATACCCCAATCTCCTTTTTAAGAAAAATTGTAAGGAGGTAAAGGATGGCGATGACAAGTTTGTAGAGTGTAAAACAATGGATGGATCATGTGGTGAAGTATACTACCAATAAATAGAAAACGAAAAATAATAATTTTGGAGATTTGAAATTAATTTTTGCTAAAAGAAAAAATTAGAAAGGTTGTAGAGAGGAATAGTAGAAAATAGGGAAAAGTTAAGGATAAGAAAAAAGAGAGGAGTAGTGAGAGATAAAATAGGCACAGAATTGTGCCTATTTTATAGAAATAATTTGAAAATTATTGAGAAAATGAAAATTTTATGATATATTGATAAAAAATGTAAATAAGGAGAAAAAATGAGAGGATTAGTTAAATATGGAAAATATTCAAGAAGAGATATACATGATGTTTTCTCACCAGATACAAAATTTACACCACAATCAGGCTCTTGGGGATTACAAGGAATAATAAGAGTGCCTAGAACTAAACATGATTATATATTTTTAGTAACATATGGAAAAAAACAATCTGGTCATAAATTTGATGAAAACATAGATGAAAATGGAATTTTAACTTGGCAATCACAACCTTCTCAAACATTAAATGAATCAAGAATAGTTGACTTTATAAATCATGATTATTTGAAAAATAATATATACTTATTCTTAAGGACATCTGATAAAGAAGATTACACATATATGGGATTATTAGCATATGTAGATCATGATAACCAAAAAGAAAAACCTGTTTATTTCAAGTGGCAGATTTTAGACTGGAATGATGACAATTCAAATAGATTAATAAATGATAGAAAAATAGATACATATGATATTGAAAAGTTCGATACTAAAAAATTTACATTAGAATTAAATGAAGAGGAAACAGAATATTCTTACAATGATCAAACTAGAAATGGGAAAAACACAAATGAATTTTATAGTAATAAAAATATCAATTTTGAAGGTGAAATAAAAAAGAATACAGAATTAGGGAGAAAAGGTGAAGATATTGTTGTAGAATATGAAAAAACTAGACTTATAATGGAAGGGAGAGAAGATCTAGCCAATAAAGTTTTTCCAACAAGGGAAATCGCTGGAAATGCCGAAAGATTTGATGTGCTTTCATATGATAAAGATGAAAATGAAAAATACATAGAAGTAAAAACAACCAAAGGAGGATTAAATAATATATTTCACATATCAGAAAATGAAGTTGAATTTTCTGAACGATATCAAGACAAGTATTATTTATATAGAGTTTATAATTTTAACATAAAAACAATGTCAGCATCTTTAAAGATTATACCAGGAGCTATAAATAGAGAAAAGCTACAAGCGACCAATTATATTTGTAGGATTGGGGGAAAATAATGAAAATATATAATAAACTTGTTAGAGATAAAATAACTAATATCATTGAAGCTGAGGGAAGAATAGTAAAATATAGAATATTAGATAACAATGAATATAAACAAGAACTAAATAAAAAGTTACAAGAAGAAGTAAAGGAATATTTAGAAGATAACAATATTGAAGAATTAGCAGATATAGTTGAGGTTATTTATGGAATATTAAATTCTATGAATGTTTCAATCCAAGAGTTTGAAGAGGTAAGAATAAATAAACAAGAAAGAAGAGGAGCATTTGAGAAAAAGATTTATTTAGAGGAGACAGAATAATGGATAAGTTAATGAAAGAAATAAAACAATTTAATGAAGAAAGAGATTGGGATCAATTCCATTCTCCAGAAAACTTGACTAGATCAATATCAATTGAAGCAGGAGAGCTACTAGAATGTTTTCAATGGGATAGTGAAAATTATAATAAAGAAGAAGTATGTGAAGAACTTACAGATGTATTTACTTATTGTATTCAAATGGCAATGAAATTAGAAGTTGATCCAGAAGATATAATTTTGAAGAAATTGGAAAAGACAAAGAAGAAATATCCAGTTGAGAAAGCTAAAGGGGTTAGTACAAAATATAATAAATTATAGAAATAATAATTAGTGGGGGCAATTATTATGATAGTATATGAAGCATTTAACTGTAACACCTCCAACACTATTAGCAGATAACTATAAATATTATTTAGAAAAAGTACCACCCTTTATATGTTAAAAGGTAATCAAGAATTCATTATAATTGATGACCAAAAACTTGTGTATGGAACAGCATTAGATATGGCAAGAAAATCCTATAGAGATGGAAATAAAAGAGTATTAGTAGTAAAAGGTGGGCCTGGAACTGGTAAATCTGTTTTGGCAATTAATCTTTTAGTAAAATTAACAAATGAAAATATGGTGTGTTCATATGTGACTAAAGATGCAGCACCTAGAAACGTTTATGCTACGAAGTTAAGTGGAGATTTTCGAAAAACACGAATCAATAACTTGTTTAAAGGATCAGGATCATTTGTAGAATCTGCAGAAAATGAATTTGATGTTTTAATAGTAGATGAAGCACATAGATTAAATGCAAAATCTGGAATGTTTCAAAATTTAGGTGAGAATCAAATAAAGGAAATTATTAAAACTTCTAAATTTTCAATATTTTTTATAGATGATTATTAAATATAGAAAATTGTAGAAATATAAATAATATTTGCAACTTATATAGACCATATATTGCAAATAAAGGAAGAAAGAGACTTATTGAGCCTGTTGATTCCAAAGAATTGAAAATTATTCAAAAACGAATTCAAGTATTATTAAAAGATATAAAATTTGATCAAAATGTTTTTTCAGGAATACCAGGAAAGTCGTATATTGATAATGGATTATATCATATAGGATGTAAGTATATTGTCGCTTTTGATATAAGTAAATTCTTTCCGAATATTAGTAGAGAAAAGGTGTATAATTTCTTTAGAAATAAATTAGAGAATAGTAGTGATGTTGCAAAGATCTTAACTGATTTATGCATTATTGATTTAGAAAATATAAACAATTTAAACAAAGATATTTATGAATATTTAAAAGAAAATAAAATAAGACATAGTAAACATATTCCAACAGGTTCCTCAATCAGTTGCATTATGTCATATCTAGCTAATATAGATATGTTTGATGAAATATCAAGAGTAGTAGAAAATAGTGGATGTAAAATATCTATTTATGTGGATGATGTAGTTGTTTCATCTAATAAAAGAATAAGCACTCAATTGACAAAAAAAGTTATTTCAATAATAAAAAATCATGGATACGCTATACAAAAGAAAAAATTGAAGAAATATTATTCTAATGAATTTAAAAGAGTAACTGGAAATATTATATCAAAAGACGGAGAAAAGTTAGTTCTTCCAAACAAAATAAGATATAGAATTATAAAATTAAAAAATGACAAGACTATAGATTTTGACAAGAAAGATGCTAAATCAAAAGGATATCATCAATTAATTTCACAAATAAAAAAACAAAATAATAAAAACATTGATTAGGTGGGTAGAATGAAGTATGAAGAAAGAATAGAAAAATTGAATAGTTTGAATGCATTTATAAATGGTGAGAACCAAGATGATATATTATTAATGCTTGATAAAAGATATGGAGAAGATAAGTGGAATATTATATGTGCTGTGATGAATTGGTTTAGGGTAGTTGAAAGGTACTTAAATAGTGAAAATTTATTAAAAAATAAATCAGAGGATTATAATTGGGGAGAAGTATACTTATTTATCTCTGCTGTTGATATAGTGGTAAAGGGGATTAATGATATTAATAAAATTGTAAAAAACAATAATAAAGCAAGGTTGTTTTTTGGAGAAAATGATATTTTTGGAGATGAAGAAAAAGATGATTGGAATTATTTTCAAAATATAAGAGCTATATTTGGAGCACATCCTACAGAGCTAAAAGATAACAAAGAATATATTGTTGCTACATATCCAACACCATATAACTCTAGAATCGATATTTTGCAAGATAAAACTAAAGACTGGGATTATTATACTTTATTATGGAGCAAAGAAAAAACTCAAGATTTTAGGCAAGAAAGCTTTGGATTTAAATTCGATGATATAAGTAGATATCTAGATAAAAGTATATCATATTTAGATGTAATATACAAAGAAATAATTAACATGATTTATGAATATAAAAAAGAGACTTCCCAAAAAAAGATTACAAAAAATGAAAATCCTATAGAACAATTAAATATATTAGAAAAGGAAGATAAAGAAAGATTAAATTCACGATACAAACATATAATAAATGATATTAAAGTGTTAATAAAAACTGAAATTACAGATAAATTAAATGAAAAACGATATCAAAAATATAAAAATAAATTAATTGAAAATATACCAGTTTTATATAATACTATACAATATTCCGAGAGAAACAATAGTATAAATGAGATAGAGAATGTTATTGACTGTGACATAGAATACTTTACTAATACATCAAGTTATTATTACAGTAAATTATATGAATATTGGAATAATGAAGATATGGAAGATCTATTAATAGAGCATTTTAAAGATAGAATTCCGCCATTTAATAATAATATTTCAAATATAAAAGAATTATATTGTTTAGTAAAGGCTTATAATTATTATAGAATTATAGAAAAAGCCCAATAGGGCTTTTTCTATATATGTAAACATCCACTAAGTAATTTAATCCCATCACAAAATCTATTTCTATAATGTTTCTCATTCCAATAAGCGATATAATCCACGAAAATCTCATAACCCGAAGATCGTAAGTTCTAATCTTATCTCCACAACCAGATTTATTAAGAAATTCGAAGTTTCTTAATTTTTTATTTGCTTAAAAAAGTAGTGAAAGTTTTTGGAATTGAAAAATTAATAGAAAACTAAAGTGCAAAATTTGCACTTTAACTATTGATATTATATCTTACAAATGATATAATATATATAGGAGGTATTTCTAATGGATAACAAAAAAGATTGGAATTTAGAATTATCAGAATATATTAAACAAGGCGAACCAAATCAAGTTGAGAAAACTAAAACATGGGAAACAGCGATTGGTTTGCAAGATGTTGATGGATTAAAACCTTCAAAATACTTAATAAAAACTGCTAAAGAACATATTGAAGGAACAATAGATATTGAAGAAGTCAAAGCAAGAATAGATGAATATTATGAAGTTCAGGGGAGTAGAAAAAACTTTGAAAAAGAAAATGAAGAAGCAGATAAAGTTGCAGTAAGAATAACAGAAATATTAAGTGAAAAAGCATTTAATTTTTCACCAACAGAACTATTGAATATTCATAAAAGATTATTTAAAGATATATTTGATGGAGCAGGAGTATATAGAGATTATAACTTTACTAAGAAAGAATGGGTATTAAATGGTGATACAGTAATATATGCACCATTTGATACTATAAAAGAAACGTTAGAATATGATTTTGAGCAAGAAAAGAACTTTTCATATAAAGGATTAAGTTTAGATGAATCTATAAAACATCTATGCAAATTTACATCAAATATATGGCAAGTACATCCGTTTTGTGAAGGCAACACAAGAACTACAGCAGTTTTTATGATAAAATATTTAAGAACCTTTGGATTTAATATTAATGATGAAGTATTTGCTGAAAATTCATGGTATTTTAGAAATTCATTAGTAAGAGCTAATTATAAAAACTTTGAAAAAAATGTATTTGAGGATACATCATTTTTAGAAAAATTCTTTTATAACTTACTTACAAACGCTAACAATGAATTAAAAAATAGATATACACATATCGATAATATTCAAAGTGCAGATAATAGCAACTTAAAGTGCAATAATTACACTTTAGAAGAACAGGCAATTATAAACATATTGAAAACTAATCCAACAACAACTCAAGAAGAGATAGCAAAACAAATTAATAAATCTTTAAGAACTGTAAAAACATATATGGCAGAAATGCAAGAAAAAGGGGTGATAGAAAGAATAAATGGTAAGAAAAACGGCAAATGGCTAGTGAATGAGTGATTTTATAATATAAAGCAAAAGTGTGAAAACTACTTTTAATTTAAAGAGTTAAATTTCACACTGTATCTATTTTTTTAGATTTAATTGTTCTAGTAATTAATTTTATCCCATTCCATAAGAAAATTTATTCCTAAAATACTTCTCATTTCAATAAATGATCTATAAGTTCCAAAAAGTCAATTTAGATATGACTTTTTGGAACTTATTAATTGAGAAAGCAATTGAGAGGAGATATAATTAAATTTTTTTAGAAAAAAGGGTTGTAAAATAGCCTTTAAGTCAGGAAACAATTGAAGGAAATTAAAAAAATTACAAAAAAGTGTAACTTTTTTCGCCTTATATATAGAGAGAGGTAAAAAAATTTTCTCAAAAGCACATTGAAAACTAAATACAAAATCATTAAATACACTTAAAGAAACGCTTATTTAGTCATAACACGAGCATGATAAAACTGTTCCACGCATTGAGAATAAGCTTGATGATTAGATAGGTGAAAGTTGCTGAGCTTGTTAAGGCTTTGCCTGTTACAAGGTCAGTATGCGTTAGAACCTGAGGGCTTGCCCAAGCTATTTAAGATTTACAGTAATTATTATTTTTATTTTAAATATATTTAAAATAGAGGTGTTTCATTTGAAGGAAGAAAAAAATAGTACAGAAGCAGAATACAAGTTAGAAACAAATGAAAATGGGCAAAAAGTCATAAAAAAATTTAGTCAAGAAAATACCAAAGAAATCAATATCATTTTTGAAGAAAACGAAACAGATGTAATGACGGAAGTGCTAAAACAATTATCAAAATATTATATTGAAGAAATTTTGAAGAAGGAAATGTGAAAATAACAATAAATTAGAAAATTTGTACATTTCTAAAAGTGAAAAATAAATGCTATTCTAAAAGAAAGGAGGGAATACAATGAAAAGAGTTCGATGTTTATATAGAGTATCAACGGTCAAACAGTTGGACAAAAACGACATTCCAATGCAAAGAATTGAATGTAGGAAATATATAGAAATGATGCCAGATTGGAAATTTGACAAAGAATACATTGAAAAAGGCGTATCAGGCTACAATAAAAAATTAGAAGACAGAGATGTTTTGCAAGAAATTAGAACCGATGCCATTAACAAAGAATTTGACGTCTTACTGGTGTTTATGTTTGATAGATTGGGAAGAAGAGACGACGAAACTCCTTTCATTGTGGAATGGTTTGATCAACACGGTATTGAAGTGTGGTCGACACAAGAAGGTCAGCAAAAGTTCGAATCACGAGCTGATAAATTAATCAACTATATAAGATATTGGCAATCTGGTGGCGAAAGTGAAAAAACTTCGGTAAGAGTTCGAACGAAGCAAAAGCAAATGATTGAGGAAGGCATTAATATCAGCTCTGTTCCTCCTTATGGTTATAGAATGGTGAAAACTGGAATTCTCACTAAACGAGGTGTAGAAAGAAAAACGTATGAAATCGTGCCAACCGAGGCAGAAATCGTGAGAAAAATATTTGATTTATTTACCGAAGAGGGCTATGGCGGAATGAGAATTGCTAAATATCTGAATGACAAAGGATACAAAACCCACAAAGGTTGCCAGTGGAGTTACAGCACAATTAATAATATGCTTCGAAATCCAATTTACACTGGCTATTTATGTTTTCACAAAACAAGTGTGCCAATTGGTGGTGGAAAGCGAAAAAGAGTGTCCAATAAAGAAGATTGGATTTATTCGAAAGATAAAATTCAAGAAATTCAAATTATCCCAGAAGAACAATTTGAAAAAGTGCAAAAAATCAAAAAGGCCAGATGTGATAAAAATAAACAATGTGAAGAAGAAAATAAGGAATATTTCAGTTATCAAACCAAAGGAGATATGCTGTTTACTGGGTTTATTGTGTGTGGTGGCTGTGGCTCAAAACTAACGACTAGAACCTCGAAAAGAACAATAAAATTAGAAGATGGAAACAAAGGCTATACAAGATATAAATATTATATGTGTAGTCATAAAGCTTGTGGCAGGGAGTGCAGTTCCCAGAAGAAAAGTCATAAAAATAATTGCATAGAAGAACCAGTTTTGAACGAAATATATCATTATTTAGATTTGTTAGAAAAACGAGATTTATCCGAATACATAAGAAAAATTTATAAAAATACAAATGATAATGAAGGAAAACAAATCAGAGAATTGGAGAAAAATATAAAAGAATATACCAATAAAAATGATTTGTTGAAAGAAGAAATTATGAATGTGATAACAGGAAAAAGTACTTTTACGAGAGAGTTAATATCTGAATTAATGGAAGAAAATAAACAAAAGATAGAAGATTTTCAAAAACAAAAGATAAGATTAGAACAATTGAAAAAGCAAAAAGAAGTAGATTTTGAGCAAATGCTAAAAATAAAAAGTATGATTCCAGATTGGAAGGAAGTTTTAAAAAATTGCAGTATAGAAAGAAAAAAAATAATATTATCAGCGATGATAAAAGAAATTGCTGTCTATGATCATAAAATTGATATTCATTTAAGAATTAGTTTTAACGAATTCTTACAAACAGCACAAAAACTGGGTTCTGAGAAGAATAGCAAATTTGCTAAAAACCTGTGTAACACGAGAACCAATCGACTTAACCCCTCGTTGGGTTCATTTTGATGATAGAACAATAGCAGCAGGTTATCCAACTGTACGTTATGGAAGTAAAGGAAACTACGTTTGTGTAGCACAAGATGCATTAAATGCTTTGGGGCTTACAACAGGTGGACTAGATGGCGTATTTGGAACTCAAACTAGAAATGCAGTTTTAACATTTCAAAGTAGAAATGGTCTATCGGCAGATGGTATTTTAGGGCCACTTAGTTGGAGCCGATTAATGTCACAAGTAAATGGAATTGGAAAGACTAGCACAGTAATAAATTAGAACAACAATTTTGTAAAAGTCAAGAGGCTGTAAACGTTAAAAACAAGTAATACACTATTTTTATAAGTGTATTACTTGTTTTTTTCATAATCTATTTAAATTATAGATAAGTAATTTTTTGAGCTCCAGCATTAGAAATTTGGAAGGAAGTAAGTAAAGTATTAATTTGGGTTTTCCACTTAGATGGAATTTTTAAGGATTTTACATTTTGAAAGGTCGGTTCATTTTTTAAAGCATTACATCCAAAATCAATGCTTGTAATGGTTGATGGAATAGTTAAGTCTAAATTAGAACATCCATAAAAAGCAGCAAAATCGATAGAAGTTACTTTACTTGGAATGGTTAAACCCGTTAAATTAGTACATTCTCTAAAAGCGTGTGCCCCAATGGATGTTACCGTATCAGGTATTATCACAGTAGTTAGATTAGTATTATTATTAAATAATGCTGGAGTAATAGATGTTAATTGACTAGGTAAAACAACATTTGTTAAATTTGGTATACCAGCAAGAGCAGACTCATTAAATGTACAATTGGTTCCTTCAAACGTGATACTTTCAATAGAGCTATAAGCAAATGCAAATGTAGCAATTGTTTCAACACTGGCAGGTAATGTTATATCAGTTATTTTTACATTCCAAAATACTTGCATTCCAATGGATTTTAGATTAGATGGTATTGTCATTTCTGTTAAGGAACTACAACCAAAAAATGCTCTGTATTCAAAGGATGTGATGGTGTTTGGCATTGTAATACTTTCTATTGTGGTGTTATTTTGAAAAGCATTTTCCCCAATGGCTGTTACAGGTGTTTCTTCTAGCTTATCTGGAATGGTAAGGTTTGTGAAAGAGAGGCCAGTTTCTGTCAAACCAGTGATGGTCACACCGTTGTCAGCAATAGTATAAGTAAAGAGTGAAGTAGGAGTCTCTGGAGTTTCTTCACTACCACTTGGAAGATTGTTATCTCCTTCAGAAGAACCACTATTTTCCTTGTTTCCGCCATTCGATTACACCATTTTCTTTTAATAAACCTTGTGCAAGTTCTTGTGTATCTTCTTTGTTTTTAAATACTTTTATGAGATTTTCACTTTTATCAAGTTTAACCCAATAATTGGAAGCTATTTCTCCAGTTTCGGAGAAATTTTGAGTAATGTAAGCTCGTACATTAGGATGGTCAACAGAGTCACCGAGTATATTTTTTATCATAGTAATCACTTGCATAAGTTGCTATTAAAAGTTCTGTATTTTCTTTTGCACTTGAAATTTCTGTTTGATTTACTGAATGGGAAGCTTTTTGGAGAATTCCATGATTGCCTGATATTAAATTAATTGAGATTCCTGCTAAAATCAATAACACAATAATCGTTATAACTAATGCAATTAAAGTGATTGCATTTTCTTGGTGAACTAGCGAGAAGTTCTTTTTAATCGATTTTCTTGTGTGTTTTAAGTATGAATTTTGTTCTTGATTTAAGTATTTCATTAAATTTCCTCCTTTGTATTTTAGTGTATCAATTATATAGTAATGTGATTAGAAATACAAGGTTATTATGGTAATTTTATCATAATAATTTAAAATTTGTAATACTAATTATTTTTTATTCTATCGTATCATTTTGTTTTGATAAAATATTTTAGGTAATTTTGTTATGGGGAAAATAGTATAAGTATCTTATTTTATACATAAGTTTATTGTGTGGAGGGATTTTTATGCAAAACAATATTTTAAAATTAAAAAGACGTATGTTAGTAATATTAATTGGTGTTATGATAGCCAGTATTATTTTAATTACACACACTGCCTATATTCAATTTGTACAAGGCGAGGAATTACAAACCAAAGCTTATGGACAGCAAAGTTCTGAAAGAACGGTTACAGCTAGTAGAGGAACTATTTATGATCGAACTGGTGAAAATATTTTGGCCAAAAGTAGCACAGTTGAAACTGTAACGGTAAATCCAGTCAATATTCCAGTTGAAAACAAAGAAAAAGTTGCCAAAATCTTATCCGATATTTTTGAACTTGATTATGATAAAATTCTAAAGAGAGTCAGCAAAAATAGTTCTATTGAGACCATTGTAAAAAGAGTTGACAAAACAAAAACAGATGAACTTAGAAAATGGATGCAAGAAAACGACATATATAGTGGCATCAACATTGACGAAGATACCAAACGATTTTATCCTCAATCTAGTCTTGCATCTCATGTGATTGGTTTTTGTGGAAGCGATAATCAAGGTTTAGATGGAATTGAAGCCAAATATAATGATATTTTAACTGGTCAAAATGGTTCTATTTCCAAAATGATAGACGCAAAAGGTAACAACTTTGGAACAGAAGGAGAAAACTATGAACAACCAACCACTGGAAATGATCTAATCCTAAGTATTGATAGGAACATCCAAGCTATTGTTGAAAAATACTTAGAAGATGCTTGTATTGACAATGTATGTACAGATGGAGGGAATGTCATCATGATGGATCCACGAAATGGTGATATTTTAGCTATGGCAACATATCCATTTTACGATTTAAACCAACCATATCAAATCACAAATCCAGAACTGAAAGAAGTTTGGGATTTATTGGATCAAGCACAAAAATCGGAGAGCTTGCAGGCTATGTGGAGAAATAAAGCAATTGCTGATACATATGAACCTGGTTCAACTTTTAAACTTGTAACTGCTTCTGCATCTCTTCAGGAAGGAATTGCTGAAACAGACAAAGCAGGAGCTTATTGTTGTACAGGAGGGATAGAAATTGCAGGTGTCCGCATTAAATGTTGGCGTTATTACAGACCACATGGTTCTGAATCCTTAAGAGAAGCTTTAATGAATTCTTGTAATCCAGTCTTTATAGGACTTGGACAAAAAATTGGTGTTGAAAAATATTATGATTATCTTGAAAAATTTGGTTTTTTAAAGAAAACAGGAATTGATTTATATGGAGAGGCTAAAAGTATTTTTCTAACAGAGGAAAAAGTGGGGCCAGTTGAACTTGCTACGATTAGCTTTGGGCAAAGATTTGAAGTTACGCCCATTCAAATGATTACAATGGTATCGGCCATTAGCAATAAAGGGGTATATGTTCAGCCACGTTTAGTAAAACAAATCAAAAATGCTAAAACAGGGGAAGTGCAAGACATTGAGCCAGTTTATGGAGAATCTGTTATTTCCGAAGAAACAGCTCAAAATGTTTTGAGTATGATGACTTCTGTTGTTAGTGAAGGAACAGGAAAAAATGCAAAAGTGTTAGGTTACAATGTTGGTGGCAAAACAGGAACTTCAGAAGATGGTGTTAATACTAACAAATATGTCACATCCTTTATTGGTGTTGCACCAACAGATAATCCACAAGTTACTATATTAATTACACTCTATAATCCGACTGGTGAAGGTGGTCATCAACGGCCGGAGGAGTTGCAGCACCAGTAGCAGGCAAAATTCTGAATGAAGTTATCCAATATTTAGAAATACAGCCAACTGAACCAGTTGAAGAAGAGGAAAATAAAAATTTTTAGAAAAACTTGCTAATTAAAAGCAATTATTGTTATAATAAGAACAAGGAAATACAAAGGAGAAAAACGATATGAAAAAATGGTACCAAAAAGAAAAAGCTATTACACTAATTGCATTGATAGTGACAATTATCATTTTGCTGATTTTAGCGGGGATTAGTTTAAATCTGATAACAGGAGAAGAAGGGATTCTCAAAAAAGCCACAGATGCAGTTGAACGTAATCAAAGTGCAGCTGAGCAAGAGCAAATCGAATTAGCCATAACAAATTTGAAACTTGCTTATTATCAAGATTATGAAACAAGACAAAATCAAACTGTCCAAGATTATATTTTACAAAACTGTGAAAACAATCCAATAACTATTTCAAAAGGTGGAGTTTTAAGTAGAAATTCAAGTAGTAAAGAATTGGTTTATCAAAATCAAAAAGGTTCAAAGCAGTATATCCAGCTATCTGAAGAAGGGAATATTGTTAAAATATTTTCAGATGGTGTTAAAAATGATAGTTTAAATATTATTTTTATGATTGGTGATGGAATGGGGCAAAATCACATAAAAGCAGGAGAAATCAATAAAGGCTCAAAACTACACATGCAAACGATTCCAAACCAAGCAGAAGTTACGACCTACTCTTTTTCAGTTGCAAACGAAGGTGCTTCTGCCACAGATAGTGCGGCTTCTGCTACAGCATTAGCAACGGGGGTCAAAACGAAAAATTATTATGTGGGAAAAGATATTGTCAAAAATAATGTTCAAAATTTAACAGAATATTCACGTTCTCTTGGTTTAAAAGTAGGAACTGTTTCCACACAAACCATTTATCACGCTACACCAGCTGGATTTACAGCTCATACCAGTGATCGAAATAATTATTGGCTGATTGCCAAACGTCAAATTACAGAGGAGCAGGTGGATTTAATGATTGGTGGTGGTCAAGAACAGTTTAATGGTTTTCCACAGGAAATGGCACAAAATGGGTATAACTATGTTACTAATTTTACGGATTTAGCTAATTATACCAAAGACGAAAAAGTCATTGGTGCATTTTCCTGGGATAGAATGACGAAAGATGGGGAAGGAAATGCCAAACCAGCTGATCCGAGCTTAGTTGAAATGACGAAAGCTGCTATTGCAAGGTTAGAAAATGACAATGGTTTTTTTGTCATGATAGAAGGTTCTGATATTGATACCTATTCTCACAAAGGCCAAATGGGGAATATGCTAAATGAATTAAATGGTTTTGATAATGCTGTCAAAGTCGCTATGGATTATGTGGATACTCACCCAAATACTTTATTAATTGTGACTGCAGATCACGAAACAGGTGGTTTAAACTTAGAAAATATAACAGCCAAAGAGGAATTAACCGATCAGTTATTCCAAAATGGTTCCAATGGATATTATGATCACACAAATAGCAATGTATTAGTTTATTCTTATGGCAAAGATGCAGAAGAACTAATGAGTAAAGAAGTGATTGACAATACAGATATTCATCGTTTTGTAAGACGCAAATTGCAAGAAAATGACGAAGCATATAAAGTAACAAATCAAGAATAAAATTTCATAAAATTGACAAAATAATAAAAAAATCAAAAGAGGACTCGGAAATGTTATATGAAATAATTGTAATGATAATTGGTTTTCTGTTACTGATCAAAGGAGCTGACTTTGTGGTAAAAGGAGCAAGTAATATTGCACACAAATTTCATTTATCAGAAATGTTAATTGGCATTGTTATTGTGGGAATTGGAACTTCACTTCCAGAAATTTTAGTGACTGTGAAATCGAGTTTAACAGGAAATTCAGATATCATTATTGGAAATTCGATAGGAAGTTGTATTTGTAATTTGCTTTTAGTAATAGGGATTGCAAGTGTTTGTAATCCACTTAAAATAGATAATAAAATGTTGCAAGTGCACTTACCAGTATCAGTGTTTAGTATTTTAATGCTCACTACTTTCTGCAATTTTGGAGCAGATAGAAATGTTATCAGTAAAACAGAAGCTATAATATTGTTGCTTTTTGCAATTGTGTATATTATTTATACAGTTTTTGAAGGCAAAGAAGAGGCACAAGAAAAAGAGAAGAAAGAAACGCCTTTTGGATGGATTTTGGTGTATCTTATTTTAGGTGTTTTGGGCTTAAAATATGGAGCGGATTTTGTGGTAGATGGAGCAATTTCGATAGCTGAACTTTTTGGTGTAAGTGAGAGTATCATTAGTATAACGATTGTTTCATTGGGAACATCTTTACCAGAGATTGTGACTTGTATCATAGCAACCATCAAAAAAGAAAGTGATTTAGCCATTGGAAATGTAATTGGCTCGAATATTTTCAATATTTGTCTATTACCAGCGATAGGAGCAATCATCACACCGATTCATTATGACATTGAATTCAATCGTTCCCTTATTTTTTTACTTATCATAACAATTTATCTATTGGTTTTTGACTTATTCAGAAATCGAAGAATGATTAGTAAAAAACATGGAATTATATTTATTTTACTGTTTTGTTTGTATATAAGTTGTTTGTTTTAGAGAAAAAACAAACAACTTTCAATTTATATTTTGAAGAAATTTTGAAACAATATTGACAAATGTAATGTGTTATGATATAAATAAAATATCTAAAAAAACAATCTAAATGTTATTTAAATTCATGGCATATCTGCCAAGAAAAATCACAAACTAAA
>CANPFR010000003.1 GCA_947573445.1 uncultured Clostridia bacterium | reverse complement strand
AAGAAATGTCAAATAGAATGAGTTCATTTGAAGAAAAAATATCAGATAGAATGAATGTATTTGAAGAAGAAATGTCAAATAGAATGAGTTCATTTGAAGAAAAAATATCAGATAGAATGAAGGTATTTGAAAAAGAAATGTCAAATAGAATGAGTGCATTAGAAGGAAAAATATCAGATAGAATGAGCACATTTGAAAAAAAGACGTTAGATGGAATGTTTTTGTTTGAACAAGAATATGGTGAGAAAATTGATGCTATATTTGATGTGGCGGTGATGCAGAAAGATAAAGCTCAAGAGATGTATAAAAATCAAGAAGAATTTAGAATTCAAGTTGATAATTTAGATATGAGAGTTTTCGAGTTAGATCAAAGAGTATTTAAATTAGAACATAGCTAAAGTTGCAAGGTTTTATTCTATAAAGAAATCCTATAAAATAGAGAGCATATATATTATTTTTGAAAAGAAGTAATGTATATGCTCTCTATTATTTTTTATATTTTTTATTGAAAAAAAATCATTTGTATGATATATTTATGTTTAATTAGAGTGGATTTATAGCTATTTGTTTTAACTTCCAAACATAAAAAGAGTTTTGTAGTGAGAAATACGAAAAAGAAAGGGTGTAAAATTTGAATCATGCCAAAATACATAAGAGATGTTTTTTCAGATTATACAATTGATAATAATTTAATAGAAGCAGAGATTGAAAATATTAATTTATATAAAAAGATGAATAAATTGCAAATTAGTGTGGCATCTTCAAAACCGATTGAATTGGCCGATATTGAAAGTTTTGAAACATATGCGATTAGACGTTTTAAAGTGGCAAAAGTAATGGTGGATATTAAATATCAGGATGTGCTGATTGAGCAAAAGATTCCACAAGAATGGGCTCATATTGTGAATTATATTGCAAAGAAGGAACCTTTTAGTAGAGCTATTTTGAGTGGTAGTCGTCTCGAGCTGAATAACAAAGAAATAAAAGTGAAGTTGGCAATCAAAGGTGCTGATTTTTTATTGTCAAAGAAGTTTGATAAAGGTTTGGAACATTTGTTGTCTAACGTTTATAACGAGAATTACAAAGTGACTTTTGTGGAGGAATTGGAGGCAAATTATAAAGAGAAGTTTGAGGAACATGTAAAAAAACAAGAGTTAGAATTTGTGAAACAATTGCAAGAAGAGGCTAATCGACAGAGTTTGGAGCGTCAACATGAGGAAAGTTTGAAAGCACAGGAAAAAGAAATAGAAGCAGCGATTTCAGGAGAAAAACCAGAAGAAGAGACTCCATTGATTTATGGTAGAAATATGAATATCAAAAGTGATCCAACTAAAATTGCAGATATTTCTGTGGATTCTGACAGAGTTTGTTTAGATGGTGAAGTTGTTAGGATGGATTCGAGGGAAATCAAAAATGAAAAAACAATTTTGATGTTTGATTTATATGATGGAAGTAGTACAATGACTTGCAAAGCGTTTGTTAAAAATGAAGAATTTAAAAAAATAGAAAAAAGAGTGAAAAGTGCCAAGGGTTTGAAAATAGATGGTATAGCCAAATATGATCCATTTGCTAAGGAAATTGGGATTATGGTAAATACGATAATTGAGACAAGTGGACGCAGAAAACAAAAACGAATGGATGCATCTACTGAAAAACGTGTAGAATTACATATGCATACCAAAATGAGTCAAATGGATGCAGTAACGGCCTGCAAAGATTTATTGAAACGTGCTGTAGAATGGGGATGGAAGTCGATTGCAATTACAGATCATGGTGTGGTGCAATCTTTTCCAGATGCTCATCATTTCATTGAGGCAGGAAATGATTTGAAAATTATTTATGGCGTGGAGGCTTATTTTGTAAGGGATAACGAACATACAGTTTTTAAGAGTAAAGGACAATCGATTGATACAGAATATTGTGTGCTAGACCTAGAAACTACGGGAATTTCACCGGTTACAGAGAAAATCACAGAGGTGGGAATCATCAAAATGAAAAATGGTGAGATGATAGATAAATTTGAGTGTTTTGTGAACCCACAAAAGCCAATTCCACCAAAGGTTGTAGAAATTACAAATATCACAGATGAGATGGTGAAAGATGCAGAAACGATTGATAAAGTAATTCCTAAGATGATTGATTTTATGGGAGATTCTGTTCTGGTAGCTCACAATGCGAAATTTGACATGGGATTTTTAAAATATAATTTTGAAAAATGTGGTTATTCTTTTGATTATACATATATTGATACACTACCATTGGCACGAGCGATGTTCCCAGATTTTAAGAAATTCAAATTGGGAATTTTGGCGGATAAGCTTGGTATTAAGGTTGAGGTTGCCCATCGTGCTTTGGATGATGTGAAAACATTGGTTGGTGTTTTCAATAAGATGATTGAAATGGCGAAAGATAAAAATATGACAATAATTGATGAATTTGACCAAAAGTTTCAGGCAGATTTTAAATCATTAAGACCATATCATATGATTATTTTAGCAAAAAATTACGTTGGTTTAAAGAATTTATATAAATTAATCTCCTACTCACATTTGCATTATTTTTACAAGAAACCACGCATTTTAAAAAGTGTTTTGGATAAACATAGAGAGGGGTTAATACTGGGAAGTGCCTGCGAGGCAGGAGAGTTGTACCGTGCAGTATTAGAAGGAAAACCAGAGGATGAAATCGAAGAAATTGCGGAATATTATGATTATTTGGAAATTCAGCCGATTGGAAATGATGAATATTTAATTCGAAATGAAACTGTGCCAGATAAGGAAGCACTAAAAAATATCAATCGAACCATTGTCGAACTTGGAGAGAAACTAGCAAAACCAGTTGTTGCAACATGTGATGTTCATTTTATGGATCCACAGGATGAAATTTATAGAAGAATTTTGCAAGCAGGGCAAGGCTATGAAGATAGCGATATGCAGGCACCACTATATTTACGAACAACAGAAGAGATGATTCGCGAATTTGATTATTTGGGAAATGATAAAGCATATGAAGTGGTTGTGAAAAATACAAATTTAGTTTCGGATATGTGTGAAAAAATTAGTCCGATTTCTTCTGAAAAATGCCCGCCACACATTCCAGGTTGTGAGGAGGAAATTCGAAACATTGCTTATGATAAGGCACACGAATTATATGGCGATCCACTTCCTGAAATTGTGCAAACAAGGCTTGACAAGGAGTTAGATTCGATTATCAAAAATGGATTTTCTGTGATGTATATTATTGCACAAAAATTAGTTTGGAAATCGAATGAAGATGGCTATATTGTTGGTTCTAGAGGTTCTGTTGGTTCTTCGTTTGTAGCGAATATGACAGGAATTACAGAGGTAAATTCGCTAAGAGCACATTATCGATGTCCAAATTGTAAGTATTCTGATTTTTCCGATTATGGTGTAAAAAATGGTTTTGATTTGCCAGATAAAGATTGTCCAAAATGTGGACATAAACTGGATAAAGATGGAATGGATATTCCGTTTGAGACATTTCTAGGTTTTAATGGAGATAAGGAACCAGATATTGATTTGAACTTCTCAGGAGAATATCAGGCAAAAGCACATAAATATACAGAAGTGATTTTTGGTAAAGGAACCACATTTAAAGCAGGAACCATTGGTACTATTGCAGATAAGACTGCATTTGGTTATGTGCGTAATTATTATGAGGAGAGGCATGTGCCACTACCAAGTGCAGAGATTTTACGAATTTCAGGTGGTTGTACGGGGATTAAAAGAACAACGGGACAACATCCTGGTGGTATTATTGTTGTGCCAAAGGGACGAGAAATTTATGAATTTTGTCCTGTTCAGCATCCAGCGGATGACCCAAATTCGGATATTGTGACAACTCATTTTGATTATCACTCCATTGACCAAAACTTGTTAAAACTCGATATTCTGGGGCACGACGATCCGACGATGATTCGAATGTTACAAGATATCACAAATACGGATCCAACTAAGGTTCCATTAGATGATAAAGAAACGATGTCGATTTTTAGTTCAACTAAGGCGTTGGGGGTTACACCAGAGCAGATTCGTTCAGAAGTTGGTAGTTATGGTATTCCAGAGTTTGGGACTAAGTTTTCAAGAGGCATGCTTTTGGAAACAAAACCAACGACATTTGAGGAATTGATTCGTTTGTCTGGTTTGTCACATGGTACAGATGTATGGCTTGGTAATGCACAAGAATTGATTCAAGCAGGAACAGCTACCTTGAGTGAAGCGATTTGTACGAGGGATGATATTATGATTTATTTGATGGATAAAGGATTGCCACCCAATACAGCGTTTAAGATTATGGAATCAGTGCGTAAAGGAAAGGTGGCAGGTGGAAAGGAGCCGAAATGGCCAGAGTATGAGGAAGTTATGCGAGAGCATGAAGTGCCAGATTGGTATATTAATTCTTGTAAGAAAATCAAATATATGTTTCCAAAGGCACATGCAGCAGCATATGTGACGAATGCTTTTCGTATTGCATATTACAAAGTGCATGATCCGCTTTCTTATTATGCTGCTTATTTTACAATTCGTGCGAAGGCGTTTGATAGTGAATTTATGATTTATGGCAAGGAAAAGGTCAAAAATAAGATGCGTGAGATTGAGATGATGGGCAATCAGGCGACTCAGAAGGATAAGGAAATGTACGATGATTTGGAGATTGTTTTGGAGATGTACGAGAGAGGTTTTGAATTTTGGGATGTTGATTTGTATCATTCGCATAGTACGAAGTTTCAGGTGGAGGATGGAAAGATAAGGCCACCATTAAATAGTATTGCAGGACTTGGAAATATTGCGGCTGAGAGCATTTACAAAGCGGCACAGGATGAACCATTTGAGTGCATTGATGATATGCAGGCACGATCAAAAGTTGGTAAGGCAATAACAGAATTATTGCAAAAATTTGGCTGTTTGAAGGGAATGACGCAAAGTAATCAGATGTCGTTGTTTGTGTAGTAAGAGGGAATGTTTGACACCTGTA
Organism: uncultured Clostridia bacterium; assembly: GCA_947573445.1. Lineage (GTDB taxonomy): Bacteria > Bacillota > Clostridia > TANB77 > CAG-508 > Scatovivens. The sequence goes on along the minus strand of CANPFR010000003.1, from coordinate 147,586 downwards.
TTTTAATGAGAGAATGAATTAATTCGTATATGGGTGTCAATTTTTAGAATAGGTATGAATTTAAGAGAATGAGTTAGGGGAAATGGTATATGTTAGGAAAGTTTTTGGAATGTGAAGCAGATAAAAATGTGAAATATTATAGATTTATTCAAACAGAAAGAGAATATGCAGATGGTCGTAGATTTCCAATTGACAAAATAGTTAAATGTGATAAAAAAATTGATTTAAATGCAGAAGAAATAGATCAAATGGGTGGATTTTTTTTATCGGATAAAGATTATATATTTAGATGGCTTATTAGAGGTGATACATTGTGTGAAGTAATCATTCCAGAGAATGAAAAAGTATATAAATCATCCTCTAAATATGGGGTATATTTAGCGGATTCTATTATTCTACGAATCCTAAAAAAGTTGATGATGCATATGCAATGAAATTATATTTACAATCTAAATTATTAGATATAGAATATTTTAAAACAATGACTGCTTGTGCGATTTGTGGATATATTAATACAGCTTTTAAAGTCTGTGATGACAAAGTTAATGAGGAAAATATAGATAAAGCAATATTGGAATTGGAGAGATTTTGTCAAAGAAGAAAAAAAAGAAAAATATATAGAAGATGATGTATCAAGGGAAAATGTTAATAAGTTATATGAGAGATTAAAGAACATTAAAAATGGAAATCAATAATACAAATGGATGATTGATTAAGAAATGGTAAATTAAGGAGGAAAAAGAGTGTTAGGAATTTTTGTTTTATTGTTAATAGCAATGCTTTTAGTCGTTAAATTTTGTAAGAAAACAGTAAAAATTGTATTATCGATTATCATTATTTTAGCTGTATTATATTGTATGGTTATATCGGTTGATATAAGTAGAGTAAATAGTTTTAGAGAGCCTATTTTTGCTATATCAAGTGAATTAAGGGATTATGAAAATTATAGTAAGGAAGTATATAAAGGTTTAGGCTATAAAATTGAAATTGACAAAGCCCAAAATCAAAAAATAGTATCTATTACAATGTATTTTTTTAATAAAGTTATAGCAGCTGCGATTGAATAATTACTATTGCATAATAGAAGATTGCAGGGATAAGCTAGATAGAAAAGTAGTTCTGTAGAACTTTTGAAAGGGGAAAATTATGTTTTTAGGGATTCCATTGAAGTATAGTTTGCTTTATTTATTGGTGATTAATTTAATTGGTTTTTTAGTGATGTGGTGGGATAAACACCAAGCCAAGTTGGGAAATTGGCGTACACCTGAGAAGACCCTTTTTATGATTACGTTTCTAGGAGGGGGATTTGGAACAATAGCTGGAATGTATAAATTTCGCCATAAGACAAAGAAGTTGAGGTTTACAGTTGGATTCCCCACAATCTTGATAACCGAAATAGGGTTGGTGGTTTATTTGCTAGTAGAAGGAGAAGAAAAAATAAGGCAATTTTTGGGTATGTGAATTAATCAAAATGTATGAAAAATAGTAATAATTTGCATATTTTTGCATATAATAATGGTAGAAAACGAAAAAATAGTGCTAAATGGACTTGACAAATAAAACATTTCATGCTATAATACTTTTTGTTGATTCATCGCGGGATGGAGCAGTTGGCAGCTCGTTGGGCTCATAAACAGAGTAGCATCGAAGAATTGCTAAAGTTCAAAACCGTTGATAAGACACCAAAACATTGAAAATTATATATTTTGCTCTAACCTTTAATAAAACTTTTAAGATTATTAAAACTTAATAAAAATGATTAAAAATTAAATAATAAAGGGACATTAAAGGGACAAAAAAAGCACAATATTTAATGAAACATCGCGGGATGGAGCAGTTGGCAGCTCGTCGGGCTCATAACCCGAAGGTCGTAGGTTCGAGTCCTACTCCCGCAACCAATTCGAAAGTTTTTACCTAAAGGGATGTCCCTTTAAGTGTAATTTTTAATACAGAGATTTTACTATAAAAAGTAAAGTCTCTTTTTTTCGTTCATAAACACTTTCATACTTTATAAATTTGCCCTTCAGCAAAATTAAAAGATATGGAGGTGCATAATATGAGTAAAAAAGAACAACCCAATTATTATGCAATAATACCTGCAACAGTTAGGTATGACACTAACTTAAAATATGCCGAAAAATTATTATATGGAGAAATTACAGCATTAGCCAATAAAAATGGTTATTGTTATGCTCAAAATAAATACTTTGCAGATTTATATAATGTAACAGCTGTTTCAGTTAGCAGATGGATTTCACATTTACAAGAGCTTGGCTATATAGAAACAGAAATTATAAGAAATGAAAATAAAGAAATAGTATCAAGAAATATTTATATTGCAGATATACCCTATTATCAAAAAAATCAATACCCCTATATACAAAAAAGTAAAGAGGGTATTAACAAAATTGTTAAAGATAATAATATAAAATATAATATAGATGATTTATTTTATTTGATTATAAATAATAGTAACGAAATTCCAAAAGAATTTTTTGCAATCATTGACAGATTAGATTTTAATTATGATTCTTATATGCTTCAATATATGAAGCAAGATAAAATTGATATGATAAAAAATATTGTATATGTTTTATATGATTTGTATAATAACAATTTTCAATTTATACTTCAAAATGTAAATAGAGAAAATTTAGTAAATTTATATTTTTTAGCATTGAGTAATAATCCAGATAATTTATTAAATTATTATAAAAAATCTATTATAAATGATAGCATAATCCACAAAAAGGTGTAAGTTTTACAGTTTAAAAAATGTAGCAAAATTAACTTTTTTTAAGAATGAATTTTGGCATATTTTACATTACAATAAAATGCATATATTTCAAGCATTTTATGATGCTAATGATATAGCTTTTGTAGTGGAGGTAAGTAGGCGATAGCATAGCTATCGAATATCTTACCAACGGACAATTTATTGGTAAATTATTAGTTGGCATTGGAGGTGATAAGTATGAGTTATTTTCCGACAAATAAAGATGAAATTTCTTTGATAAAATTTATTGCAAAATATCAGTACTTAAATGTAAGTGATGCAAAGTATTTTTTTAATAGTAGTAGATATTATAGAAATAGAATAAAAACTTTGATAGATAAAAATTTTTTAAGAAAAATTAAGTGGGTATTAGTTTTAGGCCAATCAGGAATTCAATATGCAAAAGCATTAAACTTTGAATACAATAAGTTAAATAAAAATCAAGAATATAGAGAAAGATTATTACATTTAAGCAATATAGCTGCTTATTATAACAATTGTAAAACAGTCAATTTTATTCCATCATTTGCAATAAAAGATAAAAGAATATTTACAATAACGGGTAGAAGATTTATAGGGATATTTGATATAAATGGATTTGAATACCTAACTTATCAAATTCTTAAAGAACATGATAATAAATACATTCAATCTGTAATTTATGATATACAAAAAGAAATGAAATATAAAAATATTATTATTTTAATAGATGATATAAACAGAATAGATTTAAACAATTTTGCTTTTGGGCTAAATCAAATATTAATAATTAAAGATAATGAAACTAATAGAGAAAAATTGAAATACTTACATAGTATAAGATGGAAAGAAATTATAGATAAATGCTATAAAGGAGCTTATTTATCTGAATATAGTTTTTGTGAATATACAAACAATAAAGATAAATTTATTAATACATTTTATTTTTTAGATTCTGAAAAGATTACAAGACTTAAATATTTTATAAATGAGAATTCTACTAAAAAGGCATGTATTATTTGTAATACAGAGTTGGAAACAAGATTACGAAAGGATCTACCTGGTGCTAATTATTGTGTGGTAGATTTGGAACAATATATTGATAAAGAGCGAAAATATTATTATTGCTAGTTGAAAAATAATAATTTATGCAATTTGGATTATATTATAAATTGTATTTTCGTGACTTAGTACCACTTAACTATAACATAGATATAAAATATATAAATAATTATAAAGATTTTTTGGATGAAATATTTGATGTTAATTACATATCAAATAAAATAGCATAAACTAGATCATATTCTTTAAAAGAATAGGCTTTTATTGCATTATATATAAAACAGAAATTATCTTTATTCATATAAAATCCTATCTATTTTTTATATAAATGTATTGTTATAAAAAATATGATAAAATATTTATACTATTGCAACTATTTCTGTTGTTATTTTACTCTTATATATAGATATCAATATGTACATAGATGATAGGAGGAAGTAATGGAAGAATTAATAAAAAAAGCACAAAAGGGCGATGAAGAATCATTTACTAAACTTATACTCTATATAAAAAATGATTTATATAAAATTGCTAAAACTCGTATAACAGAAGAAGAAGATATACAAGATGCTGTACAAGAAACAATGATTGAAACATATAATTCAATAAGAAAATTAAAAGATATTAAAAAATTTAAGCTATGGACAATAAAAATTTTGATAAATAAATGCAATCATATTTATAAAAAAAGATATAAAAAAGATGTTTATATAACAGATTATGATTTGGATAAAAGTTTATCATTTAGTTCATATAACAATGTAGAGCATAATTTAAACTTTTATTCCTTAATCAAAAATTTAGATTATGATGAAAGATTAATCATTGTATTGTACTATATGGAAAAATATACTTTAAAAGAAATTAGTAAAATACTTAAATTAAAAGAAAACACTGTAAAATCTAAATTTTACAGGGCAAGAATTAAAATCAAAGAAAATTATGAAGGAGGATTAAAAAATGGATCACTTAGATAATTTAATAATAGATATACTAGAAAGTGAAATTCCTGAACCTGAAAACTATAAAAAGTCAATTAATTCAGCATTGAAAAGCAAAAAATATAAAAGATATAAGATGTGTAATAAAATTGCTTCGCTATGTATGATTATAATGTTATCCACAGGTTTTGTTTATGCCGGTTATAATATTTATTCATATATTTGGGAAGAACCAAAAAAGTATAGCACAAATGAAGAATATATGAATTCACTACCAAATGATCAAATAAGTGATGATGAAAAAAAAGAATTAATTTCTGAAGAAGAATCAAAAACAATTGCAATAGACTTTCTAAATAAATTAGGTTATGAAAACAAAAATATTGAAAGAATAGAATTAAAAAGAAGTTATAATAGAGCAAATTCTAGTTATTATATGGTAAAAACTAAATATTCATATGAAGAAGGTTTAATGGTACTAATTGATTCTAAAACTGGAGAGGTTATACATTTTAATGATTTAGATTTGAAATATAAGCATTTAGTTCAAGATAATTTAACAGAAGATATGGCAAGAAAAATTGCAGAAGATACTTATAAAAAATTGAAATTACCAGAAAGTAAATATGAATTATTTGATATAAAGCAAGAAAAGTCTATTTTTGAAAATAATACTAGAACTTTATGGGGAGTAATATTTAGGCAAAAAGAAAATGGTGTATATAATAAATATAAGAATTTTTCAATAGCTTTTTTAGTTGTTAATGGTGAAGTTTTATACGATACTATCAATATAAGTAATAATTCTGAAGAAATAACTAATCCTATAATAGTAGAAGAAAAAGAAGCAATAGAAATAGCTTTAAATAAGGAAAAAGAATTCACAGATGTTGAAATTTCAAACTATAAAGCTGAATTATCAATAGAAAAGATGAATACATTTGTATATCAATTAGAAAATGAAATTTATAATACTGATATTAATAATGGAGGAACTTATCTAGATATAAAAGATGTTACTAGAAATGTATGGAAAATAACTATAGAACATAATAATAAAAAAGCTGGAAACTTATATATTGACTATAATGAATATATAAAAGAAAATTATAACAAAGAATTTTATGTTGATGCAACAACAGGAGAGATATTAGGTGGAAATACTTGTGAAGGATTTAATAAAAAGTAAAGAAGAGTTCAAAAAGAACTCTTCTTTTTGTGTTTAAAGGCAGATTGTCATAGCTACTTAACTATATCTGTAACGAAATTCAATGTGAGCTTTTCTATATGGTCCTGGAGGAGTTCCTTTGCTACAAACATCAAAGTATACTTGTACTTTTTCTCCGACTGACACAGGTCGATTTGTTTTCAATTCATATGAAAATATCCTGTGTTCATCAAACCATTGATCAGCTAAAATTTCACCGGTTCCTACCTTACGAATCTGCATATGGACAGTGATTGCTGAATAATTTGAAGGCTCTTGATCCGAACAATTACAATAAGTATTGTTACATGGTGCAACAAAGTTATCAATAATAAGATATCCATTTCTACCAATAGTTTTTATTGGTGTTAAATTGTTATTGACAACCCGAATACTCTCCCATGGACCATAAGCCTGATCCCACGTTTCCGGTCCTGCTGCAAATGCGGGAACAACTGATCCTACTAACAACATAAGGGATAAAAATAATCCGCTAAAAAGTTTGATTTTTTTTGACATAAATTTCCTCATAAAGCTACCTCCTTAATCAAAGTCTTTCTAACATCTGCCTTTAAACTTATCAAAAGCCAATATAGATTTGGCTTTGATACAATATAATTGATACAATATAATGTATTATTATTTTATTTAATAATTTTATATTATATTTTTAAAAAAACAAGAAAAAGTAAAAAAAGTAAAAAAATGCAACTTTTTTGTCGATTGACAGACTCTTATATTATAGAGATATAAGATGGAGGACATAAAATGTTAAATTTATTAATAGTAGATGATAATCTGCATTTTTCTAAAATTTTAATAAATATTATTTCACAATGTAGTAATAACTTTAAATTATGTACTTTAGCAACAAATGGAAAAGAAGCATTAGAACAGCTTAAAAATAATTCTTTTGATATAATTCTTTTAGACTTAAGGTTACCAAAAGTCAGTGGAATAACTATATTAAAAGAGATAGAAAAAAATTATGAAAAAAAATATGAGAAATCAATTATAGTAGTTAGTTGTGATGAGAATAAAATAAATTTGGTAAAAAACAGTAAATGTATATTTAGTATTGTAAATAAAATATATGGAATAGATATAATTTTAGAAAATATATTAAATTTAGCCAAATTTAAGCAAGATAAAAAAGAAAATGAACTTTTAAAAGTAAAAATAATAGATGAACTTCAAAAAATCAATTATAATATTTCATATGTTGGTACAAGATATATAGCAGATATTATTAATATAATTATAGAAAAAAACAAAACAACTGATTTTAATTTAAAGAAAGACATAATACCAATTTTATGTAAAAAATATAATAAAACTCCTTCAAATATTAAAATGAATGTTAAACATGCAACTGAAAATATGTTTTTTGATTGTAAGCAAGAGGTTTTAAATAATTATTTTGGTTTTAATATAATCGAAAAGCCTAAACCTAAAATGGTAATTACAACAATTATAAATAAATTAATAAATATGGGAATAGCTTAGCTATTCTTTTTTTTTATTTTTTTTATTAATTTTTTTAGAATTTTTTTATTTTTATGAATTTTTTTTCTTGATTTTTTTATATCTCTTTCTGTATCCATTTCCATCAGAATATCATAAAATTGCAACAACATATATATTTTAGTATTTCTTATAGTTTCAAGATATTTATTTTTCTCGTGCATATTTTATAATTTATTATTAATAATAGCATGTTGCTATTATGTTAACATTAAATTGCATATAAAATCAAGTTATATTATTTTGAGGAGTATGTGATGAAAGTTAGTACTTTTTATGGAAAGAAAAATACAATCGGAAAAAAATTATTAGAATTAAGAACACAGTATAACTATTCACAAGAAGAATTATGCTCAAAACTGAGTTTACTTGGTGTTACTTTATATCAAGTAGATATTTATAGAATAGAACATTTTCAAAGACCAGTAAAAGACTTTGAATTATGGGCATTTGCAAAAATATTTAATATTTCTATGGATGAACTTTTAGACATAAAATAAATTTGTTTTGTAAAATAATTGATGTTATTTACATTATTTACTTTTTACAAAAAAACGACAAAAAATGATATCATATAGATATAAAATTTCTCGAGAATTTAAAAAATTAAAAGGAGGTTGTTTTATGTCTAGAACAAAAAAATTAGTTGTATTTTCATTAGTATTGATTACTTTAATTGCATCAGCTGCTACAGTATTCGCGGCAGTTGATTGGGATCATCATGGAACATATGGATACCAAAATGGATTAAAATATGCATATGGATATACATATGCATATGAAAATGGAAATGCAGTATATCACTATACTAGAGCAACTTTGGAAAGTTGGGGCAGCATCAGATTAGATAGCGGTAGATGTTGGGGTACAGGATATTCTAGTGCTAAATCACCTAATGGAGATAGAGAATTAAGTGCTCGTACATACTATGGTCGTTAATACTTTATCAGTACATACTTTTAATTTTTTGAAGGAGAATTATTTTGAAAATTAAAAATGATGAAAAAATATTAATATTTATATTTATAATAATAAGTACCTTTTCACTTATTATTAGTGCTTATTTAACTGAATCCTATGAAATAGAATATTTAAGTCAGGGTTATTATAGTAACAATGTAGAATATTTTTATTGCAAAAACAAAGATGATTTTAATATAGATAATATTTATAAAAATCAAGAAGATATTATTATATTTAAAGAGTTAAGTATAAATAATGATATTAGAGGAATTTATTATAAAGGAAACATAGAAAAACCTAATATGAAAAGTGGAAGATTTTTCGAAAAAACAGATTTTGATGAAGATAAACATTATGCAGTAATAGGATTAAACTTTACAGAAGGAATATTAGAAAAAGATAATATTCAGTATGTTATATATGACGGAATAAAATATGAAGTTATTGGAATAATGGGCTATAATAGAGAGAGTAAAATTGATAGAGCTTGTTTTATCAATTTAGATGATTCATTATGTGCTAAAGAGGGAGCATTTGCAATAGATGGTACAAGTAAAAATAAAGTTAACAAAATGTTAGAAAATATACAAAATAATTATTCAATAAATTTAATAAATAGAGAGAAAAATGGTATAGACAGATTTTTTAAAACAGAAGGTTTTAATATAATATTAATTATATTGGTATTATGTGTTCTTATTTTAACAACAGTGTCAGTATCACTTTATTGGGTAGAAAAAAGAAAAAGAAAAATTGCAATTCTTAGACTTGTTGGATATAATGATAAACGAATTATTAAAGTAATATTTTTTAGATATTTATTCTTAGAGCATATATCTATTTTTATAGGCTTTTTGATAGGCAATATTATAATTATATCACAAAACTATAATATTAGCAGTATTATATGGAACATCTTAATCTTATCTTATGTACTTGTAAATTTAACTTGTATAGTAATAGTTATAACACCTATAAGAAAAGCTTTAAAATTGAATATAAACTCTTTATTGAGGTGTAAAGGTTGAAAATTTGTGCCTTTCGCAGACGTAGCGACAGCGGAGGCAAGAAAGGAATGATAGTAAATATGAAAAATATATTGATATACTTGGCAATTGTTATTTGTATTATTGGAGGATGTTTTTTGTACTGGTATTTTTCATTGTATTTGTTTGAAAAAGATTTAGAAGAACATGGAGATGAATACAAAGTAACTGTTGATCAAGAAAACGAAAAGAACTTTGATAAAGATCAATCAACAACAGAACAATTAAATATAACAGCTAGTAAGGACAAAAGAATAATGTTAGCAGATATGTTAAATGTAGATAATGAAATCCTTATTACTGAAGACAATGTAGATAATACAAATAAAATTATAGAAAAAGCTAATTTGCATAAAGGAATATTTGTAGTGGAATCTTCAAGAGAGAAATTTTTAGAAATAGTTAATACTGCAACAGAAAATATGTATTCAATTAATGATGAAGGATATCTTGTAAAGCCAATTAACCAAACTAAAGCTTCGGATTTAACACAAAAACTAAATGATTACATAGATTCAGAAAATACAACAGTAATAAATATTAGTAATACATATAAAGGGTTATTAAATGATAATATGTTATTAGATTTTATGATTGAGAGAACTTTGTATGTTCAAACCTTTGATTATAATGATAATATAAAGATTGTATTGATTAATCCAGACAGAATTAATGAGAAATCGGAAGATATAACACAGAAAGAAATCTATGAAGAAGTCTTAATAGGGATGTAATATGTATATAAATATAACAAATTCAGAGTTAGAAATTATGAAAATTTTATGGATTAGACCATTGAGCTTGAAAGATATCTGTAAAAAATTTTCTAAAAATTATAGTACAACGAAAACATTAGTCTATCGTTTGAAAAACAAGCAAATCATATATAAGCAAAACAATTTATATTATCCCAAAATTACTGAAAAACATTGCTTACAACAAAAAACAATTATACATATTAAAAAATATTATAATGGAGATGTTTCAAGATTTATACAAAACATTGATATTACAACAGTAAATAGAGAGGTAGTTGATAACTTTATAAATAAATATCGAAATTTAATAAATTAGATTGAAAGCAGGATTACTTTGTAATACCTGCTTTTAAGTAAACAAAAATAATAAATATAGAATTCATTATTTTTGTTTAAAATATCATAAAGCTAGTATAAAATCAAGCATTTTATTCATTATTTATAACCTCCAATTCTGGATAGATAGTATATAAAAATGGAATTTGACAATCAATATTGTCTAACTCTTCCCTACCAGGAAAGGCCAAAATTAACTTGTCAGCCCTAGGGAGGGAAAGGGGATAGGAATTTATAAGTTTCACAATTCCTTTTTTGTTATCTTCAGATGCTACGATTATATGATACAATAAATGTTCATTGGTTAGTAGTGTAATATATACTGGCTCATATCCTTGATAAAACCTTACAAGTCGTTTTTTATACTTGCATAATATATCTAATGCTACTAGCATATTATCATTGATTTTTCGTGTGTTATGAACGAATATATCGCCTTTTTTACTTACCATATTACTATACAAAATATTTTTAAAATTATCGTTTTCATCTCTAAATAACTTTTGTAAACGGCTTAACTTAAGCACAGCCAAAATTTTGTAAAAAATTTATTACTTTTAACTTATCACCATAATATTCTTTTTTAAAGAATTCTCATTAAATAGGATAAATCTTTTTGTTATTTTCTTTGATTTCTGTTGTTCTTATCAATACATTGTCAAGAAAATGTGGATAATTATTAAATTTGGCTAAAATTCTTGTAAGACAAGTTATATTTGTTGTTTCTAACTGGAGGATACCATTATTTTTCTTTAAAAAAGCACTTACAATTTTAAATAAATTGTTTAAGTCTTATGTTTTAAAATTAGCCTTTATAGTTTTTTTAAAATGAAAACAAATACCATAAGTTATAATAAAAAATGCCTAAAAAATTTAAAATTCTATACTAAAATTGCTTAAAAAAGCCTAAATATCAACGAAAAAATTTTTTTAAGCGTGCTTATTGAAATTTACAAAAAAAGGTTATAAAATTATATATGAGAAAGGAAGTGATTACCAAAAAGAATAATAAAAATGTATAGTATTTCCAAAAAATTTGCCCTTCCATAAGGCAGTTTATGATAAACGTGCCTAATCTATATATGGAAGTGATATAAATGAATGAAAATTTTAACGAAAAAATAGGTCTAAATGTTAGCGAAGCAGCTAATATGTTAGGCATTAGTAAAAACTTAATGAGTGAATTAATAAAGTACCCTGATTTTCCTTGTATTAAGTTTAAAAGAAGAATTGTTATTAACAAGAAAAAATTACAAGACTGGTTTGATCAAAATTCTGGAAGATTTTTTGTTTAACATTGCTTTCCAATGAAATTTGCCCTATAATAGAGAATGTTAAATATTGTGCTTTTACTTTTAATGTTCTCTATATTGAATGGAGGCAAAGTTATGGCAAAAACTTCACAAAATCAGTCTGTAAAGAAAAAAAGAAATACCAGAGGAATGGGCTCTATTAGGTCTAAAAATGGTGGATATGAAGGCAGAATAACAATAAAAGTAAATGGAAAATCAAAGCAAATATCTTTATTTAATAAAGATAAGAGAATTCTAGTACAAGAAATGATAAAAGCAAAACAAGAAGCAAACGATAATGAATATGTAGAAAAGGACAAAATCACATTAGAAGAATGGCTAAAAAAATGGATTCGTATTCATAAAAAACCGTTTGTCAAACCTAGAACTCTACAAGGGTACATTGAAAAAATAAAAACAAACATTATTCCTTATTTAGGAAATTTCACTATGCAATCTTTAGATAGGTTAATTCTTCAAGAATATTTTTCTGATTTGACAACAGGCAACGAAGCAAAAGGGATAAAAAAATATTCTCCTAAAACAATAAAGGAAATAAAAAGTATTTTAAATATGGCATTTGCAGATGCAGAAATAGATAAAATAATAAAATTTAATCCTATTCTAACAATTCGTACACCAAAAGTTCAAAGGCAGAAAAAGAAACCTACCATATCACCAGCAGAGCAACAACAATTAATAGAAATATTGCTCTCTGAAATGAATGGACTATGCTACATTTTCATAATGAATACAGGTGTTAGACCAGGAGAAAGTGGTGGCATGAAATGGAAACATTACAATTATGAAGATGCTAATGTAAAAGTAAGAGATAATTATGGAAAAATAACCTATTATAATGATAATTTTGAAAAAATAAAATCTACATTTGAAGAAAAAGAATTAAAAACACCATCTAGTTATAGAAATATACCATTACAAAAATGGTTGAATAATTTAATGTATGCTTATATGTTACATATTATGGAGCAAAAAGGTTATACAAGCAAGGAACAATTAGATGATGAATATATTTTTATGAATAGTCTAGGACATGCTTTAAGTAGTGATTATTTATGGGATACACTTGATAAGATTTTAAAAAGACACAATTTTAAACATTTAAGTGTATATCAATTAAGACATTTATTTGCAACAAGGTGTATTGATGTAAATATACCTGTAAATCAAATAAAACAATACTTAGGACACGCTCTAGCTAGTACGACAATGGATTACTATGTTGAATATGATGAAGATACAAATAAAGCAGAAATCGAAAAGTTAGAGCCTATAAATAATATTCAAGTAGTGCCAGAAATTTTAAAGGAAATAAAATGTAATGTTTGTACTTAAAAATATAGTTTAAGGGACATGAAAGGGACATTGATAAATTTATATAAAAAATCGAAGTATTAAATACTTTCGAAATGGTTGCAAGAGTAAGAATATGTAATATTATAAAAATATAAAGATAAAGAGAAATGGTCGGGCTCATAACCCAAAGGTCGTAAGTTCGAGTCTTACTCCCGCAACCATTTCAAAAAGCCAGTGATTTCAATGATTACTGGCTTTTAATTATTTTTAAAAATTTTATTAAATTGATGAAAGGGACTACATTCGGGGACTAAAAATCTACTCAAAAACTCTATAAGGCAGTAATCACAATTGTTCCAGCATTTCGTTTATTACATTGATGTAACAACCCGAAACTTGGTTATGCAATTTTCTAATTTATTACAAAAAACTATTGACAAATAAAAAATGACGTGTTAAAATAAGTCTACAAAATAAATATGAGTTTGAAGAAAAAGTGCATTATAAACTGAACCTGAGAGGGTTTGATTTATAATGCACTTTTTTATCATCTCTAAGGAAAGGAGGAAATGCAAAATGGTGCAAGGCAAAAATATTTTAGAGAATTTGGGAGTTTTAAAGATAGAACTAGAAGATTTAAAATCAAAAAGTGAAACAACCGCATTCTCTGAGTGCTCAGATACAATAATTAAGCAAGTAAATGACCTACAAGCCAAATTGCCAAAGAAAATCCATCAATTTACTGCTAAAAATTGTACTGAATACATTGCAGGAATAAAAGAAGTTAAAGAAAAAGCGTTAGAATTAAGAAATCTAGCTAAAACCATAGAACTTCTTATAAAAATTGATTTTATTATTGGAACAATAATAGAGCCATGCCAACAAAAGGCTGAAAAGAAGCTAGAAGAAAAGTTGAAAAGAAAAAATTCAAAAAATTTGCAAAAAGTATTGACAACGAATAAAAATTGTGCTTAAATATAAATCACGATTTTAAATCGCAGTTTACATCAAAAACGCACTTATAAAAAGTTAATAAAAAATTTCTGAAAAAATTTCAAAAAAGGTATTGACAAATTTTATAAGTTGTGCTAGGATATGAATTACGATGTAAAAATCGCATGTACATTTAAAATAGTGTAGCGGTCAAACCGCCATGAGAGGAACCTATATAACCAGCTTTATCAGCATTGAACAATCAAAAATGATGGTTTTGAACATATGGGACACGAGTATTAAAAGAGATTTTAGTTTTCTTTTGTTGCTTGTGTCTTTTTTGCGTTCTTAAAAATATACAAGTAGATTCAGAAACTAAAATCCGTACAAATTTTGACGAAAGGAGAATAAAAATATGGTATTTTCTGAATTACTTGCAATTAAATTTGAAAATTATGCTAAATTCTTAAAATTTCTATATTATGATGACAATTAGCTGAACTAAGACATCATCATGTACCTTGACAAGTAAATATTTATTTTGTGAGGTGAAAGTTTGAAACTAAAAAAAGTTTCTTATCAAAAACCGCAACCAACTCATCAATGCAAATTGTACACCTACGCCAATGGAAGATTTGACTTGGAAACTCGCTCAAAGGAAACTGCACCAACAATTCGGTAGATACAAAAGGCTATCGAGATATGAGATGATAGATACTGTAACAAATCGAGTTATCGAATGTAGTCCCAAAGCGATTAAATCAGAAAAAGCATTATTCAGACAATTTAAACCGATTACTAGATTGGTAATGCAAAATTTCTATGGTACTAACGCAGAAAGGTTACTCAAACTACCATATGACGATACTGCAACAGATACAACATACGATTGGAAATACTGTTTGAGAAAATTAATGCGTAGAACCAATAAAAAATTGATTTTTATTGTAGTATTGCAATATAAATCTGACGGTCTTCCCATGCTGGAAGTTTGGATTCGTACTGCTGATAACAGTAAAATCAATTTAACTCAAGATATGGTCGAAGATTGCTGGAAATATGGAAAGGCTGAAATGATAGAATTGACAGAAGATAATTTATTACAACATGCACAATATTTTATCAAAAAGCCAAATACAAGATGGGACTGCTTTCCAAGTTATGCAAAATTATTCAGATGTAGCAAAACTGGAATTGAGAAAGTAAAAGTAGAAATTGTCGATTATGCAGAAGCTCAAAGACGAGTAGCAGGTTGCAATCAAACGTTTGCTAGTACGAAAGCATTGGTTGATGAGGTTGACGGTAAATCGATTATCTATCAGCAAGTTACGTATGAAACGTATGCTAAAGCAAAGAATCCGATAGAATTTGATACTTCATGAAAATTGCATCAAAATTTGAAATTTAATTGAATATGATAAAATTTTTAATTTAGGAGGAATTTTTTATGAATAATGTAGAGAATGAAGAAAGATTAGAAAGAATAAATGAAAACGCAAAAACTGCGTATAAATTTGTCGAAGATTTAGCAGATAACATTTTAGAAGGCGAAAAAATAATCGCTGAACGAGGAAAAAATCTAGTATTAAAAACAGAACAACATGATTATATTAGATTTTTACACTACCAGCTAGAAAATATGTACTCAGATTTAAGTATCATATTAAGCGAACTGGAAGTAGATGTAGATGATGAAAACATGTAATTTGCAGATATTTAATCTATAATACAAACAATAGGCTAAAAGCCTAAAGTTAGCGGTTAATAATAATAATAAATAATTATAAGTAACAATAGGGCTAAAAAGCCTAAAGTTTGTATTAAGAGAATTGTAAAATTTTAATCAACATGAGTAGCTGGGGATAAAAAATCCCCAGCCATAATCAGAAAAATTAAAATTAAACCATTCTCACAATTACTAAAGATTAGACAAATGTCATCGTTCCCCTATACGGGGGAACGATGACATAGACGCCGTGTCTGCTCCGCCTTGCGGGGCTACGCACACGGCGGAAAGTAATTGAAAAATTTTCATGATATAAATTACCTGATGAAAAAATTAAATTTTGAAAGGAATATTTATTTATGAAAACTAAGAAACAAGGTAAATCAAACAAAATAGAAGTACCTGCTCTATATTCTAATGAATATCTAGCAAGTCAATTAAAATCAATATTTGTACCATTATTAAAAATGGGAAATGTAGTCAAAAAATATTCTGCTACAGTTGCAGAATTTGTAGAACTTTTCGAAAATGAAGTAAGTGCAGATAATGAGTATATCGAGGATAATCTATTTAGAAAAATATATTGCTACACATATCGAAATTCGTTTAAGTCAATAAACAATAATTTAATGTTATTGATTGGACAGTTGATATTAAGAGAAGATATAGATATTATTCAGATTGAAAAATATTTATTAAAAATTCGCGAAAATTTTTATAATACCTATGAAATTGGTCGTAAAGTAAGTAGTTGGCTATACTATGACAAAGATTATTATCATTCCGAAGATTATGCTGAATTATTTGATAATATCCTTAGTGTAAAATTTGATTTTGATAGGATTTATCAGGCTTATCAAAATTCAGATAAATCTATCGAACCAGTTAATCTTGATAATTTAGATCCGAAAATCAAAAAACATGAATGTAAACTAAAATCAGTTTATAAAAAGTTGCTAGAATTTACTTCAAAAATTCTTCAATTAGAAAATGAAAATAATAATTACAAGTATATATTTAGGAAATTTGCCTTAAAATTAGCAAAATTATTATTTTTCGCAGCTGGAGAATTTTATATGAGTTTACACCCATATAAGAATATTCCATTCAATCTAAAAAGTAATATTGCAGATTGTTTTAAAGAATTAGAAATAAATTTATCAAAAAATGTATTTTGTAGAATGTCAAATTGTTATTCCAATATTCCAATTTATAATGCAATTATGACTTCATATGAAGATTTAAAACAAGAAATCAATAAAAATAAATTATGCCGATTTATATAAGGCATAAAACTAATCCTGATGTTTACTGCTTGATGAAATTTTAACTTTTAGGAGGATTATATTATGGATTTAAAAAATCAATTTGACCATACGGATGAATTTTTAGAGGATATAGAGTATCATATTATTCAAACTGCTGAAAATGTAGAAAATAGTTGTGTTGATGGAAAGATGGAGCTTTCAGACGATGGCATGGATAATATGCTATATGTAAGAGAGTGCTTAGAACAGGCTATTAGACTTGTAAAGGCAACAAGAAGAATGAATAGATTAAAAGAAAAGCAAATATAATTAGGATTGTGATAAAAAGCCTTTAACCTGCTACCGAATGATTTTGACGTAGGTTAAAGGCTACTTAATTAAATTTGCACCAGCACCAGCAGGTGGATATTATTTTTGAAAGGAGCTATAAATATGGTTAGAACGATTAAAGGTTGTCTTGAAGAAATACAAAGAATTGACCCTGCAACACGGAATTACAGAGTATGCAATCAGAAAAATGGTTAAAAATGGAGAAATTCCATTTATTAAAAGTGGGAAAAAATATCTGATTAACGTTGAAAATCTTATCAAATATATTAACGGAGAGCTAGAGGCACCTGAATTTGAAAAATAAAAAATTTTATAAAAAATAATCAAAAAATGCTATACAAAACAAGTATCTTTATATATAATATTTATGTAAACTAGAATTTTAAAAAAGAGGTGTAAAATGGCAAGTGTTATAGATATTGATGAGAACAAGTTTCAAGTAATTGTTAGCAATCGGATATAAGACAAATGGAAAGAAAAAACGAAGAAAGCAAACGTTTGTATTAGATAAAACGTTAACCAAAACTCAAAAGAAAAAGGAAAAAGAGAGGTTAATTCATGAATTTGAACAGAAAGTGAAAGATGAATACTATCTTAAAAATGACATGAAATTTATAGATTTTAGCAAAATTTACATGGAAGAATATGCAAAAGAAGAACTGTCAGTTACTACTTATAAGCGTTATGAAACTTTGCTAGTAAAAATCAATGAGGAAATTGGCGAACTTAAACTTAGTAAAATAAAACCACCGCATATAAAAGAATTAAAAAAGAAAATTGCAAAATTTACAAAAAATGTTCCGATAAAAGATGAAAAAGGAAAAACTGTAGGACATAAAAAAGAAACAATTGCACCAAAAACCCAATTACATTATTTTAATTTAGTTAGCGGAATTTTAACTTATGCGATGGACGAGGAATACATCACAGAAAATCCTTGTTATAAAGTTAAATCGCCCAAAGTACCTCATAAAGAGAGCGAATTTTTAGATATAGAAACTATAAAAATAATGTTAGCACTACTTGAAAAAGAGCCGATTCAGTACAAAACATTTATAAATCTACTTATATATACTGGCATACGTAGAGGAGAAGCACTTGCTTTAACTTGGGACGACATTCGGACTAGAAGATAAGATTTTAAAAATTACAAAAACCGCTCAATACGTTGCAGGTCAAGGGATAGTGATTAAAGAACCAAAAACTGCCAGCAGTAGACGTGAAATCGTTTTGTCAGACGGGATTATAAAATTATTGAAGGAATGGAAAAAAGTACAAGCAAAGGAGCGATTGCAGTTAGGAGAACAATGGAAATTTGGAAATCGAGCTTTTACATTTCACCCTGATACAATATCAAGTTATTTCGTATCCTTTATGAAAAAGAATAATCTGCCAAAAGTAAGTTTGCATAAATTAAGGCATGGCAACATTACGTTACAACTTTATATGGGAATAGACCCCAAAACAGCCAGTGTAAGGGCTGGACACTCAAATGTTCGGCGTTACAATGCGGAATTTATGCTCACATGCAGAAATCTGCTAATGAATTAGCTGCTGAAAAACTAGATGAGGCATTAACATAATATTGATGAGGTTGTAAAATACAAAAGGTAACCACTTTTTATCGTGATTACCTTCTATCTATATTTAGGAATACGTGCCTATTTTACTTCTTTTATACTGTTCTTTAACTCACAAGCAAGCGTTCCTTCAATTTCATTTATTATATTTTCTATCTTTATCAGATTTAAGTAAATTGCGTTGTTCTTTTCATATCCTAAGTCTACACATATTTTCGAGTAGCTTTCTAAAATGCAGTTAATTCTTTCTATTATGTTGTAAAATTTTAGATTGGATATTACGTCTTCTGATAAATTTGACACGATGACATCTTCTTTCAGAATCGGCTTTTTCTTTTGCTTCAATTTCTTTTTCTCTGTTGTAATGCCTTCTTCTGCAAAATCTTTTTCTAATTCTAACGTATCGGCTAGTCGTTCTATTGCCAGTATTATTTTTCCTTTTTCTTCATCGATTATTGCCCTGTCATTTTCACTTAGATTTTGATTTTGAAATATATTTCGGCTAATGCTGGTACAACATATTATCAAATTACAAAAATCTTCGATATAATCATTTTTTGATCCAATTTCTTTTTCTGTTAAATTTCCTGATTTCTTTTCATCTTCTTTTTCTTTGACTATCTTAAACATATTTGCACATATCCCCCTTTTACTAAAATTCTGTTTCAATATAATCGTTTATATGTTCATCTATAACATCTTCTATTTTTTCAAGTGCTGACATCATTACTTCGGTTTGTGATGTTATTACACCGAAAGCATCCATTGAAAATGAATTTGTTATTTCCAATTTTTTCATAATGTCCAAAAGTCTTCCTGATATTTCGTAAAATGCCTTATTTGTTATTGCTCCTGTTTTGGTATCTTCTTTTAAAATTTTCAACATAGCACGTCCCCCTTTCCTATTTCTCAAAAAATGATAGACTTAGCCACTGGTTCTATTCGATGAGAAAATCATGTTTTCTCTTTTTCCTCACTAGACCAGCATTTGACCTCATCTCCTTTTTTGTTTTTCTAATAATATTTTTCTAATTTCAATTTTTATGATTTTAATACTTTTTGAAAAGTAAATCTAAAAGCAATTCTTATTACCCTCAAATTCATACTTAAACGAGCCATATTCGCGAATTATTACTGAAACTAAATAACTTTACGTAAAACAAATTAACGAGCGAAATTTTGGGTTCTAGGACTTTTTAAAATTTTTAATGATTTTAGCTAGTCAAGTTTACATAAATAATATATAATAAGGGTGGATATATTGGAAATACTGCATTTGATGGATTGGTTAAGAAGTAGTAAGAAGATATGAATGTTGTTTTTTATCTGCCAAAACAAAAATTAAAATAAAAAGGATTGATTTTATCTATAGTCATTTAATACAAATTAAACTTTTGCAAGGGTTAACGTACATTTTCCAATATATGAAATAGTATCTTCTGCTACTTTAAATTATTTTTAGGGGGTGAGAAAATATTTATTTGATTAAAATTTTAAGTTAAAGGAAGGAGTAAAAATATGGCAGGAAGAGAAGATTACGAAGAAAGAAAACAAAGGAAGATTGAAAAATATCAAGAATTGGCAGAAAAAGCCAAAGGTCAAAGCGATGCACACTATGAACAATACAGAAGAATGGCTGATATTATACCATTAGGACAGCCGATATTGGTCGACCATTATAGTGCAAATAGAACAAGAAACGGTTACAAAAGGATGAATACGCAGTTTGAAAAATCCATGGAAAAAATTGAAAAAGCCAAATATTATGAACAAAAAGTAAATGTACTTGAGAAAAACAAAGCGATTTCGTCAGATGACCCGAAAGCCATTGAAAAATTGGAAAGTAAATTGCAAGAACTGGAAGAATACAAGAAACGAGTAAAAGCAAGGGAACACGCACCGTATGAACTATCAAATCTAAATCAAGAAATGCGAAGGATTAGGCAGAGAATAAAAGAATTGAAAGAACTTGAGGAATTAGAGTTTGAAGAAATCATATTTGATGGTGGAAAAGTTATACATAATAAAGAAATCAATCGAATCCAATTTATTTTTGATGATAAGCCAGATGAAAAGATTAGAGAAATTTTGAAGCATTATGGTTTTAAATGGGCTAGAACCGAAGGAGCATGGCAACGCTTATTTAACAAAAATGGAATTTATACAACTAGGTATATTTTAGATAAAATGGAAGATTTAAAATAAGGAGATTTACCAATGGGGCATTTTGAAAGTATTATTATTGTTAAGGAAGATACCAAAGAAGAAATTGATGTAATTATTAGAAATGCAATCAGTTTAGTTGATGTAAATAGCAAAGTAGAAATAGAAAAAGCTAGAATAATGGAGCCAGTATCAAACAAAAGAGGTCGTGCTATATTTTTTGTATTACATACCACCTTAGAAATTGCTACTAAAATAGAAGAAAGTTTTAAGAAAAACGAAAAAATTATATATGAGTTAATGTTAAAATATTGAAGTTATAAAGGAGTAATATCATGGAAAAATCAAAAGTATGCCCTCGATGTAATAAGGCAATTGTTGGCTCCCCTGCTTTATCAAGAGTTGACAATCAAACAAAAATATGTAGCAGTTGTCGGAACTTTAGAAGCTATCGAGGAATTTAGAAAATATGAAAAGGAGAAATTAAATAATGTGTTTGAAGAAAGAACAAATAATAAAAATCAATAACAGTTGTAGGAATGACTGGCAGTTAGATGTAAAATATTTCTTAATGTATAAAGAAAAGATACTCATAAAAAGAATTGATTTAGACGAACAGAACTTTTTAGAATTTTCGTTACGTTACAGTACAGAAAATAAAGTACAAATACATATCAGTAAATTTTTTCATAAGCCAAACGAAGAAGTTGCAATAACATCAGGATTAGGAAAAACAGCAATACTAGATGATACAATAGTAAAAAGAAGAAATATAAACAAACTGACTGAGTACACGAAAAAATTAACTAACGACAAATTGCTTGAAATCAACAAGAATACAGAAGTAAATAAGAGTAACGGAATGATTTTGCAGAGTGAAGATTTTTAATTCACGTTAAGAAGGCATTTTAATTTGTAAGCGAAGAAATTTGCGAGGGGATATATGAAAACCGTTTCAAGACGTTTCTGACGTTAATTAAGAGCTAATAAAAGTAAGGAGGAAAAAGATTTTGGAAAATGAATTACAGGTTTTACAAGAAGAAATCAATCAAATAGATTGGCATGATGACTACATGATTAGAGATTTTATTAACAATAACAATTTTGAGATATTTACTGCAAAAAATCAAGATGGCGAAACTGTTATATTTGGAATTGTACAAGGAAAGCGTATAGAAATAACAACCTACCAAAAGAATGGTTGGATCAGAATAAATGTCTATACGATAGATAATGATAGCCCAATTTTTATTATAAGGGAAGAATTTTATAAAAAATAAAGGAGAAAAAGAAAAATGAATAATGAAGATAATAAAAAGAAACAAGAATATTTAGAATTTTTTGATGAGATTTTCGGAACCAATACTAAAAAATATATAGACTTGAAACAGGTGCCCCTACTGACAGCAATTTATGATACTTTTAGAGAGCAACTACTAACTTTGAATGATAAGTACAAAGGGTTGAGAAATGCACGACTAGATATATATGACGCAATGCAGGAAAAAATGACGAGAGAGCAAAAAGATTTGCTGGAAACATACATAGATTTAAGCGAAGACATGGAAAACGAAATGGCACAACAAATCTTTGTGTTCGGCGTAATCTTGGCAAACGAATTGAATAGAGAATGTAAAGAGGTATCTACAAGTAAAGAATAGATACCTCATTTTTATTTAATTTTTAGAGTTGATAAAAGTAATTAAAGACGTAACGATTTCTTTTTCGTTTTCATCAAAGGAATTGAGAGTTTTTAGCAGGATAGTGTCAGAGGCATTGGTGTCAGACTGGATAACGTCAGCAAAAACAGAGTTAGCGTCAATGTTGAGTGCATTGCAAATGTCAATTATGGTGGGAATACTGATGCCGACACTTTCCACGTTCAAATAATCCAACCAGATGTGGAGATTTATTGATTTTTTCTGCTAACTGTTCTTGGGAAACGTTTTCAGCCATTCTGATTTTCTTAATATTTTTTCCCAGCACCTTAAATACGTCTGGAACAAATCTTTCATTTTCCATAAAATACACCTCGCTAAATACATCTTTTGCTAGATTTTATCAAGAAAACGAAACACAATAAAGGAAACGATGTTACACAATAAATAAAAACAAAAGAAACGACGTTGACAAACAAGAATAAAAATGATAATATAGAAAGGAATGAGAAAAAATGATTGATAATGTAATAAAACCGCCCAAAGAAGGAGATCAACTGCGTTGTTGGAGATGTGGCAGAATAATTTATGAGAATAAGAAGAACGGACACATCGGCTGTTTGAACACAAAATGTCGAGGCTACCTTTGGGGAGCAAAAAAAGTGGAAGAAAAATTTTTAGTACCATTTAAAAAGAAATAAAGGGGGATTAAAAAATGTTTTGTACTAACTGCGGAAAAGAAGTAAACGAAGGAGAAAAATTTTGTAGTAATTGTGGTGCTAGTATAGGTACTAATCATACAGAAAATAATGTAAATCCTGAATTTGATGTAATCTTAATAAATATTGGTTCAAATCAAGCAAGTGTAATTAAAACTATCAGAGAAATAACAGGATTAGGATTAAAAGACGTACAAAAGATTATTGATAATCTACCAAAGGCAATTAAACAAAATGTGGTAAAAGAAGAAGCAGAAAATATGAAAGCAAGACTTTCTGAAATTGGTGCAATTGCTGAATTACAAGATAGTGTTAATAAAAGTAATAATACTATGGAAAATAAAACAGAAATGAAAAAAGAAAGTAAGCAAAATTCAAAAAAGAAGATTTTTTCGATATTTGGAATTGTTCTAGTAATATTGATTGGGATAGGATATGCAACCAATCATCAAAATACAAATGCGATACCGACATCAACAAGCGAAATAAGCATGAATAATAAAGTTGAAAATAATGAACAGAATTTTGAAGATGGTGAATATGAACCTAAGGAAGATATAGAACAAGATGTGTGGGACGGAGACACTGAACAAGACTTTTGGGATAACGAAACAAGGGCTTATATTGAAGCAAATCAAGAAAGAACAGGTGGAGAAGAAACTCAAGAGCCTACAACCAATAATAATGATAAATCTTTCACGTCAAGAGATGAAATTTTTGATAACGTGAAAGTGCATGAAGAAGATATTACAAAAAATAACAATAGTACACAACAATATTATGATGATGATTACTTGAAACTGATAGGATTTGAAAAATGTCTTGATGAAGATGTATCAATAAAATCTGCTTACAATTCAGGTCAATGCGTACATGCAGAAGAAGTTACTAAAAATTCAGACGGTTCTGTTTCAGTACATGTAAAACTTTATATAAAAGAAGCGTACGAATATAGTAGAATGTATGGAATGCCATTATCAGAAATAGCCTCAGCAGATGTAACACTAACCAAAGAAGAAGCAACTAGATAAATATTATTAAAATAAAATATAAAAGGAGTAAAAAATATGGCAATTGTTGATGTTATAAAATATGAAGGAGAACCCAATATTATGGCGTGGAAATATCCAAGTCAAGAATTGGGAACATGGACGCAAGTTATTGTAAATGAAAGTCAGGAAGTTGTATTTGTAAAAGAGGGTAAAGTTTTAGATGTGTTAGGACCTGGAAGGCATACTTTATCAACTAAAAATATACCACTTTTAAGCAAGTTAATCAATCTACCTTTTGGAGGGAAATCGCCATTTACTGCTGAAATTTGGTATATCAATAAAATATTTGCTTTAGATGTAAAATGGGGAACTGCTCCAGCAATACAATTAGAGGATCCAAAATATCATGTATTTATTCCTGTTACTTCGTTCGGACAATTTGGAATACAAGTGGAAGATTCCAAAACTTTTTTGACAAAATTAGTTGGAACAATGCACACATTTGAGCATGATAAAATGGTTAAATATTTTAGGGGATTATTTGTATCGAATGTAAAAAATAATATCAGTGGCTATTTAGTAAAGAAACAAATCTCTATATTAGAAATAAATGCGTATATTTCAGAAATATCGAGCGAACTCGAAAACTGCTTACGACCAGAAGTTGAAAAGTATGGTGTTAAGTTAGTTAATTTTTATGTTACATCAATTGAAGCACCTGAAGAGGATACCGCAGTAAAAAAGTTAAAAGATGCTTTGGCAAAAAAGGCAGAGATGAACATTGTAGGCTACGATTACAACACAGCAAGGTCATTTGATACTTTAGAAAGTGCTGCAAAAAATGAAGGAAATGGCTCAGGTTTTATGAATGCTGGAATGGGATTAGGCATGGGATTAGGATTAGGAAGTCAATTTGGCAATCAAATGGGAAATATATCAACAAAAATAAATACAAGTAATACCAATCCTACAAAAGAGCAAGATACATCAAATACAATAAAATGTAAGCAATGTGGGTGCGAAGTTGATAAAAATTTAAAGTTTTGTCCTGAATGTGGGAATAAATTAGGAGTATTTTGTAAAAAATGTGGTGCTAAAATCATAGAAGGAAAGAAATTTTGCCCTGAATGCGGAGAACCACAAATTTTTAAGTGTCCTAAGTGTAATCAAGAAATACCTGAAACATCAAAGTTTTGTCCTGAATGTGGAGAAAAAATTTAAGGGGGAATTGATATGAATAAAAATAAAAAGATAATTTTTACATTTAGTTTAATTATCGTTATTATGCTAAGTTTTTTACTATTTTTTGGTGTAGGTAGTACCCAAAAGACAGCTATTCAAGGAACTTCTTTCGCATTTATTATTTTAGATGAAATACTAGTATATAGTATGATACTAATATTAACGGAAACGAAACAAAAAGCTTTTGCGGTTGCTGGATTGTCTACAATAACATGTATTTATATAGGGATTTCTTTCATTGTTAATCTGTTCATAAAAAATATATTAACAATGAAAAGTTTGTTAATTACTAATTTTAGCTTTTTGTTAATCTATTTATTTGTAGACACAATGATTTTATTAGCAAAGGAGGATAACTAAGATGAATAAACAAAATTTGTATGTATCGGTTACAGATAAGATAAGTAAACTGATTTCCAATATCATGTTTGGTGTTGGAATCGTTTTAGATATTTTGACCTTACTTTTAATATGTGCGTCTATAGATATGAAGGATTTTTCTATATTTATGATTAGTATGATTTTATTTTTCTTGCCAGGTACGAGCTTAATATTTTTTGGAAATAAGAGAAAAAGAAAAGCAAAATTGATGAATGAATATTTAAAATATATTAACACAAGACATAATATCAATATGGATACATTGTGCCAAGAAATCGGAGTAAATAAGGAAAAGGCGATACAAGACATTACAGAAATGATAAGTAAAAAAATGATAAACGGTTATATGGACGAAACAAATTCGCTAATTTTAAGTGAATACGAAAAAATGGCAGAAGAAAAAGAAAAACAGGAAAACGAAAAAACAATAATAATAAAATGCCCTCAGTGCGGTGCTCAAAATACTGTTAGTATTGGAGTACCACAAGAATGTATGTATTGCGGTACGATGTTGCAAGATAAAAATCATGCCAAAGTTTAGATTGAAAATAATATAATAAATAAAGTTGCAAGGTAAAATGTACTTTGTGGCTTTTTCTTTGCTCTCAGACCGTCCTTAACGTCCTTTTAAGACGTTTAAAATCTGCGACCGTAAACTTTTACGTATTGGATTCTTAAAAAGGCGTTTAAAGTAAAATATTGCCCTATTATAAAATAATGAAAATATTGACAATTACGACTAGATATGATAAAACTTAATCAATTAAAAATATTTTAGGAGAAAAGGAAAATGAGAATAAAACTTTTTAAAGAAAATTATGAATTGTTATCAAAAGTTGTTGGAGAGTTATTAACTGATGTTGAACCTAAATTTTACTTAATTCATAAACCAGAATTAGACGAAGATTTTAGTGAATATGGTGCTTCTGCTGAGAAAGTTGATGAAAGTCATATGAAAGTTTCTACATTTTATTATATGGATAATCTTCAAATTGCCAATAAAGGTGATTTAATTAGTGACCCTGAAATTACCATTCTATTTAATAATGATTTGAAAATTGCAAGAATTACAGATTTTTATATTGATAACCCTAAAACAGCTATGCTTATGGGAAAAAATAATGGGGTATTTCAATTACATTTTGATTGCACAGAGAATTCAGAAGAAACAGAAGAAGAACGAGAATATAACGATTATTTAAATGAATGGTTAAAGGAATATGAAGATGTAATACAAAGTGATAAGAGCTATTTTTCAAGAAAAGAGATTAAAGCAGTTATATAATATCTGTTTTTAATAAATTTTTAGTAGAGTGAATATATTTCTAAGAATTTTGGTTACATAAAAATTCGGGGGACTATTCGGGGACTAAAGTTACGACAAGTTAAAAAATGAAATTTTAAATTAGAACAAACAGAACCTTGATTTTATGCACATTACAGAACATCATTAAAAGTTAGAAAACAAGACAAAAAGCCCGAAACAAAACTCATAACCCAAAGGTCGTAAGTTCGAGTCTTACTCCCGCAACCATTTTTGAAGGTTTTTAAGCACTCTATACAGAGTGCTTTTACTTATCACAGAATAACACAAAGTGTTACAAATACTGCATTGTAGGTCAATGATTTCATTTTGTACTTAACACAACTTATCATAAAATGATACCCGTATCGACTTCAATTTGCATTACACAGGATAGTAAACAAACCTAGTAATATCAATAAAATCAGAAACTAATCGAGTAAAAATAGCATTCAAAAATTAACATAAGGCACCAATACAAGGTGTCTATTATTATGTCTAAACAACTTCTAATACTGATAAAACTTGTAATAGAATCCGACTTAGTTTAAATTGAAACCAAGGAGGTAACTTATGAATGAAAATAAGATGAAAGAATGTTTAGAGAAATTGGAAGTTCCACTAACAGAGGCACATAAAATTACTCTGAACAAAGTAGTAGCAGACCTAAAAGCTATGAAGGTCAAAAAAAGTATTGACGATTATGTTGAAGAATTCTACAAGGTATTTGAATTTACATCTGATGAAAGAGCCAAAAGATACCCAATGCTAATGGAATTATACATCAACTTTATGAGGGAAATTCAAAATATGGACAAAAATTATCGCTTATTAGACGAATTACAAGAAGACTGGACGGAGGAACAGAAACAGTTATTTAACGAATATTGCGAGGTAATTTCTCAAATGGACGGAGAAATCGAGGAACAAATCTTCATATTCTCAATTATTCTAGCCAAAGAGTTTGACCGAGAATGTAAAATTGTTAAAAATCAAGCATAAGGAAAAGGACGTTACCAAGTGTTAATCAATAACATACTTGATAACGTTCTCTACTTTACAATTTAGTATATAGCAAATCTTCGCCAAGACCTCAAAATCAATTCTACTGCAACTATTCTTTCATAAATTCTGTATGGTTTGAAAGCGAATATTAGCTTTACTACTCAATTCATAAGTAGTAACTTCCTTCTCTTTCATAATTCTATCTAAATCAATTTGAATTGTACCATAATTCTTATATTCAAAAAGTTCTCTATCTAACATCACATCACTCTCCTAGACTTATTCTAAAGGAATTTTATTATAAGAAATAAAAAAGTTTAATATATTGTAGTATAGTACTTTACAAATAATAAAAACTGTGATACGGTAACAATAAATATATCTGAGAGGAGATAAAAGATGAAAAAGAAAGTAATAATAATTGTTAGTATAATATTAGTAATAGGAGTAGTAGGAATTGGAGTGTACTTCTTAAACACAAAAGGAAATGACAGCAAGAATAAACCACAATTTGAAATCACAAGTGGCAACATTAGTGAAAATCTTATTGAAATCACAAGTGGCAATATTAGTGAAAATCTTAGTTCAGTCAGTTTCTATAATATGAAACCTGATGACGAGAATTTGGACGAAACACAACAAGCAATCTTGAAATACTTTGACAGTGATACTAATTACTTCTTTGCTCCAGTTGATACACTTCAAAGATACCCACAATTATTTGAACAAGCTAAAATAAGAACAATCGGTGGTGTCGTAAAAGTATTAAAATCAACCAATGAGGAATTAGAACTATTAGTGTATGAGGACGAAATGGGTTATCAATTCGGACCATTAGCAACAGACGAATATACTCTAAATGGTTCAACAGAAAGATTATGTATTGTAAAAGGGGAACAACTAGAAGAAAGACTACTAGAGAAAGACGGGGTTAATCTTTATGGAAGATATGTAGGAGTAGAAACAAGAGAAATTGACGGAACAACTTATACATTACCAGTAATCAACTCTATCAAAATAGAGAAATATGACTTTGATATTACTAATTCAGCCAAAAAAGATGACGCTGATATGGTAAGAAAAGTTGCAGAGCATATATTCGGAAAAGATATAAAGATAAGTTTTCAAGGTGGAGAAAAACAACCTATGTATGACATTGACGGAGGTTATCAAGGTACATCAACCAATCCTAATTATTACTTAGCAATTTTAGATAATCAGTCTAATGTTAATTTCAAAGCATTTAGAATGAGTAATAATTCAATAACATACGACAAAGATTACAACAATCTACCTGACACAATCGCAAAAAATTTATTCATATCAGCAGACTTCAATCATTTCATAGTAACAACTTATGATAGCAACCTAAAATATGCTTATATAGATTACTTTGATAAAGACTTAAATAAATTATGGAGCCGAGAATTTGAATATACCTCAAATGATTTAAGAAATGTCAGCCCTATGGACTATACACAAAGCCAAATGACAATCGTAGTTGATAATAACCTATACTTAATTGATTTAAAAACTGGCGAAAATGTTATTGAACCAGTAATCGTAGGTTATAAAACAAAAGCAATTATGATGTCTGACGGAATTATCTTGATTGGAAATGAAAACAAAGATTTAATTATGAAAGTAGATTTAAAAGGAAAAGTAGTATATAGAATAGATGGAGATACAGAATTAACAGAAGTAGATTATCTTAGAACACAAATTGTAAATGGAAAATTAGTAGTCAATGTAGCAGGAAATGTAGCAGGATATAATGGAAATGTTGTTTATGAAAACCCAGATGATGTCTACATACAGAAATACATGGTTATCAACGATAATGGCACAGTAGAATATTCAACAAAAGACATAACAGCTTATAGAGGATAAAAAAGAAACATATTAAAATAGCAAATCAAAAGTCCACTAGCAATAGTGGGCTTTAGTTATCTACCTTTACTTCTACTCTCCCCAGCACTAGCACATCAAATAAGATTATGACAAAATTAAGATATAAAATTAAAGTAAAGGAGAAACAAGAAAATGAAAATAATCAATGTCAAATATGACAAAAGCTATATTAAAATATATCAATCAAAAGGAATAAACTAGGAAATAAAAAATTGTCCTATTCTCTGTATCCTATTCTTAAATCTTCTGAATAATTGATTAATATGTAATTTAGTTCTTCCTTCTGTTTTATTTCACTTTCTTTCTCTCTTGCAATGAGAATTTATTAAAAAAGTAATTGTTTTTGGTTTAATGATTGGCATAGTAACAGAGTTGGTAAATTTATTACCTCATAATGATGTATTAGGATTGAGTTCTATTGCAGGAACATTTGGATTTTGGATATTTTCAACAACTTTTATAATATATTTAAGTTGTTCTAATAAAAATGCAATGTTTAATACTTTTCTATATTTAGCAAGTATGTGTTGCAGTTTCTATTTATTGCAGGGAGTAATTAAATTTTTTACACCAAATGTTACAGTCGATGGTTTAATAGAATGGAGTCATTTTAGATGTAATTTTTCTAGTGATGATGTTTTGTTTGTTTATAAAAAAATCAAATAGAAAAATAATTTTTATCCTTACTATCATATTCGTAGCGATAATTGGAAACTTTACTATTTTCCCAAAGTCTCATAATTTAACAACTGAAACAACAATGGTTTGTGAATTGGATGGGAAAGAAGAAATTTTTTATATAAAGATTAAAGATGATGGAGAAATAATTGAAAAAAAGGGCAATGAAAAAATAT
The DNA here is from genome assembly GCA_947573445.1 of uncultured Clostridia bacterium. Classification (GTDB taxonomy): domain Bacteria; phylum Bacillota; class Clostridia; order TANB77; family CAG-508; genus Scatovivens. Next base: position 116,320 of record CANPFR010000003.1, on the reverse strand, counting down.
ATAAAAAAATTGATGTTGATTCATTAAAATCTGTTCCAGAAGTGGTGCATGCTTTTCAAGATTATTATGAAAGTAAAGGTGGAAGTTGTAATACAAGAAAATAATGATAACTTACAATTTGGTAGGACAAGTCAAAAAGGGAGAAATATTAAAAACATGTACAAATTAGTAATCGAGTCTCATGATTTAGTTTTGAATTTAATAAAGACATACTTTACAAAAAATGTTTTATGTGTTATGCTAAATAACAATGTAACACTTTGAAAAATTAATAGGTCAATTAAAGGAGGCAAAAAGATGCGGAAAATCTATAGCTATGAAACAGATAGGTGGAAATTTGTAAAAAGTGCCAATCACGAATATATTGCTTGGGCAAAAACACCTTACGAAATGGTATTCAAAAATTGCACAAAATATAAGCTGATGGTAGTAAGAGAAGCTGGTTCTATGCAATGGATGTACTTGGGCGAAGGTGAAACCAAAACAATATCTTCTGATTATTTAGTTTCAAGATTTTGGGTAAATACGCCAAATGGAAAATTTTGGTTTGATGAAGAAGGTGGCGTAATTATAGGAAGACAAGTTAGACAAGGCTTTTTACAAAATGATGTTGTACCTGTTTTGAATGATGGTGTGATTGAATTTAGGCATATGCCCAAAAAGTGGATGTTACAAAAACGTTCAATCAAATCATTTCAAAATCCAGCTTATCAACTTAAAGTACATAATTGTACGCCATATGATGTAATAATTTGGCTTGATGATGATATCATCGATATTGTAAAAAGTAAGTGGGTTAACACAGTTTGTTTGCCAGGCGGAAATCATATGCTCTATTTTGATACTAAGGAAGAAGAATATCTCCACTGTGATAAATTTGGTATTTGTGATAAGTTTATTGGTCCAGTTAATGGCTGTCAAATGGGAATTATTGAAAATTCTTTATATCTTGAGCCAAGTTGGAAAATGATTATTCAGAAAAGGAGAAGATATTCAGGATGGTATGAAATAGATGAAAGCGATTATGGCAGGGAAAGAATGTTCTTTTGGCAGAATTTTACAGGTCCAGGTTCAATAGAGCCATATATTCAACATCTTTGTGCAAGTTATACTACAAAGCAAAAAGAGATAACTATTTGGTATAATACAATCGACTATAGGCTTGATTGATTAAGACAAAGACAAGGCTCAGTAATGTTAAATAATGACTGGGCCTTGTTTTTTATTTGAAATCTAAGTAATTTTCAATAAATCAAAAATAGTTAATGATGGGTTTTGCAGATAAAAGCTGTGAAGATGTAAAAAGAATGATTAGAAATTCATAATGTCATTATTAGTTTTTAAAGTTCTGTCACAATATAAAAAATTATGATGTTGAAAAAAAACGAAAAATGTGATATAGGATAAAATAGAGGTATGGTGAAAAAGGGAGGATAAAATGAGTAATCAAAATAGCAAGGAAAGAGAAGAGCTACATAAAGCAATATGGGCAATAGCAGATGAATTGAGAGGCTCTATAGATGGTTGGGATTTTAAGCAGTATATATTGGGAATGATGTTTTATCGATACATTTCTGAAAATATTGCAACTTATATTAATAATGGAGAAAGAGAAGCAGGAGATGTGGACTTTGATTATAGTCAATTATCGGATGTTGAGGCAGAGACAATAAGAGAAGAAATGGTAAATATTAAAGGATTTTTTATTCTTCCCTCTGAATTGTTTTGTAATGTTTGCAAAACAGCCAAAAATGATGAAAACTTAAATGAAACTTTAGAAAAAATATTTAAGAATATTGAAAATTCTGCTCAAGGAGCAGAAAGTGAAGATGATTTTGCTGGATTGTTTGATGATATTGATGTAAATAGCAATAAACTAGGGGCAACTGTTAGTAAAAGAAATGATAAGTTAGTAAAAATATTAGAAGGAATTGCTAATATTTCACTGGGAAATTATCAGGATAATTCGATTGATGCTTTTGGAGATGCTTATGAATTTTTAATGTCAATGTATGCTTCAAATGCAGGAAAATCTGGTGGAGAGTTTTATACACCGCAAGAAGTGAGTGAATTGTTAACAAAACTAGCTATTGTAGGGAAAAGAACGGTAAATAAAGTATATGATCCTGCTTGTGGTTCAGGTTCCCTGTTGTTAAAGTCAGCAAAAATATTGGGAAAAGATAATGTAAGAAATGGTTTTTTTGGACAAGAAATTAATTTAACAACATATAATCTTTGTAGAATCAATATGTTTTTACATGATATTGGCTATGATAAATTTGATATTGTTTGTGAAGATACATTAGTTTCACCACAACATGAGGAGGATGGACCATTTGAAGTAATTGTTTCTAATCCCCCTTATTCGATAAAATGGGCAGGAGACGATAATGCAGTGCTAATTAATGATCCACGTTATTCGCCAGCAGGTGTTTTGGCACCAAAATCAAAAGCTGATTTTGCTTTTATCATGCATTCTTTAGCTTGGCTTGCAACTAATGGAACAGCATCTATTGTGTGTTTCCCAGGGGTTTTATATCGAAGTGGTGCTGAGCAAAAGATTAGAAAATATTTAGTAGAACATAATTTTATTGATTGTATCATTAGTTTACCCGATAATTTATTTTTTGGTACATCAATTGCGACTTGTATTATGGTTTTGAAGAAGAGTAAAAAAGATAATGGAATATTGTTTATTGATGCAACAAATGAATGTGTTAAGGTTACGAATAATAACAAATTAACAGATGAAAATGTTGAACATATTGTAAAAATATTTACAGACAGAATAGATATAGAATATGTTGCAAAACTGGTTTCTAAAGAGGAAATCGAGGGAAATGATTATAATTTGTCGGTATCTACCTATGTTAAAAAGGAAGATACCAGAGAAAAAATTGACATTAGTGAACTGAACCAGACTCTAGAAGAAATTGTTGCAAGAGAACAAGAGCTTCGTGAGGAGATAAAAAAGATTGTTGCAGAAATTGAGGTGGAAAATGAGTAAATTAGCAAAACTGCTGGAAGAGTTGTGCCCAGAAGGAGTTCAATATGAGCCATTGTGGTCACTTACAATATGGGATAAAAAATTTAATGGAGTTTCGAGAGAAAAGCAAACAAAGGTTATTTCATATAAATATTATCTTTCTTCAGAGTTTAATAAGGTTGAAAGAGAAAATGGAGAAATTCTTTATATAGCAACAGGCATATCAAGAGAAAGAAGATATACAACAGAAGAATTGGCAAAAGAATATTTAGCAGAGGGAGAAATTGTTTGTATTCCGTGGGGAGGTACACCGAATGTTAAGTACTATAAAGGAAAGTTTGTAACAGGAGACAATAGAATTGCCACTTCTTTGGATATTAATAAATTGAATAATAAGTTTTTATATTATTGGATGCAAAGTAAAATAGATGTAATAAGTAGTTTTTATAGGGGATCTGGAATAAAACATCCTAATATGAAAGCTGTGTTAGATTTAAAGTGTCCTGTTCCACCAATAGAAGTACAATGTGAAATTGTCCGCATCTTAGATAATTTTTCAGAATTTTCAACTAAACTTTCAGAACAACTCTCAGCAGAGCTGGAAGGTAGGCAGAAACAGTATGAGTACTATAAAAGAGATATATTAGTTTTGAGTAGCAAAATTGGAGAATTTAATAAGTTGGGTGATTGTTGTGAAATATTAGATAGTAAAAGGGAACCAATTAAAAAGTCCAAGAGAATAAAAGGAGAGTATCCATATTATGGAGCAAATGGGATTCAAGATTATGTATCAGATTATTTATTTGATGGAAGATATGTTTTAGTAGGAGAAGATGGTAGTGTAGTAAATAGAAATGGAACACCTATTACAACATGGGCAGAGGGAAAAATATGGGTTAATAATCATGCTCATATTATAAAAGAAACAGAGGGAGTATTACTCAGATATTTATACTATTATATTCAAATAATAAATATCACTAATTTAATTCGTGGAAACATACCCAAATTAAATCAGAGAGATTTTAGAAATTTATTAATATTTGTTCCGCCACTTGAAGTGCAAAAAAGAGTTGTAAATATATTAGATAAATTTGAAAAACTATACAACGATATTTTAGATTCTCTATCAGTTGAAATCCAAGCCAGGCAGAAGCAATATGAACATTATAGGGATAAGTTATTAACTTTTAAGGAGTTGAAGTCAAATGAGTAAATTTAATGTAATAATGGAAATGAAAAAATCTACAGTTGTAACAGAATATGAGTCAGTGAGAAAAACTACCGATGGATATCAAAGTGAGGCAGAGTTGGAAAAAGAATTCATTGAAATGCTCACAGAGCAAGGATATGAGTATCTAGAAATCCATCATGCTGATGAACTCATTAATAATCTTCGTAAACAACTTGAAATAGTGAATAATTATCAGTTTACTGATACGGAATGGGAACGATTTTTTCATCATTGTATTGCAAATCAAAACGATGGAATTGTTGAAAAAACTAGAAAAATTCAAGAAGATTATATCCAAGTGTTAAAAAAAGACGATGGAACGTCCAAAAACATCACATTAATAGATAAAAAATGCATTCACAATAATGGACTTCAAGTAATTAACCAATATACTGAAAAAAATGGAAATTACACCAATCGCTATGATGTCAGTATATTAGTTAATGGATTGCCTTTAGTACATATTGAGTTAAAAAGAAGAGGCGTTCTACTCAAAGAGGCATTTCATCAAATCAATCGTTATCAAAAAGATAGTTTTTGGGCAGGAAGTGGACTTTATGAATATGTTCAAATATTTGTTATTTCCAATGGTACAAATACCAAATATTATTCTAATACCACAAGAGAAAGTCATATTCGTGAGCAAAGTACCAAGAAAAGTAAAAGCAAAAAAACAAGCAATAGTTTTGAGTTTACTTCATTTTGGGCAGATAGTAATAATAAAGTCATAACTGATTTGGTGGATTTTACCAGAACATTTTTTGCTAAACATACAATTTTAAATATATTGACCAAATATTGTGTATTTACATCAGAGGATTTATTGCTTGTGATGAGGCCATATCAAATTGTTGCAACAGAAAGAATTTTAAATCGAATTGAAGTATCTACTAATTATAAAATGATGGGTAAACCAGAAGCAGGTGGTTATATTTGGCATACAACAGGTTCTGGTAAAACACTGACTTCTTTTAAAACAGCACAGCTTGCAAGTGGTTTGGAATGTATTGATAAAGTACTATTTATTGTTGATCGAAAGGACTTGGATTATCAAACCATAAAAGAATACGATCGATTTCAAAAAGGGGCAGCAAATGGAAATAGAAGTACAAAGGTTCTTCAAAAGCAATTGGAGGATACAACATCGAAAATAATTGTAACAACAATTCAAAAATTAAGTGAGTTTGTCAAGCGAAATAAACATCATCCTATTTATCAAAAACATCTTGTTTTGATATTTGATGAATGTCATCGTTCTCAATTTGGTGAAATGCATAGATTAATTGTGAACAATTTCAAAAATTATCATTTATTTGGTTTTACAGGAACACCGATATTTGCTAAGAATGCAAGAGGAAAAACAAGTTCTAATTTTTGTACAACAGAGCAAATATTTGGAGAAAAATTACATACTTATACAATTGTGGATGCGATTAATGATGGCAATGTATTGCCATTTAGAATTGATTATGTTAATACTATAAAAGCCAAAGAAGGGGTGAAAGATAAAGAAGTTCAATCCATCAATACAGAAGAAGCATTAGTTTCTCAAGAAAGGGTAAGCAAAGTTGTTTCTTATATCATAGAACATTTTGATCAAAAAACCAAAAGAAATTCCTTTTATAAATTAAAAGGACAAAGAATAAATGGCTTTAATTCTATGTTTGCGGTTAGTTCTATTTCGATGGCTAAAAAATATTATTTGGAATTTAAGAAACAATTGGAAGAAAAGCACAAAGATTTAACGATTGCAACAATTTATTCTTTCTCTGCAAATGAAGAGGAAAATCCAGATGGAATGCTAGACGATGAAGGATTTGAAACAGATTTATTAGATTCAAGTTCAAGAGAGTTTTTGGATTTTGTAATTCAAGAATATAATCAAACATTTAAGACAAATTTTTCATCAGAGGGAAATGGTTTTCAAGATTATTACAAAGATTTGTCAGATAAAGTAAAGCACCGAGAAATTGATTTAGTGATTGTAGTCAATATGTTTTTAACTGGATTTGATGCGACAACATTGAATACTTTATGGGTTGACAAGAATTTGAAACAACATGGATTAATACAAAGTTATTCAAGAACAAATCGTATTTTGAATTCGGTTAAGACATATGGAAACATTGTATGTTTTAGAGATTTACAAAAAGCCACCAATGATGCAATTGCTCTATTTGGTGATAAAAATGCCACAGGAATTGTATTATTAAAATCTTATGAAAATTATTATTATGGTTATGAAGATGAAAATGGAAGAAAGCAAATTGGCTATGAAGAAAGAATTGCAACCTTATTACAAAAATATCCTTTGGGAGAACCTATTATAAGTGAGCAAGCAAAGAAAGATTTTATTCTTTTGGTCGGAAATATTTTGCGATTAACCAATATTTTATCTTCCTTTGATCAATTTCAAGGTAATGAAATTCTTTCTCCAAGAGATTTACAAGACTATATTGGAACTTACAATGATTTATATGAAGAATTTAAAATTCTTAAAGTGGACAAAGAAACAGAAAGCATTAAAGATGATATTGTATTTGAAATGGAGCTTGTTAAACAAGTAGAGGTAAATATTGATTATATTTTAATGTTGGTTGCTAAGTATCATGAATCTAATTGCTCTGATAAAGAAATATTAGGTTCAATAGATAAAGCAGTTAAGTCAAGTTTGGCACTTCGTTCTAAAAAAGAACTAATTGATAATTTTATTTTCAAAATGAATGTTCATGAAAATGTGTATGATGATTGGGAAAAGTTTGTAAAAGAGCAAAAAGAAATTGATTTGAAAAATATCATTTCCCAAGAAAATTTGAATGAAAATGAAACCAGAAAATTTTTACACAATTCCTTTCGAGATGGACAAGTTAAAGTGGTAGGAACAGATATTGAAAAAATATTGCCTCCAATGAGACGATTTGGTAGTAACAGAAGTGAGAAGAAAAAAACAATCATAGAAAAGTTGAAAAAATTTTTCGAAAAGTATTTTGGGTTGGGAATTGCAAAAGATGAGAATGATGCATCAGGGTATAATTCTGAAGTAGAAACTGATTCTCATTTAACAAAAGTTCCTCAAAAACACGAAAATGAAACAGTCCTAAAATAGAACAATACATAAAAAATAAGTGTATTATTCCGTTTTCGGAATAATACACAAACAATTTACTCTTCACAACAATTACCGCATAATTTGCTAATGATTAAATTGATAAAGTTGATTAAATTTGTAACTAGGAAAAATGCAACAGCACCAATTAAAATACCTACTGTTAATGAACCAACTGTTAAAGCAGTAATGGTTAAAGCAAAAATACTAGTAACAATAGAACCAACAATACCTGCTGTTAAGCAAGAATCTTTGAGGTTATTACATTGATGTCTGCCACCACAAAATGCGGTAAATAGGATATAGATTAATCCTAAAATACCAAGAACTAAACTAAAATATATTAAAGTTGTTACAGATGTTATTAATCCAGTATAAAAAACACCAGCAATTCCAACAGCTGCAATTAAACTGGCGATAATATTAAAAATGCAACAACAGAAATGATTGTTTCCTTTATTCATACACATCATATTTCCCTCCTTTATAGTATATACTATGAAAAAAATAGGAAGAATGTGTTTGTGAATTTAAGAAAAATAAGGGAAAATGATAAAGTAAAATAGAATTATTTTTAGGGGGATAAAAATGGAAATAAGAATAATAAAGGATATAGCACTCATAAAAAATGAGGAGATGGTAATAAAAGATGTACAGTCAGCAATCGATTTTATGATGACTATAAAATATGAAACAAACTGTCATAAAATAGCCTTGAATAAGGAAGCAATAGTGGATGACTTCTTTTTGCTAAGCAAAGGATTGGCAGGAGAAATTTTGCAAAAATTTGCAACTTATCAAATAAAGTTTGCTATTTATGGTGATTTTTCAAAATATACGAGTAAGCCGTTAAAGGATTTTATATATGAAAGCAATCAGGGAAAAGATATATTTTTTATCAAAAATGAAGAGGAAGCAATAAAAATGTTAAGTCAAGAAAAAATAGAAAAGTGATCGTAAAATCATACAATCATTTGGGAGGATGCGATGCAAAATGGTGAAAAATTACCAACTTTTTTGGTGAATCAATTAAATAGGCAATATGGGGAAGAAATGATGCAAAATATCATAAAAGGATATTCGCAAACGAGAAAAACGACACTTCGTGTTAATACAATTAAAAAAAGTATTGATGCGGTACTGGCGGAATTTGAACAAAAGCAAATTGCTTATGAAAGAGTGCCTTGGAGTAAAGAAGCGTTAATTTTGAAAAGAGTACAAGAAAAGGAAATCCAGGAATTAGCATTATATGAAAATGGTGAGATTTATTTACAAAGTTTGTCATCTATGTTACCGCCCATTGTTTTAAATCCAAAACCCCATACTGACATTTTAGATATGGCTGCAGCACCAGGTGGAAAAACAACACAAATGGCTGCTCTAACTCAAAATAAAGCTAATATCACTGCTTGTGAAAGGAGTGCTGTTCGTGCTAAGCGTTTGAAATATAATGTAGAAAAACAGGGTGCCAGTAGTGTTTATGTAATGGTTACAGATAGCCGACAAATGGATGATTTTTTTGCATTTGATGCCATTTTGTTAGATAGTCCTTGTAGTGGAAGTGGTACATTGCAAGCTAATGATGATAGTCTTTCAAAAAAATTTACAACCAAATTGCTTGAGAAGTGTATAAAATCTCAATTAGCTTTATTAAAAAAAGCGGTTACTATTTTGAAATCTGGCCAGGAAATGGTGTATTCTACTTGTTCGATCCTTGCTTGTGAGAATGAGGAGGTGGTTAACAGCGTTTTAAAAGAAGGGAAAGTGCAAATAGTTCCAATTGTGTTTCCTGGAATGGAGAATTTGCCTCTGTTACCAGTTAAAATCCCAGGCACTTTGGGAATCTGTCCAAATGAGTATTTTGAAGGATTTTTTGTCGCAAAATTAAGAAAATTGTAGAAAAAAGTCGAAAAGAAAAATATGGTTTCTATAGATTACGATTGTAAAATAAAAAATAAAAATTGCTCTTTGTTTTTTCTTGCCAAAAGATATTTTTAGTGATATAATCAAAACAAATTAACAAGAAATGAGGAAATGAAAAATGAAAAATAGAGGATTTGAAGTAGCAAAAGGATTTGAAAATCAAGGAATCAACATGCCAATAAGAAAAACAAAATTCTCAGCAGGGTATGATATCGAAGCAGCAGAAGACTGCATAATTCCAGTATTTGAACCAGGTCAAAAGCCTGCTTTAGTAAAAACAGGTTTAAAAGTTTATATGGCAGATGATGAGGTTTTTATGTTGTATAACAGAAGTTCTAATCCAGGCAAAAAAGGATTAATTTTAGCCAATAGTGTAGGGGTAATTGACAAGGATTATTATGGAAATGCAGATAATGATGGACATGTTATGTTTGCTTTTTACAATATAAAATCAGAGCCAGTAGAAATCAAAAAAGGTGATATTATTGGGCAAGGAATTTTCCAAAAATATTTTATAACAGATGATGATTCAGCAGAAGGAGAACGAGTTGGAGGGTTTGGTTCAACCAATCGATAAAAAAATTGGATAATTTAGGAAAAAAGTTTTGACTTTTGATAGAAATTGTGTTATAATAGATATGTAGTAATTTTACATTACTTGAAAGGAGTGACGAGGGAAAATGTTTAAAGTAGGGGACAAAATTGTATATCCAATGCATGGTGCTGGAATTATTGAAACAATAGAGGAAAGAGCTGTGTTAGATGAAAAACAGGCTTATTACATCATCAAAATGCCAGGCGAAGTGAAAGTAATGGTGCCTACTGCAAAAGCGGAAGAAATCGGTGTAAGAAACATTATAGATAAAGAGACAGCTGGAAAAGTAATTCATGTTCTAGAACAGGATTGCACAGAAATGTCAATGAAGTGGAACAAAAGATATAGAGATAATGTTGAAAAAATGAAATCAGGTAATGTATTTGAAGTAGCGGATATTGTTAGAAACTTAAGTTTCAAACAAAAAGATAAAGGACTATCAACAACTGAAAAGAAAATGTTACTAAATGCAAGACAAATATTAGTTAGTGAATTGATGTTAGCGGAAAGTAAACAAAAAGATGAAATTGAATCATTAATTGAAGACAAAATTAACATTTCATATCAAATGCATAACAATAGTGGAGAAGATAGCAATGGAAGTAATAACGATGAAACAGATGGAATCGTAAAAACTTTTATTCAGACATAGATGAAGTTTGCCCTAGAGGAATCTAGGGTATTTTTTTTGGAAAAAAATAGGCATTGTGAAAATGATTGATGAAAATACTGCATTTTTCAACATTTTTTTAAAATTATGTATACTTTTTGACAAATTAAGAAGGATTTAGGACATATTCGTCGAATAATATTAAAGAAAGGTTTTTTTAGCATGATACAATATAATGATGATTTAAAACAGGAGATAAGAAACGCAAATGATATAGTAGATGTTATATCACAATATGTTATATTGAAAAGAAGTGGAAAAAATTTTATGGGATTATGCCCATTTCATAAAGAAAAATCTCCTTCTTTTTCTGTTTCGCCTGACAGGCAATATTATCATTGTTTTGGATGCGGAAAAGGTGGAGATGTCTATAATTTTGTTATGGAAATGGAACGTTTGTCTTTTCGTGAAGCACTAGAATTTCTAGCAGAAAGAGGACATGTCAAGTTACCAGAAGTGAATGACGAAGAATTCAATAAAAGGCAATATATAATTGATAGAATGAACAAAATAAACCTTGAAACAGCAATGTTTTATCACGAAAGGCTATATACACCAGTGGCAAAAATTGCACAGGATTACGTAAAATTAAGAAAATTGGATAATCATACCTTAAAAGCGTTTAAAATTGGATATTCTGGGGAATATAATGAATTATATGCGTTTTTAAAAGAGAAAGGATTTCAAGAACATGAAATTTTAGCAACAGGATTGGTAAATAAGAATGATAGAGGCGAATTTATAGATAGATTTAGAAAAAGGCTTATGTTTCCTATCATTTCTGTTACAGGAAGGCCAGTAGCTTTTGGTGGTAGAAGATTAGATGATAATGACAAAACAGCAAAGTACATAAATTCGAATGAGAATTTAGTCTATTCCAAAAAAAAGCATTTATTTGCTTTGAATCTCGCTAAACAGTCTGAAGAAAAGAAAATTATTTTAGTAGAAGGCTATATGGATGCGGTTTCTCTTTATCAAAGAGGAATTGACAACGTTGTTGCTTCCCTCCGGTACAGCACTAACAGAAGAACAAGGGAGATTGCTTAGAAAATATAGTGAACAAGTTATTTTTTCTTATGATTCAGACGGGGCAGGGCAAAATGCGATCAAAAGAGGAATTGAAGTATTAGAGAAACAGAATTGCGATGCTAGAGTATTGCAAATGGAAGGCGCCAAAGATCCAGATGAATATATCATCAAATATGGAAGTGGAAGATTTAAATTATTAGTAGATAATGCAATATCTCTTGTAGAATTCAAAATTAAGGTACTAAAAGAAGGATATAATTTAGAAAATGCAAAAGACAAAATTGCTTTTTTGAAAAAAATAACAGATGTGTTGTCAAGTGTAGATAATAAAATTGAAAGAGAAATTTACATTGATAAAATAGCAGAACAATATGACATATCAAAACAAGCAATTTATGCGGAAGTGAACAAAGCTTTATATAAGGAAAAGCCAGAAAAAATATTAGTACGTCCTATGACAAAAATGGAAAATCAAGAGTCACTTGAAATTGATGATATTGTCAAAAAAAGGGAAAATATGGTACTTTATTTGCTCATTAATCATCCACAAGAAACAAAGGAAAGCATAAAAGCTAATATTGATATAACAGATTTAAAAATTGAGCAGAATCGAATTATATTTGAAAAAATAATGTCATTAGATGAAATGGATAGTGAAAAAATAACACAATTAATTGCCAATATGGAAGATGAGCAAATTCAAGAACATATTAGCGAAATTATGGTAACAGATTATGAAATAACATCTGTCCAAAAGTGTATAGAGGATGTAGTTTTAATTTATAATAAAGAAAGGTTGCAAAGTAGAAAATTGCAAATTGTAAAAGAATTAGAAGATCCGAATCTAACAGAGGGGCAAATAACAGAGTTGGAAATGGAATTAAATGACATTATAGTAAAAATGGCTAAAATAAAATAAAGGGGGAGAATAATGAAAAAATCTGACAAAGATGAGATAAAAAAAGAAGAAAAAAAGAAAAGTACGAACCAAAAAGAAACATCTAAAGCAGATAAAAAAGAAAAAACTCCAAAGAAGAAAGATACTAAGAAAAAAGAAGTGGAAACTAAGAAAGTAACAGAAAAGAAAAAAGATACTAAAACAGTAAACGAAATAACTAAGAAAGAAAAAAAACAAAATAAAAAAGAGTCAAAAATAGAAGGATTACCAAAATCAGAAAACACCCCAAAAGAACCAGAAAATACTCAGAATTCAGACTTAAAAGAGGGACCAGAAAATCCAAAAACAAAAGAAGAAATAAGTGGTAAAGATAAAGAAAAGATATTAAACATTGTAAACAAAGCAAAGGAAAAAGGAAACATAACTTATGGTGAACTTGCTACCCAACTTGGTGAAGTTAATCCAGAAGAGCTTGATAAAGTATTTGATGCTTTTGAGGAACTTGGTGTTAATATCTCCAAAGATGACGATTTATTAGAACCTGATGAAGAGGACTTAAAAGATGTAGAAGAAGTCAAATTAGAAGAAGTTGATTTTAATAATATTGAAGGTGTTAATGTTGATGATCCAGTTAGGATGTATTTAAGAGAAATTGGAAAAATTCACTTATTGTCTTTTGAAGAAGAACTTGAAGTTGCCAAAAAAGTGCTAGATGATGATGAAGTAGCTAGACAAAAGCTTGCAGAATCTAATTTGAGACTTGTGGTTAGTATTGCGAAAAAATATGTGGGAAGAGGCATGTTATTTTTGGATTTAATCCAGGAAGGAAATATGGGGCTGATTAAGGCAGTTGAAAAGTTTGATTATACAAAAGGATACAAATTTAGCACATATGCTACCTGGTGGATTAGACAAGCCATTACAAGAGCGATTGCAGATCAAGCAAGAACCATTCGAATTCCCGTGCATATGGTTGAAACAATTAATAAATTAATCAGGACTTCAAGGCATTTGCTTCAATTGTTAGGAAGAGAACCAACGCCAGAAGAAATTGCAAAAGAAATGGATATTTCTGTTGAAAAAGTAATGGAAATACAAAAAATAGCACAAGATCCAGTGTCTCTTGAAACTCCAATTGGTGAAGAAGATGATAGTCATTTAGGTGATTTTATTGAAGATGACGATTCTCCAGCTCCACATGATGCTGCAGCCTATACTTTATTGAAGGAGCAATTAGAGGAAGTAATGAGTACTTTGACACCAAGAGAAGCCAAAGTTCTAAAGTTGAGATTTCGGACTTGAAGATGGAAAAGCAAGGACATTAGAGGAAGTAGGAAGACAATTTGAAGTAACTCGTGAAAGAATTAGACAAATTGAAGCAAAAGCTTTGCGAAAATTGCGACATCCAAGTAGAAGTAAACGATTGAAAGATTATATGAATTAAAATTCAAAAAGGCTCGTTTTAACGAGCTTTTTTGAGTATATTAATGGTTTAAAAATGTAATTTTTATCATACTATGTCTTTTTATATATCTAAAAAGAACACAATGTTACTTTATTTCAATTTTATAGAAATTTTAGTTATTTATCTCTATTTTTATGAAAATGATTAGAAACATATCTAGAATGCCGAAAATGGAGCTGAACGAATAGTTGACAAATTATGTAAAATATGATATAAATATATCAGAAACTGTATATTCAGTAATTTAGCAGAAAGGAAGGTAAAATGGCAAAATTAGAAAATAAGCGGAATAAAGAGCTATTAGAACCAACAGAAGAGCAATTAAATGAATTGGAAGAAGAAAGCCAAGAATTAGAAGATATGGAGGCGATACAAGAGGAATTGCAAGATATACTAGGAAATATGCCATATGTGGATATTGTAAAGCAATATCTAGTAGAAATTGGCAAATTTCCATTGCTTTCTAAAGCTCAGGAAATTGAGTTAGCAAAACGGATTGAGGAAAATGATGAAGAAGCCAAGAAAAAGTTTATTGAATCCAATTTGCGCTTACCTGTGAGTGTTGCTAAACGGTATATGGGGAGTGATATGAGTTTTTTGGATTTGATTCAAGAAGGAAACTTAGGCCTAATGAAAGCTGTCGAAAGGTTTGAGTATAGAAAGGGGCATAAGTTTAGCACATATGCTGTGTGGTGGATTAAACAAGCGATAACCAGAGCAATTGCGGAGCAAGGAAGGACGATCCGTATTCCAGTGCATAAAGTAGAACAGATAAGGAAATTTATGAGAATTTGTTCACAGCTAGCACAGGAATTAGGGAGAGCTCCAGAATCAGAAGAAATTGCAAAGAAAATGAAAATTAGCGTTGATGAGGTAAGAGAACTTAAAAAGTTAGCTCAAACTCCGCTTTCTCTTGAGATGCAAGTTGGTGAGCATAAAGATAATTGTTTAGGAGAATTTATAGAGGATGAAAACATTATTGCTCCAGAAGATGTCATTAATCAATCTTTGCGAAGGCAAAAGATTGAAGAAGTTTTAGCTGATTTAACAGAGAGAGAACAACAAGTTCTGAAATTACGATTCGGTTGGGAAGATGGAAGAGAACAAACATTAGAAGAAATTGGAAACAAATTCCATGTAACCAGAGAGCGAATCAGGCAGATTGAAGCTAAAGCATTAAGAAAGCTACGAAACCCTAGTAGGATACGACAATTAGATGGATTGTTGTAAAATAAAAAATGAACAGGAGGTTGCCTTGAATTTAAGGCAACTTTTTTTAGGGTAATAAGACTTTAAAAAGTACTTCCAAAAGGCTTTTAAATATGGTATAGTAAACTTAAATAAAAGGATGAAAAATGGAGATTTTGGAAATATATCAAAAGTATTATTTGCCAAAAATCTTACAATTGCATATGCTAGGAGTTGCTACATGTAGTAATTTGATACTTGACAAATGGAAAAAGCAATCAATTAATTGAATGTTTTTTGGAAATTGAAAAACAAATTATGCAGTTTTGTGATGTCTGCCCAGAAGATATCAATGATAATACAATTGTGGAATATATAGAAGAATTGAAAAATATGAATGGGAGAATAACATGATAAAAAATATTATATTTGATTTGTCAGAAGTAATTATTTCAGGTTACCATTTAGAGGTAATAGGAATCATAGAAAAAAATGCGAAAATAGCAGGTGATGTATTTTTGGAGCGAAAATTGGAAACTTTGGATGTATTCTTGGACGCCATGCGTGGGAAATTTTCAGAAGATGAATATATAGAAAAATTATTAGAAGGCATGAATTGGAATATTGATAAAAAAGAACTGAAGAGGTTGATTAGGCAGGGACTCAATATTGCAGTAAAAGGGACGATGGAAATTGTTAAAAAATTGAAATGTCAATATAACCTTATTTTGCTATCTGACCATATAAAGGAATGGGTGGAATATATTTTAGAAAATAATGCAAAGTTAGCTATCTTTGAATATCAATATTTTTCGTATCACTATGGCTTACTTAAAACCGATGAAGGGTGTTTTGAATATATTTTGAAGGATTTAGGAATTGTTCCAGAGGAAACGATTTTTATTGATGATTCTCTGGAAAATGTTGAAATGGCTAGAAAAAGCGGAATAGATGGAATTATTTTTACAAATGCAAAAGAGCTTAGAAAAGAGTTGAATAAGAGAGGAGTTTTTTTAGATGAAAATTGGAATTGATGTGGATGGAGTAATTTTAGATTACGAAAAAGGTTTACTAACAGCAGCGGAACTTTTTGATATGGAAAAATGCAGAGGCAACGGAAAAATTCGTCCCAATGAATTTATTATGCAAAATAGATATGATTGGACTGAAGAAGAGAAAAAGAGGTTTATGAAAGAAGAATTTTCGAATCTTTCGATTGAGGCACCTATTGTGCCTGGTGCTAAATGTGTATTACAAAAATTGAAGAAAATGGGACATGAATTAATTGTCATATCAGCCAGAGGAAAAGAGGAAGGAAGTTTTATTGAGAACATTATAGAAAAGATAGAAAAAGAAGGAATTTATCCAGATAAGTATTATTGGAAAAAACAGGAAAAGTTAGAAGTTTGCCAAGCAGAAGAGATTGATGTAATGATTGATGATAAGCCTACAACGTGTCAGACAATGGCCGAAAACCACATTAAAACATTGTATTTTCGAGGAATCCGAGGCTGGGATTTGGAAGAAAATGAATATTTAAAAGAAGTGAGCAATTGGGGAGAAGTATATCGTTATATTGTAAGAGAATACGGAAAAACAATGTAATTCGATTTATGCCAATGAAATTGGGAATATAAAGGGGAGTATAGAAATGAAGGATTTGTTGAAAACAAATTGTTATGATATTGAAGAAAATATCATAATTGTAGGAAGTTGTTTGCCGAATATGCGGGCCCAAAGCGTTTGAAGAGTTAAAGAAAATGTCGCCGAATTTATATGAAGTTTGTTTGGAAAAAGAGCATTTGAATATGGTGATTACAAAGATAATGGGAATGCTGGCAAGAGTCAATGTAAGAAAAATGATATTTGCGACAGTTGACAAATCGCCACATTGTGTGCAACTTCATTATGTTGTAAAGGAGTTGGAAAAGGCGATGGATTTGAGCAAAGTTGAAATTGAAAATTATGTTGCAGTAGATGATAAGCTGGTAGAAATTCCGATGAAAGTGATTGGAATGTCGAAAAATTTAGTGAAGTTAAAGGAGCAATTAGGATGATAAAACCAGAAAGATTAAGAAAAGGCGACAAGGTTGCAATTGTGAGCTTGTCAAGTGGAAGATTGGGTGATGAACGATTCATTCACAAGTATGAATTGGGCAAAGAAAGATTAGAAGAAAAATTTGGTTTGGAAGTGGTCGCCATGCCAAATGCCTTGAAAGGTGAGCAATATTTATATGAATATCCTGAAAAAAGGGCAGAAGATTTGATGAATGCATTTAAAGATACAAGCATAAAAGCTATCATTTGTTCCATTGGTGGAGATGATACTATTCGTTTGTTACCTTATATTGATTATGAAATCATTCGAAAAAATCCCAAAATATTTACAGGATTTTCAGATACAACAGCTAATCATTTTATGATGTATAAAGCAGGACTCATTTCTTATTATGGTCCATGTTTGATGTGCGATTTTGCGGAATACGTGGATATGTATGATTATACAGAAAATGCCATTCGAAAATTGTGGTTTGAGGCAGAGGAAAATTATGAAATCAAAAAGTGTGATTATTGGACAAAAGAGAGGATTGAATGGCGTGAAGAAAATAGCGATAAACAAAAAACAAGATTAAAAGATGAAAAAGGTTATGAAGTAATTCAAGGAAATGGAAAAGTGACGGGGAAATTGCTAGGAGGCTGTTTAGATGCTTTTCCGATTTATAATGGTACAGAAGTGTGGCCGAAGCTAGAAGAATGGAAAGATAAAATTATTTTTCTAGAAACAAGCGAAGATAAGCCGACTCCAGATTTGGTGACGTTTTATTTGAGAAATTTAGGAGCACAAGGGATTTTGAAAGTTGCTAAAGGAATCATTATTGGGAAACCAAGAGAAGAGGCATTTTATGAAGAATATAAAGACGTGTATCGTGTTGTTTTAAAGGAATTTGGAAGAGAAGATATGCCAGTTTTGTATAATGTGAATTTTGGGCATAGTTGCCCGATTGGAATTATTCCATATGGAATTGAGTGTGAACTGGATGTGGAAGAGAAGAAGATAACATTGTTAGAAACAATTGTGAAATAGGGAGGAAAAATGCAAATTAGAAAAGTAGAAGAAAAAGATATTGAGCAAATTGTTGATATTAAAATAAGAGGTTGGCAAAGTGCCTATCGAGGAATTATTGATGATAAATTTTTAGATTTGTTGAATCGAGAAGAGAAGATTGCGAAGATTAAAAAAGATTATGCTATAAGTGGTTTTATTGTGGCAGAGGAAGAGGATGAAGTTTTGGGATTTTGTAGATATGTGGAAGAAAATGAATTTTCTAAGGAACAGAAAGAAATCGAAGCTGAAATATGTGCACTTTATGTGAAACCAGAGTGGAAGCGAAAAGGTGTTGGAAGGTTGATGATAGAATATGCACTTAATGATTTAAAACAGATCGGAAAATCGAAGATTATTTTGTGGTGTTTGAAGGAAAATGATTCTGCAAGAATTTTTTATGAAGAGATGGGTGGAACGCTGTTTGCAGAAAAGAAAATTGAAATTGGAAATAGAATGTATGATGAAGTGGCATATGTATTTGAAGTTTAGGAGGAAACATGGAATTATTTTTAGAAGAAGTGAAAGATTTTGAAGAGTTAGCAGAAGTTTTGCGAAAACATCCAGAAGTGCCAGAGCAATATAAAGTAGAAGTAATTGTGTTTGCTTTTGATGAGGAAAATCGATTGATTTTGCAAAGAAGAGGTCCAGCGTGTAGAGACGAGAGATTTAAGTTGGAGGGAATCGGTGGTTGCGTTCAAGAGACAGATATTGATTTTAGAAGTGCTTTGCGAAGGGAAATTGTGGAAGAGGTTGGTAAGAATGCTAAAATAAAGGTTAATGAATTCATAACAGCAATTGGAGAATATACATTTGACTTGAGGAAAAACAAGGAACAATATTGGATTCTTCTTGCCTACAAAGGGGTTTTTGAAGGTGGAGAATTAGAAATTTCTGAGCCAACCAAAAATCTTGGATATGAACGTTTTAAAATAGGTGAAGTAAAGGAGGAAGAAGTGAGTATTGCAGCAAGGAAGTTTTTTGAAGTTATCAAAGTAAAATTTAATTAAAAATATATTTTTTTCTAATAAAATGAGAATAAATACAAAAAACTCTCATAAATCAGACAAAAATTTCTGATTTATGAGAGTTTTTTATAAAAATGACAAAAATCGTGTGCTAACATTAGCTAGTTTAGGTAAAGATGGAGTTATACAAGAAGAATTAATTGAAGATTTTGAAAGTATTGCTAAGTTAGAAAAAAAGTTATTAACCAAGGAAAAAGATGTTTTGATTCGTTTGAGCTATCCGTATACAGCTACTTATATTACAAAGGACTATGAGAATTTGCTATTTCCATCTTTGATGGTAGTGATTCGCGTAAAGTCTAAAGCATTTTTGCCTGAATATATTAAAATATTTTTAAATTCGGACAAGGCGAAAGAGCAAATTAGAAAAGAAGCCAATGGGACCGTTATTCCAATTATTAATACAAAAGCACTAGGAGAGATTGAGGTACCACACATTTCGCTACAAAAGCAAAATAATCTAATTCATATTACTCAAATTCATTTTGAGGAAAAAAAGTTAACAGAGCAAATTTTGGAATTAAAAGAGAAAGAATATCAATATTTTTTAAATAAAAATATAAATGAAGAAGAGGAAAAATCATGATAACAAAACAAAATTTAAGAGAATTAATAATGGATATTTCGCAGGAATTAAAAGATAAATCCTATATGGAGCGTGTTTTATACATTTGGGCATTTCTATTTTTAAAAATAACATCTGATACATGGGATTTTAAGAAAAAGGGATATGAGGAAAAATATGCAAATCATGTGGAAAGAGTAGAAAGACTCATGAGAAATCAGCCAATTTTATTAAAACAGGGCTGGGATGCTATTAAGGAATGTATGGATGATTCAGAAATAGGAAATGTTTTGTGTGATTATTGTAACGAATTAGATAGGAATAATTCTTATTTAGGAGGACTTTTTACAAAGTTAAATTGGAACCAGTTACAAAATAGCATACTTAAAAATATAATTGAGAGGTTAAATAAGGACTTTCTTGCCATTGAGAATGAAAACCAAGCACAAGAATTAAAAGAAGTGCTAGATGAAATCTTGATGGACAAACAATGGTTGAAAGAACGTGAGAGAATCGATCCAAGTGTAGATTTTACACCAAGAATAGTTGGCCAATTATTGACACAATTATTAGAAATAAAAGAAAATGAAGTGATTGGTGATTTGGTTTGCGGTTCAGGTGGACTATTGATTCAAGTTTCTAATTTGATACCAGGTGCCAAATGCCAAATTGTTGGACAAGAAAAAAATGAAATCATATTCCAGTTTTGTAGATTGAATATGATTTTACATGGTATTTTTGATGCAAGCATTAGGCAAGAAGACACACTTTTGAAGGAAAATTCGGAAGAATTCGATGTAGTAATTGCAAATCCACCTTTTTCGGTAGCGAATTCAATTCAAAAAGGGGGAGAAAAACAATATCCTTATGGTGTACCACCAGTTTCCAAAGCAGATTATGCTTTTATACAAAAAATGTTACAATCCTTAAAAAAAGAAGGAAGAATGGCAACAATTATTTCATTAGGGGCTCTGTCTAGAACAGGAGCAGAAAAAGAGATTCGTAAAAATATGGTTAAAGATAATGTGGTTGATGCTGTGATTTTGCTTCCTTCTAACTTATTTAGGAATACCTTAATTAAGACTTGTATTATGATTTTGAAGAAAGATAGAGAACGAAGTGATATTTTATTTATGGATGTTTCCTCAAAGTGGGAAAAAGGGAAATTCCAAAATATAATAGGAGAGAAAGATTTGGAATATATTTTGGAATGTTATAATACACGTCAAACGAAAGAGGGAATCAGCTATGTGGCAACACAGGATGAGGTTTTAGCAAACAAAGGCAATTTGAGTGTTTTAAGATATGTCACAGAAAAAAAAGAAACAGAAATGATGAATTTAGAACAAATAAGAGTGAAAATGAAAGAGCTAGAAGGAGAAGTAAAAGCTCTACAGATTAAAAAGAAACAATATTTCAAAAAATTAGGAGAAGACTTGACTTTGAATTAACGAAAAAAGGAGAAATTTATGGAGGATAGACTAGAGAAACAAATAGAGCAAATATTAAAAAATATGAAATATAAAATTTCAGAAGAAAAGTATCGATTGAAAAATTGTGAGAAAAATCAAGGGATTTTGAAGAAATTGAAGAAAATGGATATAGCTGAAATTGGAAAGGCAATTAGAGAAGGAGCTTGCTTGGAACCAGGAAGTATAGGTGATTTTAGTGTCTCGAAAACCGTTAATTTAATTGACTTTGCGAAAGCGGAAGAAAATCAATTTTGTGCGTATGTTAAACAAAGACAATATGGTTATCAATTTGATGCGATTATTACAATTAATGAAATTCCAATTGCTGTTATGGAGTTTTGTATGGATGTAGAACGTGGTTGTTTGGCCATAGAAAAGCACATAGTAGATGAGGAGTTAGATGAAATTTTCAAAACAGTGCAATTATTGGTTGTGATTAATGAGGAGAGAATTCAGTACAAGCCAAATTGTCAGAAATCTACATGGAAAAATTGGGAATTGGCAATGAATGAAAAGCTTGGATTGGAGAAAAAATTGGAAACTTTTTTTCAAATGGAAACTTTTTTGAAATGGATAAAAGATGCTAGAATTTTACTTTGTGGAAAGCCAGAACTTGTTACTTATTATCAATATTGGGCTGTACAAAAAGTAATGGAGAATTTGAAAAAGAGAAAAGGAAGCAAAGTTTTTTTAACACCAGGTTCAGGAAGGATGACAGCGATTTTATTTTTAATGAAACGATTGCAAAGTGAACAAAAAGGCAAGAAAATTCTATTGGTGGTGGATCGATTAAGTAAGCAAGATTTTTGGCAAATGAGATTAAGGGATATTTTTACAAAAGGGATTGAAGTTGCTAATAGTAGAATGCATTTGGAAAAATTATTAGATGAATCAAGTACAAAAATAATTGTAACAACCATTGAAAAAATGAGGCGTTATTCAAAAGGTTATTTGGAAGAAATTTGTGTGATTACTAATTTGAGTAGTGATGAAAATGAGGAATATTTAGAGGGATTAGTTTCAGAATTATATCCAAAAGCAGAAATGATTATATTTACAAATCAGAATGATGAAAAAAAGAAATTTGTATATCAGTATGATATAGAACAAGCAATACAAGAAGAAGTTCTTAGTAGGGTTTATCATGCAACCAGAGATTATCCAGAAAAAGAAAGAGTCGATAAGTTGAAAAAAGAGATATTAGATAATACTATAAGATTTTCTCAGAAAGAAACACAATCACTTATTGTTACACAAAAAAATAAAGTAATTTTTTATTTAAAAGAATTGGGGAAACAATTAGCAATTGCCTCCACCTCTGATAAAGATGAAACAGAACCAGAATTTTGGGCAAAGATTGAGCAGGAAAATGGTAGTTTGAAAGATTATCAAGAAGAAAGTTTGGAATTGTTTAATGCAGGAAAATTAAAGATATTGGTTGTAACATCAGAAAGAGAATTAAAAGATGTTATGACAAATAATGTTAGGACAATTTATTTAGATACAGCAGTAAATAAAGAAATTTTGGAACAAACCAGGATTCTTTTAAATCATAAAGATGCTCAAAAGGGAAGCGGATTTCTGATAGATTATGGACAGAATTTAAGCACCATTGAGAAGATAAAGGAAGAAATAGGAGGTGAATGTTTAGAAACAGATGCTGAAAAAGTAATTTGTGAAGTTCGTGCGACAATTGGTAGTTTAATTGAGATGAAGAGAGAGATTAATCAGAGTATGGAGACAATAGAAGGAATGCAAAGAGTTTATGAGTCGAATGAGGTAGAGATTTTTGTGCAAAAAGTAAAAAAACTAGCAGATAGATTATTTGATATTTATTATTACTATACTCAAGAAAAGATAACACCACTACTAGAAAATAACGAACCAGTCATGTTTAAGGAGAGATTCAATGAATTTTTAGAAATGGTAGATAAAATTTGTGTGATTTATGCAAAAGAGGTAGATTGGGAAGAATTGGCAAAACAGGTCTATTTTCGAATACTAGGTGAATCGTTTATTTTTACTAAAGTTCAAAAAAGTGATTTATGGAGAGAAAATTTACTAGAGGGTTCTTGGATAAAATTAACTAGAATGCAGAAAACAGAAGCAATTAAAAATAGAATTAAGCGTTTTGTTGTGTTAGAAAAAAGAGAGAAAAAAGTTCTAGATATCCTTGAAAAGGAATATCAAGAACAAAGAATTAGTGACATAGAATATGAACAAAAGATAGAGCAGATAAAAGAAAAATATAAACAAAAAATGCAAGAGGAAGAAATACCCAAAGTATTAAAAAAGAATGTGTTTGATTCCCATTTATATACGAAATTAAAAGATATGAGTTATGCAGATAAAATGCATATTTTAAAGGAAAGAAAGTTTGCTAAAATGGTCAGTGAAATTAGAAATCAAATCGAGAAGAACGTAAAAATTGGATGGGAGCGAAATCATTTTTTACTTAAAAAAATGGAGTTAGAAATCATACAAATGATATATAAGTATATTGATGAAGAAGTTATTGATATGAAGGAAGAACAATTGGAGGAATTTTTAAAACATATTCAAAAAATTGCTTTGGATGTGTTTTCCATTCCAGTTAAGCAAGAAGAAAGAAGGCTATATTATATTAAAATGCAAGGTATTTATGCAGTAGGTGAAATGAGAGAAGGTGCATTTGTGGTTTTGGAAAATTCTACTGTTGCAAAAGAGTTGAAATGTGGATTGGCACCCTCTTATGCAAAGAAAATAAAACAGTTAAAGAAAAGCGGAGTAATTGTTCAAAATTGCTTTGTAAAAGATTATGACTTAAAATCACCTTCTAGTGCTTCTACCATTATTTTAGGAAGAAATTCTAATGGATATAAGGAATGGAAAGACAAGGATGGAGTTCCTTTAGATAAGTTGAGGAAAAGAGGATGAAGTTATGAAGCAATATTTTAGAGGTTATATTCCCTATGAAAAAAACGAGCAAGAAAGACTTTGGAAAAACGCACTTGTGGTAATTGATACCAATATCATTTTAAATTTTTATCGTTATTCTAGTGATACGAGAAATGAAATTTGGAAAATATTGGATCATATGAGCGAAAGACTTTGGATTCCCTATCAGGTTGGTATGGAATATTTTAAAAATAAAGAAAATGTCATAAAAAGTGTGGAAGATTCTTTAGAACATATTGAAACTGTGATTGAAAAGCAATTTAGTGGTTTTGTTGATAAGTTGCAACAAGTAGATAAAAAGGATATCAACTGTAGAGAAAAAATTATACAAGAAATCAATCGTGCCCAGGAGGCTATTAGAGAATTAATTAAAGAAGAACAGAAAGGCCAAGAGCATTTTAGCAAACAAGATATTGTTTTGGATAAAATGATAACTTTTTTTGATGGCAAATGTGGTGAGCCAGCAAATGAGGAAACTTTGCAAGTGATTAAAAAGGAAGCGAAAAGGCGTGAGGAAAATAAAATTCCGCCTGGATTTTGTGACCAAAATAAAGATGAAAATTTTGGTGATTATTATATTTTTTATGATATGATGGAAAAAGCAAAGCATGAACAAAAAGATATTATTTTTGTAACTAATGATGAAAAACCAGATTGGTACAGAATCAGAGATGGTAAAAAACAAGGTGGTAGACCAGAGCTATTAGATGAATTTTATAAAACGACTAACCAATTACTTTACATCTGTAACACAAAAACATTTGTAAAAGAGTATAATCAGCATTATCAGGGAAATGACGTTTCGGATAAAGCAATTGAGGAAATTGGAGATATTAGCAAAAGAGAAGAAGTGGATGAGAAAAGTTTTAGTTATTTGAGAAGACGAAGAATGGTCAGGAGTCCAGAAGCAGAATTGAGGGAACGAATTATGGAGATGAAAATGATTTTGAGAAGTGTTATGGAAGGCGAAACCAAAAGGGAGGATGCTCTTAAACAAGTAGAAAAAGAAGCCAATGACATTTTAGAAAAGATAAGGTTTGCTAAATACCATGGAAAAATCCTGATGTTGGTTGATGAATTGGAGAAAGAAGATGGATCAGATGAAGCCATTGCTAGTGCTATTCGTAAATTAAATTTTTTGATATTGCACATGAAATAGGAAAGGTGAGAGAAAATGCCGAAGTTTGTATTGATTATTGGTCCCCAAGCAGTGGGTAAAATGACGGTAGGCCAGGAGTTAGCAAAATTAATTGACTATAAATTGCTTTATAATCATATGACAATTGATTTATTACTAAATATATTTGAATATAAAAGTGAACAATTTAAAAAATTAAATGGATTATTCCGACTACAAATTTTTGAGGAATTTGCTAAAAGTGACCAAAAAGGAATTATTTTTACAGGATGTTTTGATTTTGGAAATGACTGTGAAAAAGAAAAAGTGGAAACAGGAAAATGGATGAATTTGTTCGAAGAATCGTATGTTGTAGAATTAGAGACAACATTAGAGGAAAGATTACGCAGAAATAAAACAGGAAATCGTTTAAAACACAAGGTTTCCAAACGAGATTTGGAATGGAGTGAAAACGAGATATTGAATTCACTAAAAAGGCATAGACTAAATTCTGAACCAGGAGAAGGGGAAAAGATTTTCAAAAATTATTTCAAAATCGATAATACAAATCTTTCACCTGAGGAAGTGGCAAAAAAGATAAAAGAGAAATTCAATTTATAGAGAGAAGGGATACGATTTGAAGAAACGATTCGCAGATGATGTAAAAAATCAGGAAAATGTTATAAAAGTTGAGCAGAAAATGCAGTTTTTTGAGGAAGAGGGATTTAAGGGAGATGTATATTTAAACCATTTTATAAAAGCCAAAAGTAAATATGTGTCAGAAGAAAAATTATGTATTTTGGCCGATGACTATAAATGGTTGCAATTTTATGATTATGCCTCAAAAGTGTGCTTAACAGCGATTTATGATGCGAAAAATAAAATTGTAGAATGGTATTTTGATATTGCCAAGAAAATAGGAAAAGAAAATGGAATTCCCTATGAAGAAGATTTATATTTGGATGTTATAGTAAAACCAGATTTTCAGATTGTTTTATTGGATGAGGATGACTTACAAGAAGCACTTCGGCCAGTCTGAAATAACAAAAAAGGAATTTGAGGATGCTTATCAAATAGCTAATGATTTGGTGAAAAAGTTAAAAGGAAATGAGAGCAAGTTGAAGGTGTTTACGGAGGAATTTTTAAGAAAGATGTTAGAAGAATTAGGAGGGAAAAGTGAAAGTAAATGTAGAAATACCAAAAATTGAGGATTTGGAAAAAGTAAATAAATTAGCGAAACAAGTTCACGAGATACATGTTGCGTGGAGGCCAGATTTATATTTGCATGTAGAAGATGTACTTCAAAAGGAATATTTTGAAAATCTAATTCAAAATGAGGAGATATTAGTGGCAAAATTAGAAAATGAAATTGTGGGTTATGTTACGATTTCAATGCAGGAGAAAAATCATCATGGTTTGAAATTTAAAAAGTATTTGAAAATTGATGCAATTTGTGTGGATGAAAAATGGAGAGAAAAGGGAATTGGAAATGCGTTATTGAATTTTGTCAAAGATTTTGGAAAAAAGAATGGTTGCACAGATTTATCTTTGACAGTAAATCAAGAAAATGAAAAGGCCATTAAAGTGTATGAAGATTTTGGAATGAAAGTAAAAAGTATTGCGTATTCAATGGAAATATAAGGTAAGGAGAAAAAACATGAAGTATTTTAAAAAACTAATCGGAGAAAATATTTATTTGTCGCCAAGAAATAGTGAGGATGTAGAGATTTTTACAGAATGGTTAAATGATTTTGAAACAACTGATTATTTAGATAGAAGTGGAACTGTAATGACATTGGAAGCGGAGAGGAAATATTTAGAAGAGAATTCTGGTAATGAAGATATAGCATTTGTAATAGTAACACTAGAAGATGATAAAATGATAGGAACAGTATGTTTAGAAGAGATTAATGCAATCAATCGAACAGCAACTTTGGGAATATTTATTGGCGACAAGGAATATCGTAATAAAGGTTTGGGGACTGAGGCAATTCAGTTAATTTTAGATTATGGATTTAACTATTTAAATTTACAAAATATCAGGTTAAACTTAATGGAATTTAATGAAAGAGCACTAAAATGTTATCAAAAATGTGGATTTAAGGAATATGGCAGAAGAAGAAAATGTAAATTTATAAATGGAAAATTTTATGATAGTATCCACATGGATATTTTAGCCCAGGAATTTACTGGAACTTATATCAAAAATAAAAATAGATAAAGGAGTGAAAAAATGATGAAAATTACAAAATTTCCACAATCCTGTTTATGGATTGAAACAAAGGATAAAAAAATTTTAATTGACCCAGGCACGTTAAAATACAAGGAAGAGTATTTTGCAACTTGGAATACAGCTGATATTATTTTAATTACACACAAACACCCTGATCATTACAACACAGAAGTGCTAAAAAAATTAAACAAGAATATCAAAATTTATTCCACAGAAGAAGTACAAAATGTGGATAAAAGTATGCCAATTCAAATTGTAAAGGAAAATGATGTAATTGAATTAGATGACATCAAAATTGAAGTTGTGCATGCCATTCATGGTTACCAACCATTACTTAAAGGTGATAAAGAAGTTCATGAAAATGTTGGCTACATTGTAGATGATGGAGAAAATCGATTGTATACGACAAGTGATACCATTTGCTTTAAAAATGATTATAAAGCCGATATTTTATGCACTCCAGTCACAGGACATGGTTTGACAATGTCAGCTTTTGAAGCAGCATTATATGCCAAAGAAATTGGAGCTGTTTTGACAATTCCAATTCACATGGATAATCCAGCATTTCCACCAGATTTGGAATTCATACAAACCAATTTTGAGAAATATGATGTAGAATATGAAATTTTGGAAAATGAAGAAATGATAGAAATTGAAGGTAAGACATAACACAGCTAGGTTCTACCATTACTTTTTCTCTATCATTGGCTTTTGCCAAAATCGTGGCTAAAAAGCGAGGTACTACACATGTAATATATTAAATAAATTGCTCAACATTAAACACGAAACATATCTTAAAAACCATTAATATCAGTACTTTTGAAGGATTTGTGACACAAAAAAATAGGGAAGGATTACAATGCATTATGTTTGTAGTGAATGAAACGTCTTTTTCAAAAGCAAAATCAGAACAAATGAAAACTTGTGTTTCGCATCGTTCCATTGAAACAGACGATACGTTTATGTGCGATTTAGCTGTTGCCATGAATGCTGATTTCATTAAGATTGGTGGGCCACGAAGAGGAGATCGTATTATGAAATATAATCGTTTATTAAGGTTAGAAGAGGAGATTTAAAATGACAATTGTAACATCTGGTTCGAGATATATTGATATCGATGCCTATGCAGGCTGTATAGCCTATGCTAATTTATTGAATTTGAAGGGAAAAAAGGCAAAAGCTGTAAGTAGTGCTAATTTCAATGAAAGCATTACACCAAGTTTGCGTCATTTAGCACCTAAGTTTGAAGAGTATGAAGAAAATAAAGAGGATAAATTTATTATAATAGATGTATCGGATCCGAGTTATTTCGATACAATTGTAAAGTATGATGAAATAATAGAAATAATTGACCATCATACAGGATTTGAAATGTTATGGAAAAATCAATTAGGAGAAAAGGCAAAGATAGAATTTATAGGTGCTGTAGCTACTTTGATTGTAGAAGTCTATGAACAAGAAAATTTGTTAGAAGCAATGTCCCAAGAAATAGCCTATTTATTAATGGCTGCTATTCTTGATAATACACTTAATTTTCAAGCTAAAATCACAACGAAAAGAGATAATATAGCTTATCAAAAGTTGGAAAATCGAATTCAGATGAAGGAAAACTATGCAGAAAAATATTTTTCTGAGTGTCAAGTTGTTATTGAAAAGAATCTAAAAAAAGCCATTGAAAATGATACCAAAATCGAAAGAGTAAGTGATATTTTACCACCTGTATTTGGCCAATTAACCATTTGGGATAAGCAAAAAATATTGGAAAACAAGTTTCTTATAGAGGAAACATTAAATCAAATAGGAACTGATTGGATGATGAATCTAATTTGCCTAAAAGATGGCAAAAGTTATATTTTAGCCAAAGATGCCCAGATACAAAAAAACTTAGAAAACCTATTAAACGGAACATTTGAAGGTGATACTATGGAGTTAGGAGAACTTTGGTTAAGAAAAGAAATCATAAAAAAGGCTAGAGAAAATGAAACAAAGTAGCAGTTATTTTAAAATAACTGCTAAAATTTTTGATGTTGTTAAAAACAAATTAGTTTTCACGCCAAATTTTACTTTCGAAAAATCTTTCTTGAAATTCAGTCAAAACACGAATTTCATCGTTTGAAAAGCTTTGATTTTCAGGGACTATAATCAATTTATCATCATTGTCATTTAAACGATGAATGATGGCAATACACTTACCACAGAAATCTTCTAAAGGTTCAAATATACCTAAAATATAACAATCTAATTCTTCGCCATCCCCACTAATTGTGTTTGGAATATAACCATAATTAACAGGATAAATAAATCCCCATTTAGGATGTTTATATCCCAAGGGACGGTCTATTTTTACATCAACTATTTTTCCTAGAAAGTTTTTGCTATTTACCAATTGAAATACCTCATTTTATTTTTTTTGTAGTTTAACATAAAATGAATCGATTGTAAAGGGATTTACAGAGTTTGGTGAAAATGATATAATTTTATAAAATAAGAGATAGGAGGAGAAGGGATGAAAAAGAAAATAATGATAATAAGTGTTGTTATTTTGGTGATGGTAGTAAGTATTGTTACCATCACTAAATTAAACAAAAAAGACGAAATACAAGAGGAGGGATATGAAGTGAGTACAGAAATTGATATTGTTATGTCATTGGAGGATAAAATTGGAGAAAATACAGCTTGGTGTGGGACATTTAATTTGATTTGGAATGATTTGAAACAGAATTTAGCCAAACAAGATATTATTTTTTCAAAACAAACAGAAAAGATTGACAATTTAAATAAGGGAACTTTCACAACAAATCAGTTATCAGAAGATAGCTATTATAAGGTATATGGTGTGCCAAGTTTGCAGTTGAAATCAGAAATTGAGAAGGCAATTCAAGAGAAATTTAATGAAACGAGTAGTATTTTGGATAGTTTTGATTGGAAAAAGGCAAGTCCAGAGGATTATTTTTTATATGCAATGTTAAAAAAGGAGTTTAAATTCCCAAATGTATTTACAGAATTGGAGAATGGAAAATTTGGAAAGTATGAAAATGTCCAATATTTTGGTATAAATGAGAGCACAGAAAGTGATGTGAGAGACCAAGTTGAAGTACTATATTATGAGTCAAAGGAGAATTTTGCTGTCAGGTTATTGACTAAGGAAAATGATGAAGTGATTATGACAAGAGGAAATAAAGAAGAAACGTTTGGTCAGATTTATGAGTCGATTCAGGAAAAAGAAAGAAATTATGAAGGAAGCCATCATTTTGAAAAAGGAGATACTTTGAAAATTCCCAATATCAATTTTAATGTAAAAAAGGAATTTCAAGAACTTGAAAATCAGCCGTTTTTCTTTTCAAATGGAGAAGAATATGAAATTCAAAAAGCCTTGCAAACCATTGAGTTTGAGTTAGATAAAACTGGTGGAAAAGTAAAAAGTGAAGCTGGAATGATGATAACAAAATCAGCAGCAATGCTTCCAGCAGAGCCAAGGGAATTTATGGTAGATGATACATTTTCAATATTGTTAATAGAAAGAGGAAAAGATTTGCCTTATTTTGCAGCCCAAATAAGCGATATTTCAAAAGTGCAAAATGGAGCAAAATAACATAAAAAATTTGCCTTTTAACCCAAATATGTTATAACATAAGTAAGAATTACAAAATTTATGTTACAAAGGAAAAAATTATGAATTTGTTCAGGTAGAGGATAGTATTTTTGTGGAGCCAGATGTTTCAGAATATAAAGTATAGTGAAATTAAATAAAAGCATAAAAATAGTTGTTGGTGGAAAACATAGTAAAAAGGAGAAAAAATATGTTTAAGCCAACAGCTATTTATTTTGAAAAAGAAATAGAAAATTATGAGTTAGGAAAAATGTTATTGGAGAAATATCAGGAAGTTCCTAAGGTTGAAATAGAAAATCATAATAATATTGAGGAAATGAGGAAAAAAGAAAATTCTGAGTTTCTGAAGATGAAAAGAAATTTAATTATTGGGGTTCGAAAAACACATCAATTTGTGGAAAATCATAAAGTTTCGGATTACTTAGTTCCATATACTTCATCAGGTTGCACAGCAAGTTGTATGTATTGTTATTTGGTTTGTAATTATAATAAGTGTGCGTATATGCGATTGTTTGTTAATCGCGAAAAAATGTTAGAAAAAATTATCAAAACAGCGAATCAGTCAGAAAAGGAATTGACATTTGAAATTGGGAGTAATAGTGATTTAATTTTGGAAAATACAATCACTAATAATTTAGTATGGACGATTGAGAATTTTAAAAGTGTTTCAAAAGGAAAATTGACATTTCCAACGAAATTTTCATATGTGGATGATTTGCTTACGCTTGATCATAAGCGAAAAGTGATTATTCGTATGAGTGTGAATCCAGAGTATATTATCAATCATGTGGAATTTGGAACGTCTCGTTTAAAGGAGAGAATTGAGGCGATTAATAAATTAGTAGAAGCTGATTATGAGGTTGGAATCTTGATTGCACCAGTTATTTTTTTGGAAAATTGGCGTGAGAAGTATCATGAATTGATTTTGTATTTACAAGAAAATTTAAGCGAAAAGGCAAAAAAACAGGTATTTTTTGAAGTGATATTTATGACCTATAGTTATGTTCATAATGCCATTAACAGTGAGGCTTTTGCAAATGCTATTCAGATATTTGATAAAACCAAAATGACAGGGCGTGGAAGAGGAAAATATATGTATAAAAGTGAAATTAGAAAAGAAGGAGAAGTATTTTTTCGTGAGGAATTAAGTCATTATTTTGAGAAAAATCGAATTTGGTATATTGTGTGAAAAATATTTTTGTGTTATGATAAAAATGAGGAATGAAAAAAAGGAAAAGTAAAGAATGAAAATACTAAAACCACAAGAAATGTTTTTGAAAGATTTAAAAAATGCGAAAGATTTTGAAATAACAGAAGATGCAGAAATCAAAAATCAACGATTAGAAAATATAGAAAAAGAAGAATTAGTGCTGGACGATTTAAAATTCGAAAATGTGATATTTTATCATGTGAATATGACGAATTGTAAGTTAGATAAAAGTACCTTTATGAACGCAAAATTTAGCAATTGCAATTTTTCGAATACTTCTTTTGAAAATTGTGGATTTATAAGGTGCGAATTTGATAATTGCAAAATAACGGGATGTAATTTTGTGGAGGCTAGGTTATACAATGTTTCTTTCTTATATTCTAATGCCAATTATAGCAATCTTTCTAGAGCGAGTATAGAAAATGTATTATTTAAAAATACGGTATTACGAAATGCTTATTTTCAGGAAAATAAATTAAAGCAGATGTATTTTCAAGAAGCTGATTTAAGACGGAGCCCAGTTTTTTAAAACAAGTTTAAAGGGAATTGACTTGTCAGATTCCGTAATAGAAGGAATAGCGGTTTCCTTGGAAGATATAAAAGGAGCGAGTATCAATCAGTTTCAGGCAGTTGATTTGTTGTATTTGATGGGAGTGAAAATTAAATAAAAAACGCAAGGGAGATTCTCATTTTGGGTATTAAAACAAGAAAAGATTAATAATTGAAAAATTATTAATCTTTTCTTAAGTTTTCCCCCAATTTATTTACTTGTGATTTTTCCTGTACTATAATGAAATTGTTAAAAGAAAATCTGCATGTTTTAAGAAAGGGGAATTTTATGGAAATATTAAGAGTAGAAAATCTGAGCAAAGTTTATGGGAAGGGAAGTACCCAGGTAAAAGCGATTGACAATTTATCGTTTCAGGTGGAAAAAGGTGAGTTTGTAGCGATTGTGGGGGCGTCTCGGAAGTGGAAAGTCTACCCTTTTACATTTGCTTCGGTGGAGTTGATAGACCAACAAGTGGTAATGTTTTTATTGATGGGGAAGATATTTACAAGCTAAATGATGATGAACTTGCTGTTTTTAGGAGAAGAAAAGTAGGTCTTATTTATCAGTTTTACAATTTGATACCAATTTTAAATGTTGAGGAAAATATTACTTTGCCATTGAAATTAGATAATCAAAAGGTTGATAAAGAGAAGTTAGATGAACTTATTAAACTTTTGGGATTGGAGAAAAGAAAAACACATTTGCCAAATGAGTTATCAGGAGGTCAGCAACAAAGAACTTCGATAGCAAGAAGCATGATTACTAGTCCAGCAATTATTTTGGCAGATGAACCAACAGGAAATTTAGATTCAAAGTCAAGTGACGAAATTGTGGAATTGCTACAAAAATCGAATCGAGAATATCAGCAAACAATTATTATGATTACACACAACTTGGAAATTGCTAATATGGCTGATAGAATCTTGAAAATTGAAGATGGAAAATTGGTTTAAGGAGGTCCTAAAAAATGAATATTCTTAAACAATTATCAATCAAAAATTTGAGACTCAATAAAAAAAGAACCATTAGCACTATGATTGGAATTATTTTATCGTGTAGCCTGATTTGTGCAGTGGCTACAATGGTTTCAAGTTTTCAAGCAACATTGGTCGAAAATGCAACAAATGAAACAGGTTATTATCATCTGAAACTTTCAGATATCACAGATAATGATATTGAAACGTTAAAAAAAGAGGATAATATTGAAGATTTTTATACAGCTCATGAAATAGGCTATGGCAAATTAGAAAATGGTCGTAATGAAAGTAAGCCATATTTGAAGTTATATTCAATGGATAAAACATTGTTTGAACATTTGAACTTTAATTTAGTAGAGGGTCGTTTTTCAAATAATGAAAATGAAATTGTAATGAGCAAACATGTTATTGAAAATGCAAAAGTAGATTACAAAATTGGAGATAAGATTAAACTTGATGTTGGCAGAAGAAAAACAAATGAAGGGGAGAATCTAGATGTTTCAAATCCATATCTTAAAGAAGGAGAACATTTAGAGGATACACAAAATTATGAATTTACCATTGTTGGAATAATTGAAAGACCAAGTTTTGCTTTTGAATGTTATTCAGATCCAGGGTATACTGTTATTACAACAAATCAAAAGGTAGGTCAAAAACAAGCATATTTGTCTTTGAAAAATCCTCAAAAGTATAAAACAGTAATTCCCGAAATTCTAGGGGTTTCAGATTATCAGCATATACAAGAGGGTGCTAATTTAAAGTATGAAAATTTTGATTTAAATGCAGAACTTTTAAGATGGGAAGCTTTTGCTTTTAGTGATAGTACTGTAACAATGTTATTTGGAGTTGCTGGGGTTGTAATTTTTATTATTATTTTTACAAGTATATTTTGTATTCGTAATTCATTTGCAATAGCAACCATGGAAAAAATGAAAATGTATGGTATGTTGGCAAGTGTAGGAGCTACGAAAAAACAGATTAGGAAAAATGTCATATTTGAAAGCTTATTATTAGGAGTTGGTGGGATTCCAGTAGGCATTTTGGCTGGTATTTTGGCTGTTGTTGTACTTATGAAAATTGTTAATAATATATTGGGTGAATTTTTGCTTAATCATGTAGAGGGAATCATCGTTCGTATTTCGATTTGGCCAATTATATTAACGGTTTTACTTGGTGTGATTACAATTTATTTATCAGCAATTTCCTCTGCTCGAAAAGCAAGTAAGGTTAGTCCTATTGAT
The DNA here is from genome assembly GCA_947573445.1 of uncultured Clostridia bacterium. Classification (GTDB taxonomy): domain Bacteria; phylum Bacillota; class Clostridia; order TANB77; family CAG-508; genus Scatovivens. The sequence goes on along the minus strand of CANPFR010000003.1, from coordinate 81,183 downwards.
TTGCTTAGAAATTCCAATGAAGTCAAAATCAAAAGTAAAACATTAAAAACACCAAAAATGATTCAGCAGTTGTTCAAAATTGGTGGAGAATTGGCTTACAAAAACTTAAAACGAAGCAAGAAGAAATATCGAACAACGGTTATTTCCTTAGCTGTTAGTATCTTTATTTTTATTGCAATGAATAGTTTGTTGGTAAATATGTTTGATTTGACAGCTAATTATTATGAAGATTATGAATATAATGTTGTTATTTATTGCCAAGGAGAAAATCAGGAAAATGTAGATAGAATTACACATTTGGGAAACATTGATGAGAGTTTTGTTTTGTATAAAATGAAAGGATATATGAAAATCAAGGATTTGAGTAAAGTTAATGAAATTCCTGATCTTGAACTACTAGAAGATGGTGAATATGATGAAGAAAGTGGCCAATATATTTCTTCTGGCGAAGGAAAAGTAGCACAGTTACAAGTAGTTGGTTTGGATGATAAAACATTCCAAAAATATGCTAAAAAAATTGGTGTCAAGGTAGAGAAAGTAAAGGAGACAGGAATTTTATGTGACAATTATTTGTATTATGATGATTCAGGAAAACAAATTGAAACACGTAGATATAACTATTCTGTAGGAGAAATAATCACAGGAAAAATAGAGGGAAAAGAGACCAATATTCAAATCGGAGCAGTGACAGATATACACCCCTATGGTCTTGAGAAATCTTATTATAGTGATGGATATTTGATAGTGAATAAAGAAAAATTTAAAGATTTGGATATTGTTCCTACTTGTATCAATATACAATCTAGCAATCCAGATGATTTGATTGATGAAATACAAAATTTGAAACTTGAGGATATTGCTGGTTATTCTAATTTAGAAGAATCTGCAAAAGCAGAAAAAGCAATGGTTCTAGTTATTAAAATATTTTTATATGGATTTATTGCCGTTATTACCTTAATTGGTGTGACCAATATTTTTAATACCATTACTTCTAACATGGAACTAAGACAAAAAGAATTTGCTATGCTAAAAAGCATTGGGATGACGAAGAAAGAATTTAATCATATGATTCATTTAGAAACTATATTTTATTCATCAAAAGCATTAATTTATGGAATTGTTCTGGGGTTGATTGGAACATTGGCTATGTATAAAGCATTTTCTGTTAAAATTGAAAGTGGAATGTATTTGCCGATTAAACCAATTGCAATTTCAGTTGTTGCGGTATTTGTGCTAGTATTTGTAATTATGAAGTATTCAATGGCTAAAATTAATCGTCAAAATATGATTGAAACGATTCGAAATGAGAATATTTAAAACTTACAAAATTGTAAGTTTTCTGTAAGATAAAACAATACCAAGAAAACAAAGAATGCGCTATAATAAAGAAAAAGAGAAAGGTAGAAAAGAATGAATATTTTAATTTTGACAGCTAAATATGGGATGGGGCATTACACAGCGTCCCTTTCCCTAAAACAAGAATTGGAAAATGAAAGTATACGGAGTAGAAGTAATTGATTTTTTGGATCTTACATTTCCCAAAATGAAAACAATGATTTATGGTATGTTTAACTTTTTAGTAAGTAGATGCAGTGGGGTTTATAACTTTTTTTATAAATTTACAGCTAATACAAAATTCGTACTTTTCAAAGGAATCATGAAAAAAAGAATCCAAAAAGTGATACAAGAAAAAAAGATTGATATTGTTATCTCTACTTTTCCAATTTGTTCAAAATATATTTCTGCTTATAAAAAAATTAACCATAGTAATTTGAAATTGTATACATACATTACAGATGTAGAGGTTAGCCGTGAATGGTTAACTGATGAAACAAATGCCTATTTTGTTGCATCAAATGAAACCAAAAAACAAATGATGAATGATTTAATTCCAGAAGAAAAAATAAAGGTAGTTGGAATTCCAGTTCGTCAGGAGTTTAAAGTAAGGAAAGGAGAACCCAAGAAAAATGAGGTTCTTGTCATGGGAGGAGGGCTAGGACTGATTCCTAGTATAGAAAAAACATTAAAGGATTTGAGCCAAATTGAGGATTTACACATTACATTACTAACTGGAAAAAACCAAAAATTATTTGATGCCTATCATAAAAGATATAAAAACATTACAACAGTAGGTTATACAAATGAAGTTTACGAATATGTTAAACGTGCTAAACTAATCATCACAAAAGCAGGTGGAATCACACTTTTTGAGGCAATTCATTCAAAAACACCAATGTATGTTTTAGACCCATTTTTGAGTCAAGAAATTGGGAATGCTAAATTTATTGAAAAAAAGGGGATTGGGAAGGTTGTTTGGAACAAAGAAATTGATGTTACCCAAGATATTCTTGCCTTAATCAGAACACCAGAGAGACTTGAAAGTATGAAACAAAACATGCAAAAAGTAAAAGATGAACTACAAACGTTAACAGTTCTTGACGTTTATGAGAAGGGAGCTTAATAAAATGTTGATTTTGACTATAATAGTATTGGTAATACTAATGTTTTTTGGATATGCATTTCTTCCTTCTAATATCAATAAACAGAGGTTTTTTAGAAGGACAAAAAAGAATACAAACGTAATCTATCTAACATTTGATGATGGACCAAGTGAATACACGGAAGAATTACTAAAATTGTTAAAACAATATAAGGTTAGGGCGAGTTTTTTCTGTGTGGCCAATTTTGCCAAAGAACATAAATCGATTATTGAAATGATGAAACAAGAGGGGCATTTAATTGCACTTCATTCACTTAAACATAAAAATGCTATGTTGCAAGGTATAAGGGAAACAAAGCGTGATTTAGAAACGAGTTTGGAAATAATGAGAGAATTGGGAATTCTAGTTCACTATTATCGACCACCTTGGGGAGATAGCAATTGGTATTTGCTCCAAACCTTAAAACAAAAGCAAATACAATGTGTTTTATGGGATGTTATGGTTCAAGATTGGGAAGCTCATACAACACCAGAAATTATTGCTAACAAACTTTTGGCAAGAGTAAAACCACGGTGATATCATTTGTTTGCATGATGGACGAGGTAAAAATGGAGCACCACATAAAACGATTTTGGCACTAAAAAAAGTGATACCAATATTTTTAGAGAAAGGATTTCAGTTTAAAACAATCAATGAATGTGAAGATTAAAAAAGGAATGATAAATGCCATTATTTTCTTATTTTTTGTAATACTTACGTTTTCTATTTTATTAAAAGATAATAATCTAGCAGAAATGTTAGAAATGATGAAACAAGTGGATAAAAAGTTTATTTTAATAAGTATTTTATGCATGTGTTGTTTTGTATTATCAGAAGGGATTAATATTGCAAGAACTTTGAAATTATTGGATTGTAAGATTGGATTTAGAAGTGGTATTCGATATGCTTTGGTGGGATTTTTCTTTAGTTCGGTTACACCTGGTGCCTCAGGTGGAGATCCTATGCAATTATATTATATGAAAAAAGATTGTTTGCCACTTGGGCATTCTGCTTTAGCGATTTTAACTGAATTTTCTAGTTTTCAGTTTGTAACTGTTATGATGGGGATAATTGGATTTGTAATGAATCATCAATTTATAGAAGATTCAGTTGGTAATATAAAATATCTGCTGTTTTTAGGGGTATTTATTAATGCAGTGATTTTGCTGGTGGTTTTATTGATGATTTTTTCAAAAAAACTGATTCGCAAGTTGCTAATTGTGGTTTGCCAAATATTGAAGAAATTACATTATAAAAAAATAAAACGTTTTCAAAGAAAATGTTTGGAACAAATTAAGGAATATAAAACAGGTGCTAATTTATTGATAAAACATCCAAAGGTTCTTTGTAAAATTATTGGGACAACGATTTTACAAGTAATTTTATATCATAGTATTCCTTATTTTATTTATTTGGCATTAAGATTAGAGGGAGCGAGTTTCTTTCAATTTGTCACATTACAAGCGGTTCTTTATATAGCAGTTTCTGGAATTCCACTTCCAGGTGCAGTAGGCGTTAGTGAAGGTGGATTTTTGGGAATTTATAAATTGTTGTTTCCAGCGGAATTATTAAGTAGTAGCATGCTTTTGAGTAGAGGAATTAGTTTTTATTTATTTGTATTAATTAGTGGGATTTCTATTTTAGGGTTTATGTTAAAACAAAATAAAAGGGAGAAATGTCTAGTTAAAGATGTTGGAAACTATTGGAAATATTGAGAAGAAAGTGTCTTGCAATTCTTGAAAATTTTGTATTTACATTAGGGAGATAAGATGATATAATCAAAAAATATTGAGGTAATAAATGAAAGAAAGTAATAGGAAGATTAGGAAAATAATTGTAGTTGTGGTGCTACTCTTGTTTGTTGTTGGATTTATAAAAATACTTCCAACTTTTATGAATCTTGCAACAGAAGAAGGAAGGGCTGTATTTGAAACACAGGTAAAAAGCCTTGGAATCAAGGGGGCTAGCTTAATTGTTTTGTTAGAAATTTGTAAAATTATGTTAGTATTTTTACCTGGAGAACCAATTGAATTGGCAGCGGGTATGTGTTTTGGGCCATTTTGGGGATTGGTGACAATTTATTTAGGAGTCATTGTGAGCAATATTTTGATTATTCTTTCTGTTAAAAAATATGGTATTGATTTTGTGAAAGATGTGATTCCACAAGAAAAAAGGTTAAAAGTTGAAACAATGATAAATGATAATCCTGATCGAAGTGAAATTACGTTATTTGTATTATATTTTTTACCAGTGATTCCCAAAGATTTTATAACCTATATGGCAAGTTTGCTACCAATTACGAAAAGAAAAGTATTGATAATATCAGTATTTGGAAGATTTCCAGCAGTTTTTTCATCAGTTTTGGTGGGAAGTAAAATATTAGCTGGCGATGTAAAGAGCATCATAATGATATATGCAATAACATATATTATCTCAGGGACAATTGCATTTGTTTACAGGAGAAAATTTGCAAAAGAAAATAGAAAGGAGAAGGTACGTGAATAATGTATTAAATTTTGTGAGGGGATTTTGCATGGCATTAGCAGATAGTGTTCCAGGTGTTTCAGGAGGGACAATAGCGTTTTTATTAGGATTTTATGATAAATTTATTACCTCACTGGATCATTTGATTTCTGGAACCAAAGACGAGAGAAAACAAGCCATTATTTTTTTAATCAAAATAGGAATTGGTTGGGGAGTTCGGATTTGTTTTAGCTATGTTGGTTTTGGCCAATGTGTTTGAAACTCATATTTATGCAATTAGCTCAATGTTTTTGGGATTTGTTTTATGTTCCATTCCACTTGTTGTTATGGAGGAAAAGGAAGTGATGAAGGGAAAATATCAAAATATAATATTTTCTATCATTGGTGCAGGACTTGTTATACTAATTTCCGTGTTTAATCCTGCTGCTGATGTCAATGTGGGAGATTTGACGTTTGGCTCAGCAGTTTACATTTTTGTTTGTGGTGCAGTTGCGATTACAGCAATGGTATTGCCTGGCATTTCTGGTTCGACGCTATTATTGATTTTTGGATTATATTTACCAATTGTTTCAGCAATTAAGGAATTTTTACATATGAATTTTTCGTATTTTCCAGCGTTGTTAGTGTTTGGTTTGGGAATTATAGTTGGTATTGTTTCGATTATAAAGTTGATTCGAATGTGCTTAGAGAAGTTCAGAAGTCAAACGATTTATGCCATTGTTGGCTTGATGATTGGTTCTCTATTTTCCATCGTACAAGGGCCAACAACCTTGGATGTGCCACAAAATGCTATGAGTTTTCAAACATTTCATATTGTATTTTTCATTCTTGGTGGAGTGATTATTTTTGGATTGCAGAGGATGAGAAGTGTGATGGAAAAAAAGGAAGAAAAGTAAAAATAAAAGAAGATTTGATTTTTTGCATGTATCAAATGGTACATAGAAAAGCCAGGAAAATGTGTGAGTTTTACATTTTCCTGGCTTTTTCTTATGCATTGGCATATTTATTTTTTGTTTCGTCAACTTTTGTTTGTTCGGCAGTATCTGTTTTGTACCAACCTTTTTCTGCCATTAAATTATAGATTTTATTTTGAATATCCAAAGAAGTATTCAAAGCATCTTTAAAGGCACAATGCACTTCTGCTGTTGTTGATTCAATTGTACCATGAAGATATAAATCACAAGCACCTTTGATAATTAATAATTCGTTTTCCATTAAATCTCTGTCTTCCATGATTTCCTCCTTATAATAAATTTTTAAATTTGTTTAATAAATCGGTATGTGTTTTTTCAAGTTCTGCAATGTACGCAGAAAGTGCAGGGTCTGTTAGTTTAGAAGAAGTTTTTTGGGCACAACATTTCATAAATTTTTCATGACCCAAAGCATCTTCTACATATAAAAGCTCTTTACTTGTCATAGTTTCACCAATCCTTTCTTAATTTAACAATAGTATTGCCCAAAATAGGGAAGATATACTAAGAACTGGAATTTTAATTAGGGGATAAAAATGATGGGCAATTGTGGTTTAATATTTGTAATAAAATAAGAATAAAAAACAACTATAGTAGAGGGGCAGGCTATCGCCTGCTTTTTTAGACAGGATGTCGTTTTTGAATGAAAAATCATTTATTTTCCTATTAATCGGTCTTAAAATGGCTACTAATGCGTTTAGAGTGCATAAAAACACAAGGTATCAATAAAATAGAAAAAATAAAAAGAATTATGAAAAAATCGACGGAGACACCTCTAATTTGGTCAAATTCAGAAAATAGGTTAATTGTGTTGTGGATTATGATAATGGAGAAATTGGTTGTTTTTGAAGTAGAATATTTCGAAAAAAGTATAATTAAGTTTTCAAAATCTATGTCCCATTTTCCCAAACATTGACAATTCAGCTCAAATATGCTATAATACACTTCATAAATCTATTTTTGAGGAGAAAATATGCCAAAAAAAAGTAAGGAAAAACTAGATAAAATCAGTCTAAAATTTAATTTATATATTTTAATTATTATATTATTATGTGTATTGCTATGTATCTATGAGACAAGATTTATCATTCCATCGATGTTACTATGCATTCTTTTGGTTTGTTATACAGTGTGGATGAGTGATAAAAGAAAAATAGAGATTGTAAATCATATAGAAGAATTAACTACAGACGTAAATGTTGCAACCAGAAATAATTTAATTAGTTCACCAATTCCGCTATTGTTAATTGAAACAGATGGGACGATTATATGGAAAAGTAAAAGTTTTATTGAAACGTTTAAAAAAGTAGAGGTTATTACGTATCTAAATCCAATTTTGAAGGAAATTAAGTTAAATATAGAGAAAGAACAGGAAAAAGAAGGCAAAGATTTTGACAAAAATAAATATATTACCAAACAGTTTAATATTGAAGAAAAATTTTATAAAATTTATTGTGGTGTTTCCAAAAGTAAGAAAAAGGATAAAAGGAAACAGAGAGAATATCAATTAACTTTGTATTTTATTGATGATACAAAATACAATGAACTTTTTGATAAATACAATAATTCCAAAACCTGTATTGGTATTGCGATGATTGATAATTATGAAGAATTACTACAAAGGGTCATACCAGAAGAGAGAGCAGAATTGGTAACCAATGTGGAAAAAGTTATTTTGGATTGGGCTAGAGAAACGGGAGGTTTGCTTGTAAAAACGGAAAGAGACCGTTTTTTGTATGTGTTTGAGCAACGATATTTATCAAGTATTGAAAAAGATAAGGTAAATGTTTTAGATAAAGTAAAAAAATTAAGTGAAAATTCCAATATTCGAGTGACTTTGAGTATCGCTATATCAAATGAAGGAGAGAGCAATTTTGAGAAGTACAAATCAGCATTGGCTGCTATGGATATTGTATTAGGGCGTGGTGGTGATCAGGCGGTTATTCGAAAAGAAGGAAAATACAAATTTTATGGTGGCAATACAGTAGAACAAGAAAAAAGGACAAAAGTAAAAGCAAGAACAGTTGCAGCTTCCATTGCTGATGTGATTAATCAAAGTTCCAATGTTATGATTATGGGGCATGGAAATATTGACATTGATGCTATTGGTTCTGGACTTGGTATGTATCGATTATCCAAAACTTTAGGAAAGGATGCTTATATTGTGTCAGAGCCAAAAGGAAAATCACTTGGAAAGTTTTTGGAAGTATTGGAGCAAAATGAAGATTATGAAGGGGTTATCATAACAGAGGAAGAGGCAGAAACTAGAATTAATGAGAATACTTTATTGATTATTGTAGATACACATAAAGCAAATTTTGTCGAATTTCCTGAATTGTTAGAAAAGATAGAAAAGAGAATTGTTATTGACCATCACAGAAAGGCACCAGATGCTGTGACAGATGTTTTAATTTCATTTCATGAAGTCTATGCTTCTTCTACGGCAGAACTAATTACAGAGATTATTCAGTATGCAGCGGATGATGTAAAACTGACTTTGTTAGAAGCAGAAAGTTTGTATGGCGGTATTATGGTGGATACAAAGAACTTTACTTTCAAGACAGGTGTTCGAACGTTTGAAGCAGCAGCCTATTTGAGAAAATTTGGTGTGGATATCATTAAAGTGAAAAAGTGGTTTCAGGCGGATTTGGAGAGTTATAATGTGATTGCTGAGATTATCAAGAGCGTCGAAATAACAAATCATACAATTGCAATTGCTATTTATGATAATGAAGAAGATGAAAATGCGAATTTAATTTGTGCTAAAGCAGCAGATGAATTGCTTACAATAAGTGATATAACAGCATCTTTTGTGATTGGAAAAATAGGAGAAAAAGTCTTTATTAGTGGACGTTCAATTGGTGATATTAATGTTCAAATCATTTTAGAAAAGCTAGGTGGTGGAGGCCATATTACTTTAGCAGGAGCACAAATTGAAGGGTTAACTTTAGAGGAAGCTAAGGATGAGTTAATTATACGAATCAATGAATATTTGGCAGAGATTGAATAGAAGAGAAAAATAGGGATATGGTATCCCTATTCATTTATAACTAAACTACTTGAAAAAATACTTAATTTATTATACAATAATAGCAAAAAACTAAAAATAAATCAGGAAAGGAGAAAATAATGAAAGTGATACTAAAGCAAGATATCAAAGGAGTAGGAAAAAAAGACCAAGTGATTAATGCAGCAGATGGTTATGCAAGAAATTATTTGTTTCCAAAGAATTTAGCTGTTCCAGCAGATATGGGAAATATGAATAATTTAAAAGCCAAAAAAGATTCAGAGAATTTTAGAAAAGGTGAGGACAAAAAAGCGTCCCAAGAATTAGCAGAAAAAATGAAAAATATGACCTTAGAGTTTAAAGTCAAAGCTGGGGAAAATGGGCGTTTATTTGGTGCTATAACAGCAAAAGAGATTGCAGAAACGCTAAAAAAAGAGTATGATATTGTTGTGGATAAAAAGAAAATTTTGTTGCCTGAGAGCATCAAAGTGGCAGGAACGACAAAAGTGGATATCAAACTAAATGAAGGCGTTATGGCAAAATTATCTGTTATGGTGACAACATTATAAGGTAAGGAGACAAAAAGCCATGGATGTAGGAAAAATACCACCACATGATATTGAAGCAGAGCAAGCAATTTTAGGCTCAATGCTTACGGATAAAGATGCTGTGATTAGTGCAATTGAATTATTAAAAGAAGAAGCCTTTTATCGTGAGGATAATAAGGCTATTTATTCTGCGATTTTGAGTTTATATGCGAAAAATGAACCAATTGATATTATAACTGTGAAAGCAGAATTGGTTGAGATGGGGAATTTTGAGAGAGTTGGTGGAATTGAATATTTAGCCTCTTTGCCAGACAAAGTTCCAACTACTGCTAATGTTGAGAAATACATCAAAATTGTAGATGAAAAATATATGCTAAGAAATTTAATACAAGCTGCCAATGAACTAATTTCACTTGGATTTGATGAGACAGAGGAAGTTGATCGTGTATTGGATATGGCAGAAAAAAGGATTTTCGATTTAAATCAGAAAAAAAATACAACTGGTTATTCTTCGATTAAAGATGTGTTAGTAGAATCTTTTGCAGAACTTGAGAAGTTGTATAATCAAAAAGGAAATATAACAGGGGTATCAACAGGTTTTTCTGATTTGGATTATAAGACATCAGGGTTTCATGGATCGGAATTAATTATTTTAGCAGCACGTCCAGCAATGGGAAAATCTGCGTTTGCAATTAATATTGCGACAAATGTTGCTGTACAGCGTAAAGTTCCAGTTGCAATTTTTAATTTAGAGATGTCCAAAGAACAAATTGGAAACCGAATTTTATGTAGTGAAGCGATGGTAGATAGTAATAAAATTAAAACAGGTCAGATTGAAGACAATGATTGGATGAAATTAGCTTCAACGTTAAGCATTTTGTCAGATGCTCCAATTTATATTGATGATACAGCAGGAATTTCTATCATGGAAATTCGTGCAAAGTGTAGGAAATTAAAGATGGAGAAAGATATTGGTTTGATTGTAATTGATTATTTGCAATTGATCCAAGGAAGTGGAAAAAGAAACAGTAGTCGTGAGCAGGAAATTTCAGAGATTAGTCGTTCTTTAAAGATTTTAGCAAAAGAATTGGATGTGCCAGTGATAGCTTTATCGCAGTTATCTCGTGGTGCTGAAAAACGTGATGATAAAAGACCAATGCTTTCAGATTTGAGAGAATCAGGAGCAATTGAGCAAGATGCTGATATTGTAATGTTCATTTATAGAGATGATTATTATAATGAAGATAGTGAAGAAAAAAATGTAGCAGAAATTATTCTGGCAAAGCATAGAGGCGGTTCAACGGGAACGGTGAAATTAGCTTGGATGTCAAGTTATACGAAATTTGCAAATTTGGAACGTCGTTACGAAGAGGAATTTTAGAAAATTTAAGGTTTACTTTAAAACAAAAAAGGGAAGAATGATGTTAGAACAAAAAATTTATGAATTGGTAACAAAATATAAATTAATTGAAAAAGGCGATAAAATTGTTTTAGGGGTTTCAGGTGGTCCAGATTCAATTTGTATGCTTACGATTTTGCATAACCTAAAAAAGCAAATTGATTTTGAGGTTTTGGTTGCTCATGTGAATCATGGTTTGAGAGAAAATGCTAAGTTGGATGAAACATTTGTGAAACAGTTTTGTGATAGCCTAAAAATTCCATGTTTTATCAAACAGGTTAATATTAAAGAATTGGCTAAATCTCAGAAAAAGGGTTTAGAAGAAATGGGAAGAATGGTTCGTTATCATTTTTTTGATGAGGTTATGGAAAAAACGAACAGCAATAAAATTGCGATTGCTCATAATGCTAATGATTGTGCTGAAACAATTATCATGAATATCCTTAGAGGAACAGGAACAAGAGGGCTAATTGGGATGGAAATGAGAAGTGGAAAGTATATCCGTCCATTTCTTAAAACAAAGCGTTTCGAAATCGAGGCTTATTTGAATGAAAGCAATATTGTTGCAAGATATGACGAATCCAATGAGGATAATAGTTATACAAGAAACAAAATTAGAAATATTGTATTGCCTTATTTGGAACAAGAATTCAATCCTAATATCATAACAACTTTGGAAAGATTAGCTGATATCATAAAAGAAGAAGAGGATTATTGGCAAAAAAAGGTGAATACGATTTATCAAGAAATTTGTCTTTTTGATGATTCCCTAAATGGTACAGAAATTATTTTGGATTTAAAAAAATTTAATCAGTTAGAAAAAGTGGAACAAAAGAGAATGATTTTGTATTCAATTCACAAATTATTTGGCACAACCAAAGGGATTGAAAAGATACATATGGATGACATTATTAAGCTATGTAATAACAATATTGGTAACAAATATTTGACACCAAACAAGCATATAAAGGTTGTAACACAAAAGAAACAATTGAAAATAATGTCTGTAGCCTGCGAATCCGTAAGAAACTGAAAAATAGAAATGTTACAGAAATATGACATTTTTAGAAAGGTATTGAAATGCAAATTTTGGTGTGCTAAGATAAAAACGATAATTAAATTGAAGGAGGAAAAAAGTTGAAAAGCGGAATTAAAACATTAGCGATTTGGCTGATTATTATCATTGCTTCTGTTGGAATATTGAGTGGCTTACTGAATAGCTCAGACAGAAAAATGAATTATTCAGAACTAATTCAAAAGATTAATCAAGGCGAAGTTTCAGAAATTGAAATTTCTTCTGATAAACAGACAGTTTATGCAACACAGAAAAATTCAGAGACAGCCAATAAAGTAAAAGAGGTCACCATACCAAGTTTGGATACCTTTATGGAAGAAATTTCCAATTATATAACAGAAGGACAAATCACTGTTACACAAGATGAAGAATCAGCATTTGTTGCAATTTTAAGCGTATTTTCACCATTTGTTATTCTGATTATATTTTTAGTATTCTGGTTATTGTTGATGAATCCAAGTCAAGGTGGCAATAAAACATCAATGACATTTGGAAAAAGTAAAGCAAGAATGATTAGTTCTACTGATAAAAACAAAGTGTTATTCAAAGATGTAGCCGGTGTAGACGAAGAAAAAGAAGAATTGCAAGAAATTGTAGAGTTCCTAAAATCACCAAAAAAATTCACTGATATGGGAGCTAGAATTCCAAAAGGTGTTTTATTAGTAGGACAACCAGGAACAGGTAAAACATTACTTGCTAAAGCAGTTGCTGGTGAAGCAGGTGTTCCTTTCTTTATTATAAGTGGTTCTGATTTTGTGGAAATGTTTGTTGGTGTTGGTGCTTCTAGAGTAAGAGATTTGTTTGACCAAGCTAAGAAAAATGCACCTTGTATTGTATTTATTGATGAAATTGATGCTGTTGGGCGTCAAAGGGGTGCTGGTCTTGGTGGTGGACATGATGAAAGAGAACAAACTTTAAATCAATTATTAGTAGAGATGGATGGATTTAGTCCAAATGAAGGTGTTATTGTTTTGGCTGCAACAAACAGACCTGATGTATTAGACAAAGCTTTATTAAGAGCAGGGCGTTTTGATAGACAAATTGTAGTAGGAGCTCCTGATGTAAAAGCAAGAGAAGAAATTTTAGAAGTGCATGCTAGAAAGAAAAAGATAGCACCAGATGTTGACTTAAGTATTGTTGCTCAAAATACAGCAGGATTTGCTGGAGCAGATTTGGAAAATGTTCTAAATGAAGCGGCATTATTAACGGCAAGAAGAGATAAATCTGAAATTGGTATGCAGGAAATTGAAGAGGCAATGGTAAAAGTTACAATGGGACCAGAGAAAAAATCAAAAGTTATTAATGAGAAAGAGAAAAAATTGGTATCTTTCCATGAAGCGGGTCATGCTGTGGTTAGTAGGTTTTTGCCAACACAGGATAATGTTCATCAAATTTCAATCGTGCCAAGAGGAATGGCTGGTGGTTATACCATGTATCGTCCAACAGAAGATAAGTCATTTATGAGCAAATCCGAAATGGAAGAAAATATTGTTTCATTGCTTGGTGGTAGAGTGGCAGAAAGCTTAGTTTTAGGAGATATTTCAACAGGAGCAAGTAACGATATTGAAAGAGCTTCTAAAATAGCTAGAAGTATGGTTACCAAGTATGGTATGAGTGATGTTGTGGGAGCCATTATGTTTGGTTCTGGACAAGAGGAAGTATTTTTAGGAAGAGATTTTGCACAACATAAAGATGTTAGTGAACAAACTGCTGCAGTGATTGATGCTGAAGTAAAAAATATTATTGATACTGCTTACAAAAGAGCAGAGGATATTTTGAGACAAAATATGAGTAAATTACATGATGTTGCTAATGTACTAATGGAAAAAGAGAAAATAGATGGAAATGAATTTGAGGCAATAATGAGTAAATAAAGTAGAGGGTGAATTCATTTTCACCCTTTTTTGAAACTGTTTATTGCAACATTCCTAGTACCAAAATTCCTAAATTTTCACGGTAAATTCCGTCGAATTGCGAAATGGGGATAGGGTTACTTCCAAGGCCAACTTCTATTGTAAAGCCAGGTCGATTATAATAATAAACAAACCAGTCTTTATAACCAGCAAAACTAGAGCTTGTAGGCACTTCTTCTACAGAATAACCAGAAACTTGTGCAAAAAGGTTAGCAATTTGCGTTGAATTTGGTGGTGTAATGTCTTGGTATTTATAGTAAATAACACGACCTTGGGTGTGATAAGTTATCATCAAATGGAAATTGTGGCGTAGAGTAAAATTGTATAAGGCTACAGATTCTGGAGCGGTAAGTGGGCCAAAACCAACAAAGTCACGGGGAGCAGGTTTGTCAAAACCTTGTGCATATTTTATTTCTTTTGCTTGTTCCCAACCAGCAGGGAATTGTAAATTTAGATCAATTCCTTCGATATTAGCTTTCCAACCACTTGGGAATGGAATATCTGGAAATTGATTGGCAATTGCTTGTGCTTGAAGATAAGCACGGGAATTTGGCATAATGAGACCAGTGACTAAGTCAACCCCAGTTGGCTTAAAAATGAGAGGTTAATGGAAAAAAATATGGACAAAATTGTGAAAAAAGGAAAATGAATTAAATTTTACAGAAAATGTTCACATAACATCGCAAATGTGATATAATGATAATATGGAAAAATAAAAAAGGAGGATTTAAGATGAAGGAACATATGATAAATAAGATGGTTAAAGCTACTTTTTGGCAAAAAATGAATATTTGTTTTGCTTTATTGTTTGTAATATTTTTATCAACAAATGTTTCTAATAGATCTTTTGCAAATGATGAAGTGGGAGAATCTGGAAATCACGTTTTAACGGAGGAACAGAAATTTTGTTATGTATCGGATATTCCTTATGTGGAAGATCAATCATCAGTAGCTTGGAGAGAAATCTCTTTGGATAAAACACCAGATGATACTGCACTTTCTATGAGAGTAGAAGGGGCAAACTATACTTTTGAAAAAGGAATTTTTGCTCATGCTACTTCTACAGTAGTTTATGATTTAGAAGATTATTCAGAGTATGATTATTTTACAGCTTATGTTGGATTAAATACAACATCCACAAGAGGAAATGGTGTTGCATTTGATATTTCTACTTCACAGGATGGAATTACTTGGGAATCAAAAATAGGAGATCAACCAATTGATCAAACTCCAGGGAAAAATGCAACTTTTGTAAAAATTGATATTAGAAATGCAAGATTTTTAAAATTATATGCCGATGATAAAGCTGCAAATGCAAGTGACCATGCAGTTTATGCAGATGCTAAATTAATTAAAGAAGGTTATGATGACAGTAATGGTATAAAAACAATAGAGGAATACGACCAAATATTAAAAAATTATGAAGGTCAAGAAATAACTGGAGATTATGAATTAACATTATTGCAAAGAGAACTTGTTAAAAGAGCAGGTCCATATGCATTGAAACGTTTTTCAGGTGAAAGTGAAGCAAACAGGCAAATGTTTTCATGGTTAATGAACGATGTAGAAAATATTCGTCTTTATATAATGGGTGGTACACCTGAAGGAGGAAATTATTATAATTCATTAACCCAACTTTCTAGACTTTATGATGAATATAGCAGTGATTTTTCAAATAACGAATGTTTAAATAATAAATGGTATCCAGATATGACTTATGGATATTTATACAAAAAGATGGCAATGTCTATTGCTTTAACACATTCACAAAGAGTTGGTTTATGGATGCAATCAGGTGTTACAGAGAATCAATCTGATGCACTTAGACGTTATGCGATATTCAAATATATGCATAAAAATGATAAACTTAAAGTAAATGATAGTATCGATTACACACCATGGTTTGAAGCATTGCAAGTGGAAGAAATGCGTTATATAATGAATAACAACATAGATGATGAAGAAATTTTATGGTTGAATGAATATGTTCAACAAAAAGTACAGCAAACAGGAAATACGAATTGGTTGACACCTCATCCACATATGGCATATGTGTATCCAAATTATCAAAATGCAGTTTACTATGATGAAGAAAATAAGGATTATTTTAATGAGTTATTTGCTGTAAATGGTACAGGATTATTTGATTTAAGATATACAATACCTGGTGGTAAAAATAATCCAACTTATGATATATCAATAACAAGAGGAACTACAGAAAATAAAGTATATAAAGTATGGATGAATTTTAGAAATAAATTTGGAACAGGAGCAGTTTGTGGTGGTATATCAAAAAGTGGTTCGAATATTCGTGCAACTCATGCTATACCAGCAACGGTTATTGGACAGCCAGGACACGCAGCACTTTTATATTACACAAAAGATGCTCAAGGAAGAGGTTATTGGAATATTGATAACGATGTAAGTGGTTGGACACGTTCAGAAAAAGGAGAAAGATTATTACTTAATTGGGGAAATGCTAATACAAATTATGCGAGAGGTTCTTATCAAGTAGTGTATATGGCGCTTGCACAAGAAGCATTAAATGATTACGAAAATTTTGAAAAATGTGAAAAATTAGTTATGCTTGCGAATACTTATACAGATGATTTAGCAAAACAAGAAGAGACTTATCGTGCTGCATTAGAAATACAACCAATCAATCTTGATGCATGGCTTGGCTTAATTAATGTATACAATGCAAGTGAGAACAAGACTGAAAATGAATATTTTGATTTAGCGAAAGAGTTAGCTGAGAATTTGAAATATTTCCCACTACCAATGCAACAATTAACCAATTTAATTAAACCACATTTAACAAGTATTGAAAATCAATATCGTTTTACACTTTTACAAACAAGAATTTTAACAGAAGGAACTGGAGTTCCTAATAACTCAGCAGACCAATATTATGTTTATCAACCAAGTCTTACCAGATTAGAAGCTAATTTCTTATTAGGAAATTTAGATAAAACAATTGCAACTTTCTCATTTGATGGAGAAGATGCAGGTAAAATTGTATTATCAAGCCGTTTTGACGGAAATGGAGTGCGTCTAGATTATTGTTTAACAGGAAAAGGAGAGAATGCAGATTGGAAAGATGCAGACTGGAATGAAGTTGCTTTTACAGCAGAAGAGGAACACAAAATACAGTTAACACCACAACAAATTGCAAGTATTACATCAGAAAATGACATCTATGTTCATATTGTTGGTGTAAATTATGATGAAGAAAATTTGTATAAAATAGATATTACAGAGCAAGAACTTCCAAGTAATTTATTTGCAAATGATTTGGAGAATCGAGTTATTGGTGTAAATTTAAGCACACAATGGCGTTATACAGAGAAAGACGAATGGAAATCATATAGTGTAGTTTCTCCAGATTTGTCAGGTAACAAAACTGTACAGGTACGACAATCAGCAACAGGTACAAAATTAACAAGTCCTGCATCAGAATTATATCAATTTACAGAAGATAATCAACCAGATACAAGAAAATATATACCAGTATCACACTTAACTTTAAATAGTGTATCTACTCAAGCGACTGCTAATCAAGGAGCTGCGACAAATGCACTAGATGCAAATTATAACACAAGATGGCATTCAGCATGGAATGGAACAGATACGCAAAGATTTATTACAATTAAATTAGATAACCCAGTATATTTATCAGCAGTAGAATTTGTACCTGCTGGTGGTGGTAATGGTAGAATTGTTGATGGAACTATTTGGGGAAGTATGGATGGTGAAAATTGGGAAGTATTGACAAGTAGACAGGGTATTACTTATCCTACCCAAGCCAATACAATTGAACAAGCGAAAGCTTTTACACAAGATTTTGCAATTGATACGCCAAAGGAAGTTCAATATGTAAAAATAGTTGCTGACAGAACAAATGGAAATTGGTTTGCAGCAAGAGCATTTAATTTGTATCAAGATATGACTAAGAATCCACATCCTACAGCAGGTATTGCATATAGTACTACCGAACCAACAAATGGTAATGTAGTAGCAAGACTTGTTAATCCAAGCACAAAAATAACAATTACAAATAATGGTGGAAATGATACTTATGTATTTACAGAAAATGGAGAATTTAC
The DNA here is from genome assembly GCA_947573445.1 of uncultured Clostridia bacterium. Lineage (GTDB taxonomy): Bacteria > Bacillota > Clostridia > TANB77 > CAG-508 > Scatovivens. The sequence goes on along the minus strand of CANPFR010000003.1, from coordinate 63,200 downwards.
ATTTGAGTTTGTAGATGAAAATGGAAATACAGGTTCTAGTATTGCAAAAGTTAGTTGGATTGATAAAAATGGTCCAACAGCAGATGTAAATTATAGACTAGATGCTGATAAGAAATTACTTATTTTATTAGATAACATTAGCGAAGATGTATATTTATTAGATGAAAACAATCATAAAATGAATTATGTTGAAGTTGAAAATGGAAAAATATCTAGTATCACCTATTTAGATAATTCAGGTAATGTATCTAAAGTGGCTGAGGTAGATGAAAATGGAATTATCACAAAAATTATCTATAAAAATACAACTGGAAGTGTTACATCTGTTGAAAGTTATGTAACTACGTTAACAAATGGAGAAGTTACCAATGAAGAGTATTTTGATGCTGAAGGTCATAGTGTAACAATAACTGATGAGGCAGAAAAAGAAATTTTAAGAGGTTTAAAACAAGCGATATCAAATCCATTAGAACAGGTTTTGGAAACAAGTGGAAATTATAAATTTAGACTTCTTGATAAAGCCAATAATATACTATGCAAAAGTGTAAAAGTAGATTATATTGATAATGATACTAAGATTTTAGCAAGTGATATAACTTATGATATTACAAGCACAACCAATAAAGATGTTGTAGCAACAATTAACCCATATATAATTGATACAACTGGTAATAAAGATGTAAATGTTGAAATTACAAATAATGAGGGACGAAATAAGTATACCTTTACAGAAAATGGCAAATTTACGTTTGAATATAAAGATGAGTCTGATACAGAGGGTTATGAAGTAAAAGAGCATGTTGCAGAAGTAGATTGGATTGACAAAACTACTCCAACAGCAGAAATTAGATATAGCACACAAGAAAGTACACGTAATGCTGTCGTAGCGACTTTGTCAAATGAAAGTGAATCAATAACAATTGTTAATAATGGTGGTAACAGAACATATACTTTTACAGAAAATGGAGAATTTACATTTGAGTTTGTAGATAAAGCAGGAAATAAAGGAACAGTAAAAGCAATTGTTACATGGATTGAAAAAGATGCAGATAAGCCAGAGGGAATTACGTCAAAAATTTATAAGATAGAAGGAGGCTATATTTCAAAGATTTCTCCTGAAACAACAGTAAAGAAGTTGAAAGAGAATGTGGAAACAGAACAAGATTTAGTATTTTTGGATAAAAATGGAAAACAATTAGGAGAAAATGATATTGTTGCAACAGGTATGACATTAAAAGTAGGCTCAACATTACAATTTACGTTAATTGTAACAGGTGATATTAATGGTGATGGAAAAGTCACAATTACTGATTTTGCAAAATTAAAATTACATCTTATTGAAACTAAAAAGTTAACAGGAAATGAATTAAAAGCAGCTGACATCAATTACAATGGAGACGTCACAATTACTGATTTTGCATTATTAAAATTAGTATTGACTGATGTAAAGAAAATTTAAGGAGAGCTTAAAAAGAAACAACTAGAAATTAGTGAATAACTAATGTTCTAGTTGTTTTTTTATGGATAAGAGTTTTACTTATAATGAGTTTTAAGTAAAATAGAGGGTGGAATTTGTATGAAAAAGTATTTGTTAAAGAAATAATTTTAAAAGAGGGAATGCGTTTTTAGTAGAATATGTTGTAAAAAAAGGAGAAAGGGGAAAATATTAGAAGAAAGGGTTGTTAAATGTTTAACTTTATGGTATAATAAATTTGATGGAGTGGTATCGAAGTGGTCATAACGAGCTACACTGGAACTGTAGTAGTCCTGAATAAGGGCCCGTGGGTTCGAATCCCACTCACTCCGCCAAATAAAAATAGCTCTATAGTGCTGAAAATCAGTAATTATAGAGCTTTATTATTGATAAGTAATGTGAAATAGGATTAAAAAAATGAAGCACCTCCTGAAGATAAAGATTTCAGGGGGTGCTTTTGGAGATTTTGCAAAAAGTATGTTAATCGTCGCCATTTAAAAAAGCTTGAAGAGAACCCAGGTAATTGTCAATTACTAGTTTTTTGAGTGTATCAAAAGCCAGTTTTTGAGCATTTATGGTATCATTGAAGTTTTCAAAATCCAATGATACGTTTGGATTTTGGGAATACCCCATTGCAGTGTAGGTCACTTGAGAATAGAGCAAAAGGCCAGCCATAAAACTTGGATAGGTTTTGTCAGAAAAATATTCATCCAGGATGAGTTTAGGTTCATCAGTAAGTTGACTAAGTGCATTCTCAAATAAAGAATACGTATTAGCTTTTTGTGTGAAAAGCGTATTATATAGCTTGGATTCACCGATAGAGAGGTAGTCCCTATGAAGTACATAGATAACTTTTTTGTCTTGGCTGTTTTTAAGTTCTTTTGCAAGACAAGCAATACCGATTGCCATATAATCAAAAATAATATGATTTTTTGAAATCGCTACATCTGCTTGGTTCGCTCTTTTTACATATTGGATAGTATATTTCCAATACTTGGGTTCTACAAATTGAGCATTTAACTCTGCTTTTTTCCGTTTAAAAAATTCTTTTTGCTTTTGTGTCAAATTTGCCATATGTTATCTCCTTTTTCTATATTTTTTAGAACTTTATTATATCAAATTATTTACGTAAAGTCAAGAATTTGTTTGATAGGATATAAATTTATGTACTCTAGAAGCATCAAATGGCATATATTGGCCAATATTTTTTGGTTTTAATCATTTATGTATAAAAAAATTTTAAAAGTGCCTTAAAATCGATTTTAGCGTTTCTTGCTAATAATAAGTCATTTGAGTGAGATTTTGTTCATAAGATGAATGAGGGGAAGAAATAATGAAAAAAGACGAGAATCAAATAAGGTTATATATTTCATTTTCTCAAATGGGGGATACATTTGAGGCAGTGATAGAGAAAATATTTTTGGATTATTTGAAGGAGAGAAGGGGTAATGAGGGACAATTGTGAGAAGTTTAAAGTAGCGTCTTATATTCGTTTGTCACGTGAGGATGGAGATAAGCAGGAAAGTGAGAGTATTGGAAACCAAAGGGATATGATTCAGCGTTATGTGGAAGAAAATCAATTGGAATTGGTTGATGAATATGTGGATGATGGTGTATCTGGAACAACATTTGACAGGCCAGGATTTAATCGATTAATTGCTGATATTGAATCTGGCAAAATTAACATGATTGTGACTAAGGATTTTTCCAGACTTGGCAGAGAATATATTCAATTGGGGCATTATATGGAGGTTTATTTTCCAGAACATAAAATACGTTATGTTGCACTAAATGATGGAATTGATACATTTGCCAATAGTAGTTGGAGTGAGCTTACACCGTTTCGTGCGATTATCAATGATTCGTATGCAAAAGATATTTCCAAAAAAGTGCGTAGTGTGTTAAGGGAGAAACAAAGAAAGGGGGAATATATGTGTACATATGCACCATATGGTTATCAGAAAGATTTGACACAGAAAAATCATTTGGTGGTAGATGAAAATGTGGCTTATGTTGTGAGGAAGATTTTCAATTTGTATTTGGCAGGAAATAGTATTCATGCAATTCAGAAATATTTGAATGAAAAGGGGATTCAATCACCAAGTGGATATGCTAAAAATTTAAGTGAGATCAAAAAATGGAATGTGGTTACCTTGCGAAATTTGCTACAAAATAAAGTGTATATTGGACATACAGTGGCCAATAAGCGAGTGAAGATATCATATAAAACGAAAAAAAGAGTAAAGCTTCCAGAAGAACAGTATGTTGTCACAGAGTATACACATGATGCAATTATTTCGAAAGAAGATTTTGAAAAAGTGCAGTTCTTGTTAAAGAAAAGGGGGATGAATCAGAAGACAAAACGTGAATATTGTTTAAGAGGATTGCTGAAGTGCAAAACGTGTCATAGTCATTTGGAGGTGGGAGCAAAACTGACGAAAAAGGGAAAGGTAATTAAAAATCCAATTGCTTATATCACATGTAGAAATTCCAGGAAGGGATTTTGTTTACCACAACATTTGAATTATGGTGAGCTTGAAAAAGTAATTTTCGATTGTGTGGATAATTTTTTGAAAATGCATTGTGAAAAGGAAAAATTGGAGAAGATTTATCAAAGGTATCAGAATCAAAATGTGGCAGAGTCGAAGAAAGACAAGGAATTGGAAGAGATTAATAAACAAATAAATGATTTGACAAGGCAGATGGCTATTTTGTATGAAGATAGGTTGAAGGGAATTATCACGGAGAGTGATTTTGTGCATTATGGGCAGAAAATCAGAGGAAAGAAAGAGATTTTGGAAAGTTGTAAACAAGAAATGGAGGAGAAATTAGGCTTTTATAAAGATGTAGTAAAAGAAAAGAAGTTGAAAATTGACCAATTGGTAGAAACATTTTTGAAAAAGGAGTGTTTTTCGAAGAGAGTTTTGTTTCAGTTGATTGAGAAGATTGAGATTGATGAGAAGAAGAATGTGTGGTTAAAATTTGGATTCCGAGAAAAAAAGGGAAAATAATGGTTGATTTATTAATATCATAAATCTTAATTATGCCAAAAGTCCTGTAAAAATAAAACCACTCCCGTCTGGATTTACCATAGGCACCAGGTAAAGTGAGACTTCGGCAAATAATTCTCGAGGATCTTTTCCATAAATCTGCATGCCATTGACATAACTTTTGGATAAGTTTTCTAAAAATTTCATAAGTAATGGAGTGGTAATCCATTCATTTGCGTGTGTTGAAGCACAATAAAACACTTCCTTACTACCATTTCCAAACTTGACAACAGGAATATTTTTACCAAGAACACTTGTGCCAATCATTGAAATTTCGAGAAATGGATAAATTGTTTTTAGAGCAGATAAATTCATTTCCATAAAATCTGAAGTATAACTAATATTGGTTGGTACTATTGTGCCAAAGGGAACAATAATTTTTTGCCCAATTTGCAAATTTTCAGCATCAATATCTGGGTTGGCATAAATGATGCTGTCTATGGTAGTAGAAAAATTTTGAGCGATTTTAAAGAGAGTATCTCCACTTCTGACAGTATAATTAGTATAGCCATTTATGTATGGAAATAGGGCATCCCAGGTTTTGTTACCAACAATTCCATCACTTGACAAACCAAAATTTCTTTGGAAATTTTTCACTGCGTTTTCTGTTTGTGGACCAAAATTTCCATCGATACTTCCTCGGTAAAATCCTAACTTTTTTAAGGTACTTTGTAAAAGTTCTACATAAGGACCTGTGGAATTTAAACGTAAAATCATCATATTAAAAATCCTTTCTTCTGTTTTTTGTATCATATGTGAAAAAGATAAAGTTTGTGAAGGTTGACAAATCGGAATAAATATAATATAAATAAGATATATATAATGAAAGGGAGGAAAAATATATGGACACAGAAAAATTTGAACCAATTAATGGGCAGACAAAAGATAACAAATTGTCTAAGGTAATGATTATTACTGTGATTGCAATTGTGTTAATTCTTGCTGTAGCTGGAATTGTTATGGCTGGAAACAGTAATTCAAAGGCGATATTTGGTAAGCAAATTGATAAGATTTTAACTTATGAAGAAACAGAAAATTATGACACAGCCAAATTTAATATGGATTTTGAAATGAAAGTAGAAGGGGAAGGCGAAGATACTAAAGAAATTGCTAATCTTATGAATGATGCAAAATTTTCTTTCAATATGGAAGTAGACGCCAATTCACAAGAGCAATTGTATGGTATCAAATTAGAAAAAGCAGAAGAGGAATTACTGAATGCAAAAGTAAAATTGAATGTAGAATCGAAAAAAGCTTATCTTGATTTAGGACAATTTTTCAATAAAGTAATTGAATTAGATGCTTCTGAAATATTAGAAGGAGATGCTGAAATTGGAGGAGCACAATCCTTAACATTTACTCAATTATTAAGTGCTAAAAAGGCAGAATCAATTCTTAGAAAAGAAGTAAAAGAACAATTGAGTGAAGAATATTTTTCATCTGAAAAAGTAACAGTTGATAATCAAAAATTAACCAAAAATAGTTTAAAGATGTCAGGCAAAGAATTCAAAAAAGTTTTTGAAAAAATTTGCACAAATTTATCAGAAAATGAGGAATTTATAAATTGTTTTAAAGATAGTCAAGAAGTAAAAGAAAGTTTGAAAGAAATCAATTATGTGATAGAGGATTCTGAAATTTCAGATGAAATGGAATTTGAAATTGACTTATACACAAAAGGAATTTTTAAAACAATTGAAAGAATTGACATTATAATAATAGAAGAAGGAGATAAAATTGCAATTGAAATAACCAAGAAGGCAGAAGAAGAATTTACTTATAAATTGTTAGAAGATGATGAAGATATTGCAGAAGGAACAATTAAAATTCATGAAACTAATAATCAGATAAATGTTGAAACGACAGCTGAGGCAGATGAAACAAAAGTAACTGTAAAAGCTTCAGTTGCCAAATCTTATAATGAGCAATTAACAGATTTAAATACCAATGATGCCGTAAAAGCAGAAGAACTAAGCACAGCAGATGTTATGGCACTATATGGTAATTTTATGGGAAGTAAATTGTATACAATCATGGAAGAGATGTTTTCTGATACAACAAATGAGTTAACCTATGATTCTAATGATGATTTCGAATTAGAAACTCCAGAAGCTTCCCAGCCAGAATCAAGCAGTCTAGCCAATAATATGTTACGAACCTATAATGATCAAAATATAGAAATATTTATTCCAGATGGATATAAAATGAATACTTCTGACGAATATTATAAATTATTGACCAAAGAAGTTAATGATGATTCAATAGGGGTTGATATATCTATTTCTTATAGTACTAAAGATGAATATTTAGATGAAATTAAAGACTATGTAAAATATTATGAAGAAGATGAAGATTATAGAAATGTTAAATTATCAGAGGTTGAGGAAATAGAAGCAAATGGCAATAAATTTTACAAATATGTAATATCTTATGAATATGAATTGTGGGAGGATGAAATACAAAAATATGAAGATGCTTTCCTATTTTCTGAAATTGATTCCAAAAATTTATATACTGTAGAAATAGAAAATATAAATCTAATGGATGACCAAGATTTGCAACAATTTTTAGCATTCAAAAAATAATTAAAATAGAAAAGCAAAAACTCTGATTTTATGAAGTGACCCAAATTGTTAGACAAAAAGTTTAACAATTTGGGTTTATTTTTTACAAAAAAACTTGCCAAATTATTTAATCTATTATAAAATAAATAATGAAAAATGTACTAAAAGATGAGGTAAAATATGTTAGAAAAACGCGAGAAACAGTCATTCACAGAAACACAAGAATATACTCAAATATTCAATTATTTTCATGGAGAATATACCAAATTACTAAGAGATTTTTTACAAAGGCATGAAGTAACGATAAAAGAAGGAGATTGTCTAATTGACTACATTATCAAAACAAGGTTATTTATGCCACAATATTCATTTTATACAATTCCAATTACGAATGCTATGTATAATGAGAATATTCCAGAAGATATGAAATATGCATTATTAATGAACAGTTATTCAACTGTTAAAAATGCTTTTAATCAATAAAGAAAGGAATGTGAAAATGGACAGAACCATAAAAGGATTAGCTCACGAAGGAAAAGTTAGTATAATAGTAGCAGAAACGACACAATTAATTGAGTCAATTAGAAATTTGCAAGACTTAATGCCAACAACAACAGCTGTATTAGGAAGAGTTGCAACTATTTCAGGTATGATGGGATTGACAGAAATCAAAGAACCAGAAGACAGTATAACGGTTCAAATAAATGGAAAAGGCCCCATTGGTTCAATTGTTTGTGTGATGAAAAGGGAAAATAACCAATCTTTTATTAAACTATATGCTCAAAATCCTCATGTGGAGTTACCACTCAATGAAAAAGGAAAAATCGCAGTAGGGCAAGCAGTTGGAACAGATGGCTTTTTAAATGTCATCAAAGAAAATGAATTTACGAAAAAAGCCTATCATGGATTGGTTCCATTGGTTTCTGGTGAAATTGCAGAAGATTTTACTGAATATTTTGCTCAATCCCAACAAAAACCAACTGTTATAGCACTGGGGGTATTAGTTGACAAAAACGGAGTCAAAAAAAGTGGAGGCTATATGATTCAGTTAATGCCAGATGCTACAGAAACAGAAATTGCCCAAATTGAAAATGCAATTGCAAATGCCAAACCAGTGAGTCAAATGTTGGAGGACGGAATGGCTTTGGAAGATATTGCAAGAACAGTTACTGGTGATGAAAATGCATTGTTTTTAATAAATGATTTATCCATTGCCTTCAAATGTGATTGTTCTAAGGAGAGATTTGCAGATGGGTTAGCTGCTATTGGAAAGAAGGAACTTGACAGTATCATTGAAGAAGATGGCAAGGCAAATACCAAATGTCATTTTTGTAACAAAGAATATGATTTTACAAAAGAAGAACTAGAAAAAATACGCGAAACTTTACAATAATAAAGAGGTAACAAATGAAGAAATTTGAAAATGTAGCGACTTTCAAAAACAATCCTAAATGGAAAAAAGCATGTCAAAGAGAAACGGAATTATATTCTCATACTTATGGTCTTACTACAATGCGAACTGATTTTGATAGAGACTATACAAGAATTATCAATTCCAACGCTTACAAGAGATTGAGGCATAAAACCCAAGTATTTTTTTCGCCAGACAATGACCACATCTGTACTAGAATTGAGCATGTTAATTTGGTTGAATCAGTTAGTTATACAATTGCTAGTTATTTGGGTTTAAATACAGAACTTACGAAGGCGATTTCAGTAGCACATGATTTGGGGCACAGTTCATTTGGACATCAAGGTGAAAAAATCTTGTCAACGATTTCAGAAAGGGAATATGGTGAAACATTTTGGCATGAAAAAAATGGCCTTCATTTTGTAGATAATATTGAATTATTGATTGATTTTGAAAATAAAAAGAGAAACTTAGACTTGACTTATGCTGTAAGAGATGGTATTATTTCGCACTGTGGGGAAGTTGATGAAGAAAGCTTGATTCCCAGAAAAGAAGCCATTGATTTGAAAGATTATACGAAACCAAATCAATATGCACCTTATACTTGGGAAGCTTGTGTTGTTAAAATTGCAGATAAAATATCATACATTGGTAGAGATATTGAAGATGCTAAAATGATGCAAATTTTAAGTGATCAAGAAATTCAGAAAATGAAAAAAATGATTCAAAAAATTGATATCAACCACTCTAATATTATCAATTTTTTGACAGTTGATTTATGCAAAAATAGTTCACCAGAAAAAGGTTTGCAATTTTCAAAAGCAGCCAGAGAAATGATGAAGACCATAAAAGACTTTAACTATCAAAAGATTTACCAACATGAGAAAATTGCACCAAGTATTCGTTATTTTAAATTGGTGATGAATGAAATTTTTTGTTGTTTGAAGAATGAATTTGCTGGAAAATGCACAATCTATCATTTAAAGAAGTTAGCCAGGTACTATCCAAATCTTGCGATAGAATTTGTGACTTGGTTATCAAATTATGCAGAAACAGAAGATAGAATTGCAAGTGAATATCACAATAAAATCATTTATGATTTACAAAAGAAAGAGGATTATGCTAGAGCTATCATTGATTATATTTCTGGTATGACCGATCAATATATTATTCAAGTATATGACGAAATTGTTCGTTTTTAAAAGGAGGAAAGAAAAATGGAATACAAATTTAGACCGCAAGGAGTATGTTCTCAAGAAATGGTTGTGGACATTGAAAATGGAATTATTCGAAAAGTTCAAATTGTAGGAGGGTGTGCAGGAAATACAGTTGGAATATCCAATTTATTAGTTGGTATGACAGTAGAAGAAGCAATTAAAAGGCTAAAGGGAATTCCTTGTGGATACCGAGGAACATCTTGTCCAGATCAAATGGCAAAAGGGCTAGAAGAAATTCAAAAGAAAATTGGATAAGTAGAAATTTAGTTTCTAAAAAAGTTATAGTAAAAAAGAGGGATATGGATAATCGAAAAATTGTACCAATCAAAAATTAGTCGTACTTATTTTAAATAAGTGCGACTAATTTTTTGATTTTTGATAAATATAATTCGTAATTTCTGTGAATTTTTCCAAACTCAATTTTTCAGCACGAATTTTTAAATCAATATCAAGTGCTATTAACATCTCTTCTAAAAATTCTCGATTGCCTAATTTGCCAAGCATTAAAGAATTTACTAAAGTTTTTCTTTTTTGCAAAAATGCTAGTTTGATTATTTTGAAAAATAAATGTTCATCCAAAGGATGAACACGTGGACTCTCTAATAATTGCAGATGAATCACACTAGAATCTACCTTAGGACTAGGAATAAAACAAGTTTTTGGTACATCAATTACCAACATCGGTTCTGTATAATAGCTGATACTGTAAGTAATGCTTCCACAATTTTTGCCACCAGGTATTTCTGTCAAACGTTCAGCCACTTCTTTTTGAACCATAACAGTAATGCTTTCCAATTTTAATTTATCTTCTAATAATTTCATAATAATTGGAGTTGTAATGTAATAAGGCAAATTGGCAACAACTTTTATGGATTGAAATTGGGCTAAATTTTTCTGAATTAAAGCTTGCAAATCCACTTTTAAGACATCTTCGTTGAGTAATTCAAAATTGCTGTAAAAAGTAAATCGATCGTTTAGTATATCCAACATTTTTTTGTCAAGTTCAATGCAAATGACTTTGCCAGCTTTTTCAAGTAGATGTGAGGTAAGAGTGCCAAGACCTGGACCGATTTCAATAACCAAATCATTGGAATCGATTTTCGCAATTTCAACAATCGAATTTACCACGTTTTCATCAATTAAAAAGTTTTGTCCAAAGTTTTTATTGGCAGAAATATGATATTTTTTCATCAAAAATTTAGTTTCTTGTTCGAGATTCATAAGGAAACTCCTTTCATAAGCATTATACTATATTTTGGGGAAAATAGCAAATATTTTTCAATTGGTAAATCATGTGTTAAGTAGGATAATAATAAATAGAAAATTGATTCATATAAAAATGTCCAATAAGCGATTTTTTTGAAAAATTAATGAAAAATGACTAAAAAACAAATAAAATCTCTGTAAGGTGGCTTTTTATGCGCTAGAGAGGTATAAAAAAGCATGTTATGAGGAAAATTGGATTTTAAAATAAGCCTCTAAAAGGCCCAGGAAGGCCTCATTTTTTAAAAAGTATACATAAATCATTAAAATCGAAAAAAAGATGCCTTAAAATTGATTTTGCGATGTTTTCTAGAAAAATATAAAAAATATTCCAATTTATACACAAAAACCAAAACTTAAATAAAAAATGTTGTGAAAAAAGGAAACATATGATACAATAAAAAAACATAATTATGATAGAATAATTGGAGCTAGGGTAGAGAAACAAGTATAGAATGAGGAGTTGATTAAAAAAACAACGACAACAGTAGTATATTATTTTGGTCATTCAGATTATAGTTATGCTTATGATAAACAAGGAAAAGTATTATAAAAAGTAGAAAGGAACTAAATATGAAAGAAGAATTTTTAGGATTATTAAAAAATATTAATCGTGAAGGAATGGACAAATTAATTGAATTTATTGAGAAATCGGACTTTTTCAAGGCACCAGCCAGCACAAGATATCATGGAGCCTATGAAGGTGGACTTTTAGAACATAGCATGAAAGTATATGAAATATTGGTAAGTAAGGTTAAAAATGCTGTTATTGAAATGGATGTGTCAGATGAAACATTAGTGATAATTGCGTTATTACATGACATATGTAAAGTAAATTTCTACAAAGTAGATTATAGAAATGCCAAAAATGCTTTTGGAGAATGGGAAAAAGTTCCCTATTATACCGTAGAAGATACGATTCCTTATGGACATGGTGAAAAAAGTGTGATGATGATTGCAGAATACATCAAACTTACAGTAGAAGAAAAATATTGTATTCGTTGGCATATGGGATTTACGGAGCCGAAAGAAGTATATGGAACGTTGGGACAAGCATTCAAGAAATTTCCACTTGCTTTATTACTCCATGAAGCTGATTTAGAAGCAACGTATTTTTTTGATGTTTAAAGGTTGCCATAAAATTTCACAAATGGTATAATCAAAACCAGAGGAGGGAGAAAGTTTGAGTACACTATATGCGTTATTTAAAGTGCCAGAAGATGCGACATCAGAAGAAATTACGAAGGCTTATCAGCAAATCTTACAAAAAGCAGATTCCCTACCACAAACAGAGAAGTTAATTGAGCAAATCAGAAGAATCAAAATTGCTTATGGAATTTTGTCAAATCCGCAAAAACGCAAGAAGTATGATTTAGATTTAGCAACCAAAAGAGCAGATGAATTATTGGAAAATGTACAACTTAAAAAAGAAGAGAAACCAGAGAAGTTTTCTCAGTTAGAAAATCCAATAGAAGATGCGTTATCATTTAAGAAAAAGTCTCAAGTGGATCAGGAAAGAATGAAACAAATGATAGCTGAGCAAATCAATCAAATTTCCCAAATGGATTTAGCCAATGAAATACCAAAGAAGAAACAACCTCAATTAACACCAAAACAACAAAAAAGACAATGGAGAAAAGAGAAAAGAAATGCCAGAAAAAAGCAGGAATTAAAAAGGGAAATGGAAATACAAGCTTATGGTCAATATCTGGAAAACCAAGGATACCATGTCAAATATCCATGGACATGGCCAAGGGTGAAACGATTGATAAGGGCATTAATTTTTGTAGTCATTACAATTATAATTTTATGGCAGATTCCTTTTGTAAAAAATACATGTATTGCGTTATACCAGGAAAACTTTATAATCCAATTTTTTGTGGATATGGTTGTTTCATTATTTAAGGCAATAGCCAATAGTGTAAAATCCATTTTCCAATTCAATAAATAAAATGGTGGTGAGTTAAAATCAAGAAAAACAATAAAAAACAAAAAAATAAAAAAAGTAAAGATAAAAAAAGTACAATCAATAAACTATTTATAACTGCATCTGTTGCTACATTGTGTTTTTTAGGAATTACAGCTAATTTGGGAAGAATTTTAGTAGTTCATGGAAAAGAATATAGTGAAAATGCTTATAATAATCAAATGAAAGCACAAATTATAAGTCCTAAAAGAGGTGTTATTTATGATAGCAATGGCAATATTTTGGCAATGAATGTAGCGGTTGAAACGATTTCCATTAATCCTGGAAAAGTCTGTTATTCCAATAAAAAAACGGTTGAAAATGAATTGATTGCACAAGGTTTAGCAACGTGTTTAGAATTGGATTATAATGAGGTTTTGGAAAAAATCAATAGTAAATCTTCGGTTGTGGTAATTGCTAAAAAGGTAAGTGAAGAAAAGGCAGAGAATTTAAAAAACTGGATGACAGAAAATAAAATCACAAGTGGAATTAATATTGATGAAGATACCAAAAGATATTATCCTTATAATACAGTAGCTTCTAATTTAATTGGACTTTGTAATGATGCCAATGTTGGTTTTGTTGGCTTAGAGGATCGTTGGAATAATACGTTAACAGGAACAGCTGGAAAAATTGTTGCGATGCAAGATGTGTATAAAAATCCAATTTCAGATGAGACAGAGCAATATGTTCCAGTGGAAAATGGAAGTAATATTTATCTAACAATAGATGTAACGATTCAGCAAATTGCAGAAAAATATCTGAAACAAGCAGTGGCAGAAAATTCATGTTCTGGTGGAGGCAATGTTATTGTTATGAATCCGCAGAATGGTGAAATTTTGGCAATGGCAACTTATCCTGACTATAATTTGAATGATCCATATGCAGTTGGCCCAACTGGTGCAAGTGAGGTTTGGGAAACTTATACAAAAGAAGAAAAAAACGTGGCTTATAATAAATTATGGTTGAATAAGTCGGTTTCTCAACTGTATGAACCAGGTTCGACTTTTAAAATTATTACATCTGCAATTGCTTTAGAAGAAAATCTGGTTCAAACAGATACCGAAGGAGATTTTATGTGTACAGGTTCCTATCAAGTGGAAGATTATGATATTCATTGTTGGAGAGCAGAGCCACATGGTGTACAAACTTTGAGGAAAGCATTATGCAATTCTTGCAATCCAGCGTTTATGCAATTAGGACAACGAATTGGTGCTTCTACCTTATATCGATATTATGAAGCATTAGGATTGTTTGATTTAATTGGAAGTGATGTTGCTAAAACGTATAATTCCGTGTTTCACGAATTGCAAAATGTTGGAAAAGTTGAACTTGCTACCATTTCATTTGGACAGAGATTTGAAATTTCTCCACTTCAGCTAATTACAGCAGTTTCTTGTGTTGTAAATGATGGAGAATTAGTGGAACCTAAAATTGTTAAGCAAATTGAAAATTCAGATACAGGTGTGATTGAAGTGCAAGAAGACAAAGAAGTTAGAAAAGTCGTTTCCAAAGCTACCTCTGAAAAAATAAAAAATATGATGCAATCTGTTGTTGTAGAAGGAACGGGAAAGCGTGCAGGCGTGGAAGGTTACACGATTGGAGGAAAAAGTGGAACCTCTGAGCCAATGTCAGGAAACGAAGAAGCTGGTTATGTTGCTTCCTTTATTGCGATTTCACCCATTGAAAATACACAAGTAGTTGTATTAACAGTATTATATGATCCAGAAGGAGAGACCTATCAAGGGGGACAAACGGCTGGACCAGTTGCAGCGAATATTTTATCAGAAGTATTACCATATTTGGGAATTAATAAAGATGGTGAAAATGTTACAACACAGGAAAAATCAGTTGTTAATATTCCAAATGTTTCTTCCAAAACGGTTTCAGAAGCCAAAGAAATATTAGAAAAATATGGCTTCCAGATTTATTGTAATATCACTGAAAATGAAACTACAGCAATGGTAACAGATCAAATGCCAAAATCGGGAAGCTTACTGGAAAAAGGTGCTGATGTTTATTTGTACACAGGAGAAAATGATACAAGATTATCAACTCAAGTACCAACTTTAACAGGTTTAACCGTAGCCGAAGCACGTCAAAAGCTAAAGGAGAATAAATTGAATATCAAAATAGAAGGCGAAGAAGGAAAGGTTGTTTCACAGGAGCCACAGGCAGAAAAGTCAGTGGAAGAAGGTACTGTAGTTAATGTTGTGGTACAAAAAGAAGAAGAGTCATAAATCATAAAAGAAAACATATAATTTACCGAAGAGGTGATGATATGTTTTCTTTTTGCAAAATGCAAGCTACAGGAAATGATTTTATAATGGTAGATTGTCAGGAAAATGAATTTGAATATAGTTTGCCAGTTTTGAGTCAGTTTTTGTGTGACAGGCATTATGGTGTTGGAGCAGATGGGGTTATTTTAATTGAGCCAAGTGAGATAGCCGATTTTAAAATGAGGATTTTTAACGCAGATGGAAGTGAAGCAGAAATGTGTGGAAATGGCATTCGTTGTTTGGCCAAATATGTATTTGAAAAAGGGAAAGTAACACAAAACACATTTTTGATAGAAACTTTAGGTGGTGTTAAAAAGATAGAGCTTAGTCTAGAGGGACAGAGAGTAAGTTCTATAAAAGTGAATATGGGGGAGTCAGAAATCGAGTATTTAAAATATATTATTGAGATAGAAGAGAAGCAATATCAAGTTTATCCGATTTCTATGGGAAATCCACATGCAGTGTGTTTTGTCAAGGATGTGGATGGCTTTGCGGTTGACAAAATCGGTCCTATTTTAGAGCAGTATAAATATTTCCCCAATAAAACCAATGTAGAATTTGTAGAAATTTTGGATGATAAAAATATTAAATTAAGAGTTTGGGAAAGAGGTGTTGGTGAAACTAACAGCTGTGGAACAGGAGCATGTGCTAGTGCCGTTGTTGCAATGAATGAAAAATTAGTTGCTGATTCTGTAACAGTCAATTTAAAAGGTGGAAAATTGCAAGTTGAGTATGATAAAGCAAATCATGAGGTCTATTTAATGGGAGAGGCTGAACTTGTGTTTGAGGGAAGTATGGAGAGGATGTAAGGGAAAAGGCTTTAAAATGTAATTTTTAAGGCAAATGTTACAATTTGATTACATTTCCCAAATGTATTGACAAACTTGACAGAATATCTTATGAAAAAAAATAAATTTTTTTAAATGAGAGGATATCATATGTAGTTTTTCTTTTTAACCTTGACAATATTATGTAAATATATTATAATAATGTCTGTAACATAATCAAATATTATATTTTATCAAAAGGAGGAAGAATATGCGAAAAGTAATTAAAGGTTTTTATGAAGGTGAGAAATTCATTCGGATAAACAAATATCTTACCAAAGGTAGCTTGCTTATTATTGCTGATGCAGAATCTGGGAAATATTTTATTGGTTCCGAGGAAGATGAGTATGTACCACAGTACACGAGTTATCAAACAGGAGAGTCAAAAAGTTTAGTGATTGCGTTTAAAAAAGATTCCCTTTGTGATGTATTTTCCTATAAAGGAAGAAAAGTTTTACAGAATTATATTTTAGTTTCCAGCCCTACTGATGACAATGATTTTTACACATTTCAGTCAGCAGATGATGAAGAAAGAATTGTTAACGTCTTAAAAAATGCAGAAGATATTAGTGTTAGAGAGGCGGAGGGCTTAGAAATTCGATTGATTGATGAGCAAAAGATGTTATTTAACGGTAGAAACTGTGTTTGTTCTTGTGATGGCTGGCAGTTTTTAGACATACGTAAAATGAACAAAGGGTATTATGTTATGGCTAGGAATTGTAAGACGCAGAAGCAAAGTTTATTCTTTTTTAAAAGGGATTCCGATGATTCCTATGTAAATATCTTGGATTGCGAAATAGAAGATTTTCGAGATGCTAAAATTCTACCAGCAAAGTACGATGCGGTGTATTGGGATAATAAACTGTCTAGTTTTGTTGTTGAAAAACAAAATTTGAAAAGTTTAGTAACAAATGAAGGAAAAGTTTTGGAAAATTCAACAGCACAAAAAATAGTACCTATCTGTGATGGTGAATGTTATGCGTGTTATCAAGCAAATGGTTCGTTATCGATTATAAAACCAAATGGTGAAGAGTTATTGGAACCAGGTTTTTATGACCTCAGCATTCCGCATTATTATGTAGTTTTCGATTATTCGAACTGGTATTTTATTGATGATAATTATAAGTACGAACATGTAAAAATATTGTTGGTGAAAGATAAAACCAATAAGCGCATTATCAAAATTGTATGGGGACACCCTAGGTATTGTGGGAAATATACCTTAAAGGTTTCTGGCCCAATAGAGTGGATAGAGTATATTGACAAGGATTATTTATACATAATAGGTGATTCAAAAAATTTTTTATTTTATAAAGGTAATTTGTTAGGAACTTATCCAAAATCGTTCCAAATTACAAAAGATTTTTCTAATGGTGTCGAGCCTAAAATTTTCGTTACTGTTGGAAAGAAACGTGAAACATTTTATCTTGGAATCATGACCGATACTGAGACTGAAGAAGTCAAACCAAAACAGTATATACCTACAGAGAAAGAAGTGTCCTATGCAATTGGCAATCTTTATGCCGAATTATTAATGGGAATTGATGCAAATCCTTATAAACCTCCTGAAATTGATAATTAAGTTATTTTTAATTAAAAAAATTTAAAGCAAACTAAAATCAAAACCGAAAAGCAAAAAGTTCAGCTCGATAAGAGTTGGATTTTTTGCTTTTTCGAATGAAAAATCATTCTTTTCCTCACAAACCAGTCTAAAAACGCAATAGAGTGTGGCTGGAATGCATAAAAAGATAAGGTACCATAAAAATGCAAAAAAACGTTGATTTTACAAAAAATCGACGCAGAGGTATCTAATTAAGCCAAATTGCCACATAAAACAATAGCCATCAAAAACCGAAGAAATACCTCCACCCAATCAAATTATGTAAATAATTATATATAAAAAACCCTTCCTTTTCTTGTGTAGTCAGAGTGGAAAAGATATAATAAAACCAGGAAAACGAAGGAGGAAGATAAAAAATGAGAAAAAATAAAGGAATCACACTGATTGCACTCGTTATTACCATTATTGTATTGCTAATTTTAGCAGGAATCAGCCTAAATCTAGTCACAGGAAGTGATGGAATTCTAAGCAAAGCTGCAATAGCTGTGCAAAGAACAGAAGAACAGAGTGCCAAAGAACAGGCAGAAATTGTGGTAGCGGATTATGTAAGTGAGTTTTATGACAAAAAATATGTGCAAGGAGAAACAACAGAAGATGCCAAAAGTTATGTAAAAAGTGCTTTGGCAGAAGGAAAAAAAGAGGGGAATTATTTTTTGAAAACAGAAGGAAATAAGATTGAAGTGTACAAGAATGAAACCCAAGAAAATGCAATTGTCACTGGGACAATTAAGAACGGTGGAAAGATTGATTGGAGTAACAGTGAAGAGATGATTACGTTTACAGTTAGAGTGAGTAGCAGTATTGCTGGTAGTGGAGAAAAATATTCATTTAAAGCTTATGAAGGGGAAACATGGGCAGAATGGGTTTCTCGAATGCAGGAAACTGGTGAGTGGGATAGTTTGGATGACATCATGGAATCCCAGGATGCTTTCAATTTCAAGTTTGCTTTTCGGAAGTCTGGATAACTTTTATGGTGAAATTTGGCACCAGGAGGGAGCCAGTAGCTCTGGTGCTTGGTGCTGTTCGTTGAAAGGTGATGGAGGTGAAACGGAACGTTATGATGAGGAAATTGTAGAGATAGATTATTTTGTAGATGGGTGGTACTCATAGTTTGTTTTACTAATAAAAAATTATTTTAAAGATGAATTTACCCTTCATCTTTTTTTTCATTTCACAAAAAATGAAAACACAAAAAATGTCGAAATATGGTTGCCGAAATAGAAATATTCTGTTATAATCAAAATATAATCAAATAAGGAGAAATGAATATGGAAGAAAAATGTGTCGACCAAAGAGTCAAACAAGAAACCAAAGAGATTTTGGCAAAATATCCACAAGAAAAAGACCAATTAATCATGGTTTTAAATGAGGTACAAGAAAAATATGGATTTATTCCAAAGCAAGCTCAAATCGTTATTTCAGAAACATTATCGATTCCAATGGCAGAAATTTATGGAGTCATCACTTTTTATTCTCGTTTCACATTAGCCCCAAAAGGAAAATACAATATTTCAATTTGTTTAGGAACAGCCTGCTATGTCAAAGGTTCACAAAAACTATTAGACAGAGCCAAAGAAAGACTAAAAATTGAACCAGGCCAAGTTACCCCAGATGGCAAATTTTCCATTGATGATGTAAGATGTGTCGGAGCTTGCGGATTAGCACCAGTCTTCATGGTAAATGACGAAGTATATGGCAATGCCACAGTCAAAGAATTTGATGAAATCATTGACCAATACATGAACATGTAAAAAACACATGTATGGGGCAGTCTTGACCGCTCCACCAATCAAAAAATAAAGGAGGAAATCCATGAAAACAATCCAACAAATAGAAGAAATAAGAAAAGAAAAAAGAGCAGAATTAGATTTGCGAATAAACACAAAATCAGATACCAGAGAAAAACATATCCTAGTCTGCCGAGGAACAGGTTGTACGTCCTCGAAATCTCCCAAAATCATAGAAAACTTTCGTAAAATAATAGAAGAAAAAGGCTTAACGAATGTACGTGTCATCCAAACAGGATGTTTTGGCCTTTGTGCCAAAGGACCAATTGTTATCATTCGTCCAGAGGAAACCTTTTATGCTCATGTCAAGCCAGAAGATTGTGAAGAAATCATCAATTCACATATCCTAGAAGGCAAAAAAGTAGAACGTTTGCTATGCAAAAATATGGATGGAAAGTTGGCCGAAAAATTAAATGAACTTGATTTCTACAAAAAACAAAAAAGAATTGCTCTTCAAAACTGTGGTCTAATCGATCCAGAAGAAATCGACGAATACATTGCATTTGATGGCTATAAAGCAATTGAAAAAGTGCTAACAGAAATGAATCAAGATCAAGTTATTGAAACCATCCTAAATTCTGGCTTACGAGGCCGTGGAGGAGCAGGTTTCCCAACAGGCAGAAAATGGGCCTTTACAAAAGATGCACAAAGTGACCAAAAATACGTAGTTTGCAATGCCGATGAAGGGGATCCAGGTGCTTTTATGGATAGAAGCATCCTAGAAGGCGATCCACATGCTGTTCTAGAGGCTATGACAATTGCTGGATTTGCTATTGGAGCTAATCAAGGCTATATCTATGTTAGAGCTGAATATCCAATTGCTGTGCAAAGATTGAAAATTGCCATTGAGCAAGCCAGACAATATGGTTTACTAGGAGATAATATTTTAGGAAGTGGTTTCAAATTTGATATTGATATTCGATTAGGAGCAGGAGCATTTGTTTGTGGAGAAGAAACAGCACTTTTGGAATCCATTGAGGGAAAAAGAGGTCAGCCAAGAGTAAAACCGCCATATCCTGCAACTTGTGGTTTGTTTGGTAAGCCAACCTTAATTAATAATGTAGAAACCTTAGCCAATATCACTAAAATTATTTTAAATGGGGCAGATTGGTATGCAGGTATTGGAACAGAAAAATCCAAAGGAACCAAAGTATTTGCTTTGGGTGGTAATGTCAATAATGTTGGATTAGTAGAAGTTCCAATGGGAACTACTTTGCGAGAAATTGTTTACGACATTGGTGGTGGAATTCCAAATGATAGAGGTTTCAAAGCTGCTCAAACAGGTGGACCTTCTGGTGGTTGTATCCCAGCAGAACACCTAGATACGCCAATCGATTATGAATCTTTAGCAGAAATTGGTTCTATGATGGGATCTGGTGGATTAATTGTTATGGATGATACTAAATGTATGGTTAATCTTGCAAAATTCTATTTAGAATTTACGGTGGCTGAAAGTTGTCGGAAAATGTACACCATGTAGAATTGGAACTAAAAGAATGCTAGAAATCTTAGAAAAATTGTGTAATGGAGAAGGAACAGAGTACGATATTTATCGTTTGGAGAAATTAGCCATTAACATCAAAAAAGCGAGTGTTTGTGGACTTGGCCAAAGTGCACCAAATCCAGTATTAAGTACATTAAGATATTTCCGAGAAGAATTCAAAGAACATGCAATTGATAAAAAATGTCGAACCAATGAATGCAAGAAAATTGCCAAAATTGAAATCGATCCAGAAAAATGCAAAGGTTGTAGCTTATGTCAAAAACATTGTCCAGTAGATGCAATTGAGGGTGAGGCAAGAGAAACCAGGGTGATTAACCAAGAGAAATGCATTAAATGTGGAACTTGTATTGCAAGTTGTCCATTTCACGCAATTCAATAAATTTTTCGCAAATTAGAAATGACTTTAAGCAATCAAAAAAAGATTGTAAACCTTGAAAAAGAAAGGAAAATGAAATATGGAAGAATTTGTAACACTTACCATTGATGATCAAGAAGTCAAAGTCAAAAAAGGAACCACAATTCTAGAAGCTGCCAAACAAGCTGGAATTGATATTCCAACCTTATGTTTTTTAAAAGAAATCAATGAAGTTGGCGATTGTAGAATGTGTATCGTAGAAGTCGAAGGAAGAAGAGGATTTGCAACGTCCTGTATTCAAAAAGCAGAAGAGGGAATGATTGTTCATACACATACACCAGAGGTGTTGGAAGCAAGGCATATTATTTTGGATTTAATTTTATCCAATCATAAGATAGAATGTTTAACCTGTACACGTTCAGGGAATTGCGAATTGCAAAAATTGGCTCAAAAATTTAATGTACAAAAAATTGAATTTCCAGGGGAAATGTCAAAACACACAATTGATGACAAATCGCCATCGATTGTTAGAGATTTTAATAAGTGTATTTTATGTAGAAGATGCATTGCAACTTGCAAAAACGTTCAAGAAATTGGTGCGATAGATTGCATTGAACGTGGCTTTGAATCTTGCATTTCTACAACTTATGATAATAGTTTAAATGATGTTGATTGCACATTTTGTGGTCAATGTATTGAAGCTTGTCCAACAGGAGCTTTGCATGAAAAAGAGAATATTGATGATGTTTGGACCAAATTAAAGGATCCAGATACTTATGTTGTTGTTCAAACAGCTCCAGCTGTTCGTGTTGCTTTAGGGGAAGAATTTGACATGCCAATTGGAACGAATGTGAAAGGCAAAATGGTAACAGCACTCAAAAGAATGGGATTTGACAAAGTATTTGATACCAACACAGGAGCGGATCTTACCATCATGGAAGAGGCAAATGAGTTCATTGAACGAGTACAAGGGGAAGGTGTTTTGCCAATGATAACGTCTTGTAGTCCAGGATGGGTTCGTTTTGCAGAGAAAAATTATGGGGATTTATTAAGCCATTTGTCAAGTTGCAAATCACCACATCAAATGTTTGGTGCTGTGATTAAATCGTATTTTGCGGAAAAATATGGAATTGATAGAAACAAGATTTGTACAGTTTCTGTAATGCCATGCATTGCTAAAAAATACGAATGTAGTAGAGAAGAAATGGAAGTGGATGGGGCAAGAGATGTAGATTATGTTATAACAACTAGAGAACTTTCCAGAATGATAAAACAAGCGAACATTGATTTTAACCAGTTAGAGGATAATGAATTTGATAATCCAATGGGAGAAGCAAGTGGAGCTGGAGCTATTTTTGGAACAACAGGTGGTGTTATGGAAGCTGCGATTAGAACAGCAGTTGACACATTAGAGAACAAAAAAATAGAGGCAATCGAATACCAAGAAGTAAGAGGCGAAAAGGGTATCAAAGAAGCAACTTTGAATGTGGCTGGAACAGAGATAAAAATTGCTGTTGTAAGTGGTTTGGCAAATGCAAAAAAGATGATGGAACAAATCAAAGAAGGGAAATCACCATATCATTTTATAGAAATTATGGCATGCCCAGGAGGATGTGTCATGGGTGGTGGTCAACCAATTAAAGATGCGAAAACAAGAGCTTCTGTTGATGTGAGAAAATTAAGGGCTGATAGCTTGTATGCAATTGATGAAAAAAGTGTAATTCGAAAATCACATGAAAATCCTGTTATGAAGCAATTGTATGACGAATTTTTTGAAAAACCAGGAAGTCATATGGCTCATAAGTATTTGCATACGAAATATTGGGAGAAACCAAAATATGAGTTGGAAGAAGGATAGAACCAAACAGATAAACCTTAAAATCAATTGGTAGCATATTTTTACAAATTTGTCAAGTTTCAAAAATGACTAAAATATGGAGAAAATCAAAATTAAAACAATTTAGAGAAGAATTTTAGGATTCTTCTCATTTTTACTTCAAAAAATACTGTTTTCTCTATCTCAATGTGTTTGCTAGCTTTAAGATAAAAAATCGACCAATTTCTATTGTAAAATAGTTATAATAGATAATATGAAAAGAGTAATGTCTAGTTTTTTTGCTTGGTTAGAAAAAAATGTTGACACATTAATTATTTTATTATAAAATACAAACAACAGTTTTAGTAGCAAACAGAAGCTGATTAGTATTGAATAATAAGAAAATTAAAAAGATTTAATTATATACCAAAGTCAAAATAACCAAAAAATAGATATTGAAATCTAAATAATATCTAAGCGTACATGTATATTGTTAGATGTAAATAAAGGAGTTGATTAGTTATGACTGAAAAGAAATTAGAAAACACTTCAATTCACTATTGGATTAATGATACCCAAGTTGGAAGTGCAATAATATTTATACACCCTGCATTTGCAAATCATACTTGTTTTGATACGCAGTTAGATTACTTTAGAGATTATAGAGTTATTACAATGGATTTAATAGGACATGGCAAATCAATCGGAAAAGGAGCAATCGAAGATACGGCTCTTTCTATCAATCAAATTATGGAAACAGAAAAAATTGATAAAATCAATTTAGTTGGAGTGTCTATTGGAGCAATATTAGCCCAAGATTTTGCAAATCAATATCCAAGCAAAGTATCTTCTTTAACTTGTATAGGTGGATATGATAATAATAATTTCGATAAAGATTTACAAAAAGGTAATACAAAACAGCAAATAAAAATGATGTTAAAGGGAATGTTTTCGATAAAAGCATTTGCGGAAGATAATAAAAAAATATCGGCTTATACAAAGGAAGCACAAGAGAAATTTTATCAGATGAATTTAGGTTTTAAAAAGAGTTCATTTAGATATTTTGCAACACTTTGTAAATTAGTTAATAAATATAAAACGCCAAAGAGAGATTATCCACTTTTAATTGGAGTTGGAGAATACGATAATGATATGGCCAAAAAAGCATCAGTCATTTGGCACGAAGCAGAGCCAGATAGTGAATATGTAGAATTTTCTGGAGCAGGCCATATCGTGAATATGGACACACCAGAACAATTTAATAAAGTATTAAAAAAGGTAATTAGATGACGATAAATTATAACTGACAAGAAAGTTTTATTCATGGAGTGGACTTTTTAGAGTTTATATGTTATAATAATATCAATTTTTAGTCAATCTGATCGTATATTTTAAAGAATAAAATAAAAAAAGGAGGACCCCAAATGAACCATGTATTAAGTGCCAAACAGTACACAAAGGAAAGTTTAGAGGAACTATTTTGTTTAACAGATAATATCAAGCAAAATCCAGAAAAATATGCAGACAAATTAGCAGGAAAAATTATTGCAACTATGTTTTATGAACCAAGTACAAGGACAAGATTATCCTTTGAAACAGCAGTTTTAAGATTAGGAGGCAGACTGATTACAACAGAAAATGCTTCTTCAAATTCTTCAGGAAGAAAAGGAGAAAGTTTAGAAGATACCGTAAAAATTTTACAAGGATATGCAGATGCTATTGTTATTAGACATTCTAGTGATACTTGGCCAGAAGAAATAGCTCAAATTGCAACAGTTCCAATGATTAATGGAGGGGCAGGAAAAGGAGAACATCCAACGCAAGCTTTATTAGATGTTTATACAATTCGAGAACATCGTAAAACACTAGATGGAGTAAAAGTAGCTATTTTAGGAGATTTACTAAATGGCAGAACCATTCATTCTTTGTTAAGATTAGTAAGTCTTTATGAAAATGTGAAAGTATATGGCTTAAGTAAAGAATGTTTTGCTTTGCCACAAGAATATATTGAAATGTTAAAGATAAGAGGAATTGAATACAAAAAATGTACAAGCTTTGATGAAATTCCAAACGATGTTGATATCATGTATCACACTAGAATTCAGTCAGAGAGATTTGAGGGAGATTTTGGAAGAGAAGAATATATTATTAACAAAGAAGTCTTAAATAAATTTTCTCCTAATACAATTGTGCTTCATCCATTGCCAAGAAATGAAGAAATCGCAACAGACATTGATGATGATCCAAGAGCTATGTATTTCAAACAAGCTCATAATGGATTGTATGTGAGAATGGCTCTTTTTGTACAAGCGTTTGAAAAATAAATAAGAAAAGCCCTGCTTGTGTGTTATTGCACAAGTGGGGCTTTGTTAAAGATACTGTTTTTTCTGATTTTAGACATCTATTTTAGGCATGATTTTTGGGAGGCTTTTTAAAAATGTTGTTTTTCAGATACTTCCCCTTGAAAAAACTACAAAAACAGTATACAATATACAAAAAATGGAGAAATATAATGGAACTATTATCGCCAGTTCGGCAATTTTGATCATTTAATAGCAGCTGTACAAAATGGAGCAGATGCAGTATATTTAGGGGCTAGTCGTTTTAATGCGAGAGCCAATGCACAAAATTTTAATAAGGAAGAATTAAAAAGTGCTATTCTATATGCTAGAAAAAGAGGAGTAGAGGTTTATTTAGCTTTAAATACATTGGTGTTTAATCATGAACTCGAAGAAGCTTTACAAACAGCGAAATTTGCCTACGAAGCTGGTATTTCAGCAATCATTGTGCAAGATATTGGTTTGGCAATTGAACTTATCAAAAGTTTCCCAGATTTACCGATTCATGCCAGTACACAAATGACCATTACCAATCTAGATGGTGTTCATTTAATGGAGAAATTAGGCTTAAAAAGGGTTGTTTTGGCAAGAGAATTGTCACTCAAAGAAATTACTCAAATTCGAAAAGGAACATCGATGGAATTGGAAGTTTTTGGGCATGGTGCTTTGTGTGTCTCGTATTCTGGTCAGTGTTTGTTTAGTAGTATGGTTGGAAAAAGAAGTGGAAATAGAGGATTGTGTGCAGGTCCTTGTAGATTGAATTATAAATTGCTAAAAAATGGGAAACCTATGAATAGTGGTTATTTGTTAAGTCCCAAGGATATAAGTACATTGCAACTTTTACCAGAATTGCTAGCTTGTGGTGTTGATAGCTTGAAAATGGAAGGTAGAAAAAAGTCATATGAATATGTGTCAATTATTACTCGCATGTATCGAAAATACATTGATTTAGCTCAAGACAAAACCAAGCAATATAAGGTAGAAGAAGAAGATTTAAGACAAATCTTGCAAATCTACAATCGTGGTGGAATGGGCACTGGCTATTTGGAAGGTAGACAAAATATCGTTTATTCCAAAAAACCAAATCATTTAGGGGTTTATATTGGTGATGTTAGTCAGATTTATTCAAAGCAAAAACAGATAAGCATCGATTTAAAAGATAAACTTTCGCTTGGAGATGTGATTCGCATCCAAGAAGATACATCTTATATTTCTCAAATAAATGACCAAAATAGAATTGGAGAAATTAAATCAATTAAAAATGTCAAAATGCAGGATAAAGTCTACAAAATTGTAGATCATGAGCTTAATAAAAAACAATGGGACATTTACAAAAAAGAAATCAAAAAGGTAGATATTTCATGCAAACTATATCAAAAACGGTGAAAATATATGTCTGGAATTGTACAATGATTCTATTCGAGTTAAATCGACGATAAAATATGAAAAATACGATGTAAATGAACTTGACAAATCAAGAATAATATGCCAAATACAAAAAACAGGAAATACATTTTTTTGCATCAAAGAAGTTCAAGTTGAAATTGAGCATCTAAAATTACCAATTAGTCAATTAAATGCACTTCGAAGAGAGGCGATCGAAAAGTTTGAGGCTGATTTGGAAAAGATGATTTGTAGAAAGGCTAAAAAGGAAATTACGCTTGACTTTAAAAATACTAAAACGCAAAGCAATGCAAATCTTAAAATTAATTTATATTTGCAAAAATGGAATGAAAATGTGGATTATTCCAAATTAGATTATCATCAGATTTATGTGCCATTTAAGGATTTAATAAAAGCAGGAGAAATGAGGGATTGCATTGCAATTTTGCCTAATATTTTGGAGGAACAGTACGAGAAAATCATACGAGAAAATAGAGCCATATTGCAACAAGTAAAAGGTGTTATGATTTCGCATTTATCGCAAATTGAATTATTAAAAAGATTAGATTTCAAACAAAAAATAATGGCTAATGATACCTTAAATATCACGAATTATTTATCAGAAAAAGTCATACAAAACTTGGGAATAAGTCGATTTACGTTTTCTCCAGAACTTGACAAAAAAATGATTTCTAGTTTTAAAACTGATTTGGAAAAAGAAGTTGTGGTATATGGCAGAACTTGTTTGATGACATCAAAATACTGTCCCATTGGAAAAAATGCAAATTGTGGAATGGCTTGCCAAAAAGGTGAATATGAATTACAAGACAGAAAAGATTTTCAATTTCCAGTAATAGCAGATAACGTAAATTGCCATACAAGGATTTATAATTCCAAAATTTTGTCCATAACCCCCAAATGTGTCAAAAGTGATTTTATAAGGATCGATCTTTTGCATGAAAATGAGCAGGAAATTCAGAAAATAATTTCTGTGGTAAAGGCAGGGGAACGATTTGCTGGGGAAAAATATACAAATGGGAATATTTTGACGAAATAAATAGAATAACGTTTTCATCATAATTTTATAAAAATATTAATATGATTAAATAACAATAGAAAAAATTCATATTCCTCTATACAAAAAATATTTTTTGATATATAATAACAAAAATATTAATATTTGAAATATCCAAAATGAAAGGACTGATCATAAATGAAATTAAATGAATTATTAACAGGAATCGAAAATTTTAGAATAAAAGGTGATGCGGAGTTAGAAATAAAATCCGTTCAAAATAATTCTAAAAAAGTAAAACCTGGTTCGTTGTTTATTGCTGTAAAAGGTTATGATTTTGATGGCCATCAATTTGTAGAAGAGGCGATTCAAAATGGTGCGATTGCTGTTATGTTAGATATTTCAGCAGATTTAAAATCCATCCGATTACCAAAAGGGATGACAGTAATTTTAACAGATCATACACGAGTTGCTTTGGCGAAAGTAGCTTGTAATTTCTATAAAAATCCATCAAAATATTTTAAATTAATTGGAGTAACTGGGACCAAAGGAAAAACGACAACAACCTATATGATTAAATCCATTCTGGAAAAGGCTGGTTATAAAGTTGGACTAATTGGAACAATTGCTAATTATATTGGTGAGGATCAAATTTCAGAAAGTACAAGAACAACGCCAGAAAGTTTAGAATTACAACAATTATTTTATAAAATGGCAGTGGCTAAAGTAGATTATGTTGTGATGGAAGTATCTTCACAAAGTTTGAAATTGCATCGAGTGGATGGAACCCATTTTGATATGGCTGTATTTACGAATTTTTCAAAAGATCATATCAGTTTGAAAGAACATGCAGATATGGATGATTATTTTCATTCAAAACTCAAATTATTTCAAATGACTCCAAAAGGATTTGCCAACAGTGATGATTTTAAATGTGAGAGATTGATGTATCAAGCGAAAAATTGCGATTTTAAAACATATTCTGTAGACAATGGTTCTAATTTGATTGCAAAAGATATTACAATCACCAATAGTAGTGTTGATTTTAAAGTAAAATTGGGACAAAAAAATGAGAGAGTGAAAGTAAACATTCCAGGAAGATATAGCGTTTATAATAGTTTAGCAGCAATTTCTATTGCAATCTCGATTGGTATTGATGCTGAGAAAATCAAAGAAGGACTGCTTGAAATTGTGATTCCAGGTAGAAATGAATTGGTTCCAAATGAAAAAGAATTGACAATTATGATTGATTATGCCCACACAGCGGAGAGTTTGGAAAATTTATTAAATTCAGTCAAAGCCTATACACAGGGAAGGATTATTTGTGTGTTTGGTTGTGGTGGTGATCGTGATAAGACCAAGCGTCCAGAAATGGGGGAAGTTGCAGGAAGATTAGCTGATTTTTCCATTGTTACAACCGATAATCCAAGAACAGAAGAACCAGAAGAGATTATTGCTGACATTGAGAAGGGAATTACAAAAACAAAAGGAAATTATAAAATCATTGTAGATAGAAAAGAAGCGATTAAAGAAGCAATTGATATGGCCAATAAAAGAGATATTGTTATTTTAGCAGGAAAAGGACATGAGACATATCAAGAAATTAATGGCATAAAAAATGAATTTGATGAACGTAAAATTGTGAAAGAGATTTTAAAGAATAAATAGGAGATTGTATGAGTATACAAATTATATATTTAATTTTCTCATTTTTCTTTACAGCAATTTTGGGAAAATTAACCATACCAATTTTGAAAAAATTAAAAGTAGGGCAAAGTGAAAGGGAAGATGGTCCCCGCTCTCATTTGAAAAAACAAGGAACACCAACTATGGGAGGCATCATGATGATGATAACCATTCTGGTTTTTACAGCAGTTATGTATATTTTGCATCAAGATATTGCATTTATGAGACCAATTTTGATGATTTCGATTGCAAGTTTAGGTTTTGGGATTGTTGGATTTGTCGATGACTTTAAAAAGGTTGTTTTGCATAATACAGAAGGTTTGAATCCAAAATTGAAAATGTTAGGTTTATTGATTGTTTCAACGATTTATACGATTGTTTTGATACAATATACCAATGTTGGAACAGAATTAATACTTCCATTTACAGAGTTTACTTTAGTGCTTCCTACTTGGCTATTTATTCCATTTACTATATTTGTTATGTTGAGTGCTACAAATGCAGTTAATTTGACAGATGGAATTGATGGTTTGGCTGCCAGTGTTTCGAGCATTATGATAACAGCACTATCCATCCTTGCGATTAAAGTGGGAAGACCAGAAATATCTATTTTTGGAGCGATTGTGACAGGAACTTGTTTGGGATTTTTGCTGTATAATTTTCATAAGGCAAAAGTGATGATGGGAGATACTGGTTCATTGCTACTTCGGAGGTGTTATTTCGAGTATCGCGATTTATTTGCGTATTCCAATTTTCTTGCTATTGATAGCAATCATTCCAGTTTTGGAAACATTGTCAGTTATTTTGCAGGTATTGTATTTTAGAAAAACGGGAAAAAGACTTTTTAGGATGTCACCATTGCATCATCATTTTGAATTAACTGGTTGGAGAGAAAATCGAGTGGTTGGGGTGTTTTCACTGGTTACTTTGATTTTTTCAATCGTAGGAATATTGGCAATCTAAAGAGTGCCAAGAAAGGACTTTTTAAGATAAATGGCAAAGAAAAAAACACAAAAAGGAAAAAAATTTAACCTTTTTACAAAAGGTTCTGTGGATTATATTATTTGGATTACAGTTATGATTTTGGTAGCTTTTGGGCTGATTATGGTCTTATCGGCTAGTAGCCCATCTGCTTTATCAGAAACGGGAGATAGTTATAAGTACATAAAAAAACAAGCGATTTCGGCTGTTTTAGGATTGATTGTTATGATGGCATGTTCGAAAGTGGATTATCATATTTTTCGAAAATTAAAATGGCTTATTTATATTGTTTTTATCGCCTTATTAGTGCTGGTTGGGTTTGTTGGAATTGATGCAGGTGGTGCTAGACGTTGGATTATTATTGCTGGTTTTAATTTTCAGCCATCCGAATTTGCTAAAATAGGTTTTATCTTATTTTTTGCTTCGATTTTATCAGATGTAAAAGAACATGGAAAGATGAAGACTTATAAATATGGTTTTATTTATCCAATTATTTTTATGATTCCAATTGTAGGTGCAATTTTAATTTTACAAAACCATTTTAGTGCTACCTTTATTATTACAGTTGTTACAGTTGTACAAATGTTTGTTGCAGGTACTAAAATGACGCATTTTTTACTAACAGGATTGATTGCAGGTGTTTGTGGAGTAGGGGCTTTGATGGTTAAAAATGGTGGTTCAACACTTGGTACAGATTTCAGAAGTTCCAGAATTCAGACTTGGTTGGATCCATTTTCTGACCCAACTGGTGATGGTTGGCAAATTATTCAGAGTTTATATGCAATTGGCTCAGGTGGATTATTTGGTGTTGGTTTGGGGAATAGTAAACAAAAATATTTGTATTTGCCAGAACCACATAATGATTTCATTTTTTCTGTTTTAGCAGAAGAATTAGGATTTGTTGGTTGTGTTGCTGTTATTGTGTTATTTACGATTTTTGTATGGAGAGGTGTCATCATAGCGATGAGAGCAGAAGATAACTTTGGGTGTTTGATTGCTATTGGAATTGTTACAATGTTAGGACTTCAAGCGATGGTTAATATTGCAGTTGTGACAGGAACGATTCCAGTAACTGGAATGCCATTGCCATTTTTTAGTTATGGTGGAACATCGTTAATTGCTAATTTAATAGCAGTTCGGAATATTGCTGAATATTTCAAGAAGAGAAAATTAGATGATTAACGAAAAAACAAAACATCAGATTATTTTGGAAGAGGTGAAATTATGAAAGTTATCGTTTCTGCAGCAGGGACGGGAGGTCATATTAATCCTGCTATTAGCATAGCTAATAAAATACGAGAGAAACAGCCAGATTCAGAAATTATTTTTATCGGTACGAATCATGGTTTGGAAAATGATTTGGTTCCAAGGGCTGGTTATGAATTGAAAAGGATTGAAGCTTATGGTTTAAAAAAAGAAATATCTGTGAAAAATTTTAAACATATATTGCAAACGATTAAAAGTAAAAAAGAAGTGCAAAAAATCATAGATGAATTTAAACCAGATTTGGTTTTAGGAACAGGTGGTTATATTTGTGGACCAGTGTTTGCAGCGGCTATTTCAAAAAAAGTACCTGCAGTGTTACATGAGAGTAATGCATATCCAGGAAGGGCTGTGAAGATGTTTGCCAAGGAAGTTGACTGTGTTTTGGTTGGATTTGAAGAAGCAAAAGAACGACTTTCCAAAGCGAAAAAAGTAGTAGTTACAGGAAATCCAACTAAAATTAAGAAACTTTCCATTACAAAAGAGGAAAAAAAGAAAATCTTGGTCGATTTGGGGATTAAAAATGAGTTACCAATGGTATTAGTATTTGGTGGAAGCCAAGGAGCACAAGCAATTAATGAGGCAACTGTGGATTTGATAAAATCGAAATTGAACCAGAATTATCAAATTATTTGGGCAACAGGGCGAAACCAGTATGATATTGTGAAAGAAAGTTTCGAAAAAGCGACAATTTCTGTAAAAAATATTAAAGATGTAAAAGTGGTACCTTATATTTATAATATGGAGGAAATGATTAATATTGCTGATTTAGTTATTTGCAGAAGTGGTGCAATGACTATAACAGAGCTTGCCATTTGTGGGAAACCAGCGATTTTTGTTCCACTTCCATCAAGGTCTGCCAATCGCCAAGAAGATAATGCCAGAGTATTGGAAAAGTTGGGGGCTGCAAGAGTGATATTAAATCATGAATTAACAGGTCAAAAACTAGCTAGCGAAATTGATGCGATTATGAATGATAAAATTAAGTTAGAAAAAATGGGCAAATTAGCTACGAAAATAGCACCAAATCGCGTAGAAGAGAAGATTTATGAGGAAATAACGAAAGTTGTGAAAGATTCATAGAAATCTAAAGTTTTCTATTGCTAAATTTAGAATAATAGAGTATACTTACTGAAAGTCAAATAATTTAAAGGAGAAAATAAAATGATAGATAAATTAGTGATTGTGGAGTCTCCAGCAAAGGCTAATACAATCAAAAAGTTTCTTGGGGGAAAAAGTAAAGTTGTGGCTTCAATGGGTCATATTCGTGATTTGCCAAAATCCAAAATGGGAATTGACATTGAGCACGATTTTGAACCACAATATATTAATATACGTGGAAAGGCTCCACTCATTAATTCACTAAAAAAAGAAGCCAAAAATGCAAAAAAAGTTTATCTTGCAACTGACCCTGACCGTGAAGGGGAGGCCATTGCTTGGCATTTGGCCTATATTTTAGGAATCGATCCAAAATCCATCTGTCGAGTAACTTTTAATGAAATTACCAAAGATGCTGTTAAAGAAGCAATTCAAAATCCGAGAAGCATTGATTTAAATTTAACAGATGCTCAGCAAGCAAGACGTGTACTTGACCGAATTGTAGGGTATAAAATTAGTCCTGTTTTATGGAAAAAAGTAAAACGAGGTTTATCAGCTGGTAGAGTTCAGTCGGTTGCTGTTAGATTGATTGTGGAACGTGAGGAGGAAATCGAAAAGTTTATTCCAGAAGAGTATTGGAATATCAATTTAAAAGCTTCTGATAAAAAAACAAAGACTAAATTTGATTGCAAATTTATTGGCAAAAATGGTAAAAAAGTAGAACTTCATTCCAAAGAAGAAGTTGATAAAATTTTGGCGGATTTAGAAGGAGCTAAATACCAAGTAACAGATATCAAAAAAGGTGAAAAAAAGAGAAATCCTGCCCCACCTTTTACAACAAGTACAATGCAACAAGAAGCTTCTCGAAAATTGAATTTTGCCATCAAAAAAACCATGTCAGTTGCACAAGGATTATACGAAGGGGTTAAACTTCCTGAAAAAGGGACAACAGGTTTAATTACTTATATGAGAACAGATTCGACTAGAATTTCCAATGAGGCAAGAAGTGCATCTAAAGAATATATTACAAAAGAATATGGTGAGAATTATTATGAAAATCGATTTTTCAAAACCAAATCTGAAGCCCAAGATGCCCATGAAGCAATTCGTCCAACTTATGTTGATTTAGCTCCAGACCAAATCAAGGATTTTTTAACACCAGATCAATATAAGTTATACCGATTAATTTACAATCGTTTTATTGCAAGTCAAATGGCTCCTGCAATTTATGATACAATTGCCGTTTCTATTAATGGGAACGATTATAATTTCAAGGCTAATGGACAAACTATGAAATTCAAAGGATTTATGACTTTATATGTAGAAGGTGAAGACATAAAGTCCAATGAAGAATTTACACAAATTCCAGAATTAGAAGTGGGAGAAGAAGTCAAAAAAGAAAAACTGGAACCAAAACAAAGTTTCACAGAGCCACCACCACGTTATACGGAAGCAAGTTTAGTCAAAACATTAGAAGAAAAAGGAATTGGAAGACCAAGTACGTATGCACCTACAATTACAACGATTTTAGCCAGAAGATATATCGAAAAAATTCAGAAACAATTGGCTCCAACAGATTTGGGAAAAATTGTGAACAAGTTATTAATTGAGAATTTTTCAGGGGTTATTAATGTCCAATTTACAGCGAAAATGGAAGAGGAATTTGACAAAGTTGCAGAAGGAAATGAAAAATGGAAGGCAGTGATTCGTGAATTTTACACACCGTTTGAAGAAATTGTGGAAAAAGTTGATAAAGAATTGGAACATGTCAAATTAGAATATGAAGTTTCAGATGTACCATGTGAAAAATGTGGACGAATGATGGTAATAAAATATGGAAGATATGGTAAGTTTTTAGCATGTCCAGGTTATCCAGAATGCCAAAATGCCAAGCCAATTATAGAAACCATTGATGTACCATGCCCTGTTTGTGGAGGTGTTGTACAAGTCCGTAAAACCAAGAAAAAACGTAATTATTACATTTGTGAAAACAATAAAGGCGAGCATGAAGGTTGTAGCTATATTTCCTGGAACAAACCAAAACCAGGAGAAGAATTTGTGGAAAACACAGATGCTTCAGAAATTGAGAAAGAAACAAAGAAAAATTCTACTACGAAGAAGACAACCAAAAAGAAGACGACAACGAAGAAAAAGACTACTAAATAAATTATGCAAATACTTGTGTTTTTTTATGGAAGATATAGTATAATAAAAATAGAAATACACAAAAGGAGGAAAAAATGATGGAAGGGTACGACAAATTAAATTTTATAGATAAAATCCGTTTTAGATGGAGAGTAAGACAAGAAGAAAAAATAGAAGATAAAAGACAAGCACTGGAAGGCGATGATCGTCAATTGGTTGATAAACAAAAAATAATTAATGAATTAATAGCTGAAAGAGAAAATAGAAGAAATGGGGTAAAGGCTTTAAATTCTGGTGAAGAATATAAGAATCTTGAAAATAAAACTGGAGCATGGATAATTAAAGAGGATGACTTATCAGATTCACAAAAAATAGAACAAATTATAGAGGAAATGTCTTTTCTATATCCAGAAATAAAAGGACTAGAAGGGTTAAATAGATTAAGAGAAGAAGTA
Source organism: uncultured Clostridia bacterium (assembly GCA_947573445.1). Classification (GTDB taxonomy): domain Bacteria; phylum Bacillota; class Clostridia; order TANB77; family CAG-508; genus Scatovivens. Next base: position 27,704 of record CANPFR010000003.1, on the reverse strand, counting down.
AGTAGAAGATATGGTTCAAAATATTTTGAAAAAGCTTACGAGGTATTTGTACATGAAGGAGAATTAACAAATCAAACGGATAAAATACCAAAAGAAGCACAGGAACGAATAAAAGCTCAAATTGCAGGAGATAAGACTTTACAAGATAAATTGAAATATTTGAGATATCATCCCAAGGAAGATGAATTAAGACTTGGTGTTGGATCAGAATATAGAGTTATGTATGCTCAAATGATGGAAGACGCAAGAATGAAAGATTATGTTCCTGAAACAGAAGAAGAAAAGTTTAATAGGAAAATTGAAGCGGAAAGACCTAAAGTTAATAGAATATTAGCTATGCCAATCAATAATATGAATGATGTATATGAACAAATTGTGCAATTGGAAAAATATCATCAAATAGGATTTTTAAATGAAGTAATTACAAGAGAAGATGAGATAAAGGCGACATACGGAGAAGACGTATTAAAAAGAGGATTAGGGATTGCTGGAAGAGATGAACAGTTAAGGGCACAAATTGGGAATATGGATGGAGCAGAAGCTCTTAAAATTAGAGATGAGATAGCAGTTGATTCAAATTTGAAACAACAATTATATCAGAAACGATATAATATAGATTCAACAATCGATGATAAAATGGGAAAATATGCTTTAGTGTATGCAGATATGTTAACAGACTATATACAAGGAACCAATAGTTTTGAACTTATTGGGGAAGTGGCTAAGATGCAAACTAGGGAAGGAAATAAACAACAAGGTGAGCAAAGATAAAAGATTACAATTGTATTAGGATTCAAAAATTTTTTAAAATTTATTTGCAATTTGGCATAAAGTATAGTAATCGTATTGTTATAACAATACGAAGAAAGTTCCTACTTTAGTGGAGAATTAAAAATGGGGGATACTGTAAAGATAGTAATCTCCCATTTTTTTAGGAAAATATGTTGTGATTTTAAATTATGAGAGAAAAAATGCCAAAAGTGGCAAATTTATAAAAATAAAAAACATTAAAGTTATGTTATTTTTTAATGAAAAAATCATTTCTTTTTGCACAAACACGTATTGACGTGCACTGTAACGCGTCTAAATAGTATAAAAACACATCATATCAAGAAAAACAGAAATCGGATACGCATTTGCGTGTCCGATTTCTGTTTTTGATATTACATATTAAATTTCTTCGGTGACAAATTTTTGGGCAATTGTAGAAATAGACTTCCAGAGCCGATCGTAATCCAGTGCTTCACCTGTATATGGTGCATCCTCTGACAAATAACCATTTAATTCTTCACGCCATGTTTTCTCACGTCTTGTATCAAAGAGAGAAATATTAGTAGGTGGAAGATCAAGTTACAGGTGACAAGATAGGAACCTTTCCATTAGTAGCAAAAAAGAATCAAACTTGGAGAGAATGGGCTGAAGAAAATAAAATGGTCAATACTCAGAAGAAATCGCATTATTGAAAACAGTAGTAGAACGAGGATTACCATATTTTTATGAATATTCTCGTGAAGTATAGTTAAAACAATCATTAGAATTTTACTATAAAAACAAACAATAAAAGGAGGTCATTTTTTATCATTAATTTTAAAATTTATTGTTAAAAAAATATATTTATGTTATAGTATTAATAATGACAAAGGAGGAAAATTCGCTTATGAAAGTGGAAGAAATCTTAAATGAATGCAAAGATATAGTAGAAGAAGTATCTGAAATATATCATTATGATGATAAAGATAAACAAGAAAATGATAGCTTGAAAACAGTTTTATTAAAAGTTATTCCTGCAATGCTAATAGATTCCAACCAACAAGAACGAAGTTTATTTTATCAAATGTTAAGTCATACTCCAATTGATATAATAGAAGATCTTACACAAGAAAATTATGATAAACTAGTAGAACAATATATTGGAAAAGATGTAAATCAACACATTATAGAAGAAAATGTTGATTTGGGAGAATATGGAAAAGAATTGGGTGCAGGAGCTTATGTTTCAGAACCAATACTAGATAAAAATATGAATTTACTAGGTAAAAAATCTTTTATATATATTCAAAGAGTTACAGGAAAAGCGAAAGAGTTCTTTGGTACAGATATAAATGTCTCTCAGTTAATTCACGAGTTAGGACATGCTTGGAATGCAGAAAAAGAACAATTTGTAATGCAACCAGACAAAACGTTAAAAGAAAGGGTAGGAACAGCAGAATTTATGTATTCATTTTCAAAGACACACGATAATAAATTTTTAAAGAAGTGTATAAAGACAACAGGATTAATGATCGAAGAAAGTATGAATACAGTTGCAGAAGAAAAAGCTATGGCAAATTATATGGGGATTTCTTTAGATGAAATGCGAAAAGAATATAGAAGTTCATTAGTTGAAAGTGATTGTCAAGGTTATATGGCAGATTTTGTTGGCTATATGTTAGAAAAACTTGGTAAAGATGATTTTGAAAATTACAGATTATATGGTGAAACAGAAAGTAAAAATAAAATAAATGATTTAATGAGAAAAACAAATTATTGGATGAATAGAGAAATAGATATATTACCCTCTGCTGATAGTCCAACAAGTTATGATAAAAAGAGAGCTGTTTTAGATAGAATAGATAGCATAAGAGTCCAAGAGTTTTTTGATGAGTATGAAACGATTTATTTCCCAGATATATCTAAAATGACACCAATTGAAAAAATAGATAATGTTTTGGCACAAAAATATAATTTGAATATGGTAAGATATAATATGGGAATTGATAATTATAAGGATTTTGTAGAAAGACTTAATTATGAAGGGTATTCATTAGTAAATCAGGCAGCAGATTTGAAAAAAAGACAAGAATTATTACATGTAGTAAGTGATGTTAAAAGTTCAGAATTGAGTGATATTACACACGAAACTAGAACGATAGCATTAGGAAATACCTTAGAAAAAGGAGAAAATACAAATAATGAAAAAGGTTAGCGTATCAGAAGAATATAAAATTGCTACAACTGAAGTTTTATCTATTTTAGAATATTTACCTAAAAGGGAAGTTGATAAAATACCAAATAAATTTAAAGAATTTTTGAAAGAGAATTCACTCTCTGCTTATAAACCAAATTTTGATTATTCTCTAGGTTTGGATAAAATAGAACTAAAGCATAAAACCAAATTGTTGTTAGCAATGATTTATAGAAATTATATATGTTCCGAAGAAGAACGATTAGAATACAATAAAATTTTATATCAAAATGAAGAAACTTATCAAAAATATTTAAGAGAAAAATATAATCCAGATGATATTTTTAAAAAACAAGAAAGTAATACTGTCGAACTAGCAGAAAATAATAGTAATACTGCATTAATTGAATACAAAGAAACTTTTTTTATGAAATTCAAAAATTTTGTATTTAAGATATTACATATAAACAAATAAATTAATTAGAGCTACTTTTGAATGAATTGGTGGGAACAGTAAATAAGAATCAAAAAAATTCAATTTTTCCAAAAAAACTATTGACAAAATTGAAATATGGGTATAATATATTAGCAGTCTAAGTTGATGACTGCTAATTTTAATTTGTTTACGGATAGACGGATTAGAAAGGAAGTAAAAAAATGGCAGATGATTTAGATCATAGAAAAAGGAAGATTCTGCAAGCAATTGTAGAAGAATATATTGAAACGGCAGAACCAGTCAGTTCAGGGAATCTGGTAAAAGCGTTAGATTGTAGTAGTGCAACCATCCGCAATGAAATGGCAGAACTCGAACATACAGGTTTTTTAGAAAAAACGCATACATCAAGTGGTAGAGTTCCTTCCCAAAAGGGCTATCGTTACTATGTTGATCAGTTAGTAAGAGATGATAATTTGACAAAACAAGAAATGGAAATTATCAAACAAAGGCTTGAAACCAAAGTCAATGGTTTAGAAGATTTGGCTAGAATTGCAACAACAACCTTATCTGAAATCACCCATTATACAACAGTTAGTGTCGGACCAGATATGAACAATCATACCATCATTGATATCAAATTTGTGCTCTTACGGAACGAGGGTTTTGATGGCTGTTATTTTGACAGATTCAGGGATCATTCGAGAATCTGTTATCAAATTTGATGAAGATTTAGAAGAAACACAAGTGGATGATTTAACTTATATTTTCAAACATAAATTAATTGGTAAACCACTCGAAAAACTGGAAGGTCCAATTGAAGATTTTATTATGGCTGAAGTCAATACAGGAATTAATATCATCCAAAAAATCATTGATGAAATCAATAAGATACTAGATGAATCCAAACAGGTTTATTTAGAGGGTGCAGGAAAAGTTATGGATATGCCAGAATTCAAAAAAGTGGATGTTGCCAAAGATTTTTTGAATGTATTAGATGCTAAAGATTTGGTAGCAGATATTTTAAACACAGGAATTGCAGAAAACATCAATGTATATATTGGAGAAGAATCTGAGCATGAGGAACTCAAAAATTTCAGTATTGTAACATTCAATCATTTACTGGAAGATAAAGATATTGGAACCATTGGAATTATTGGTCCAACAAGAATGGATTATTCAAAAGTGATTTCAGTTATGAAATACATTAGCAAAAAGCTAAATGAGGATTTTAAAAATGGTAAATTAAGTTAACTGTTAGCGAATAAATGAGCTTTACAGATAACGGATGCAACAAAAGCAAAGCGTAGTTGCAAATATAATAAAGGAGGTTTAAAATTGGGAGAAGGAAATGAAGAACAAAAAAATGTTGAATTAGAAAATGAAGCAGTAGAAACACCAAAGACGGAATACGAAGAGCTAGAAGATAGGTATAAACGTCTATTTGCTGAATTTGAGAATTTCAAAAAGAGGAGTGCCAAAGAACGTGAAGGTTTGTACAATATGATTACTGGCGAAGTTTTATTAGTCATGTTACCAATCATGGATAATTTAGACAAAGCAGCATCAAGTGAAACAACAGACAAAAGCTATCAAGAAGGTGTCAAAATGGTAGTCAAACAATATGAAATGGCATTGGAAAAATTTGGTTTAAAAGCGATTGAGACAGTGGGAAAAAGATTTGATCCAGAATTACACGAAGCCGTAAGTCACATTGAAGACAACACAAAAGGGGAACAAGAAATCGTAGAAGAATACCGCAAAGGTTACATGATTGGCACCAAAGTAATTCGTCATGCCTTAGTGGTTGTAGCTAATTAACCCGTGGAGATTGGTCTTGACCAACCTTACAAAATTCGTTAATAATTAAAAATTATTATAAATATTAAACCAAAGATAAGATAGCTGTTCGAGGGGGCAGTAAATTACAGATATTTAGCAACATAAAGTTGCAACATTAAAAATAATTTATTTTAGGAGGTTTTTAAAATGGGAAAAATTATAGGAATTGACTTAGGTACAACCAATTCATGTGTATCTGTTATGGAAGGTGGCGATCCAGTTGTTATCCCAAATAGTGAAGGAAATAGAACCACACCATCTGTTGTAGCATTTTCCAAAAATGGAGAAAGATTAGTTGGACAAATTGCAAAACGTCAAGCAGTTACAAATCCAGAAAATACAGTAATTTCCATTAAAAGAAAAATGGGAACAAGCCAAAAAGTAAAAATCGAAGGGGATGAATTTTCACCACAAGAGATTTCAGCGATGATTTTACAAAAATTAAAAGCAGATGCAGAAAATTATTTAGGAACCAAAGTAACACAAGCAGTTATCACAGTTCCAGCTTATTTTAGTGATAGTGAAAGACAAGCAACAAAAGATGCTGGTAGAATTGCAGGTTTGGAAGTATTAAGAATCATTAATGAGCCAACAGCAGCAGCACTTGCTTATGGTATGGATAAAGAAGCACAAGACCAAAAAATCATGATTTACGATTTAGGTGGTGGAACATTTGACGTTTCTATCTTAGAAATTGGAGATGGTGTTTTTGAAGTATTATCAACCAATGGAAATACTCATTTAGGTGGAGATGACTTTGATAACGCAATTATCGAATATTTAGTTGATGAATTCAAAAAATCAAGTGGAATTGATTTAAAATCTGATAAAATGGCAATGCAACGTCTAAAAGAAGCTGCAGAAAAAGCAAAAATTGAATTATCTGGTGTACAACAAACACAAATCAATTTACCATTCATTACAGCAGATAGCACAGGACCAAAACACTTAGATATTACCTTAACAAGAGCAAAATTCGAAGAATTGATTCATGATTTGGTAGAAGATACAAGAATACCTGTTGAACAAGCTATGAAAGATGCTGGAATAACAGCAGCTGAAATTCATAAAGTATTATTAGTAGGTGGTTCTACAAGAGTACCATGTGTACAAGAAATGGTAAAAAGAATTACAGGAAAAGAAGCTGACAAAGGCATTAACCCAGATGAATGCGTTGCAATTGGTGCAGGTATTCAAGGTGGTGTTTTATCAGGTGATGTGAAAGATTTAGTATTATTGGATGTAACACCATTATCATTAGGAATTGAAACATATGGTGGGGTATTTACAAAATTAATTGAAAGAAATACAACGATTCCAACCAAAAAATCTCAAATTTTCTCAACAGCAGGAGATGGTCAAACATCTGTTGAAGTTCACGTTTTACAAGGTGAAAGAGAAATGGCAGCTTACAATAAAACACTAGGAAGATTTCAATTAACAGGAATCCCAGCAGCACCAAGAGGTGTGCCTCAAATTGAAGTAACTTTTGATATTGATGCAAACGGTATTGTTCACGTTTCAGCCAAAGATCAAGGAACAGGAAATGAGCAAAAAGTAGTTATCACAGCAAGTACAAATCTTTCTGAAGATGACATTAATGAAGCAATCAAAGATGCAGAAGCACATGCTGCAGAAGACAAAAAGAGAAAAGAAGAAATCGAAGTCAAAAACAATGCTGAAAGTTTGGTTTACAACAGTGAAAAAACATTAGAAGAATTAGGCGACAAAATCAGTGGAGAAGAAAAAGCAAAAGTAGAAACAGAAATTGAAGCAACCAAAAAAGCATTAGAAACAAACAATGTAGAAAGCATCAAAGAAGCAACTGACAAATTAACCAAAGTATTCTACGAATTATCTGAAAAACTATATTCACAAGCAGGAGCAGCCAATGCAGCACAAGGTGCAACAGCAGAAACAGCAACAGACAATGCCGAAGGCGACAACGTAGTAGATGCAGATTACGAAGTAGAAGACAACGACAACAAAGAATAATAAATGCAAACCCAATGTAGGGGCAGGGTTCCATCCCTGCCCAATGAGATACCAATAACAACACCATTATTACCAAAACAAAAAAATTGGTAGGTAAACAAAAGAAGTCGATATCCAAAATCGACCAAAACAACAAAAATACAAAGGGGTCAGTCTTAACTGCCCCACCCTTTCATTATACCATATTTTAATAAAAAAGTCAAATTGACAAAATACAAAAAATATGGTATAATAAAAGGTTAGGCTATTTTTACATATATATATAATCAATTGTATATATATGTAAGAACGGAAAAAATGAGGCAAAATTTATGGAAAATGATTTGAAGATTTCTGAAATGAAAGAAATGCAGTTTGCATTATACGAAAAAAATAAAGAAAAATGGAATGACATGAATCCAAAAGCCGCTCAAAATCATTTATTGTATATGGTGGAGGAAATGGGGGAATGCATTTCCATTATCAAGAAAAAAGGAATTGAACAGATTATGCATGATGAAGGCGTCAGAAATCGTTTCACAGAGGAGATTTCGGATGTTTTGATGTATTACATAGAAGTTTTAAATCGATTGGATATTTCGGCAGAAGAATTATCCAAGGCTTATGTGAAAAAGCATCAAACAAATTTGAAGCGAAATTATGTGGAAGATAATCAGAAAAAGTATAATAATTAAAGAGGAGAAAGATGGCGAATTATATAAAGGATATCAGAGAAAAAATAGGTCATGATGCTGTTTTTATGCCAGCTGTAGGGGCTGTTATATATGAAAATGGAAAAATTTTGTTACAAAAAAGACAAGATGATGGAAAATGGGCAACACATGGTGGATGTATGGAATTAGGAGAAACATATTTACAAACGTTAGAGCGAGAACTAAAGGAAGAAATTAATATCAAACCAACAAATCCTAAATTAATGGGGATTTACTCTGGTGAAAAAACATATCATGAATACCCAAATGGAGATAAAGTTTATGTTGTTTGGATTTTATTTCTTGTAGAAAAATATGAAGGAACATTGAAAGAAGATCAAGATGAAGTTTTAGAATTAAAATGGTTTGATTTAGAAAATTTACCAGAAAATATAGCAGAATTAGATTTTTATGGGATAAAAGAAGTAAAAAAATTTTTAAAAAATCAAGAAATCATGATTGATTAAGTTTAGTTTTGGAGGTCGAAATGGCAGAAAAAAGAGATTATTATGAGGTGTTAGGAGTAAACAAAAATGCGACGGATGATGAATTAAAAAAGGCATATCGAAGATTGGCCAAAAAATATCATCCAGATGCAAATCCAGATAATAAGGAAGAGGCAGAAAAGAAATTCAAAGAAGTCAATGAAGCCTATGAAACATTATCTGATAAGCAAAAACGACAAATGTATGACCAATTTGGGTTTAATGGTCCACAATATGGTGGAGGCCAAGGCGGTGGTTACTATTCTTATGGTTCAGGGTTTGATGGATTTGGTGGATTTAGTGATTTTGGTGACTTTGGTGATTTAGGCGATATTTTTTCCTCCTTTTTTGGTGGAGGTTCTACACGTGCGAGAAATAGTAATGGGCCACGAAAAGGTGCAGATTTGAGAGTCAATTTAAATATCACGTTTGAAGAAGCTTATTCTGGAGTTGAGAAGGAAATTACATTAAATCGTAATGAGACTTGTAAATCTTGTCATGGAACAGGAGCCGAAAAAGGTGCTACACCTGAGACATGTGGTGTTTGTGGTGGAAAAGGAAAAATCAAACAAGTTGTTACAACTCCATTTGGTCAAATGTCCACACAGAAGGTTTGTGCGACTTGTGTTGGCACGGGAAAAGTGATCAAAAATCCATGTTCGAGTTGTCATGGAAAGGGAATTAACCGAAAGTCAGTAAAAATTAAGGTAAAAATCCCAGAAGGAATTGATGAAGGCCAGACGGTTGTTTTAAAAGGAGAAGGAGAGCCAGGAGCAAACAATGGACCAAAGGGAAATTTATATATTGTGGTTCATTTAAAAAAACATAATGTTTATACAAGACAGGGAGAACACGTTTTTTGCGAGGTTCCAATCACGTTTACAGGAGCGACTCTTGGAACAGAGTTGGAAATTCCAATGGTTGATGGTAAGAAGGAGAAATTTAAAATTCCTGAAGGAACACAAACAGGAACGAAATTTGTTATTAAAAATAGAGGTTTCAAAAGTGTTAATGGAAATTGGAGAGGGGATTTTGTATTTACTGTCAATGTTCAGATTCCTATGAAGTTAACAACAGAGCAAAGAAAATTAGTTACAGAACTAGCCAAAACCATGAATGAACAGCCACCAATCAAAAAAAGAGGTATTTTTGGATAAATTTTCAAAAAATTAAAAAAAACACTTGATTTTATTGTCATTTTATGCTATAATAATTATGTATACAATTTAAATGAAAGGGTGATAGCGACAATGGCATTTCCAGAACAGGAACCAAATGAATATAATAAACAAAGAAATGTAATTAAAATAATCTTTAGTAGTGTTGCGTTTCTTTTTAGAGATATGATAAATTTAAAGGATGAGGTAGAGGATGATGCACTAGAAACGCTCCTAAAAAAAGAAAAAAAGAAAAATCCTGGGGAAGTTGAAATTTACAATGAATTGGAAAATAAATTAGGCGATATTACAGCAACAGTATCTGAACAAGAAGCTTTAAAAGGGTCTAATGAAAGAGCATTGGGTGGCGAAGAAAGACAAAAATAGTAAAATATAAAAAGAAACAAGCGTAATTAGTAAGATTCTAATTACGCTTTTTGTGATGATTATCTTAAGTATTTTTACCTTTTTCAAGGGCATTCAGTAGAGCAAGCTCGAATTCCATTGAGTAGGAAATATGTGTAACTTTTTCGAGTTGCTGTTTTATGTCATATAATTTTTGTGTTGTAATAGCAGGACTTATTTTTACGGTTGCAATAGCTTCCTGTATCAGTTCTTGCAAAATGGAGATTTGTTCCTGTTCCTCTTGGATAAGATTTTGGAACCGAGTAATATCATCAGTTTCTTCCTGGGGTTTATATACAATTAGTTGACTCATAGGTTCTCCTTTCAAATAAGAAATGTTACAATATTTATTATATCAGAAATGACATAAAATGTCAAAATTTTATGGGGAAAACTTAATTTCAGGGAATAAATGGTTGAAAAAAAATGAATTTAGTGGTAAAATACAATCAGTTTATAGTGAGGAGGAAAATATGAGTAGTATTTTATTAAAAAATGGAACAGTGATTGATTATGCAAGTAAAATCGAAGAAAAATTGGATCTTTTGGTTGTGAATGAAAAAATAGCTAAAATAGGAAAAGATATCAAAGAACAGGCGGACAAAACAATCAATTGTGAAGGATTGTATATCATGCCAGGAATGATTGATATGCATTGCCATTTAAGAGAGCCAGGAGGAGAACACAAAGAAACGATAGAAACCGGTTCCAAAAGTGCAGTTAAAGGTGGTTTTACAACGATTTGTCCAATGCCAAATACAAATCCAACGCCAGATTGTCCAGAAGTTTTGAAAAGCATAATTGATGAGGCCAAAAGAGTGAATCTTTGCAATATTTTACCATATTCGAGTGTGACAAAAGGGGAAAAAGGGGAAGAATTGGTAGATTTTGAGAGCCAATTAGAGGCAGGAGCGATTGCTTTCTCAGATGATGGAATTCCACTTACAAATTCTCAAAATATGAGAAATGCGATGATTGAAGCTGATAAATTGGGAACATTTGTGTCTTCTCATTGTGAAGATAAATTTGTGGGAGCAGGAGCCATTAATGCTGGAAAAGTAGCAGAAGAACTAGGGGTGCAAGGAGTTTATCCAGAAGCAGAAGAAATTATGGCAGCACGTGAAATTGTGATTGCAAGTACCAATAATGTACATGGCCATATTTGCCATATTAGTACTAAAGGAACTGTAGCTTTAGTGAGAGATGCGAAGGCAAGAGGCGTGAAGGTGACTTGTGAGACGTGTCCACATTATTATAGTTTTACAGTAGAAGAAGTGAAAACTTCAGGTGTAAATGCGAAAATGAATCCTCCTTTACGAGAAGAAGCGGATAAACAGGCGATTATTGGAGCTTTGAAAGATGGAACAATTGATAATATTATTACCGATCATGCACCACATGCGAAAGAAGAAAAAGCGAAAGGTTTGGCAACTGCACCAAATGGAATTATTGGATTTGAGACAGCTTTAGCTAGTACGATTACTAATCTTGTGGTTCCAGGGCACATTTCGTATATGGATGTGGTGAGATTGATGTCTTACAATCCATCTAAGCTGTTGAAAATTGAGCGAGGGGAAATCAAAGAAGGAGCTGTTGCAGATTTGACAATATTTAACCCAAATGAGGTGTATACCTATGAGGAAACAAGTATTGTTTCAAAATCGAAAAATACACCTTGGATTGGTAAAGAATTACAAGGAAAAGTGCAATATACAATTGTGTCTGGTGATGTGAAATATGATGTAAATGATGTGGAGATTGCGTAGAAAAGTATTGACAAAATAAAAAGTTTGTAACAAATAATTCGAATAGAAAGAAACAGGTAGATGTTAGATACCTGTTTTTTTCTATTATGATGAGATTTTGTTACAAAATATAGAATAATAAAACCATATAAATTGGTTGAGATAACATAAAATTTGACAAATTATGTAAAACATGATATAATTATAATTAATAGAGGTATACTCCTCTAAAATAATAAAATAAAATGGGTGCACTTAGCATCAAGTCTCAAAGAGGCGGAAAGGGTTAATATGACAAAAATTTTTATTCATAAGGAAGTAGGAAGAAAGGATGCAGTGCGGATAAACAGCGTGGCGGATATTCCAGAGTTCCTCACGGAAACGATTTCCATCGATAGCAATCAGGTAAAACTGGTTTGTGTGGAAGGGAACGAAACTTGTCCAATTGGTTCTGTTATTGGATATGAGAAATCCGCAGCTACCAGCACAGGTTGGAACTGCTGCAACGAATCTGATCGAAAAAGATGGCGTCTTCTACAAGAAGGCAACGATTTTCGAGGCTCAAGCAGTGGATGACAGTTTTCCAGATTTTCTGCAGGGTGCACCAATTGAGCACAATTCTGACGGTTCTTGGACCATCAAGACTAGCTGGGGGCAGAGTACTGGTTTTCCAGGAAAAGCTTACTGGGTAAAGTATGGAAGCAAGGAGGATGGTACACCGGATGCCAATATCTTGACAAAGACCGAAAAATCGTATACAGATTACATCGTATGCGACGAAAGCGGCAAGGATATTGGTAAGTTGTGTGAAATTGATCCGGCCTGAAAAGTAGGTAACCCATAAACAAAACATTCGACTCATTTGTTGGATGTACCAAAAAAGAATGCTAATCACTCATTTGTGAATAGCATTTTTTTTGTAATATACAAATTATTAAAAATATATTTTCCTAAAAGAATTGAATTTTTTACAAAAATATGATATATAAAATAAAAAGAAAGGAAGTAAAAAATGAACGCAATTGACAAATTAATTGAAAAAATTAAAGAAACAAATAATCCAACTGTGATTGGATTGGATCCAAGGTATCATATGTTACCAAATTGTATTAGGGAAAAATATAAAGGGAGTTTGGAAAATGTTTGTGAGGGAATTTTAGAATATAATAAAGCTCTAATTGATGAAGTGTGTGACATTATTCCAGCCGTAAAACCACAAATCGCATTTTATGAAATGCTTGGTTTAGCAGGAATGGAACTTTTATACAAGACTTGTGAATATGCCAAAGAAAAAGGCATGATTGTGATTGTGGATGCCAAAAGAGGCGATATTGGCTCAACAGCAGAAGGATATTCCGATGCTTTTATTGGAAAAACGAAAATCGAAGACCAATTATATGGCAATGATTTTATTGATTTTGTCACAGTAAATGCTTATTTTGGGACCGATTGTGTGAAACCATTTATCGAAGATTGTAAAAAATATAATAAAGGAATTTTTATTTTGGTGAAAACTTCGAATCCTTCTTCAGGAGAGTTGCAAGATTTAAAATTAGAAAACGGAAAAACGATTTATGAAACAATGGGAAATTTAGTAGAACAATGGGGAAAAGATTTAGTTGGAGAAAACGGTTACAGTAGTGTTGCAGCGGTTGTAGGAGCTACTTATCCAGAACAATTGCAAATTTTAAGAAAAGAAATGCCACATACGTTCTTCTTAATTCCAGGTTATGGAGCACAGCGGAGGCAAGGGAGAAGATATTGCTTTTGGATTTGACAAAAACGGATTAGGCGGAATTATAAATAGTTCGAGAAGTTTGATGTGTGCTTATCAATCTGAACGATGGAAAGAGAAATTTTCTGATGAAGAATACGCAAAGGCAACAAGAGCAGAAGCAATCCGTATGAGAGATGAAATAAATCATGCGATTGGAGCATATAAATGATATTAGATATGAATAATGTGAAAGATACAGTGTACTTTAATCAATTGCAGAAGGGGAAGGGAATTAAATTAATTTCAAAGTATCTACCTAAATTGTTAGTACATAAACAAGTATATAGTGTTAATACAATAGATGAATGGCAACAAATAAAAGACAGGTTTCCAGATATAGTAACCATAAGAACAGATAGTTTATTTGGAATGCCGATTCCTAATATAGGAGGGATAACTCGTAACAAACAAAAGGTAGAAGAGTATTTTGAAGAGGCTAGAAAGAAAGTACAGAATCCTTATTTTTTGTGTATGGAATTTGAAGAAGGAACAAATGAGAGAATTGATACAAAAGGAGGATTTTGTATGGATGTGAATATAGGGGGCATGGTACATATTGGTCATACAGGAGCGTGTTTTGATGCAAGAGAATTGACCAAAGGAAAAGCAGAACATGAGACATGGCAAATACCATGGAATGAAATTGCTTGTATAACTTCAAAAAATCACAGAAAGTGGCATATACAGACAATTTCACAAGAAGCATATCGTGATACAGCGATTGAGAGAATGAAATTTTTAATAAAAGAATATCCAGAGAGAAAAGAAGAGATTATACAAAAAATGCCAAAAAGATATCAAGAAGTTGATACCCAAGTAATGGATAGTTTGATAGAACAAGTGTTAATGCCATTAGTGATTAGAAAACAAGAATTATTACAAGATGGATTAGATAAATTTGATGTAGAAATTAATATTTTGAAAAATGGAAGATTGATACCAATGGAAATTTGTAGACCAGAAAGATTTAAGGTATATCAAGACAAAAAAGGAGAGAAACAGGATGGTTCAAGGTAAAGATTATGTTGGAGTTGGTTGTGGGGCGTTTATTTTAAATGAAAAGGGAGAATTGTTGTTACAACTTAGAAATAAAGCTCCAGAAAAGGAATATTGGAGTATTCCTGGTGGAAAAGTGGAATTGTTTGAGACATTTGAAGAGGCCGTTAAAAGAGAGGTAAAAGAGGAAGTTGGCGTTGAGGTTGAAGTGAACCGTTTGCTTGGAATTTGTGACCATATTATTAAAAACGAAGGGAGACATTGGGTTTCACCAAGTTATTTGTGTAAGATTGTGAAAGGAGTTCCAAAACTTATGGAACCTGCGAAACATTTAGATATGAAGTGGTTTGCTTTTGATGAATTACCAGAAAAAATTACGATTACGACAAAGGATGCAATTAGAAGTTATAAAAATAGCAATTTATCAAAATGTGGAAGGTAGGAGTGTTGTTTATGGGATTCCAGAAAGGAATGGGCATGTTATTTAATCATAAAGTAAAAGCGTATGCTTTTGTTGGGCCATCTGGCACGGGAAAGAGTTATAGAGCTCAAATAGTGGCAGGGGAACAGGGAATCAAGTTTATTATTGATGATGGATTATTAGTTAGTGAAAATGAAGTTTTAGCTGGTATTTCTGCTAAAAAAGCACCAACTAAGGTAGAAACAGTTCGTAATGCGATTTTTTATGGTGAAGATAAACGAAAAGAAATGCAATCTGCGATTAAAAAATATAAACCCGATAAAATATTAATTTTAGGGACTTCAGATGAAATGGTGAATAAAATAGCTAGTAATTTAGAAATTGGGCCTATTTTAGGGACAACATATATTACAGATGTAGCAACGCCAGAGGAAATGGAAATGGCCAAAAATATTAGAGTGACGCAGGGAAAACACGTTATTCCAGTGCCAACTTTTGCGATAAAAAAAGATTTTTCAGGTTATTTGCTAGATCCGCTTCAGATTTTTAAATCAAAAGGCAAAGGAAATAAGCCATATATTGCGGAAAAATCAATCATTAGACCGACCTTTAGTTATTTAGGAAATTTTCAGATTTCGGATAATGTGTTTAAGCAAATTATTGAAGTGGTCGCAGAGAAAACGCCAAGTATTTATAGAGTTCATCGCTCGATTATCAAAAAGCATGAAGGGAGTGATGACGGAATTTATATTTATATTGAAGCGATTTTGGAGGTTGGTTTTCCTGTTTCAGAGGCGATTCAAGCGTTTAAAGGTAAGATTGTTAAAGATATTGAGCATTTGACTTCCATGAATGTGCTTAGCACAGAGATTGTAGCAAAAGGAGTGCATGTCAATCATGAATAATATAGGGACTGGTCTTGACTTGCCCTGAACCTGTAGAAATAATATTACAATACATAAAATCATGAAAAATATGTGATAAAAATGTGAAAATTAGGTGAATTTTTAGAAAAAAGGAGAAAAAAATGGGATTCGTAGTAGCCATTGATGGTCCAGCGGGAACAGGTAAGGGAACTGTTACCAAAATAATTGCAAAAGATTTAGGATTAGTGGATATTGATACAGGAGCGATGTATCGATGTGTTAGTTTGGAAGCTTTGAGAAGAAATATAGAACCAGTAGAAAGTGACGAATTGTTGAAAATGTTGGATGAAATTAAAATTCAGTTAAAGAAAAAAGAGGGAAAACAAGAAGTTTGGTTGAATGGGGAAAATGTTTCTGAGAAGATAAGAACACTGGAAGTGGATGATGTAGTTGCAAAGTTTGCAGCACTTAAGATGGTAAGAGATAAAATGACACCACTTCAGCGTAGAATGGGGGAAAGTGAAAATATTATAATGGAAGGAAGAGACATTGGGACTACTGTATTTCCAGATGCAAATGTGAAAATTTACTTGGATGCTTCAGTGGAGGAGAGGGCAAGAAGAAGGTATAAGCAAGATATTGAAAATGGTATGGAAGTAAGTTTTGAGGAGATTTTGAAAGCGATTAAACAAAGGCATAAACTAGAAACAGAAAGAGAAATTGCACCTTTGAGAAAGGCAGAAGATGCGATTTTAGTGGATTCTACGAATTTGACGATTGAGGAAGTGGTGGCAGAGATAGAGAAAATCATAAGAGAAAAAATAAAGTAGAATTTTGTCGAATTTTTAGTTGCAATATTTTTGCAATATGATATAATATATAATAGGAACATTTTTTAGAAAAAAGGAGGAAGGAGAACATGATTTCAGAAGAAGTTATGATATCACCAACTGAAACTCGGAAACTCTTAGAAGACGGTATGAGCATATCTCGGATTAAGGAAATGGGCAATATGATTTTGGATGTGTGTAATACAAAGGAGGTAGTATTAGTAGTAATTTTCTTTGACGTAAGTCGAAGAATGTATCGTATTATTGGGAATATCTGCGAAGCGAAAGGGATGAAAAAGGTGGCAGATGATGAACGGAGATTAAGTGGTCTTGAAATACGAGAAGATGAACTTAAATATCTGTCAAATCTGTTTAAACAAAAGAACTTTTACTTAACAGCAGATAAGATTGGAGAGGTTTTAGTGTTTGAAATGTCCAAACAATAACCAAATTGGCCGAAACTCCACAATGCAAGAATTTTGCAGAGTGGAGAATTTTTTATTTTGTATTGAAATTTGAAAGGTTTTGGTGTAAAATAAAAAAGAGGAACTAGATTTATGAAGACGGAAAAAAATTAGTATTTATCAAATGAAAAATAATAAAGCTTATTGAATTTTAGTTATGTTATTAAAACCATATCCACTTAAAGAAGAAGCGAAAATTCCAAGCGATGTTTATGTTTACAAAAATTCAAGTGTATGCAGATTTGGAAAGTGTTGATTTGACCAAAGTTGATGGGCATGATGAGGTAAAGAAGATAGTGGATGAGATTTAAAATTATGATCAATGTTAGAGGAAAAGAATATGAAAAGAATTTTAAAAAAAATGTTAAGGGTGATTGTAGCATTTTGTATTTATTGGTATTGTAAAATTGTATATCGAGTAAAGATTGTGGGAAAGGAAAAAGTGCCAAAGGAAGGGGCTTTGCTTTTTTGTGGGAATCATAGAACTTATTTAGATCCACCATTAATCACAGTTACTGCTGGAAGAAAACTTAGTTTTATGGCAAAAGAAGAGTTAAAAAGTAATCCTGTAATGAGGTTTTTAAATTTTACATTTGATGGAATTTGGGTGAAAAGAGATAACAGAGATATTGGATCTTTAAAATGTGCGATGAAAGTTTTAAAAAATGGTGGTTGTATTGGAATTTTTCCAGAAGGAACACGAAATGGAATGGAGAAAAATGGAGGAAAATTAAAAAATGGGGCTGCCTATATGGCCTTAAAGACAGGTGCTAAAATTGTGCCAATTGGCATTCAAGGTCCAGCTAAACCCTTTACCAAAAATGTGATTATTTATGGTGAACCATTGGATTTTTCAAGATATTGTTCTGAGAAAGTAGATAAGGAAATAGAAAATAAAGTTAGTGAAGAATTAAAACAAGCCATTATTGCATTGACAAATAAACAAATATAAGATATAATGTCATGGTTAAATTTGTAGGGGCACGGGGCACCGTGCCTTTGTGAACGGAATTTGTAGGAAGAAAGGAAACGAAAAATGAAAATCAATGAAAAAATCAGAAATGTAGCAATCATTGCCCATGTTGACCACGGAAAAACGACGATGGTAGATGCTATGCTTAGGCAAAGTGGAATTTTTAGAAGTAATGAACAAGTTCAAGAAAGAGTTATGGATTCGAATGATTTGGAAAAAGAAAGAGGCATTACGATTCTTTCGAAAAATACAGCTGTTCAATATGAGGATATCAAAATCAATATTGTTGACACACCAGGACATGCTGATTTTGGTGGAGAAGTAGAACGTGTTTTAAAAATGGTAGATGGAGTTGTGCTATTGGTGGATGCTTTTGAAGGGGCTATGCCTCAGACAAGAGAAGTTTTGAAGAAATCTTTAGCACTTAAATTAAAGCCAATTGTTGTAATTAATAAAATTGACCGTCCAGGTTCACAACCATTGAAGGTGGTAGATGATGTGTTGGAATTATTTATTGACCTTGGGGCAGATGATGATCAATTGGAATTTCCAGTAGTGTATGCTTCTGCTAAAAATGGAGTTGCAACATTGGATTTGAACCAGCCAGGCGAAGATTTAAAATGTCTATTTGAGACAATTGTTAACACAATTGAGCCACCAAAATGTGATTTGGATGGAACGATGCAAATGTTGGTTTCGAATATTGATTATGATGATTATGTTGGAAGAATTGCAATTGGAAGAGTGGAAAGAGGAACGATTGAAGTGGGGCAAGCAGTTGCTATTTGTAAAGATGAAGACAAAATTTTGAATAGTCGTGTAACAAAACTAAATACGTATGAAGGCTTGAAAAGAATTGAAGTAGAAAAAGCGGAAGCAGGTGATATTATTGCTTTATCTGGTGTAAATGATATTCATATTGGAGATACAATTTGTGATTATAACAATCCAGAGAAAATTCCATTTGTTAATATTGATGAACCAACTGTTTCGATGACCTTTAGTGTCAATAATGGACCTTTTGCAGGAAAAGAGGGGGAATTTATCACTTCCAGACATTTGCGTGACCGTTTATTTAAAGAATTGGATCGTAATGTTAGTCTTCGTGTAAAAGAAACGGATTCAGCGGATAGTTTTGAGGTTTCTGGTAGAGGTGAACTTCATTTGTCAGTTTTGATTGAAAATATGAGAAGAGAAGGCTATGAATTGATTGTTTCTAGACCAAAGGTTATTTTTAAGGAAATTGATGGTGTAAAATCTGAGCCAATTGAATTATTGGTTGTGAATGTGCCAGATGATTGTGTTGGAAATGTGATTGAAAAATTAGGTAGAAGAAAAGCAGAAATGACCAATATGGAACCAGCAGAAGCAGGACACACCAAAATTGAATTTAGAATTCCAGCTCGTGGTATTATTGGTTACAGAACCGAATTTTTAACAGACACCAAAGGGGAAGGCACAATGAATCATATCTTTGATAGTTATGAGCCATATAAAGGTGAAATTCAAGCACGTACAAGAGGTACCATTATTGCATTTGAGAATGGTAAATCGATTACGTATGGTTTGTATAATGCACAAGATAAAGGGGAATTGTTTATTGGCCCAGGCGTAGAAGTTTATGAAGGCATGATTGTTGGGCTTAATTCAAGAGGAGAAGATTTGGCGATTAATGTTTGTAAAGAGAAACATTTGACAAATACAAGAGCATCTGGTTCTGATGAAGCATTGCGTTTGGTTCCGCCAATTCAGATGAGTTTGGAACAAGCAATTGAGTTTATTCAAGAGGATGAGCTTGTGGAAGTAACACCAAAATCGATTCGTTTGAGAAAGAAGATTTTGAATAATAAAGAAAGAGAAAGAGTAGCTAGAAGGAGTTAGAAGAAAGAGAAGTTATTTTCTTAGAAATAGCTTCTCTTTTTCTTGCAAATGTAGCTTATATGGTGTATAATAGATATGTTAAAAAGGAGATTATATGAAAATATCGTATTTCAAACAAATTTATCGAATGAAACGATGGCAAACTTAATAAAGTTTTTAAAGTAGAGAAAATGAAAAGGAGAAATAGAAGATGGGAAAAAAAACGATATTAAGTGGAATCCAAGCCACAGGAAATTTAACACTTGGAAATTATTTGGGAGCGATTCAGAATTGGGTTAAAATGCAAGACGAATATGATTGCTATTATATGATTGCAGATTTGCATTCTTTGACGGTTAGAAACGACCCAGAAGTTTTGCGAAAACGAGCTATGCAAGTTTTGGCAATTTATGTGGCAAGTGGTTTAGATCCTGAGAAAAATACGATATTTTTGCAGTCACAGGTTGATGCACATGTGAAACTAAATTGGATTTTGAATTGCTATACCTATATGGGCGAATTAAACCGCATGACCCAGTTTAAGGATAAATCAGCAAAACATGCAGATAATATTAACAGTGGATTGTTTACCTACCCTGTTTTGATGGCATCTGATATTCTAGTGTATAATGCTGATTTAGTGCCCGTTGGCGAAGATCAAAGACAACATCTAGAAATCACACGCGATATTGCAGAAAGATTTAACGCCATCTATGGTCAAACATTTGTGATTCCAGAAGCTTTTATTGGAGAGCAAGGTGCTAGAATAATGGGATTACAAGACCCAACGGCTAAAATGAGCAAAAGTGCCACAAATTTAAATGATGTCATTTTCTTAAATGATTCACCAGAAGATATTCGCAAAAAACTAAAAAAAGCAGTAACTGATTCGGAAAATTGTGTCAGATACGACAAGGAAAACAAACCAGGTGTTAGCAATTTAATGACAATTTATGGGTTAATTGAAGGAAAATCAATGGATGAGGTTGAAAAAGAGTTTGAAGGAAAAGGGTATGGCGATTTTAAAAATAAAACAGCTGAAGTGGTTGTCAAGAAGCTACAGCCGTTACAGGAAAAATATTATGATTTATTAGAAAATCCAGAAAAACTGAAAGAAATTTATGAAAGTGGTGCAAAAAAAGCACAGAAAAAAGCAAATAAAATTGTAAATGAAGTATATCAAAAAGTAGGGTTAATCATAAACTCGTAGGGATAGAGCTTAACCTATCCAATCCCCAAATTAGAAAAAGGAGATTAAAATGGGCAAATACATAAAAAAATTACCAACAGAACCTTCATTTCAACAAGAAGGTTTAACAGGTTATAATTTTGATTTAGAATGTAAAGAGATTAGTTTGAGTTTTGAAGACGTTTTTAAAGGGCATGATACATATGATAAAAATAATTACAGTTCCAAGATTTACTATGTTTTAGACGGAGAAGGCGTTTTTCGTGTTGAAAATGAAAAAATGGAAGTCAAAAAGGGCGATGTTGTTGAAGTCCCAAAAGGTGGTAATTTTGTGTTTGCTGGAAAAATGAAGTTATTATTGATTATGTCTCCAGCATTTAGACCACAAGATGATATACATGGAGAAGAAAATGATTTATATTAGAAAGTTTGGTTTTTAACAGAAAGGAAAAGATTATGTTTATTGATTATGCAAAAATCATTATAAAATCAGGTGATGGTGGAAATGGTGCAACATCATTTAGGCGAGAAAAGTATGTAGCTGCAGGTGGACCAGATGGCGGAGACGGCGGAAAAGGTGGAGATGTTTATTTTGTGGTTGATCCAGATAGTAATACGTTGATTGATTTTCGTTTTAACAAAAAATTTAAAGCCCAAAACGGTGAAAATGGAAGAGGGAGTAATTGTTATGGAAAAAATGGTGATGATTGCTATATTAAAGTGCCAATTGGAACAGTTGTAAAAGATTATAAAAGTGGGAAAGTCCTTGTTGATTTATCAGAAAAAGGGCAAAAGGAATTGGTATTAAAAGGTGGAAGAGGCGGAAAAGGAAATACGCATTTTGCCACTTCGACAAGACAAGCACCCAATTTTTCAATCGATGGCGAAAAGGGAAAAGAAAAAGAAGTCATTTTGGAGTTAAAGTCTTTAGCAGATGTTGGATTAGTTGGGTTTCCAAATGTTGGAAAATCTACGATTCTTTCTAAAGTAACAGCAGCTACTCCGAAAATTGCGGATTATCATTTTACAACCATTAATCCGAATCTTGGAGTTGTCAAAACAGAATATGGTGATAGTTTTGTGATTGCTGATATTCCAGGAATTATTGAAGGGGCAAGTAGTGGAATTGGGCTTGGAACTCAGTTTTTGAGACACGTGGAGAGAACACGTTTACTATTGCATGTAATTGATTGTGCAGGAACAGAGGGAAGAAATCCACTTCAGGATTTCCATAAAATTAATGAAGAATTGGAAAAGTATAGTGAAAAATTAGCAAAGCGAAAGCAAATAATTGTTGCTAATAAAATAGATAGTTTGCAGAATGAACAAAATTTGAAGGATTTGGAAAAATTAGCCAAAGAGAAAGGATTGGAATTATATAAAATTTCAGCTGTGACAGGAGAAGGGTTAAAAGAATTATTTAATCATGTATCTGATGTAATTAAAACACTACCAAAGGAAGAAATTGTTGATTTGGATGATAGAATTGTTTATACCTTGGAAGAGGAGGAAGAACCATTTACAGTAGAAGTGGTAAATGGGGAATTTGTGGTACAAGGTCCAGCAGCTGAACGAATTATGCGTAGAGTAAATGTAGCTGATAATGAGTCCTTTGCTTATTTGCAAAGGAGTTTGAAAAAGCTTGGAATTGATGATGCTTTGAGAGAAAAAGGAATAAAAGATGGTGATAGTGTACTTTTAGTGGATTGGGAATTTGAGTGGTATGAATAGTCTAGTAAGAGAGGGATTTAAGAAGCTATCCTCCTTAAAAATTCCTACTGGAAAACAATCAATAGATTTTTCGTTTTCTGGTTTGGATTGAGGGGGGATTTTATATCACGAAAATCTTGCTTTTGCATATTATAGGCAAAAGGGAGGTTTTTTATATGAATAGTCAGGATTTTAGTTTTGTGTTTAAAGAAATGAGTAAAATTCCGTATCCAGAGCTTGTAAATGTTGTGCCAGATGAGAAGTTTGGAAAATTGGTTTATGATGCTTATGCAGGTGGAAAAAGTGAGTTGACTACGATTTTGAGTTATGTTTTTCAATATTTGACAAGTGAAGAATTGGCGGAAGTAGCAACCTTTTTAAAGATGATTTCAAAACAGGAAATGAAACATTTGGAGTTACTTGGAGAAATATTGGTGAGTTTGGGGTTAAAGCCATATTATATGAGTACATATGGAAATAAATGGTGTTCTGATAATGTAAAAACAAAATTTAACAATTTGAAAGAAATGTTGTTAAACAATATTGAATCAGAAAAAGAAGCAATTAATGGATATAAGCATTTGATAAGTATATGTACGAATGAAAGTATTCGAGCAGTGCTAGCAAGAATTGTTATGGATGAGGAGAACCATGTACAGATTTTTGAGATGTTAAAAAATAAATATGCAGATTGTAAATGTGAGGATTAAAAGAGAAATGATGTAGAATTTTGCTACATCATTTTTTAATTAGGATTGCAAGCAGATTGGACTGCTGCAATAGTCGCAAGATTGTCACCAAGAGAGGAAAGAAAACTTGCTAAAATAGTAATGTCATTAAT
This sequence comes from uncultured Clostridia bacterium, assembly GCA_947573445.1. Classification (GTDB taxonomy): domain Bacteria; phylum Bacillota; class Clostridia; order TANB77; family CAG-508; genus Scatovivens. The sequence continues at coordinate 4,079 of CANPFR010000003.1, read as the reverse complement.
CGTTAGATTTTTAGCAATAATGCAGGAAAGTGTATTGGCTAAAGTAACCAATTCACAACCAGAAGGACAATGACAAGAATTCATGGCATTACCTATTGAATTATATGAGTAAAAAGGAAGATAGGATAAATTTTTTTATAGAAAACTAAACTTTTGTTTGACAAATCAAATGTTTTGTGATAAAATTATTTTACGAATAAAAGTTTTCCTATAAAATAAAAAAATAAGGAGTGATAGGTATGAAGAAAAAAGACCCAAATAGTATCAATAAAAGAGAGAAGGCAATCCTAAAATTTATTGAAAAACAAATTAAATTAAATGGTTATCCACCATCTGTTCGAGAAATTGGAAAAGCAGTTGGATTAAAATCTACAGCGACCGTACATGGATATTTGGCAGCTCTGGAGAAAAAAGGATATATTAAAAAAGAAAGTCAAAAAGGTAGAACTTTGAAATTATTAAAAGGTGGTGCTTTAGAAGAGGAAAAACAAGAAACGTTTGAGAAGGATTTTTATTCTAATAGAGAAATGGTAGATGTTCCAATCATAGGAAAAATTACGGCAGGTGAGCCAATATTGGCAGTTGAAAATATAACTGACACCTTCCCAATTCCATTGGATTTTGTAGGAAATAGTGAGAGTTTTATGTTGGTTGTCAGGGGCGAAAGTATGATTGAAGCGGGAATTTTGAGTGGAGATTATATTTTAGTGAGAAAACAAAACACGGCCATTAATGGGGAAATTGTGGTTGCTTTAATAGAAGATGAAGCGACTGTTAAGACATTTTATAAAGAAAAAGATCACATCAGATTACAACCAGAAAATTCAACGATGGAGCCAATAATTGTTCCAAATTGCGAAATCTTAGGAAAAGTAACTGGTGTATTTCGAAAAATGTAAAGGAAGTTGCTTTTTTGTAAAAATTTAAAATTTTTTGAAAAAGTTGAAATTTCCACAGCTTAAGTAAAGAGATTATGGTATAAAATTGAAAAAAAAGTAAAACCTATTAGCATGAAAGAAAAAAGTTTTTGGAAAAACATGCTAATAGGTTTTTGTGCTGGAATTGTGAGTGGATTGTTTAGCAGTGGCGGAGGTTTAATATTAGTACCATATCTGACATCAATTTTAAAAGTGGATGAAGTAAAAGCACGTGCAACTACAATATTTTGTGTATTTTTTATGGTTTTTACGAGTGGATGTTTTTATTTTAAGGAAAATTATATTGATTGGGGAATGGCTGTGAAATGTGCTGTTCGGTGGAATAATTGGAAGCTATATTGGATCCAGGGTGTTGTGGAATGCAGGAAAGAATTTTTTAAAAATTTCATTTATTATTTTTTTGATTTATGCAGGAATCAAAATGATTTTTTAAAATCAATAGATAAAAAATTTTGGAAGGAAAAGGATGAAAGAAATTATTTTTGGGATTGTCGCAGGAAGTGTTGCAGCAATTGGAATGGGTGGTGGCACAATTTTAATTTTACTACTTAGTTTATTCGGAAATATTGAGCAACATCTGATTCAAGGAATCAATTTGGTATTTTTTATTCCCACTTCAATTGTTGCAATTTATCTAAATGTGAGGCGTAAAACAATAGATTATAGATTAGCGGTGACAGTGATTTTTTTTGGTATAATAGGTGCTATTTGTGGGAGTTTATTATCTTTTAAAATTGATAATCAAAATTTGAGGAAATATTTTGGGATTTTTTTGCTAATCATAGCAATTTTTCAAATTTATTCATTTTTTAGAGAGTATAGATTGGAGAAAAAAGAAAATAATAAATAATATAAAAATATTGTAGAAAGGTGGTAAAAAGATATGAAATTTACAAAAGGTTTAATGATTGGAACATTGCTTACAGCAGGAGCAATGATGATGTATTCTGAGGGAATTGATAATAACAAAAAGAAGATGGTAAAAAAAGGAAAACAATTTATGAGAAAGATTGGAATGTAAATACAAAAATGGCTGTAAAAAAACTTATCTTTTTGAAGAAAAGTAAGCAATTTAAGATATTGCTTTATGTTTCTTAGGTAGTATATTGAGTTTTTTTACAGCACTTTTTTACATAAATTAATTTTCTTCTGAACCAAAAATTAATTTTGGAATGGTTTTTAATAATTTATAAAAAGATAACTTGAGACGTTTTCTAAATAAATAAAAGGTACTTAATTTTCTAGGACTGATAGTAAAGGGATCTTCTATATTGATTAAAGCGGTTTGTTTTTCAAACGTTGGCAAAACTGGTTCAGGGGTTGGTTCATTTTCAAGTAATTCAATAGGAATTTCTTCAATAATTGTACCAGTAAGAATTTCATCTAAGGTAGTATATTCTGTTCCAGTTTCTGTGTCTGTATCATCCCAATTTATTTGAGATAAAATATTGGTGATTTCAATGCCTAAATCAACAGGTTCTGTAGTGGTCTGAAAAAGGGTAGAAGTTTCTGTTTCTTCTTGTTTTTGAAAAGTCAATGGTTCTAATATTTCTTCAATTAAAGCGTCAATATCAAATTTTTGTACATTTTCAGCTGGAATTTCACAAGGTAAGATGGGAGAGATGTAATTACAATTAGAATTGTTATCCCATTCGTTATTAGAATTTTTGAAACAAAAATTGAAAGTATCAAAATCTAACATTTTAATTTCTACCGAAAATCCAGAAGATGTTTTTGTCATAGGAGTTTCTGTTGTATGATGCCAAGATTTACCAAAACCATAAACAATGGTCAAATCTGGTGAATGATTTAAATAACCACGATAAATAAGCGTCAAATTATCTTGAGCGGTTGGGCAATGATTAAATTCAATGTCTTTTGTAAATTCCATACTTTTACTCCTTAAAAAATCTAGTTTCATTATACAAATAATGTCAAAAAATAGCAACCCTAATTTGACAAAAAAATATAAAATTTTTGTTACATTTTTATTACAAATGGATTACAAAAAATGTATAAAAACTTAAAATTTGGTAAGAATAGGAGAAAAGATGGAGGTTAATATGAAAAAACGTAAATATTTAATAGGTATCCTAATTATGGGGATTTTATTATACTGGATTTTGGCCAGATTACCAATGGTTTATGCGATTTCGCAATATGGTTCAAGTGGGGAGGAAGTAAAACAAATTCAAACAAAGCTCAAATCGTGGGGCTATTATAATGGAAGTGTGGATGGAGTGTTTGGTTCGAAAACATATGAAGCAGTTAAATCTTTTCAAAGAAAAAATGGATTGACTGCTGATGGAATTGTCGGTTCAAAGACATTGGCTGCTTTGGGGATTAAAGATTCGAATTCGTCTGGTGGATCTGCAAGTAACAATAGTGATTTAAATTTGCTTAGTCATTTAGTATATGGAGAAGCAAGAGGTGAGCCTTATAATGGAATGGTTGCGGTTGCTGCCACGGTTATGAATCGAGTGGCAGATTCAAGGTTTCCTAATTCTGTTTCTGGAGTCATTTACCAATCTGGGGCTTATACTTGTGTTTCTGATGGACAAATCAATTTGGGGTATGATGATAGTAGTAAAAAAGCAGCCCAAGACGCCATAAATGGGTGGGATCCGACCTCTCGGATGTGTTTACTATTTTAATCCTGATACAGCTACATCTGCTTGGATTTGGAGTAGACCACAGGTTATGACGATTGGGAAACATATTTTTTGTAAGTAAAAAAGGAATAGAAAAGTATTTTTATGTAATATTACAATTTTATTACATTGTTAAAGAGACTTGTCAAAATTGAAAATATATTTTATAATAAAGATATTTGTATGAGGATTTGCCAATTACAGATATCTTCATTTATATTTTTGAAAAGAGCTAGAATTCACTACAAAAGTAGTAAAAAACAGAAAAATTTGCCTAACACACACGACAATTGTAACAAATAGAAATATAAGGAGAAACGAAAGATGAAAGCAAGGGAAATACAGGATTTTGTGAAAAATAGAAAAATCTTTCTGAAAAAATACAAAAGTAGTTTTATGTTCAAAAATAAAGGCATTACATTAATCGCGTTAGTGATTACAAAACTCGTGCCTACCGCCTAAAATAAAGGGTTGTAGGCGTTTTTGTATA
>CANPFR010000002.1 GCA_947573445.1 uncultured Clostridia bacterium | reverse complement strand
TTGCAACAGACCCATTTGTTGGAAAATTATGTTTCTTTAGAGTTTATTCAGGAACTTTAGAGTCTGGTTCAACGGTATTAAACTCAAGTAAAGATAAAAAAGAAAGAATTGGAAGAATTCTTCAAATGCATTCAAATCACAGAGAAGATATTGACAAAGTGTATGCTGGAGACATTGCAGCAGCAGTTGGTTTGAAAGATGTTACAACAGGAAATACATTGTGCGATCCAGCACATCCAATTATTCTAGAATCGATGGAATTCCCAGAGCCAGTTATCGATATTGCAATTGAGCCAAAAGATAAAGCTGCGCAAGAAAAAATGGGAATTGCCTTAGCAAAATTAGCTGAAGAAGACCCAACTTTCAAAACTTATACCAATCAAGAAACTGGTCAAACCATTATTGCTGGTATGGGTGAGCTTCATTTGGATATTATTGTTGACAGATTAAAAAGAGAATTCAAAGTAGAATGTAATGTTGGTAAACCACAAGTTGCATATAAAGAGACAATTCGTAAACCAGTTCGTGTGGAAGGAAAATTCATTCGTCAATCTGGTGGACGTGGTCAATATGGTCATGTTTGGATTGAAATGGAACCATTAGAGCCAGGTTCAGGAATTGAGTTTGAAAGTAAAATTGTTGGTGGTGTTGTTCCAAAAGAATACATCAAACCAACAGAAGAAGGAATTCGTGAAGCGGCAGAAAGTGGTACACTTGCTGGATATCCAGTAATTGACTTTAAGGCAACTTTGGTAGATGGTTCTTACCATGATGTCGATTCATCTGAAATGGCATTTAAGATTGCTGGTTCAATGGCATTTAAAGAAGGATGTCGTCAAGCAAAATCTGTTATTTTGGAACCAATTATGAAAGTTGAAATAACCGTTCCAGAAGAATATATGGGAGATGTTATTGGAGACGTTAACTCAAGACGTGGAAGAATGGAAGGAATGGACGGAAGTGATGGAATGCAAGAAATTCATGCTTTTATTCCACTTTCAGAAATGTTTGGTTATGCAACAGATTTGCGTTCCAAAACACAAGGTAGAGGAACGTACTCAATGGAACCATCTCATTATGACGAAGTGCCAAAATCTATTTTGGATAATATTGTTGCAACAAGAACGAGCAAAGAAGGATAATTCAAAATTTTATAAAAATTTTATAAAAATAGCTTGCATTTTATAAAAAATTAGTGTAAAATGCAAATAATATGAAAATAAAAATTTTAAGGAAGTAGAGAAACTACTTCAAGAAAGGAAGGAATCAAAAATGGCAAAAGCTAAATTTGAAAGAACAAAACCACATGTTAACATTGGTACAATCGGTCACGTTGACCACGGAAAAACAACAACAACAGCTGCTATTACAAAATATTTAAGTTTATTAGGAAAAGCTGAATTTTCAGCATATGACAAAATCGACGGAGCACCAGAAGAACAAGCAAGAGGAATCACAATCAACACAGCTCACGTAGAATATGAAACAGAAAACAGACACTATGCACACGTTGACTGCCCAGGTCACGCTGATTATGTTAAAAACATGATTACAGGTGCTGCTCAAATGGACGGAGCTATCTTAGTTGTATCTGCAGCAGATGGTGCAATGCCTCAAACAAGAGAGCACATCTTGCTAGCAAGACAAGTTGGGGTTAAATATATCGTTGTTTACTTAAATAAATGCGATATGGTTGATGATCCAGAATTAGTTGAATTAGTTGAAATGGAATTAAGAGAATTATTATCTGAATATGATTTCCCAGGAGATGACATTCCATTTATCAAAGGTTCATCTTTAAAAGTATTAGAAAGTTCATCAACTGATCCAAATGCTCCAGAATATGCTCCAATCAAAGAATTGATGGATGCTGTTGATAGTTATATCCCAACACCAGAAAGACCAGTTGATCAACCATTCTTAATGCCAGTTGAAGATGTATTTACAATCACAGGTCGTGGTACAGTTGCTACTGGTAGAGTAGAAAGAGGAATTGTTAAAATGCAAGATGAAGTTGAAATCGTTGGTATTAGAGAAGAAAGACAAAAAACAGTTGTTACAGGTGTTGAAATGTTCAGAAAATTATTAGACCAAGCAGAAGCTGGTGACAACATTGGACTTCTTTTAAGAGGTATTGACAGAAAAGATATCGAAAGAGGTCAAGTTATTGCAAAACCAGGAACAATCAATCCTCATACAAAATTCAAATCAGAAGTTTATATCTTGAAAAAAGAAGAAGGTGGAAGACATACTCCATTCTTTAATGGATACAGACCACAATTCTATTTCAGAACAACTGACGTTACAGGTGTTATTGAATTACCTGCAGGAACAGAAATGGTTATGCCAGGTGAAAACATTGCGATGACAATTGAATTAATTACACCAATCGCAATCGAAAAAGGACTAAGATTTGCTATCCGTGAAGGTGGTAGAACAGTAGGTTCTGGTGTTGTTTCTGATATTGTTGAGTAAAATATAACTTGAAATATAACAAAAAACGGTTCGTAGAACCGTTTTTTGTTATAGGATAGTTATTAAGTCAAGACATTAATTAAACTACAGTATTATGTTTCTGTAATTTTTTAATAATATCCTGGTATTTTTCGGCTACACAAATGGTTTTTGTCAGACTATAGCAATTTATCAGAATTGTTGATGTTGGAATGTTATAGTCGATTTGATTTTCGGTATAAAAACCTTTTGGTGGAGCTAGCTCTTTGGATTCTGTGATTTCTGCAATTAAATTTACAGGGATAGTAACCTTTCTTGCTATTTCAGATTCTACAGTTCCATTAAGAGCTTTAGTGATTTCAGTCAATTGAATAAAAATCATAAAGTTTCGTCCTTTCTTAAATAAAAGCAAGGTTTATAAGTTTCAAAATCTACCTATTAAGTAGGGTAGAAAGTGTGCAAAATACGCACAAAACAATTATAATATAGCATAATTTACATAAAAAGTCAAGAGGGTAGAAACGTTATTCAACTTTCTAAACAGTGGTTTTGTCGAAATTTGCGATGAAGTATAATTGACATTTGTAAAACTGTATGATATTATGATATATAGTAAATATTCAAATTTTTTAGAATTCTATGGCATATCTGCCCCAAATTTCGTAATAATCCATAGAAAAAGTGTATAATATTTATTTGCATAGTATATACAAGGTATTGACAATATAATTACAAAATGCTATAATATAAATCAGGAGGAGATAAAAATGGCACAAACATCAATTAATTTTCGTATGGATGAAGAATTAAAAAAGGAGATGGAGGAAACCTGTAAGGAATTGGGGATGACCATGACAACAGCTTTTATTATTTTTGCAAAAAAAATGAGTCGTGAAAAAAGAATTCCTTTTGAAGTTTCAGTGGATCCGTTTTATTCAGAGAGAAATTTAAAAACAATTAAAAAATCGATAAAAGAACTAGAAAATGGTAATGTAATTGAAAAAACGATGGAAGATTTAGAGGCGATGGAATATGAATAAGATAAGTTTTACCAATCAAGCATGGGAAGAATATTGCTATTGGCAAACAGAAGATAAGAAGACTTTGAAATGTATAAATTACCTATTAATGGATATTCAAAGCAATCAATTTGTAGGACTAGGAAAACCAGAACCTTTGAAAGGTGAATTAAGTGGTTTTTGGAGTCGATGCATAGATGATGTCAATAGATTGGTATATAGAATAACCAAAGAACATATAGAAATAGTACATTGTAAAGGTCATTATGAAAATTAAAATTTTATATCTTTAGCATTTCTGCTAGAATTTTCACAAAATCCAAAAAAACACTTGATTTTTTCATTTTTTATAATAAAATAGTAATGTCTAAAAGCAAATCATAATATAAATAATCTTGAAGGAGGACAAATACGTGAAAATTATTTTAGATGCTATGGGTGGAGATAATGCACCTGATGCGAATATAAAAGGTGCTGTGAAAGCAGCAAACGAAATTGAGGCAGATATTATTTTAACAGGGAATGAAAGCATTATCAACCAAAAGGTGAAAGCATTTTATGGGAAAAATAGCATTAGTGAAATATCAAGTAAAATTACAATTCGTCACACAACGGAACAAATTGAAATGGAGGATATTCCAACGCAAGCCATTCGTGGGAAAAAAGATTCTTCCATGGTAGTTGGATTCGATATGCTCAAAAAAGGAGAAGGTGACGTATTTATTTCTGCGGGAAATTCAGGAGCTCTCTTGACAGGAGCTACTTTATTAGTTGGAAGAATCCGAGGCATTGATAGACCTGCTATTGCACCAATTTTACCAGCTCATCATGGAAAGTTTTTGTTAATGGATGCAGGAGCTAATACAAATTGTAAACCTTTAAATTTACTGCAATTTGCACAAATGTCTAATATTTATTTGAAAAATACGTTAAAATTGGAAAAACCACGAATTGGTTTATTGAATATTGGAACCGAAGAAAACAAAGGTAACGATTTGATGAAAGAAACATATACTTTATTAAAAGAAAATGCTGAAAAGTATGGTTTGAATTTCATTGGAAATGTCGAAGGAAGAGATTGCTTTACAGGTGAAGTGGATAGTGTTATAACAGATGGATTTACAGGAAATGTATTTTTGAAGACAGTGGAAGGTGTTGGAAAATTGGTAAAAGTATCACTAACAGAAAGTTTGACGAAAAATATATTGCGAACCATTGCAACAGTGCCATGTTTGCCAGCGATCAACCAGTTTAAGAAGATGACAGATTATAAGGAGTATGGTGGTGCTTTATTTTTAGGTGTAAAAAAGCCAGTTGTAAAAGCACATGGAAGCAGTGATGAATTTTTATTTTATACGACCTTAAAACAAGCTGAAAGCTTTGTGAAAAGTAATGTTGTACAGAAAATGATACAAGAATTTGAAAAAAATTGAATAAGTACTTGACATTTAATGAAACATATAATAAAACTAACTTATAAAATTTGTAAAAACTAAAAAGGAGGATTTTAAATATGAGCAGTGAGGAAGTTTTTGAAAAAGTAAAAGCTATCATCGTTGAGCAATTAGGTGTTGCTGAAACTGCAGTAACAATGGAGGCATCTTTTATTGATGATTTAGGTGCAGATTCTTTAGATATTGTTGAATTAGTAATGGCTTTAGAGGAAGAATTTGATATTGAAATTCCAGATACTGATGCAGAAAAAGTAGTTGCTGTAAGTGATGTTGTTGAATATATTAAAGAGAATGTTTAATAGGAATCACGAGAAGATAAAAAAAGACCGTTTAAACGGTCTTTTTTAGGTTTTAGATGACAATTGACATTTTATGTAAAATATGATATAATACTTTTGTTATAAAATATAGGAACTGTTTAATAAAATAATTAAATAGGACGGAGGTCGAAAGATATGTTGAAACGGTCAGAACGAGTAAAATTAATGATAAAAGAGTATATGATCAGAAGGATGGAAGGGTTATCCAATCTACAGATTGCAGAGAAATACGGAGTTACAAATCAGACATTATATAGGTATTTACAAATAATTGCGGATAATAATGGTGTTACAAGGGAAAGTCTATTAGATTTGCCGAGAAAGAAAAACAATGTTGAGTATCCAAAAGGAGGAAAGAAAGAGGAGATAAGTTGTTCAATTAAGTTAGAGGATAAGTTTGATACACTATTGAATGTACTTTCAGAAGTCATGAATCAAATTGACATGATTATTAATGAACAGGAGGAAAAGTGATGGCTCGGATAATTAATAGAAAATTGCTTAAGAGTAATCTAAAAAAAGGGTGGACAGAAAAAGAGTTTGCAGACTATTGTGGGATGTCTGTAAAAGAATTTAAAAAATCTTTGGAAGAAAGGCTTTCGGGCAGTTATTTGCAGGAGGTGCAAAGACAGTTGAAAAGGAATAACAAGGCTAAGCCTAAGGTGAAACGAGATATGGTAAGCCAGAAAGAGAGAGTACAGCAGTCTAGAGAGAAAGACCCAGCAGAAGAAAAGGTGAAAAATCAATTAGAGAAATTAAAGAGGCAACAAGAAATAATACAAAAAGCAGTACAAGAAAAAAGGAAACAAGGCGAAGCGCTTGTGGCTATAAAGGAACAATGCTATAAAAGACTTGAAGAACAGAGGCAATATTTACAAAGGGTTTTTGAGGAAATCCAAGTTCGGAAAGAAAGAGTAGTAAATTTGACGAAAGAACTTATGTGTTTAGAAAATGAAATAAATGCTACCCAAAAAGCTGAGTTTGATTTGAGTTTAAAACAGAAAGAACTTCAAAGGTCCATAAAAGAGTTAGACGTATTTTCCATAAATTGCTATTTGACTGGTAAAGTGGAGGTTGAAAATTTAGAATTACCAGATGCAACTCAAAAATTGGAGGAGTTAACATCAGAAAAAGAATTGCTTTACAAAGATGAGGAATTTAATCTGATGCGGGAATTAGCACAGGAATTGACCTTAAAACAGTTGAAACAGCTGGCACAGATTTTAACACTGATCGACTTTATTGAAGAACGAGACCGAAGATTCATAATTGGTTTTGATAAAGAAACGCAAGTTTCTGTACTTCTTGAATTAATCGGAATACCAGTACAATACCGATGAAACAGCTAACAAAGTACATATAAAACGACTGACCGAGGGGAGTTTTCCCTCGGTTTCTTCTGTTTAGATTTGCAAGCTTTTGAAAATTTTTTAATGAAACAATTGAAAAATTCCAAATAATGTTATATAATAAAGCCACAAATTTGGAAAGGTATTTTAACATGAAAAATAAATATAGAACACATAACTGTGGAGAATTGAATATAACAAATGTAGGAGAAGAAGTACGTCTTGCAGGATTTGTACAAACGATTCGAAATTTAGGAAAAATGATGTTTATTGATTTGCGTGATGAATATGGTATCACACAAATTGTCCTAAATGAGAAGGCTGATTTAGTGGAAAAATCACAAGATTTAAACAAGGAATGCACCATAACAGTTACTGGGAAAGTATTGGAAAGAAGTAGTAAAAATGACAAACTTCCAACAGGAGAAATTGAAGTTGTGGCAACAGATTTGACAGTGCTTGGTAAATGTAGAGCCAATCTTCCTTTTGAAATTAATATGGAAGGGCAAAATGTGCGAGAAGATTTGCGATTGGAATATCGATTTTTGGATTTGCGTAATGAAAAAATTCATCAAAATATTCATATGCGCTCCAAGATTTTAAAAGATTTTCGAAAGGAAATGGATAACTTAGGTTTTAGTGAAATTCAAACACCGATTTTAGCCAATTCTTCACCAGAAGGAGCACGTGACTTTTTGGTACCAAGTCGACTTCATCCAGGTGAATTTTATGCACTTCCACAAGCACCACAACAGTTTAAACAATTGCTCATGGTTTCAGGATTTGAAAAATATTATCAAATTGCTCCCTGTTTTCGCGATGAAGATCCTCGTGCCGATCGTTCTCCAGGGGAGTTTTATCAATTGGATTTTGAGATGGCGTTTGCTGAACAAGAGGATGTTTTTAAAGTGATTGAAACAATCATACCAAATGTATTCAAAGCCAATTCAGATTGGAAGGTTGATGAGGGTCCATTTTTAAGGATTCCCTATCAAGAGGCAATGGAAAAGTATGGTATCGATAAACCAGATTTAAGAAATCCACTTATTATCTGTGATTTGACAGAGATTTTTGAGGGAACAGAATTTAAGGCATTTCAAGGGAAAACTGTTAAAGCAATTGTAACAGAAAAAGGAGAAGAAAAACCACGTAAATTTTTCGATAGCATGTCAGACTTTGCGATACGAGAGCTAGATGCTAAGGGATTGGCTTGGGTGAAAGTAGACCAAGAGATGAATTTGAGTGGTGGAATTAGTAAATTTATTGATGAAGACAGGAAAAAGGCGATTTTTGAAAAGATGAGAGTAAAGCCAGGTTCAAGTATCTTTTTCATTGCAGATGAGAAACATAAGGCAACTAAAATAGCAGGAGAGGTCAGAATAAAATTAGGAGAAGAGTTTGACTTATTAGAAAAAAATGTATATAAATTCTGTTTTATTGTTGATTTTCCAATGTATGAATTATCAGAAGAAGGAACCATTGATTTTAATCACAATCCATTTTCAATGCCACAAGGTGGAATGGAAGCTTTGAAAACCAAGAATCCATTGGATATTTATGCCTATCAATATGATTTAGTGGGAAATGGTTTAGAATTAGCTTCAGGTGCAGTTCGAAATCATGATCAAGAAATTATGATAAAAGCTTTTGAGATAGCAGGTTATACAATAGAAGATGTAAAGAAAAAGTTTGGAGCATTATTTAAGGCATTTTCTTATGGAACTCCACCACATGCTGGGGCAGCACCAGGAATTGATAGGATTATTATGCTACTTGCCCAAGAGGTTTCACTTCGTGAAGTCATTGCTTTTCCCAAAAATAAAAAAGCACGTGATGTTATGATGGGAGCTCCATCCACAGTTTTTCCAAAACAGTTGGAGGAAGTCCATATCAAATTAGATTTGAAGACCGAAAAGGATGAAAAATAAAAGAAAGGACATAAAAAAATGAAAAAAATTATTTTACCATTTATCATTAGTTTTATTCTTTTGGCAATAATGAATCAATCACTGGCAGTTACCGCTACGGTGAGTGTTACGGCAGTTCGCATTAGAGAAACAGCATCAACGGATTCTAATATTGTAACCAATGTGTATCAGGAGGATAAAGTTGAAATATTAGAGGAAAATGGAGAATGGTATAAAGTTAAATATGGAGAAAAAGTAGGTTATGCAAAAGCGGAATTTTTTAAGAAACAAGCAGGAGAAGCAGAAACTGTACCACCAGAAACGACTGAGCCAACCAACAATACAGCTCCACAAGAACCAGTTATACAAAATCCATCAACCCAAGAACCAGTTACATCGAATCCGCCAGCTCAAACAGATTCTCCAGAATCTCAAACAAGTACACAAAATACGGTTGCAGAATTAAAGGTAGGTGGAACAATCTCGTTAACTAATGCAGTGAAAGTTAGGTTGATTCCTAATTTATCAACTAATGCAAAAATAGAAATTGCAAAGGGAAGTCAAGTGGCGATTGAAGCAAAGTTAGGAAATTGGTATAAAATAGCGGATGAGACTACTTCAGGTTGGGTAACGGAATCCAAGCTTACAGCAGCTCCAATAGAACCACCAGTTGAAACAGCTCCAGAAGTTCCAAATCCACCAGAACCACCAGAAAATACACCACCAGCTGAGACAGTTACACCAGAACCACCAACTGAACAGCCAGTAGAATCACCAGCTGAAACAACAACAATGCATAAGACAGCAGTGGTTATTGTTGAAACAGCTCGAGTAAGAGATCGTGCTTCAACAGATGGGAGTATTGTTGCTGTATTAGATGAGGACGATGTGGTTACGATTACAGGAGAAGAGGGAAAATTTTATAAAATTTCAACTAACAAAATTAATGCAGGATATATTAGCAAAACATTAGTAAAAGAAAAAGATGTGACATCAAGAAGTATGCCAGAAGACCGAACAGAAGAGGTGCCACAACAAGAAACGCCTACAGAAACACCGTCGCCAAGTGGGCAAAATGATGTTGTAGCATTTGCAAAACAGTACTTAGGTTATCCATATGTATTGGGATGTAGTTCACCACAGGCAGGTTTTGACTGTTCAGGTTTTACCAGATATGTATTCTCACATTTTGGTTATACATTAGGAAGAGTTGCAGCAGACCAAACTTCTGTGGGTGCGGTTATAGAAAGAGCTAATTTGCAAGCAGGAGATTTATTATTATTTTACGATGATGGTAAAACAAAAATAGGTCATTGTGGGATTTATATTGGTGGGGGAGATTTCATACACAGTGCAAATCCAAAAAGAGGTGTTGTAATTGACAATTTAAATACCAATTCTTATTATTCACAAAGATTTGTAACAGCTAGAAGAGTAATACAGTAAAAAGTAAAAATTGCAGGGGGGCTAAATTGATTTTTGAAAAGGAGATTTAGCCATGAATAGATTGATAAAAATAGGATTGATAATAGTAATAATTGGGGGGCTATATAGAAATATGGCCCTCGTTTTTTCATTTGAGAAAGTTTATCCAGAAAAGATTGAGTTTGCAGGAATTGCAAGGGTTGTTAGTAATAAAACTGAAAAAGAGCGTTCAAATTCGTATGTTGTCAAGGTAATAGAATCCAATGTTGAAAAAAGTGAGAATACAAAGTTACTCATTTATACAAGTCAAGATTGTGATTTGCAATATGGAGATATTGTACAAATTTCAGGAGAGTTTTCAAAAGGTGATGTAGCACGAAATTATAAGGGGTTTAGTTATCGAAATTATTTGAAACAAAGTAAAATTTATGGAAGTTTGTATTCAAAAGAGCCAAAAATAATGGGACATCAAAGTAATTGTATGAGCCAAATTTATCAAATAAAAAATAAACTGTATCAGGTATTAGATAACTTATATAAAGAAGATACAAATGCTTTTTTAAAAGGAATTTTACTAGGAGATAGCAGTGAATTAGATGATGAAATTAAGGATAATTTTAAGAATAGTAGCATGTCACATGTGTTAGCAATTTCAGGAATGCATGTTTCGTATGTAATACTTGGGATACAAGTAATTTTGGATAAATTTGTGAATCGTAGGAAATTAAAAAATTATATGATTTTACTGATGTTAGCATTTTTTGTACTGATTACGGGAGCAGCCCCTTCGTGTATGAGAGCCTGTATTATGAGTGGTATGCTCTTAATGAGCCAGAATTTTTATCGAAAAAATAATTTTTATGTCACAATTCTATTTACATTTTTAATTTTGCTTTTTATCAATCCATTTCATATTTTTGCCGTTCGGCATGTGGTTATCGTTTGGAGGAACGCTTGGAATTGTATTGTTTCATAAGTTTTTAAAGAGATTTATTGAGTGTAAATGGAAGGTAAAATCAAAATTTACGAAGTCATTTTTAGAAGTATTTTTGGTGAGTTTTGCCGCCCAGATTTTGATTGTTCCCATTATGATTTTTTGTTTTAATACGATTTCATTGACTTTTTTTGTTTCTAATTTAATGATTTATTTTCTAGTAGGACCAATTTTGGCAATTGGGTATATTAGTTTGATGGTGGGAGTGTTTTTTCCAGAAATTGGTGGCTTTCTTTCAATATTTGAAGATTTTTTAGTTGCAATTATTTTTAAAGTAGCAGAAGTTTGTAGTAAATTGCCATTTTCGAAAATATATCTGCCAACCCCTGATATGTGGATGCTAATTTTGTATTATGGTGTGATTGCGGGGATTATATATTTGTTTCAGACAAGAAAAATTAGATTTTTGCGATTTTTTTTAGGAAAAGGCATTTCTGAATTTTGCAGAAAAAATGCCAAGAAAATACTTGCTTTGGCAGTCATGATAATTTTATCAATCAATGTAATAGGAAGAATTCCAAGAAATTTAAGAATTTACTTTGTTGATGTTGGACAGCGGTGATTGTTCTGTGATAAAAAGTCCTATGGGAAAAAATATTATTATTGATGGAGGAAATAACCAAGATTATGATTATGGAGAAAATGTAGTAGTTCCCTATTTATTGGACCGAAAAATAACGAAGATTGATTTTTTGATGGTTTCACATTTTGATTCAGACCATTGTGGTGGATTGTTTGCAATTGTAGAAAACTTAAAAGTAGACACGATTATTCTTGGCAAACAAGATAGTGAGTATGAAAATTGTATAGAATTTCTGAAATTAGCAAAAGCCAAAAATGTAAAAGTAATTTCTGTGCAAGCAGGAGATGTCATCAAAATTGATCAGTACAGTCAATTTCAAATTTTGTGGCCAGATAGCCAAAAGATGATTTCTGACAATGGAATTAACAATAATTCGATTTTGGCAAAATTTGTGTGTCGTGAGTTTAGCATGCTTTTTACTGGAGATATTGAAGAAAAAGCGGAGAAGGAGATTTTGGAAAAGTATAAAAATACAAATGTTTTAAATTGTGATATTTTAAAAGTAGCACATCATGGGTCAAAATCGTCGTCGATACAAGAAATGCTAGAGAAAGTTACGCCACAAGTTGCTGTGATTGGGGTTGGAGAAAATAAGTATGGTCATCCCAATGTAGATGTCATTTCGAGATTAGAAAGTTTGCGGAAGTAGAGTTTTTCGAACGGATGAGAATGGAGAGATTATGTTAGAAGTAAATAGTAGATTAAAATTAAAAATTGAAACTATGATAAAAAATAATAATTAATAAAAGCAATGAAATAAATGAGAAATTGTGATATAATTTGATATGAAAGGGAGTTTTGAAATGGTAAATTTAGAATTATATAAAATATTTAAAATAGTAGCGGATGAAGAAAATATTACGAAAGCTAGTGAAAAATTAAATATATCGCAACCAGCTGTAACGAAACATATACAGAATTTGGAAAGTCAATTAAATAGTAAGTTATTTGATAGAAATAGTAAAGGGTTAAAATTAAATGAATTAGGAAGAAAAGTGTATGATGAAATTAGTGTTCCAATTAAAGTATTGGAAAATATTGAACTTATGTATACGAATATAAAAAATATTAACTTGGGTACTCATGTAACAGTTTTTAATAAAATTCTTGGAAGAAATTTATCAGAATATTATAAAAAATATCCTGATGTGGTCATAAATATTGATAGAAGTGATTTAACAGAGCAACTTGTGAAATTAGAGAAACAGCAATTAGATATTGTAGTTGCTAAAAAAGATAACAATTATACAAATGACAAAATTCAATTTATTAAATTAATGGATTTACAGGACATTTTAGTTGTAAATAGTAAATATAATGAATTCAGTGGAAAAGTTTCATTAGAAGATTTTAAAGATAAAATAATTTATATGCCTAGAAAATCTTCTATAACAACGAAAAACTTTTTTGAAGCTATAAAAAATATATCGAATCATTCAATTCATTATAATTGTATCAATTATAAAACAATGTTAGAAATTTTAAAATATGATTCTAATATTGGATTAGTAACAAAAGAAGCAGTTTTGGATGAACTTAATTCAAAAGAAATTGTGCAAATAGAAACTTCTTTTGAAATTAAACCAATCGAATATGGAATTTATATAAATACAAAAAATAGATTTAAAGAGTTAAGCAATTTTGTTGAAGAATTAAAGATTATTTAGGTATAACTTTTAGTTATATCGGTATCATTAATAAGTATTTCACATAATATGAAAGCTTTGATATAATAGATATATCAAAAGTTGAAAGGAGAAAGAGAATATGAAAAAAATTTTTAAATTTTCAGGTATTGTTACACCAACTGATAGGGATTCCGATTGGGAGTTCGAGGGGTATTTTGTAAAACAAGAAGAAAATAATGAAATTATCGGGATTAATCGGGATATTGTTGGGAATAGTTTTATAAAAGGATTATTCATCGACAATCAAAATTTAATTTTTGTTGAAATATCAGAAGAACTGCGAGCAGGGCGAGGGATAAAGTATCATCAAAAAAGAGGATATGCTTTTAAAGATATCAATGGAATAGGAGAATACAGCGAAGATGATATGGAAGGGATATTTGCTTGGACGGATGGAGATGCTGTTATTCAGTTAAATGAAATTACTGATTTAGCTCAAGTGCAGGTGCTTGAAAAACGGTATAAAGAATTTTATGAAAAATTAGACGAGTTTGATAAGTTCTTTTTTGACAATAGTAGACAGTTAATAGATTTTTTAGCAGAATAGGAGATGATGTGTTATGACTGTTTTTGAGTTAAGTCAAATGGAAATTTTTAAGTATTCTCCAACAGAACAACATGCAATTGATTTTTTGGAAGGACTTTCCTTTGAGACGATAAAATCAATTGGAATTAGCACTGCTGGATATTTTGAAGGATATTGGTCAGGACGTGGTAAAAAAGTTGTTGCCACAACATTGGACAAAAAAGGCATGGAATATACAAAAAATCTTCTAAAAGAAGTAGAAAATTTAACATTTCAGATAGAAGATGTTACACAAAGTATGCCTGAAGAAAATGGCACATATGATGTTGTGTATTCTCGTTTATGTTTACATTATATTTCAGATATAGAACTGAAAAAAGCATTGTCAGAATGCTATCGGATACTAAAAAAGAGTGGACATATTATTGTAATAGTTAAGTCGTTAAATGATTGGACGGCTAAAACAGAAGGAGCTTATTATGAACCCGAAACTGGATATACTTATACGCCGAGTATTAAAAGGTATTCCAAAATTTCAAGAAGATTGCATAGCATTCAATCGATAACAGAAGCATTAAGTAATGCTGGGTTCAAGGTTCAGTATTCCAATGAATTTACTGAAACGATTTATGAAGATTATGAAAGAACGGTAATTGAAATACCAGATGCAACAGTAATTGAAGTATATGGCACAAAAAGTTAATTTTGGATATTAATCCTTTGAAAAAGGGCTGTTTTGAAAACAGCCTCTTTTTCATAAAAGTAATGCTTGTGTATTTATACTGATTTCTGAAGAAGATTTAAAAAATAAAAAATTCGATAAAGCAATATTGGATTGGGATTGTTGCTAGAATAAAAGATACAGATACAACAAAACGGATCTAAAAATAAGGAAATCTCATTTTTAAATCCGTTTTATTAAAATATTTGATAGCTTATTTTATAAACAAAACTATTTGTTTATCATTTGGTTTTCAGCTTGTTCAATCATTTTTTTAACCATTTGTCCACCGATTTTTCCAGCGTCTTTTGCAGATATATTTCCGTTGTAACCATTTTTTAAGTTAACACCAACTTCTGAAGCTACTTCGTATTTGAATCTATCTAAAGAATCCATTGCTTCTGGAACTGCTTTTTTACTATTTCTTGCCATCTTATTCACCTCCGCTATATACATAATTGAAAAAACATAAAATGTATTTTCAATATTATAATGCTCGGATTGAATGAAAAATAAACAGGTAATTTTTGGAAATTTATTTTAGTTTGGAAAGTTAATTACATATCTGGTTCAATTAAACCAAAATTTTTGGAATCTTTCAATTTGAAGATGACGTTTACTTTTCCTGTATCAACATTGATAAAGGTATAGAAAATGTTGCCTGCTTTTTCAGATAATTTTATTTTGGCATCATCAACTGAAATAGGACGAAGGTCGTAATAGGCATTTTTAATGACTTCATTTTCAATGACTTTTTCTTCATCACCTGAAATAGTAATTTGTTTTAAAGAAGAATCTCTTTGCATTTTTTCTTTTTTGGCTTTTGTTTTTCTTATTTGACCTTCTAAAATATCAATATCTTTATCAATAGAAGCATATAAGTCTTTTGATTCTGTGACAGCTTTGTAAGAAGTTCCTCTGGTGTATATATACATTTCAGCTGTTTGTGTATCTTTTTCATTTTTAATAGTCACATTTACTTCAACATCTTCAGATGCTTGTTCATCAAAATATTTTTCAATTCTGATTAATTTTTTTTCTGCATATTCTTTAATGGCTTCAGTTGCCTTTAAATCTTTCCCTGTAATAGTTATTTTCATTTTTTACCATCCTTTCATGAAGTGCTAAAAAACACTTCTTATTATTTGTAAAAATATTATATCTATTAATCATGAATTTGGCAAGTGGTATTTTTGAAAAATTTTGCATTAAAAGTTTTTCAAACGAATTGACAGGAAATTAAATGAATGTTATGCTAACAGTAAATGAATTTAAAAATTCAAATGACGCAATTTAAGGCCTATTTTTTTAAAAGTATACATAAATGACCAAAAAATCCAGAAAATCGATTTAAGATGCCTTTCTGGCCTTTTTAAGGGGATAAAAACGCATGGTATCAAGAAAATGGATTTCTGGACAAAGCACTAGAATTGCCAAGAAGGTCACTTTACGAGAAAAGTAGACATAAAACATGAAAAACACTTAAAACTGCTTAAAATGGCTTTAAAAACGTTCTGTGTAGGGGAGAATGAAAATAAAAAGGGTAAAATTTATGGAAATTTCTGTATGAAAAATTAATTAGTTGAGAACATAAATTGGAAAGGAATACAAAGTTATTTGAGTGAAGTATATGTATATGGAGTAGAAGTAGTGGAATGAAAAAGTATTCAATAAATCGATAAGTTATGAATTCTTTTCCAAAAAATGTTTACAAAAATCAATTTACGATGTATAATAGAGTCAAGCAATAAAAAGTTTTTGGAAGGAATGGTAATAATAGATGGAAAGAATGAAGACATTTCTTACCTATGTACTATTGATAATTGGATTTTTGATTGGTTCGATGTTTTTGGAAGATGCGTTATTAAAAGCAATGTATACAGAGATTCCAGGCGAATTTAATGGTTATTATACACCCACCAATGGTCGATTTCGCATTGAAAATGCGAATGCCAAAGCTTGTCGTATTAATGGCTACATAAGCCTTGATTTGCTGAATACAACAGGAACATTTATTGACCAATGTTATATGAAAATTGATTTATTTAACGCCCAAGATTTATTAGCACATACAGAATACATAGAAATAAAAGGCATGCAACCAGAAGATAAAAAGACACTGAATTTAAAATTTAAAGCAAACAACATAGAAAAGCTCACGATTTCAATGGTAGAAAACCCACCAGATAAAACTAATATAATTAATATTTTAGGCTGGGAAATTGACTTAACCAATGTTTTTGGACTTGGAATCGATTTAAGTAATGTGACAATTTTTGGCACCAAATTAACTGACATATTCACCTGGAGTAATATAAAAGTAACAGGCTATCGTTTTGGAACATGGTTTATCGAGTTAGCTGAAAGCATTCCACTTTGGGGCTATGGAATGGGTTGGTTATTTGTTGTAGGACTTTTATAAAAAGGAAGAAAGGAAAGAAAAATATGAAAGATTTAGAAAAAATAGCTTTCAACATTAGAAAAAACATTGTTAAGATGATTTATAAAGCTTCTTCAGGTCACCCTGGAGGAGCTTTGTCGTCTGTGGATTTGTTAACCGTACTTTATTTTTCTGAAATGAAGGTAGATTCAGAAAATCCACAAGATGAAAATCGAGATCGTTTTGTGTTGTCCAAAGGGCATGCATCGGCAGCTTTGTATGCCACATTAGCGGAGAAGAAAGGGTTAATAACACAGGAAAATTTATTTGGTTTTCGAAACATAAATAGTCCTTTGCAAGGTCACCCAGACATGAAAAAAGTTCCAGGAGTTGATATGTCAACTGGTTCATTAGGGCAAGGCTTATCGGTTGCAAATGGAATGGCACTTGCTGCTAAATTGGATAACAAGGATTACCGAGTATATTGTTTGATGGGAGATGGAGAAATTGAGGAAGGTCAAATCTGGGAAGCAGCAATGACAGCCAGCCACTATAAGTTAGATAATTTATGTGCCATTATAGATTATAACAATTTACAAATCGATGGAAAAATTACAGAAGTTATGAATCCAACTCCAATTGATGAAAAATTCAAAAGTTTCGGATTTAATGTTATCAACATCAATGGAAATGATATGGATGATATTCAAAATGCTTTTGATAAAGCTAGAAAGGCCAAAGGAAGACCAACTGCTATTGTAGCTAAAACCGTAAAAGGCAAGGGAGTTTCTTTCATGGAAGGACAAGCTAGTTGGCATGGAAAGGCACCGAATGAAGAGGAATATAAAGCTGCGATAGAGGAATTAGAGAGCAAATTAAAATAAAAGATAAGGAAAAGGAGAAAAAGATGGATATAAACCAAAAAAAAGCTACAAGACAAAGCTTTGGAGAAGCTTTAGTAGAACTAGGAAAGATAAATGAAAATCTAGTTGTTTTGGATAGTGATTTATCAGCTGCAACAAAAACAAGCTTATTTGCTAAGGAATTTCCAGAAAGATTTTTTGATATGGGAATTGCAGAACAAGATATGATTGGAACAGCAGCGGGGTTATCGACTTGTGGTAAAATCCCATTTGCTGCAACATTTGCGGCATTTGCAACAGGAAGAACATATGATCAAGTACGAAATAGTGTATGTTATCCGAATTTAAATGTAAAAATTGCAGGAACCCATAGTGGGATTACAGTTGGTGAAGATGGAGCAACCCATCAAATGCTTGAGGATATTGGGTTAATGAGAGGTTTACCCAATATGAGAGTTTTGAGCCCATCAGATGATATGCAAACCAAATGGGCGATTGAAGAAGCATTCAGAATTGAGGGGCCAGTGTATATTAGATTATGCAGATTAGCAACTCCTTCGATTTATGATGAAAAAAATTTTGAGTTCGGAAAAGGAATGATGCATGGAAATGGGACTGAAGCAACTATTTTTGCAACAGGAGATATGGTTTGGAGTGCACTACAAGCCAAAGAAGAATTAGCCAAAGAGGGAATTGAAATTAGAGTAGTAGATATTCATACCATTAAACCAATTGATAGAGAAATCATCGTTAAATGTGCAAAAGAAACTAAAAAATTGATTTCGATCGAAGACCATAGCATCATAGGTGGTTTAGGAACAGCTATTTCAGAAGTATTAACGGATGAATACCCAGCTAAATTAATGCGAATTGGTATGAATGACATTTTTGGAAAATCAGGAAAGGCACAAGAATTGTTGGAATATTTTGAATTAAATGCAGAAAAAATAATAAAATGTGTAAAAAATGTAGACAATTTATAAAATTTATGATAAAAATAAAAGGTGGATAGAAATATCCACCTAAGCACATAATCGTGAAATTTAAGTGGAGATTATGTGAAAATTGTGTGAAATTTTCGGGTGTCGCCAAGCGGTAAGGCATCGGACTCTGACTCCGACATGCGTTAGTTCGAATCTAACCACCCGAGCCAAAAACAAACTCTTAATATTCCTATAAAACAAGAAATATTAAGAGTTTTCTATTATCATAAAGTCGTAGTAGCGTCGCAGTAACTATATTTTATTAATATATTCTACAAAAATATTTACTTGTTTATTTTTAAATTGGAGGATAAAATAAAAGAAACTTAAAGAGGAGAGTTAAATGATGAATAAAAAATTTATGGAACAATGGTTAAATGAGTTAAAAAATGCATGGTGGAATAAAGATATAGAAAAAGCAATTGCTTTATTTAAAAAGACGACTTATTATCAAGAAACACCATTTTTAGAACCATATACGACTTTTGAACAAATTGCAAACGAGTGGCAATATGTTCAAAATCAAGATATCAAAAATATTGAATTTAAAATATTAGCCATAGATAACAATGTTGCAATAGTAGAATGGTTGTTTGAAAGAGATGTAACAACATTTGATGGGATTTATGAAATAAAATTTAATGATGATATGGAATGTATTTATTTTAAAAGTTGGGAAATGCAAAAATAGGAGAAAATACTTGCAAAATGGCTGATCAATTTGAAGAAAGAAAATGAAAAAGGAGTGAAAAGTAGAAAAAAATAAAGTTACAGCCTAAAAACATAAACCAATCATTGACAATTTATGTAAAATATGATATGATTCACTTGTTATTCCATTAGGAATGATAGTAGAAACTTTTAAAATCACCAATTGGTGGCCACAAAAAAGGAGGAACGATATGTTCGGTTTTGGTAAAAAGAAAAAACAAGAGGACAACGGTAACAACATTCCAATGAATGATGCTGTAACAGTACGGCCCAAAGTTAGCCTTGAAAAGGCTAAGGTTTCTTTGGATAAGCATCTGGTAAATCTGAAGAAAGAGAAAAATCTTGATTTAAATGGATTAGTTTGCCAGGTTAAGGTATATGCAGATATTTCTGGTTCTATGAAGAAAAGGTATAGAACTGGAAAGGTACAGGAGGCGTTAACGAGGCTTTTTCCAATTGCCTTAAAGTTTGATGATGATGGGCAGATGGAAGTCTGCGTTTTTGACACAGATTGTTATGAATTGGTTCCAATGACTATGCAAAATTATGAGGACTACGTGGAGAAAGAAATTTTAACAAACTATGAGCCATATGAAGGAACAAAATATGCACCATCAATTAGGCATGCAATTCGAACTTGCAAGGGCAACTCAATTCCTGTTTTTGTTATATTCATAACAGATGGAAATTGTAGTGATGGAGCTGAGTCGGATCAGGCCTTTCGCGATTCTGCTGAATATCCAATGTTTATTCAATGTGTTGGAATTGGCCATGAGACGTTTAGCTATCTGGTAAAAATTGATGATTTGCCAGGACGCAGGGTTGATAATACAGCCTTTGTAAAGATTTCTGAGTTAGAGAATCTCAGTGATGATGAGTTGTATGGAAAACTGCTGGAGCAATATCCACAATGGCTGAAAAGCATGGGTTTGCTGTAATCAATTTTTCGTTTAGATGAAAGAACCCCACACAGGAAATTCTGTGTGGGGTTTTTGATAAATTGCTAGACTTTTTCAAATTTATTTGATATAATAAACAAAATAAATTGAGGAGTTAACCATGGAGAAAATTTTTAGTTCAGAAAAAACAAGAAATATTATTTTTGGCATTATAGTTGTCTTAAGTATCATTTTATTTGCCATAGCAATTGCTCCCAAGTCGTTACAGAATGATACTTTTTATACTGTAAAAATAGGCGAATATATTGCTCAAAATGGTATATCCAATCTCACCCAAGATACTTTTTCTTGGCATCATTTACCCTATACATATCCACATTGGTTGTATGATTTAAGTATGTATTTTATTTATCATATTGCTGGACAAGAGCGGAATTTATGTTTCAACGATTTTATTAACAGCAATTTTAGGTGGAACCATTTATTTATCAAGTAGTAAATTTTCCAAAAATAAACCAGTATCATTTGCAATTACAATTCTTACCATGTATATGCTAAGACCATATTTAGCAGCAAGAGCACAATTGGTAACATTTGTCTTATTTTCATTTACAGTATATTTTATACAAATGTTTCTAGAAACACATAAAAAACGCTACGTTATTCCATTACTCATCATACCAATTTTAATTGCGAATTTGCATTGTGCGGTTTTTCCTTTTTATTTTGTATTATTTTTGCCTTATATTGGGGAATATTTGTGGATAACCTTTATAGACTGGGATTTGGATTATAGAATCATTGGCTTAATTTTAAAAATGCTTATAAAACTTCCATTAAAACAAAAATGGAAGGAAAATTTTCAAAAGAAATTAAGCAATATTCCCAAAATTATTGAGGATAAAAAAGCCAAACGAGTACGTAGAAGAGCCAATCCTTATAAAATTGTAGTAGAGAAAAATCCATTTGTTAAATGGTTAATTCTAATTGCTATTCTTGCAGCATTTACTGGGTTATTAAATCCAACAGGAAAGGGTGCTTACACATATACTTATAAAATCTATCAAGGGAATACAACAGATTCCATTAATGAGCATTTGCCAGTAACCTTAATCAATAGTAAGGAATTTTTATGTGCTATATGTTTATTTTTAGCAATTCTTGTCTTTACTGATACCAAAATAAAATTGTCAGATTTATTTATGCTAGGTGGTTTGGGACTATTGGCGTTAATGTCAAGAAGGCAGATTTCGATGTTTGCCATATTTTGTAGTCCGATTTTAGTAAAATTAATAGCAAACATGTTTGAAAAATATGATAGCAAAACATGTCCTAAACTATTTCGTTTTGCTACATCAATCCTAGGATTGATGATTATTATAACAGTGTTTTCATGGTATACCATTACCAAGCTAAAAGTAACCAGAGAACAAGCTTATATTAATGAAGCTACTTATCCAGTTCGAGCAGCAGATGAGATTCTAAATAAGCTGGATATTCAAAATATCAAAATTTACAATGAATACAATTATGGAAGTTATTTATTATTCAGAGGAATACCAGTCTTTATTGATTCCAGATGTGATTTATATTCGCCAGAATTTAATGGGGATGAGAAAAATGGGATTCCAGGAAAAGACATTTTTTCCGATGCATTAGATATTGCAGCTATATCAGTAGATTTTGACCAAAAATTCGAGGAATATGGTGTTACCCATGTAATTGCTTATTCTAATTCAAAGCTCGTTATGTTGATGAAAGAAAATGAAGCATATCACTGCATTTATGAAGATGACCATTTTTCAATATTTGAAAGGTAAAAAAGATGGGAAAAAATAAAAAAATAAAACTGATGATAATAATCACAATGGTGCTAATTTTAATCGATCAAGTTACCAAAATAATGGTTCAGATGATGTATCAAAATCCACTCCAAAAGGGAATTTTAGGAATTACTTTAATCCAAAACACTGGAATGGCATTTGGACTAAATAGTGGAAATACCAAAAATATAGTCCTGACAATCTTGGTATTATTGATTGTTATCAATTTTATACGTAGACAAAAAGACAAGTTAGATACCAAAACAGCAGTTTCGATTAGTTTGATTTTAGCTGGTGGTATTAGCAATTTAATAGATCGAATAATGAGAGGTGGCATTATTGATTTTATTAAAATCGAAAATTTTGCTATTTTTAATATAGCGGATTGTTATATTGTTATGGGGTGGGTTTTATTTGTGATTTGTTTGGTTAAATTTAATAAAGAAATGGTAGGAGGAAAAAATTGCGAGAAACAGTAAACATATTAGGCGTTAAAATTGATAATATCACAGTTGATGAAGCAGGAGAAATTACCAAAAATTTGATTGAAAACAGTCATAAGACTTGTGAATTAATTGTTGCACCCAATGTGGAATTTATTATGAGAGCACAGAAAGATAAGGAATTTTTTGATATCCTAAATTCTGCTCAATTAGCCACACCAGATAGTATAGGCATAGAAATTGCTGCCAAGCGTCAAAAAAAGCCACTCAAACAACGAATTCCAGGACAAATGTATTTTCGAAAAGTACTAGAAGTTGGTGAAAAAGAAGGTTGGACTTTTTATTTATTAGGTGGTAAAGGAGATACTGTCAAACGAACCATTCAAAATGTAAAAAAAATATATCCAAATCTCAAAATAGTTGGTTCGCATGAAGGTTTTTTTGAAGAAGATTCAGAAGAAGAGGTTATTGAACAAATTAATCAATTACAGCCCAATGTATTGTTTGTAGCACTAGGGGCACCAGCACAGGAAAAATGGATTGCAAAACACAAACAAAAGCTAAAAGTGGATGTTGCAGCAGGTCAAGGTGGAACATTTGACTACGAAGCTGGTAATATAAAAAGAGCACCAAGATGCATACAAAAAATGGGGATTGAGTGGCTGTGGCGTCTTATCTTACAGCCAACAAGAATTAGGAGAATGGCAGTATTACCAGCTTTTTTGCTAAGAATCATATTTACCAGAGATACCACAAAAGGAAAATGGTCCAACTAAAATAAAATCAAAAAAGGAACGAATCAAATGGAAACAAAAAAATACCAGATTACAAAGGAAAATGCGTCGATAAGATTAGACAAAGCGATTGCTAAGCAAGTCCCAGATTTATCAAGAGTTGCTATACAAAGATTAATTGAAGAGGGAAAGATTGTCGTTAATGGAAAAAAAGTCAAATCGTCTTATCAAACAGAAATGGGAGATGAAGTTACACTTGTTCGAGAAGAGCCAAAAGAAACAACACTAGAAGCGGAAGAAATTCCATTAGATATTGTGTATGAAGATAACGATATTTTAGTTGTCAACAAACAAAAAGGTTTAGTGGTTCATCCAGGGAATGGTAATCCAAATGGAACGCTTGTTAATGCAGTAATGGCCTATTGTAAAGATAGCCTTTCAGGCATTGGAGGTGAAATTCGACCAGGCATTGTTCACAGAATTGATAAAGACACATCTGGCCTATTAATCATTGCCAAACATGATAAAGCTCATATCAATATGAGTGAACAAATTAAAAATCACGAAGTGAAAAAGACATATCTTGCACTGGTTAGAGGTAGAATGAAGGAAAATCGAGCAACGATTGATATGCCAATTGCCAGAAGTGAGAAAGAACGAACCAAAATGGCAGTTTCCAAACGTGGGAAAACGGCTGTGACTCATTTTACAGTCATTGAAAAATTTGATAATTTTACCTTATTGGAGGTGGTGATTGAGACAGGAAGAACACATCAAATCAGAGTTCATTTGGCGGAAATTGGTTATCCAATTGTGGGAGACTATGTGTATTCGAATGGAAAAAATCCATTTGGTGTGCAGGGACAAATGTTACACAGTAGCAGATTAGAATTCAAACATCCAATGACAGGAGAAAATATGAAGTTAGAAGCGGTGTTACCACAGTCTTTTCAGAATGTCTTGAAAGCCTTGAAAGAGAAGTGAGAGCACGTTTTTTGAAAAAGTCAAGTTGACAAAACGACGAAAATGTGGTATAATAAAGAGTAGAGAGTATTTTTGAGGGAAGTAGTGTTGATAAAGAAGAAAAACTTTATTAACACTTTTTTGATGAAATAAAAATGGGAAAATACGTTTAAAAATAGTTGAATTTAAATTTAAGATATGATATATTAATAAAAATGATAGACATAAAATAAATCTTAAGAAAGGGGTTTCATGGAACTGATTCGACTACAAAAATTTTTAGCAAACAATGGGATTGCGTCAAGACGAAAATGTGAGGAATTGATTTTACAAGGCAAAATTATGGTCAATGGAAAAGTTATGACAGAACTTGGCTGTAAGGTCAATCCAGAGATAGATGAAATTGAGTATAAGGGAAGAAAGGTAGAAAATCAGGCAGAAGATTTGGTTTATATTTTGCTGAATAAACCAATTGGTGTTGTGACAACCAGTAAAGATCAATTCAAGCGAGAAAGTGTACTGGATTTGGTTAAAGTGTCACAAAGAATAGTTCCAGTTGGACGTTTGGATATGTATACTTCAGGGGCTCTAATTCTTACAAATGATGGTCAATTTGTTTACCAGTTAACGCATCCTAAACATGAAATTACCAAAACTTATAATGTTACAATTGTGGGGGTGATAACACAAGAGGAAATTGAACGCTTGAGAAAAGGAATGGCAATTGAAGATTATGTCACTAGGCCAGCCAAGGCCAGAATTCTAAAAGTTGATCATGAAAAAAATATTTCGAGAGTAGAAATTATCATTCATGAAGGTAAAAATAGGCAAGTTAGGAAAATGTGTGAAAGTATTGGGAAAAAAGTGATTGCATTACATAGGAGTAAAATCGGAGAAATAGACGTCAAAGATTTAAAAATAGGAACTTGGCGTTATTTAAAATCATCTGAAATTCAAACATTTTTATAACACATAAAAAAGGTAGGGGGAGGATTCCACTCCTACACCGAAAAAACGAAAGGAACCAAAAACACAAAAGAGGAGAAAAAGTATGGAATATCAAAAATTTATTCCAGAAGGTTGGAATGATACAAAAGAAAATTTTAGTTTGGAACAATTGGAACAAGCGAAGAAACATGGATCGATTATGCAAGGATTTGTCAGTAAGTGTGATGAAAATTGTAATTTGCAAGTTCATTTAGGAAGGGATATTATTGGAATTATACCAAGAAACGAAGTGGATAGTATCAATTATGACGATTTAGGAATGACAAGACCAAGTATTTGCAAAAATAAAGTCAATCAATTTGTGCAATTCAAAGTGAAAGAAATTTATGATGAAAATTGTTTATTATTATCACGAAAAGAGGTGCGGGAAAGAAGCTTTGGCATGGGCTAAAAATGAATTAACCTGTGGCATGATTGTTAATGGAATTGTAAAGAATATTAGGAAGTTTGGGGCTTTTGTTGATATTGGTGGTGGTGTTGCGGGACTTTTGCATATTGAAGATATTTCGGTTTCTAGAATAAAATCACCAGAAGAACGTTTTTTTGTTGGACAAAAAATAAAAGTTATGATAAAATCAATTGATAAAGAAAATAATAGAATTGTCCTATCACACAAAGAATTGTTAGGCAATTGGGAGGATAATATTCAGGATTTTCAAGAAAAAATGATTGTTGAACGGTACAGTAAAAGAGGCAGATCAATATAAAAATGGTCTTTTTATCGAGCTAAAACCAAATCTGGTTGGGCTCGCTGAATATAAAGATGGTTTTAAGTATGGACAAAAAGTAAAAGTTTATATTAAAAAAATCATCAAAGATAAAAAGAAAATAAAATTATTAATAGTCTAAAGGAGGCGTGTTTAAAATGGTAGATGACGAAAACATTAAAACTACCGTTTCTCCATTCGCAATTAGAGAAGGAGAAATCAAAAAATTTGATGGAAAAGATGGGTATGTTTCCATAAGTCAAATTATTCACAAAATTAATTTGGGTCATATTAATGACATTCATTTTGCGATTCTTGATTTGGTCAATGAATTTGAATTTATGACATCAAGACAGATTTATTTTATACTACAGCACAAAGGGATAGATATCAAATCACAAGATAAGTTAAATGTAAAATTAGAGCAAATGGTAAAATCTAAGATATTGACAAGATATTTCTTTACTTCAGAAGAAGGAAAAGGAATTTATCGTGTGTATTGTTTGGAAAAAATGGGAAAATATTTGTTAAATTCCAAAGAAGCAGAATGTAAATGGCAACCAACGGATAATACAAAACCAGTTGTTATGATGAAAAAAAGATTAGCAGGAAATCAAGTTATTATTGCATACATGCGAAAAGCGAAGAATTTTGATAGTTATAAAGTAAAACCACAAATCACAGCTAAAATGGCTGGAAAGACAATAAAAACCCATTCAGAAATCAAAATCACAAAAGCTAAAAAATCCATTAGTTTACTTTTTGAAGTGGTAAGAAGAGAACTTCGGTTGGGAAGAAAAATTTGTGGATCGAATGAGATTATTCAAAGATTTCTATGAAAATTTTGTGCAGTTCGATTCTGGTTTTGAAATGATGCCACAATTAATTCTAACCTGCGAAGATGAAAAACATATGGTTGAGACATTCAAACAAATTGTAGCTAATAATCTAGTGTTAGATAAAATCAAAATTTACTTCACAACAGATTTGAAACAAAATTCAACAACTTTGGATAAGTCGTTTATCGAATTTGTGAAAGATAAGGAAACAGGTAAGTTTAAGGCAAATAATGTGGAGATTAAGTTGCTGGGATAAAAATAAAAAATCCCTCAAGAAATTACAATCGTGTAAATTTCTTGAGGGATTTTTGTGAGGGTTAGAAAAGCCAAACTTGGTTTCGCATAATATTTCAGTATTTTGCACAATGCCTAAAATTTATTCTAGAATCAATTTAGAAGAATCTAGTCTTTTGGTTAAATAAATAACTTAGAACTTTTCTACAGCCCTCCTTTTTATAATTTTTTATATTCCTTAAAAATATGTTTGTATTTTATCAAATTTAAAGCTTTTACGAGATTTTTTTGTAGGAAAATGTAAATGATAGAAACAAAAGCAATTTTTTAATAGGATGTGATAATGTAAGACAATAAAAATAAATAATTTGTAATTTTTTGTCGAAAGATGTGTATTACATTAAATTTAGAAATTTCCCCTAAATTTCGCATTTTCTAAAGTTTTTTCTAGCAAAACATTTCCATCATAAATGTTCTCATTTCCGTTTTCCAAATAAATAGGAAGGGAAATTTGATAATAAAAATCCTGATCATTATGATTGACAACATGGATCGAAAACTGAAGGTTGGCTGTTAAATCTTGCAAGGAAATATTGGCCATTTTTAATAGTCTGCCATCGAAAAAGATGGGGTCGTGGGATGTAATAGCATAATTTTCTTTTACAGCAGAATTGACATATTTTAAGGTAATCGGATTGGAGCAATCAGTAAAGAAAACCGGGGTATTGGATTGAATTTCTTGATTGGCATTTTCGTCATTTAAAACGGTAAATTCAAGAGAAGTATCCAGTTTATCTTGTTCCTTAAAATTGGCAGTGCCAAAATTCAACGAGTCTAGGTAATAAAGGGAAGGAGTACCAAGTTTTGAGGGAGATAACTGAATATTTTCCAAAGAGAGTTTTTTGACAGTGTTTAAAGCATTTAAGGATTCTCCTGTATGTTCTAGATAAATAGCAATATCGCTGTATTGTAGGATATTTAAAATCCAACTATTTTGTTGAAAGGTAGTATTTTGGTTTTCACCATAGGCACTACTATAGAAAATGATTTTTGAAACAGAAAAAGGGCTATTTTTAATACTTTCACTAAAGCTAATCGTGTCTTTTTCTAGTTTCTTTTTATTACGATATTTGGCAAATATCGCATGATAGAAAACGAAAATTAAGATACAAATTAATAAAATCATTAATAAATTTTTCCACAAATTTTTCATATTTTTACCTCTTAGCCTATATTTTATTATATTTTGTGAAAATAGTAAAGATTTTATGAAAGAAAAAAGAGCTCGAAACAAATTACGTTTCGAGCTCCTGATGTTAGCTTGGAGAAGAGGTCAGGCGAAGTTTTACTTTGCACCAGTTACCTGGCCATCTTTTTTGGAAAATGTCAATTTCTTGACATTTTTCTTCCAAAGTTTGGCTTTTGTAGGTGCAGAAATTTTTGCCTGGTAAGCATTTTTGCCCTTTACAAAGCGAATATATTTGCCATAAAAGCCAAATGATTCACTTTTTCGGCTAATGCCCGTTGTAATCATTCGATTTCCCAGGTAAAGCTTGTTGCCTTTCAGGCTTAAGGTGTACGTTTTTGAGCTATTGGCCAAATAATACGTACAGTACCCTTTTTTGTTCATGGCATAGCTTTTCTTGGGGTACCATTTTTTTTCAGCTACCAACTGCTTGGTTGTAAAGGTCCCTGACGAAGTAACAACTTTTGTCAGATAACCTTTCGCGTTACAAACCGTATTTTCCAGCTTTGTTCCTTTGCGGAACTTAATTTTATCTGGTTTGAAAATATTGGATATCTTAAACCGATACAAACTGGAAGTACTATCCTCATAAAGATAAACTTGTGAGGATGTAACTCCAACAAATCGAATGCCAGAGTCACAGAGATCAGAGATGCGATAATCATTCAGATAGACTTTACGCCCATCTACAATGACTTCGTTTTTTCCGAATTTAATGTGATTCCGACTTGCAGAATCCGTCCATTCCTTGACTTCTTTCTTATCAGGAGTCGGAGTCGGATTTGGTTTTGGGGTCGGACTCGGATTTGGATTTGGGCTCGGATTTGGCTGTGGTGTTGTGGAAGTGGAAGAAAGTAAACTTTTGATCGTTTTCTTTTTTCCATTTTGGAAGGTTACATACGTAACCATACTTTCAGCATTTAAGCTGAAAGATTTTGCTTCCTCGGCCAATTTTCTGACTTTGCCAGTTTTATAATTTCTGGCAAAGATGTCAGAATTTTTTTCTATCCAACAAAGGTCACTACCATTGGTAGTCCAGGCTGGAATGGAGCCGACCTTTAGCTTCGTGGTGACGGTTATTTCTTTTGAACCGTGTCCCAGAAACATTTTATTCCCGCGATATTTGACAAGACGGCTCGCACTTTCTTTTGCGAATCCATCTTTAGTGTAGGCATAATACCGTAAGGTATAACAGCCTGTTTTGCCTCCAAATTGCTCATATGTGTCGTAATAAATACGGCAATATGGCTTGGATGCAGCCTCAGTGGTAGTTGGCGCAAGCATAGCCAAAATTAAGGCTAAGGTTAAAATGGTTGTCAAAAATGTTTTCTTCATAATGAAAACCTCCTTATATTATGTGGTGTCCTAAAACGGACAATGTCAATGTGCTTGTTTTTATATTTTTTTCTCCAAGCTATGGTTCCAGAATTCTAGAACCTAGAACAAATAAATATAAAAACCCTACTTATATTATATCATATTTACATAAAAAATGCAATAGCTTGGAAAAAATGGGAAGATTTACAAAATCTTCGAGAAATTTGTTGTCAGAGAATAACATATAAGATATAATGAAAACAAGGAGGGGAGATATGAAAGTTATTCTAGCATCTGGTTCACCGAGAAGAAAAGATTTAATGGATTTGGCTCAAATTGATTATGAAATAATGG
This sequence comes from uncultured Clostridia bacterium, assembly GCA_947573445.1. Lineage (GTDB taxonomy): Bacteria > Bacillota > Clostridia > TANB77 > CAG-508 > Scatovivens. The sequence continues at coordinate 123,217 of CANPFR010000002.1, read as the reverse complement.
TGAGTGATTTTGATGAAAAAGTAGATGAAAATTTGAGTATTCAAGAACAATCCAAGGAAATCGCTTTTGGAAAAGCAAAAGATATTTTTGATAATACACAAGGCGAACGAGCCATTATTGGGGCAGATACTTTGGTTATTCTTGATGGAAAGCAGTTTGGAAAAGCCAAAAGTCGTACAGAAGCAATTCAAATGTTACAAGAATTGCAGGGCAAAAGTCACTCTATTTATACAAGTTTGGCAGTTTTGATGGAACAAAATGGAAAATATAAGGAATATAAAGAATTGCAGGAAGTAAAAGTATGGGTTCGAAAAATGTCAATGCAAGAAATAGAACATTATGTGGATTCTGAAAGACCATTTTTCTGTGCAGGAGCATATGCAATACAAGGCTTTTTTAGCATTTTTGTTGACAAAATCGAAGGTGATTATCCAACTGCTCTGGGACTTTCCATTAATCGCGTTTATACGATTTTAAAAGAAAATGATATTTTATAGTATTTTTGGAATATTTTTGTAAACATGTGAAATACTACTCCAAAAGGAGTGTTGACATATGGAAAAAACGAAAAAAATAGATATTTGGTCAATTTTTATGTATCTGATTTTATATAGTATGGCTGGATTTGTGATTGAAACAGTATTTGGAGCCTTTACGAAAGGTGTGATTGAAAGCAGAAAAAGCTTTTTATATGGGCCGTTTTGTGCCATTTATGGGATTGGAGCAATTGCTATGATTGTGTTTTTGAAAAACCAGAAAAATTCACTCAAAATATTTTTTGGTGGGGCTGCAATTGGGGCAGTTGTAGAATATTTAATGAGTTTTTTATGTGAGAGATTTTTTGGTGTAAAATGGTGGGACTATTCGGATGCGTGGCTTAATATTCAAGGCAGAACTTGTTTATTTTATGCAGTTTCTTGGGGACTTTTGGCAATTGTTTTGTTAAAGTTTGTAAATCCATATGTAGATAAATTTGTGGCCATTTTAAAACAGAAAAAAATGTTTTTTCAAGTGGCAACTGTTATTTTAATTGCTTTTTTCTCGGTGGATGCGATGCTTACAGGATATGCTTTAAAAGTATTTTATTATCGTGTTTCTGTGGAAAATAATCTAAATATTATGGACAAACAGGAGATTCAAAATAAATATGCTCAAATTCAGCAAAATGAGAGTTTTGCTAGTTTTGTTAATCGATATTACAATAATGAAAAAATTCTAAAAACGTATCCTAATATGATGATTGAAGAAGCCAATCATCATTCGGTATATGTGGAAAGTTTAGTTGATGGAGTTAAGTCATATTATTATCGCTTGGGAGAGGCATTTTAGAAGAAAAACCATGAAACTTAGAAAAGACAAGTGAGAGCACGATTTTTGAAAAAGTCAACTTGACAAATTAACAAAAATATGCTATAATAAAAAGTGAGAGGTTTTTAATTTTGAAATAATCGAGAGATTATTTCTTTTTTTATTACCAGAAACAAATTTGAAAGAAAAGTTTCCTATTTTTCAAATTTGTGATAAAAAATATAGATAAATGAGTAGAAAATAAAAAATAAAAAGAAGGTAATAGTATGAAACAAAATGTTGTAATGATTGAACCCGAAATTCCACAGAATACTGGCAATATAGCTAGAACTTGTGCTATAACTGGGGCAAAATTGCATTTAGTACATCCATTAGGTTTTAAGATAGATGAAAAATCATTAAAAAGGGCAGGATTAGATTATTGGGATAAAATAGAAATTGAAGAACACAATTCATTGGAGGAATTTTTAAAAAAATATCCACCAGAAAAGAATCATATGTTTTTTGCAACAACCAAAGGAACCACTAAATATACAGATATAGATTATTCAAAGATGAAAGAAGTTTTTATTTTGTATGGAAAAGAAACAAAAGGATTACCAGAATGGCTATTGGAAAAATATTTAAACACAAAAACAATAAGAATACCGATGCTACCAACATTAAGGTCATTAAATTTATCGAATTCAGTTGCTATCATTACTTACGAAATATTAAGACAACATAATTTTGAAGATTTACAAGAAATAAGTTCTTATTTTGACAAATAAAAAATACCTAGAATAAAAAAATCAAGTAAACATGATAGAAAGGTAAACGATATGAGAGATGATATAGTAAAATATTTTATAGAGAAAAATTTGAAAATGTTATGAATATTTTATAAATAAAACTGCTCAAGGATTGAGAAAAGGTATCTCCAAAAAACGATTCGAATTCCAATGAGGCCAGATTTTCGTTCTCTAAACTTATCCAATTCTGTGATATTTTTAGACAAACCAAATTGGATGGGAGGAAATAGGTAAATATTTTTCTTAAAAAGCATTGTATTTTTATTAAGAATATGTTATAATAAATGAATATTTTTATTAGTTTCCCAGTCAAAAGTTTGACTGTTTATTTTTGATAGAGTAACTAAAAACATTTTACTGAAAGGAAAAGGAGAAAAAATGGAAAAGTATTGTTACAAAGAGGAAAAAAAACGGGTGATGGAGTTTTTTAAAATCACGGAATTAATCAGTTTGACAGCAGTTTTTTTAATAACGTATTTGATTTTCATGGTAACCATTGCACTAGGTATTGCTTGCCTTATAGATGACAAGAACCTAATTGACCTAAAGGTATGCGGGATTGCTTTTGGAGCTAGTGCTTTTGGACTTTTTGTGATTATGATAATCGAAAAGTTACAGTTTAGAGATAATGACATACTAAAAGTGCAATTAAACACTGCTGCTGGAATTGTAACAGTGCTTGCTGTATTGTTGATGGGCATTTTATTACTCATGGATAGGCAATGTTTTTGGAATCAATCCTTAGCTTGGATTGTGTATCCCAATATATTTTTAATTGTTGCAAATGGGTTGCTCATGTTTGTAGCTAGAACAAAATAGTAAGGAAAAAAGGTGAAGGGGTCATTTAAGACTCCTTTTTTCTTCTTTTTTTAGAAAAAAGCAATTTTCCATTGATTTTTTTCAAAAATTAGGATAAGATATACAAAACAAAGGAGGCGAAAGAATTGAAAAAAATAGGAAGTTTTCTTATAGTAATGTTAGTATTGTTATTTGCTCTTACTGGTTGTGGAGAGGAAGAGAAAGTTAATCATGTAGCTAATAAAACAACAACCAATACGACTAATACAAGTAACACAAACCAAAAAAGTTCAAAGGAGGATTCAAAAGTGAATGTTAATTATGGAGAAGCAGCAGCTAAACAAATGGCACTACCAGAAACAGGAGAGACAGTGGCAACGATTTATATTAAAAATTATGGAGAAGTAAAAGTGAAATTCTTTGAAGAGGAGGCACCTAAAGCTGTTGAAAATTTTGTAACACATGCAAAAGAAGGTTATTATAATGGTGTGACTTTTCACAGAATTATCAATGAATTTATGATTCAAGGTGGAGATCCAGAAGGCACAGGAATGGGAGGAGAAAGCATTTGGGGAAAAGACTTTGAAGAAGAATTAACACCAGAATTGGTTCCTTATCGAGGTTCTTTATGTATGGCAAGTAGGGGATTGCAAAATAGTCCAAGTTTAGGAAGTCAATTTTTCATTACACAAGCCAATTATAACGAAGAAATGGCTAGTTATATGCAAAGTGGGGGATATCCAAGTGAGTTGTTGGAACAATATAAAAATTATGGAGGCTATTTAAGTTTATATGGGCAATATACTGTTTTTGGGCAAGTTTATGAAGGCATGGAAGTGGTTGATAGGATTGTAACAGTTGAAACAGATTCAAATGACAAACCAGTAGAAGATGTTGTGATTGAGAAAATTGAGGTATCAAGGTTTGAGTAAAAGTGAATGAGAAGAAGAATTTTTAAAATTTGATATTGTGAGAGAAATGGAGCTGTAATATTAGTTCCATTTTTTTCATGGATTTTGATTAAGTGAATACTTGTGAAAATTTTACTTATATGATAAAATAAATAAGCAACTAATTATAGAAATTTCATTTTTGCAATTGCAAAATAGGAGGAAATGGTATGAAATTTAGAAGATTAAAATGGTGGATAATGCGAAAGAATCGTTTTTATGAAGGAATTATTTTTAAAAATGGATTTGTAAAAAAACAGTGTCAAAAAGTAGTAGTAGTCTGGATGAGAAATTTGCGGAAGTATAAAAATATTGAAATTAGCAGATTTAAAGAGTTAGTTGAGCCGTTAGATGAGATTGTATTTCCTATAAAAATTGAAAATTGCTATGGAAATAATATTTTTAAATTCGAATTTACAGACAAAAGAAAAAATAAGTATTACATGCAAAATTTAGTATATGGTGACTATGACAAAATGAATACTTATCTAATTGGAAGGCGAAATAGTGCTTTAGAACCATTGGTTGATCGGGATTTTCGGTATAGAATTTTGAAAGACAAACAGGTTATTTTGGAAGAAACAGGGATTATGCAATTGAATCAGAATGGAACCAATCAGGATAAAATGGTTCATTTTTATTATAATCATAAAGAGGCTACAACAGAAGCAATTTTTAGCTCCTATACTAACGATGAAAAAATAAAAATTCGATATTCCACAAGGAAAAATGACTTCGAAAGGAAGGCTACTGAATTGTTTTTTTCGATGGAAGAGAGAAGGTCATACTATTATGACGTTTTTCCGATTTTAGAATGGATAATGACGCAAATAAAAGATGAGGATATTTCCATTTCTATAACAGCAAAAGTGAGAGAAGAAGTTTGTTCCGAGATACACATTGTCAATGGAATCGTGCAAAGATATACTTTTACGCAAATTATAAATGAAGGAGAAATGCAGATTCATAAAATAATTTTTGCGAAGGATTTGAAGGAATTTGTGGAGGAAAGAGAATTTTAAAAAATTTTAATTTTTCTATTGACATATAAAAATTTATATGTTATACTATCAACATGATTGCTAAGGCAATTATATTGTAACTTCCATTCAGTATATATTAGTACTGAATGCTTAACACCAGTCTTTAGTAAAGGAGATTGCAATGATGAAAAGAGCAGGACCGAGTTGTTATTTTTATTCTAAAAAAATGGCGATTTGACAGTGCAGGCAGCGAAAGCTAGAAAGGCGAAAAGATGAATGAATTGACTGGTTTTCCAGTAGGTTTTGTCTTACTGAAGTGGTTTAAAAAAGGTGTGATTAAAATTCTCTAAGCATCTTTTATGCCACGAAAAAGAGAATTAAAATTTTTTAAAAGGAATGGTTTCCCGCGATTTTGGGAAACCTCCTTTTTTTATTTACAGGGAGAATATTAGTTAGAAAGCTGTGGACATCAATCAAAAACTCGAAAGTATAAACTTTCGAGTTTTTTGAAATTTTTTATCTTTTTGAGAATTACAAATGCTTATTTTTAAGCTTTTTGATTAAGTTTTGTGTATTGTAGGTGTATTAACAAGCAACGTTTAGTGGTTTTTAATAGTGTTAGAATATAGATATTTAAAGGATTAAAAAAATAAAAATAATTTTTGCAAAGATAGAAAATATATGACATTATTTACATAGATAAAAATGAATACAAAAAACGAGAGAACTGTTTTAAATATCCAGTTCCCTCGTTCTTTGTTACCTTTAAGAGCAATTGTCACATCACTTTTCACTAACATATACTGTTTCGTAGCATTCTGGATCGAAAGTGTGAGAAATAGGATTTCTCATATAACATATTCCATTACGCCGTCGCATGGTACCCCGAACTTGCAAAAAATCTAAATTATCAGATACATATTGTTCGATTAAAGGCATATTCTCATAAAAGCTAGAACCTTTAAGATAGTAGTTAACAAGCGATATAACCTTTTCTTTAGTAAAAGGCTTATTCATACGGAAAATAATGCCAATTACAAGATTTTGTAAATCTTGTTCATTTTGTATATCTTTGTTGTGTTTAACATTAGCCATAGTGTACCTCCTTTTGCCAATAGAAGAATGAAATTGCTCAAGTATCATTAATTTCGAAACAATTAGCTTACTTGAAATTAATATGTATACATGTGTGAAACACTAGAATAATTATAACAAATATTTTAACTATTTTCAACTAAATATTTTTTTAAAATTTATATATTGTGTGTATATTACGCAGTAGTTTTTGACAGTTTTTAATGACTTTTACTAAAATAAAAGAAAAGCAGTAATACCAATGATTACCGCTTTGAATATAGGTTTCCCGTCTCTTGCCCAAAAGGGCACTTTTTTATCTTTTTGAGAATTGAGGAGCTTTTCTTGCTTTTTTCAATCCATATTTCTTTCTTTCTTTCATACGAGGATCTCTGGTTAAAAATCCAGCATGTTTTAAGTTTGGACGTAGTTCTGAGTTTGCTTCGCATAAAGCTCTTGCAATACCATGTCTGATGGCACCAGCTTGACCAGTAAATCCACCACCAGTTACGGTGCAGATGACATCATATTTCCCACTTGTATTAGTTATAGCAAATGGTTGATTCACAATTACTTTTAAGATTTCTGTTCCAAAATATTCTCCTAAATCTTTTTTATTTACTGTAATTTTTCCAGTACCTGTCATTAATCTAACTCTTGCAATTGATTTTTTTCTACGACCTGTTCCTAAAAATACGATATTTTCTTTTTTTGCCATATTAATTTACCTCCCATTTTTCTGGTTTTTGAGCGATATTCTCATGTTCTTGACCTGCGTATACTCTTACATGAGTCAATTGTTTTCTACCAAGTCTTGTATGAGGTAACATTCCTTTTACCGCAAGATACATTGCTTTTTCAGGTTTGTTATCCATCATAACTCTTGCAGAAGTTTCTTTCATTCCACCAATGTATCCAGAATGATGACGGTAGATTTTTTGGTCTAATTTACGACCTGTAAAGATGGCATCTTTACAATTTATGATAATAACATAATCACCACAATCCACATTTGGTGTGAATGTTGGTTTATGTTTTCCACGTAATAATTTAGCAGCTTCTGTAGCAGTTCTACCTAGAGGACGGTTTGCTGCATCAATTACGTACCATTTTTTTTCAATTTCGCCTTTTTTTGGGCTATAAGTAGTATTATTCATGGTAAAAAATACCCTCCATTTCCATTTTTTATTATATTTAGATCTTATCAAATTTTAAGTTGCTAAGACAGAAAATTTAAGTAAGATTTCTCATGATTTATGATATTGAATCTACTAAATTTACTTAAAAGCTACCGGGGAGAAGCTAAAAAATAAATTTAAGTAATATCACAAATTGCTTAATTATTTTAATATAAACTTTGAAAAAAGTCAAGTAATTTCTGGAAAAAACTTAGAAAAAATTGTAATATTACAATTTTATTACATTTCCCTAAATACTTGTCAAAATAAATTTTCGAATGAAAAATCATTCATTTTCACACAAACATGCCTTAAAACGGCTCTAAATGCGTTAGAATGCTATAAAAATAGATAATATCAAGAAAATACAAAAAAGGAGAATTTTATGAAAAAATCAAAGCAGAGGCCTCTAAGAAGGACAAAGCGAGGGTAACGTTAATCGTGTTAGTTATCACGATTTTCAAAGATGAATTGTAAAAAATAAATGCAAGTTCATCTTTTTTTGAATTTATAATGAAAAAATTGAAAATAAATGCGATAATAACTTTAATATAGTTAATAAATTGTGCAGACATCATCTGCACAATTAGAAAATATAGATAAGGTTAATATAGATGAGTTATACAACAGAATCATTATGCTGATAGAAAATGTAGCTATAAAAGTAAATAACGAAATGACTTTCTTGATTGGAATATAGGGAAAGATATAACAGAAGATGGAAGGAGAGGAATACAGTTAATTTAAAATTGAAATAGAAAAATAAAAGACTGTGATTTATTGTTTAAATTGCAGTTTTTTTATTTGTTAGCCTTGACAAACAATTTTAAACAGTATATAATGTTAACCAAGTTTAACAAAAGGAGCATGTATATGATTTCAAAATCTTTGGAAGAATATTTAAAAACTATGTATCTATTAAACAAACAAAATGGACGAGTGCGAGTAACGGATATTGCAGAAAAAATGAATTGCACCAAAGCCAGCGTTAATAAAGCAATTCACAATTTAAAAGATAATGAATTACTTAATTATGAATCCTATGGCACAATTGAACTCACAGAAAAACGGACAGGATTTAGCCAAAAAAATATTGGAAGCATATGATATTGTTTATTTATTTTTGAAAGAGGTTCTGAATTTGGAAACGGAAAAAGCCAAAAATGAGGCAGAGCAAATTAAATCAGCCATTTCAGATGAAACCATCAATCAGCTAGCCAAATATGTTCACAAAGTGCTAGATTTAAATGATTTAGATTGTGATTATGATGTCAGCAAAGAAAAATGTCGCTGTTGTGTTCGTAGAACAAGCAAAAAATAAAAACAGAAAGGAAACAATCATGGGGGATAAATTATTACAAGTAAAAGATTTATATGTCAATGCGGGGGAAAAAGAAATTTTAAAAGGAATGAATTTAAGTATTAATAAAGGCGAAATTCATGTCATTATGGGACCAAATGGCTCGGGAAAAACAACGACTGCCAATGCTATTTTAAACAATCCTGCTTACACCAAGCAAAAAGGAAATATTCTATTTGAAGAAAAAGACATTACCAATTTGAAAACAGATGAAATTGCACGAAAAGGAATTTTTATGTCGTTTCAATTGCCAGAGGAAATTCCAGGTGTTTCGGTGACGAATTTTTTGAAATATGCCAAAAATAAAGCAACAGGAAAACCAGTAAAGGTATTTGCGTTTCGAGATGAACTGAAAACCTATATGGAAGAGCTAAATATGAATCCAAAAAACATGGAAAGAAGCTTAAATGTAGGATTTTCTGGTGGAGAAAAAAAGAAAAATGAAATTTTGCAAATGCTTGTATTAAATCCAAAACTTGCGATTTTGGATGAAACCGACTCAGGACTGGATGTTGATGCCATTAAAACGGTTTCCAAAGGAATTGAAATGTTCAAAAATGAAAATAATGCTGTTTTAATTATCACGCATAATACCAAAATTTTGCATAGTTTGAAAGTCGATTATGTACATGTTTTAGTAAATGGACAGATTGTGAAAACAGGAAACCAAGAATTGGCAAAAGAAATTGAGGAGAATGGCTATAAAAAATATACCACGAACCATTCGCAAGAGTGAACAATCCGTGGATAAAGATGCATTTATTTAAAAATTTTTGCTAAGCCAGTAACAATAAAAATAATAATGAAAACGATTGCAACAATTTTTAAAATTTGCCACAAGAAATAGAGTAGAAAAATGGAAACTACAATTTCTGTAATGCACCGTAATAGTTTGGAAAACCAATTCATAGAATTCCCTCCTTTGATAATTGATACTTACTTATACCACAAATTAACATAAAAGTCAAGAGGCTGGGAGCGTGATTACTTGTCTAAGAAAGGAAAAACAATGAGTAAAACGAATTTAGATGAAATCAATCGAAATATTTACGATATCAAAAACAAAGATGAATACGATTTCAAAATTAAAAAAGGGTTAACACCTGAAATTATAGAAGAAATTTCGAATCAAAAAAACGATCCAGATTGGATGCGAGATTTCCGTTTAAAAGCTTTAGAAGTTTATCATGAATTAGAACTTCCAACTTGGGGGCCTGATTTATCCGAATTAGATATGAGTCAAATTGCAACTTACGTACGCCCAAAATCAAAGCTAAACAATTCATGGGAGGACGTGCCAGATGACATCAAAAACACGTTTGATAAATTAGGCATTCCTGAAGCGGAAAAAACGTCTCTTGCAGGCGTCGGTGCACAGTATGATTCAGAAGTTGTGTATCATAGCATGAAAGAAGAATTGATTCAGCAAGGTGTTATCTATACAGACATGGAAACTGCACTTCAAGAATATCCAGATTTAGTGCAAAATCACTTTATGAAATGTGTGCCTGTTTATGATCATAAATTTGTGGCATTGCATGGTGCTGTATGGTCTGGTGGTTCGTTTGTGTATGTGCCAAAAGGCGTGAAGGTTGATATTCCATTACAATCCTATTTTCGTTTGAATTCGCCAGAATCGGGGCAATTTGAACATACATTGATTATTGTAGACGAAGGAGCGAGTCTTCATTTTATTGAAGGTTGCTCGGCACCTAAATATAATAAAGTCAATCTTCATGCTGGTTGCGTGGAATTGTATGTGAAAGATAACGCCTATTTGCGTTATTCGACGATTGAAAATTGGTCGAAAAATATGCTCAACTTGAACACGAAAAAAGCATTCGTTGGGAAAAATGCGAAAATGGAATGGGTATCAGGTTCGTTTGGTTCGAAAATTTCGATGCTTTATCCGATGAGTATTTTGAATGGAGAAGGAGCGAAAACTGAATTTACGGGAATTTCTTTTGCGGGAAAAGGACAAAACTTGGATAATGGATTTAAAGTAGTTCACAATGCGAGAAATACGTCTAGTGTGGTAAATGCGAAGTCGATTTCGAAAAATGGCGGAAAATGTACGTATCGTTCGTTGGTTCGCATTAACGAAAAGGCAAAATATTCGAAATCTTCGGTATCTTGTGAATCTTTGATGTTAGATGATATTTCAATTTCGGATACAATTCCAGTAAACGATATTCAAACCGATGAAGTGGAAGTTTCGCATGAGGCAAAAATTGGAAAAATTAGTGATAAAACGATCTTTTATTTAATGAGCCGAGGCTTATCTGAAGAAGATGCCAAAGCGATGATTGTTCGTGGTTTTGCGTATCCGATTTCGAAAGAATTACCTGTGGAATATGCAGTGGAAATGAATAATTTGATTAATTTGGAATTAGAAGGAAGTATTGGCTAAGTAGCTTTAAAGGGGGTTGACCCTTAAGAATTCCCACGAAGGGCATTGCCCTTTCGAAACCCGCTCTTCGGTCAGAGGGACATTGGCTTTGTCAAATTAAGTTATAAAAACTAATTTGATACCACGCGTTAGTCACATGAGAGAGTATGTTTTAAAAGAGAGGTAAGAGTTATGATAAAATTAAATGAAACGCCAGTTAGAACGTCGCGAAATTTTAATATTAATAATATAACATTAGAAAATGTAGACATTCCGAAAGAAGTTGGGGACTTTAAAAAGGTTCAAATAATCGGAGAAAATTCAAAAATAAAGATGAATGAAGAATGTAGTGAAATTAGTTTAAATTATGGTTTGAGCGATTTTTTCACAAATCAAGTGAAGCAAAAAGCAAATCAAAAAATACGTTGTAATGTGGAGAGCAAAACAGAAAAGGAATTGCGCATTTATTTTGACTTTGATGAAGAGAATTTGCAATTGGTGGATGATATTGAAATTATAGCAAATGAAGAGACGAAAGCGACGATTATGATAAAATATGAAGCAGATGAAAAGTTGGCTTGTTTTCATAATGGAATTCTTCGAGTTGTGGCGAAAAAAGGGGCAAAAGTGAATGTTATTTTCATGAATTTGTTGAATACGAATTCAAATCATTTTATGGCGATTGAAAATGAAATAGAAGAAAAGGCAAAAGTGAATTATTGTATAGTTGATTTTGGTGGGAAAAATTGTATTACGAATTTGGATTCAAATTTGCTGGGGAATTTTTCAGAAAATCGAATTCATACGATATATTTAGGCAAAGAAAAGCAGTTATTTGATTTGAATTATAGGGGAGTATTACGAGGTGAAAAGTCAAATTTAGAAATGGAAGTGCAAGGTGCCTTAAAAGACAATGCTAAAAAACATTTTAAAGGAACAATTGATTTTAAGAAAGGTGCCAAAAAAGCGAAAGGAAACGAAAATGAAGCCTGTATGTTGCTTTCTGACACAGCGAAATCGCTTGCTTTGCCAATGCTTTTGTGTGCGGAAGAAGAGGTTGAAGGAAATCATAGTAGTTCGGCGGGAAAAATTGGGGAGAAAGAATTATTTTATATGATGAGTCGCGGGTTTACTTTTAAAGAAGCACAGAAGTTGATGGTACGAGCAAAGTTTAATAAAATTTTGCAAAATATTAAAAGTGAAGGGTTGAGAAATTATATTTTGAAGGAAATTGATGAGAGATTGGAGTAAAAATGAATATTTAGGAATTGCAAGGAGTTTTTGAGTATAAGAAATGGAGAATTTATCATAGATGAAGAAACTGAATGGAGAAAATAAGGAGAAAAGTGAATTCCAAAAATATAAGTGTAAAATTGCAAGTATGGAAGAAGTAGTTGCAAAAATGGATTATGAAATCTCGATGCATCCAGATGATAAAAGATGGAAACTGTGGAAAGAAGAAGCAAAAAGTTTTTTAGAAAAGCAAAAAAGAATTTGCTATATAGGTATATTAGAAAAAACGATTATATGTGAGGCAACAGTAGCACTTTCTGAAGATGCAGCTCAAAATTTAGAGGATTTAATTGACGATAATACAGTTTATTTATTTGCGTTTAGAACCAATGAAGAATATAGAAACAAAGGTTATTTTTCTAAATTATATAAATTTATGGAAGAGGATTTGAAAAATAGAGGATATACAAGGTTTATATTAGGTGTTGAACCAACGGAGACTGAAAATTTAGAAATATATAAACATTTTGGTTTTAGAAAATTTGTCAAAGAAGCCTACGAAAAAGAGCCTGTAATAGATGAAAAAACTGAGCCAGAAAAAGTTTTAGTGCATTATTATTTGAAAGAAATTTAAACTAAGAAAAGAAGTTTCAGTGATTCAAGAAGGAGTAAAAATGAAACTAGGAATTGATATTGATGATACAACAGTTGATTTAGCAAATGTGATGTTAAAATATGCAGAAAATATCACAAAAATGACATTGGAAAAAAACAAGATTCCTTACAACCAATTAATTATGAATGCTAAACATAAATTGCAATTTTGTATAAAACATGGGATTTCAATTTTTATGGATGATAGTTTTGACACCTGCAAAGAATTAGAAGAAAACGGCATCAAAACTTTTTTGATGACAACAAAAATGAATCAAAATATTAAAACAGCAAAGATGGAAAGAGTGGCGAATTGGAAGGAAGCTTATGAAAAAATCAAGGGTTTTTGAGAGATAAAATGGAGTGGAAAAATCTATAAATGAATCAGAATTCAATGATTAAGGAATCTTCGATTGAAAAAAGGGCTTATATTTTGAAGTCTAGATATGAATGATTAATTTAGAAAGGTAAATAAAATGATAATCATAAAAGAAACGAAAAATAATGATATTGATTTTTTATATTTATGCGAAAAGTTAGAAGAAGCCCATAAATATATTATTAAAGAGCAAAGAAATAAAGGTGCGAATTGTTTAAATGGTTTAGAAAAGTATAAAACAGTATTTGTTGCGTATGAGAATGAAAAGCCAGTTGGGTGTATTGCTATTACAGAAGTTCAAGATGAAGTTTGTAGTATTGGGAGAGTATTTGTTAGAGAAGAATATAGAAATAGAGGAATAGCGACTAAATTATTAAATAAAGTAGAAGAATGTGCCAAAAAAGAAAATGCTAGAATTTTGCAATTAGATACTTATGAAAGATTTATTCCAGCAGTACATTTATATGAAAAATTTGGATTTAGGAAGATTACAAAAAATGAATTGAATCCTGATTTTGCATTTTCTATTTATATGGAAAAAAATATATAGTTAGATTAATATTTATATAAGGGGGAAAAATGAATAAATTAAAACAAGATTTTCCGATTTTACAAAATCACAAAATTACCTATTTAGATAGCGGAGCAACCACGCAAAAGCCAATTCAGGTGATAAACGCAGTAAAAAATTTTTATGAAAAACAAAATGCAAATCCGCATCGTGGTGCGTATCTTTTAAGTGTAGAAGCAACGGAAAGTTATGAAAATGCGAGAGATAAAATTGCGAAATTTATAAATGCGAAAAAGAGAGAAGAAGTTATTTTTTCCAAAAATGCAACAGAAGCTTTGAACTTGATTGCTTATTCTTATGGCATGGAAAATTTGAAGAAAGACGATGAAATCGTACTTTCAATTATGGAACATCATTCAAATTTAGTACCTTGGCAAAAGTGTGTAAAGATGACAGGTAGTCAATTAAATTATATGTATGTTAATGAGAAATTTGAGTTATCTGATGAGGAAATTGAAAGAAAAATAACAGATAAAACAAAAATTGTTGGAATCACACATATTTCAAATGTTTTGGGAACCATTAATCCCATAAAAAAGATCATAGAACAAGCGCATAAAAAAGGTGCAATTGTAGTTGTGGATGCTTCTCAAAGCATTCCGCATATGAAAATTGATGTACAAGATTTAGATGCTGATTTTTTAGTATTTTCAGGACATAAAATGTTGGCTCCACTTGGAATTGGTGTTTTGTATGGAAAACATGATTTGTTAAATCAGATGAATCCATTTTTAATGGGCGGTGATATGATAGAATATGTTTATGAGCAAGAAACAACGTTTGCACCATTGCCCAATAAATTTGAGGCTGGAACGCAAAATGTAGAAGGCGTTATTGGTTTGGGGGCTGCGATTGATTATATTGAAAAAATGGGATATGATACCATACAACAAATTGAAAAAGAAGTGATTGCTTATGCGAAACAAGAATTGTCAAAATTGGATTATATGACATTGTATTTGACACCAAATGAGGAACATCACTCAGGTGTAATTTCGTTTAATTTAAAAGGTATTCATCCACATGATGTGGCTAGTATTTTGGATTCGGAAGGGATTTGTGTGCGTTCACGGAAATCATTGTGCACAGCCACTGATGAGATTTTTGGGAATTGATTCGACATGCCGAGCAAGTTTTTATTTTTATAATACAAAAAGAGATGTGGATTGCTTAATTAAAGGTTTAGAGAAAGCTTATGGGATGTTTCAAAAATATGTAAATAAATGAAGAAGGGAAACTATTTGAAAATGATGACATACAGGAAAATAACCTATTAAAGAATGGGTTTAAAATGACATGAAAATAGAAATTTAAATGGATTGGGAGGACATATGGAAGATTTAAATGATATTTACAATGATTTGATTATGGAACATAGTATGAATTCATACAACAAGAAAAAGTTGGACAAGTGTGATTTTTGTGAGAAGGGACATAATCCAAATTGTGGTGATGAGATTTCTTTGGAAATAAAGCTAAATGGGAATTTAATTGAAGATTTAGCGTTTACAGGGCATGGTTGTGCGATATCACAGGCTTCTACATCAATTATGATTGATACTTTAAAGGGAAAGACAATTGAAGAAGCCAACGAAATCGTCAAAACTTTTATTAATATGATAAAAAGAGAAGAAACGAATGAGGAGAATTTGAAAAAGTTGGAAGATGCAATTGCATTTCGTAATGTGTCTAATATGCCAGCAAGAGTCAAATGTGCACTGTTAGCTTGGCATACAATAGAAGATATTTTGCACCAAAATGGGTGTTGTAGTGCCTAAAAGATTTAATGTAAAAAGGGAATGAATTGTCAGAAGAGACTGCAAAAAAATTTCAGAGAAGAAAGTAAAAGGAAATTACCATAACAAGCCGAGTAATGATAAAAAATTACTCGGTTTTATGATTTTTTACTATACATTTTCAAAAAAAGGTGTTATAATTCAGTCATAGGAATAATAATGAATAAGGAGGAAAGAAAAATGGAAAAAAAATTGAAAATTGTTGTGGAGAATTGTCCCCAAAATCATAAATGTCCAGCGGTTAGTGTTTGTCCAGTAGGGGCATTAACACAAAAGGATTTTGAGGCTCCGGAAATTGATCACGATAAGTGTATAAGATGTGGAAAATGTTCTAATTTTTGCCCCAAAAAAGCTTTAGTTTTATAGTAAAAATAAGGAAAATGAAAAAGAGAATAGTGGAAATAAAAGGGATTGAAGATGAAGAATAAAAAGGTGTTATTGGGTATGAGTGGAGGTGTAGATAGTTCTGTATCAGCGTTGCTTTTGAAGAAACAAGGATATGAAGTAATAGGAGCGACTTTAGAACTATTTCCAACGAGTAGTTGTGGTAATGCAACAACAGATTTAGAGGCTAAAAAGGTATGTGATTGCATAGGAATTCCACATTTTACTTATGAAGCTAAAAATGAATTTAAAAATTATGTCATTCAGGATTTTATGGATTGTTATGCAGAGTGCAAAACCCCTAATCCTTGTATTGAATGCAACAAGTATATGAAATTTGGATTTTTATGGGAAAAAGCCAAGGAACTTGGATGTGATTATATCGCGACTGGGCATTATGCTAAAACTGAATATAGTGAGGAATATCAAAAATGGGTTTTGAAAAAATCGAACAATCCAAAAAAGGATCAAAGTTATGTTTTGTGGAGAATGCCCAAAAGCTTGCTTAGTCAAGTTTTGTTTCCACTTGCTGATTTTGAAAGCAAAGAAGAAATTCGTAAAATTGCCAGAGAAAATCATTTACAAGTTGCAAGTAAGCCAGATAGCGAAGACATTTGTTTTGTGCCAGATGGCAATTATAAAAGGTTCTTGGAGAATTATTCTGATATAAAGCCAAAGGAAGGAAATATTGTGAATCGAAAAGGTGAGATTCTGGGAAAACATACAGGTTTATATCATTATACAATTGGGCAAAGAAAAGGACTTGGTATTTCAAATCCAGTTCCTCTATTTGTTTTGGGATTTGATAAAGCAAAAAATGAGGTGATTGTTGGAGAAGAAACACAATTATATCAAAAAGAAATGATAGTGACAAAGGTGAATTTATTGTTAGTGGATAAGTTAGAAGAAATGGAAGTTTATGTGAAAACACGTTATTCTTCGAAAGTTGCTAAAGCCAAGATTTTACAGGAGAAAGAAACAATAAGAGTTATTTTTGAAGAGCCACAAAGAGCGATTACACCAGGCCAATCAGCGGTTTTTTACAAAGATGATATTGTGCTTCGGTGGCGGAAAAATTGTGAAATAAGAAAGGAAATGACAAAAATGAAAAAAGCTGAATTTGATATTCAAGGAATGACTTGTAGTAGTTGTCAAGCACATGTGGAAAAGGCGGTTAGCAAGTTGGAAGGCACGAAAAATGTGAATGTTAATTTATTGTCCAATCATATGACTGTTCAGTATGATGACCAGTTTCTTACGGGAAATGATATCATAAAAGCAGTTACAGATGCTGGTTATGGGGCAGTACTTGCAGAGCAGGAAGAAAAAAAGAAAGCTCAATTAGAGCCGAAAAAGAATGATAAAGATGAAATGAAATCTATGAAAAATAGGTTGGTGATTTCAGTTGTTTTTTGGATTCCTCTAATGTATGTAGCAATGTATCACATGTTTTATAAGTGGTTAGGATTGCCGATTCCGCAATTGATAGAGCGTTTGTTTCATGGAAATGAGAATGCACTTACTTTTGGGTTTGTCCAATTTTTATTGTTGTTACCAATTGTGTATGTGAATCGAAATTATTTTAGTAGTGGATTGAAAAAGCTGATGAAACGAATGCCCAATATGGATTCTTTAATTGCAATTGGAAGTTTAGCTGCAATTGGTTATGGAATATATGCTATATTGATGATTGGTTATGGTTTGGGACACAGTCAAATAGAGTTGGTGGAACGTTTTTCTAAAGATCTATATTTGGAATCAGCAGGTACAATTCTTACTTTGATTACACTTGGTAAATATTTGGAAACAAAGTCAAAAAGAAAAACAGGAGATGCTATTTACAAATTGATGAATTTGGCACCAAAAACAGCTGTTGTGTTGCGTAATAATAAAGAAGTTGAAATAGAAGTAGATGAGATTTTAATAGGGGATATTGTTTTAGTAAAACCAGGTGGCAGTATACCAGTAGATGGTGTGATTGTGGAAGGCAGTTCTGCAATTGATCAATCCAGCATAACAGGAGAGAGCATTCCAGTTGAGAAAAGTGAGGATGATACAGTTATTTCAGGAACAATCAATAAAAATGGAGCTTTTAAAATGAAAGCCACAAGAGTAGGAAATGAGACGACGCTTTCTCAAATCATAAAATTGGTAGAGGAAGCTGGAAATTCAAAAGCACCTATTGCAAGATTGGCAGATCGAGTTAGTGGTATATTTGTGCCATGTGTGATAACAATTGCGGTATTAGCTATGATTTTTTGGTTGTTACAAGGACAGAGTTTTGAGTTTGCATTAAGTATTGGAATTGCGGTTTTGGTTATTTCGTGCCCTTGTGCACTAGGACTAGCAACACCAGTTGCAATTATGGTAGGAACAGGAAAAGCTGCGGAAAATGGAATTTTGGTTAAATCAGCAGAGAGCTTAGAATTACTGCATCAGGTAAATACAGTTGTATTGGATAAGACGGGCACAGTTACAATGGGAAAGCCAAAGGTGATAGATGTTATTACACAGATAGAGGAACCTAAGTTTTGGCAAGTGGTAGGAAGTTTGGAACAGAATTCAGAACATCCGTTAGCAGAAGCTGTTTTGGAGAAGGCACAACAAAATGCGGTTCAGTTTTTGAAGGTAGAAGAATTTAGTAGCATTTTAGGCAGGGGTGTGAAAGGGAAGATTGAGGAAACCTTTTTCTTTGGTGGAAATATTGCATTAATGCAGGAAAATGGAATTGATACAAAGGAGATGGAAAAACAAACAGCTGAATTTTTGGCACAAGGAAAAACAGTATTATATTTTGCAGATGCAGAAAAAATAATTGGTGCAATTAGTGTTGCAGATAGTCTGAAAGAAAGTAGTTTTTGTGCCATTCAGGAGATGAAAAATAGAAATTTAGAGGTAGTTATGCTGACAGGTGATCACCATGTGGTGGCAAAAAATATAGGGGAAAGCTTGGGAATTGATAAAGTGGTATCTGAAGTGTTGCCACAAGATAAGGAAAAGGAAGTTCAACAATTGCAAAACCAAGGTAAAAAAGTGGCATTTGTGGGAGATGGAATTAATGATAGTCCAGCATTAGTTAGGGCTGATGTGGGATTGGCAATTGGTTCTGGAACAGATATAGCAATTGATTCGGCAGATGTTGTTTTGATGAAAAATAGTTTGCAGGATGTTGTGACTGCAATTGATTTGAGCAAAGCGGTGATACGGTAATATCAAGATGAATTTGTTTTGGGCATTTTTTTATAATAGTATTGGAATACCGATTGCAGCTGGTGTATTTTATTTGGGATTAGGTTTTAAATTAAATCCCATGATTGGTGCAGTTGCTATGAGTTTAAGTTCGGTCTGTGTGGTAACCAATGCATTAACGTTAAAAAAATTTAAATCTAAAATGGTGAAGACACGGATGTGAGACACAAATAAGTAAGGAGGAAAAAACAATGATAAAAACAATTTATATTGAAGGAATGCAATGCAATCATTGCAAAATGACAGTAGAAAAAGCGTTAGCAGCCATAGATGAGGTGACAAAAGTGGAAGTTGATTTGGAGGGGAAAAAGGCAATTATTGAATCGATACAGGAAATTGAGGATAGTAAGTTGAAGGATATCATAGAAGAAGTTGGATTTGAAGTAAAACTACAACAATAGTCAAAGTAAAGCGCTTGATAACACAGAAAAATATCATAACTACAAATATAATATTTTACAAAACAGAATGAGGAGAAAAAATGCAAAAACAATTTTCAAGAATGGAAAATTTAATTGGAAAAAAGGGGATTGAGAAACTAGAAAAAGCCAAAGTTGCTGTATTTGGAATTGGTGGTGTCGGTTCTTTTGTAGTGGAAGGATTGGCAAGAGCAGGTGTGGGAAGTTTTGTATTGGTGGATCATGATGAAGTGGAGATTACCAATTTAAATAGGCAAATTATTGCAATACATAGAACCATTGGGAGACCAAAGGTTGAGGTTGCAAGAGAACGCATTTTAGAAATTAATCCAGAGGCAAATGTGGAAATTTTTCAAGAATTCTTTATGCCCAAAAGTCGAGGCATACTAACTACAGATATAGACTATATATCGGACTGTATGGATACAGTGACTGCTAAAATTGAATTGGTTGTGCAAGCGAAAACGTTAAAAATTCCCATTATTTCGAGCATGGGGACAGGAAATAAGCTGGATGCTACGGGATTTGAAGTGACAGATATTTATAAAACCAGTGTATGTCCATTAGCTAAAGTTATGAGAAAAGAACTTAGAGTGAGGAATATTGAAAGTTTGAAAGTGGTTTACTCAAAGGAAGAACCAAAAAAAATACAAGATCAGAGTATGTTAGGTAGTATTTCGTTTGTGCCATCTGTTGCAGGTTTGATTTTGGCAGGAGAAATTGTAAAGGATATCATAAAGTAAGGAAATTTTTATGGAAAGATATGAAGAAATAGAGAAAAGCATTACCAATACTTATCGAAACAAAATTTGGACCCAATTTGTCAAAGGTATCAAGGAATTTCAGATGATTGAGGAAGGGGACAAAATCGCGGTTTGTATTTCTGGCGGGAAAGATTCTATGTTAATGGCCAAGTGTTTTCAGGAACTTAAGAGACATCGTAAAATGAATTTTGAGTTGGTATTTTTGGTGATGAATCCAGGTTATAATGAAAAAAATAAACAAAAAATTATAGAAAATAGCAAAGTTTTAAATATTCCAATTACCTTGTTTGAGACCGATATTTTTGAGCGAGTGGTCAATATTGAGGATCATCCATGCTATGTTTGTGCTAGGATGAGAAGAGGATATTTGTATGAAAAAGCGAAGGAATTTGGGTGTAACAAAATTGCACTTGGTCATCATTTTGATGATGTGATTGAGACAATTTTAATGGGGATGTTGTATGGTGCACAAATGCAAACAATGATGCCAAAAGTTTGTAGTACATCGCATCCAGGTATGGAATTGATTCGTCCATTGTATTATGTAAAAGAAGAAAATATCATTCGATGGATGAAACGAAACCAATTAGAATTTATTCAGTGTGCATGTCGTTTCACAGAGCATTATACGAAATGTGAAAATCGTGATGGAAGTTCAAAACGAGAAGAAGTGAAAGCACTCATTAAGGAATTACGAAAGAAATATGAAAATATTGATATCAATATTTTTCGTAGTAGTCAAAATGTCAATTTAGATACATTAATTTCTTATCGAAAAGGAGAAGTAAGGCATCATTTTTTGGATGGATATGGAAAAACGAACGCGAAAAATGTCGAATAAAAAAAGAAATTTATCTTGAGATTTGTTTCGAAATGTGTTAAAATGAATTTGAAGTTTGAAAAAGGAAGGTGGTGAATTTGATGGAACAATTAAAAGAATTTTTAGTAGGATTTGAACAAAGAACACAGGGAAGATTTGACAAGCTAGAAATAGGTATTAACAATCTTAAAAGAGAAGTTGACAAAAGGATAAATGAACTAAAAATAGAAATTGATGAGAAAATAAAAAAAGTCAAGACAGAACTAGAAACTAATTTTAACCAAAAATTAAACAGTGTCAAAGCAGAACTAGAAACTAATTTTGATCAAAAATTAAGCAATGTTAAAGCAGAACTAGAAACTAGTTTTGACCAAAAATTAAGCAATGTCAAAGCAGAACTAGAGACTAATTTTAACCAAAAATTAAGCAGTGTCAAAGCAGAATTAGAAACTAATTTTGACCAAAAATTAAGCAGTGTCAAAGCAGAACTAGAAACTAATTTTGACCAAAAATTAAACAATGTTAAAGCAGAACTAAAAACTAGTTTTGACCAAAAATTAAGCAATGTCAAAGCAGAACTAGAGACTAATTTTAACCAAAAATTAAGCAGTGTCAAAGCAGAATTAGAAACTAATTTTGACCAAAAATTAAACAGTGTCAAAACAGAGCTACTAACTAATTTTTATCGAAGAATGGATGAGAAGAGTAAAGAAATATTGGAACAACAGTATGTTTTTGAGGATGAGTTTGGTACCAAAATAGATGCTATTTTAGATTCGGTTACATTAGAGTTAGATAAAAATCAAGAAAAATCTGAAAAAATTCGAAAATTAGACAGGAGGATGGATAAAGCAGAAGCTAGAATTCTTAGTCAAGAAAAAAGATTTGCAATGCTGGAAAAAAGAAAGTAATTTTTATTCTGAAAAAAATCAATTAGGATAGAGAGCATATCTATTATTTTAATAGAAAAAGTAATAGATATGCTCTCTATCTTTGTTATAAATTGCAAAATAGGTCGAATTTTGTATTGACGAATAGAGGAAAAAAGGGTATAATAAAAATAGAAACTAAGCTTTAGAAGGGTTTGGTTTCAAAGTATTTTTTGGAGAAAATGATATGAAAGAAGAATGTGGAATTTTTGGAATTTATTCTGAAAAAAAGGAAGAAGATTTGGTATTTCCAATTTGTGTTGGATTATCTAGTTTGCAACATAGAGGCGAAGAAGCTTGTGGAATTGCAATTAATAATGGAGGAATGATAACTTGTCACAAAGATATTGGTTTAGTTTCAGATGTATTTACCAGTTCTGTTGTTCGTGATTTGCCAAAAGGAAAAATTGGAATTGGACATGTCCGTTATTCAACAACGGGATGTTCCAAAAAAGAAAATGCACAACCTATTTTTTCAAGATATAAAAAGGGAAATTTATGCATTGCACATAATGGAAATTTGACTAATGCAGCTGAATTACGAGCACAATTAGAAGAAAATGGTGCAATATTTAATTCTACCAGTGATACAGAAGTAATTGCTTATATTATAGCACGTGAGAGATTAAAGACACATTCTGTTGAAGAAGCGGTTTTTAATAGTATGCAATATTTAAAGGGGGCTTATTCACTATTGGTAATGAGTTCCCAAAAACTAATTGCAGTAAGAGATCCATATGGATTTCGTCCATTGTGTATGGGAAAAATGGATGGTGACTATGTATTTTCTTCAGAAAGTTGTGCATTAGATATTTTAGGAGCAGAATTTGTAAGAGATATTAAGCCTGGAGAAGTTGTTACGATTTTTAATCATGAAATTTCATCCAGAAATTTTAGAACCACTGAAAAAGATGGTTTATGCATTTTCGAATATGTTTATTTTTCCAGACCAGATTCAATTATTGATGGGTATAGTGTGCACAAATTTAGAGAAGAGACAGGAAAATATTTAAGTATGCAAGCACCAGTAGAAGCTGATTTTGTAGCTGGTGTTCCAGATTCTGGTCTGGATGCTGCACTACGGTTATTCCAAAGCTTCTAAAATTCCATATGGTATGGCTTTTGTAAAAAGTAAATACATTGGTAGAACGTTTATACAGTCTACACAAAGTGAAAGAAAAAAACAAGTTGTGTTAAAACTAAATCCTTTAAAACAAAACATCAAAGGTAAAAAAATTATTTTAATTGATGATTCTATTGTCCGAGGGAATACTATAATGAGATTGGTACAATTGTTAAGACGTGAAGGAGTAAAAGAAGTTCACTTGAGAATTGCGGCTCCGCCATTTATTGGAACTTGCTATTTTGGAACAGATGTTACTACAGAAGATGGCTTGATTGCCAGACATAAAACAGTAGAGGAAATTCGTCAGCAAATTGGAGTGGATTCTTTAGAATATCTGAGTCTGGAAAATTTGAGAAAAATTGCAGAAAATTCGAATATGAAAAATTTTTGTGAAGGCTGTTTTACCAATGAATATCCAATTGAAGTACCAAGACAAGTTCAAAAAGATAAATTTGAGAAAATATTTTAAAAAGGATATTTCAAAATGTTATATGATATAGAAGATGAAAAAAATGATTTTGAATCCAGTGAAAAAGAATTGAATCAAGTGCATTTTAGAAAAAAAGCTATTATCTGTGGGAGTATTGTGCTGGTTTGTGTGATTGTCATGCTGATTAGTATAGGAGTTTCTTTAAAGATGAAGAATGATGATGGCACTACCAATCATGCCACAAAGGCGAATAAAACGAATCATTTGGCGACCTATGAAGGGGAGCATATGCAAATTCAAAAACATGATTTGGAAAAAATTAAAACGAAGTTTGTTCCCAAACAAAATCCGAATGCACAACAAGAGATTACTAATATTTATTATTCTGATGAAAAAGTAGCGTATTTGACATTTGATGATGGTCCTTCTAAAAATATAACGCCACAAGTGTTAGATATTCTAAAAAAAGAAAATGTGCCAGCTACGTTTTTTGTATTGGGAAGCAGAGTGGAGCTAAATCCTGATTTGTTAAAACGAGAATATGAAGAAGGCCATTATGTTGCAAATCATGGTTATTCGCATCAGTATTCGCAAATTTACCAAACAAAAGAAGCGGTTTTGGAAGAGTATAATAAGTGTGAGAATTCCATTCGTAATGCTTTGAATAATCAAACGTATCAAACGTATCTTTTTCGTTTTCCAGGTGGTTCTAGTGGTGGAAGATATGATGCGGTGAAAGCAGAAGCAAAAAAATTGTTATCAAGTAATGGTGTTAATTACACGAATTGGAATTGTTTGACTGGAGATGCAGAAGGCAAAACATCACCAGAGGAATTAATGGGGTGTTTGCAAGAAACGATGCAAGGAGACGGTAGTTTAATTATTCTTATGCATGATGCAAGTGATAAATCGTATACAGCAGAAACACTTCCAACTGTGATTTCTTATTTGAGAGAGCAAGGATATACATTCAAGAATTTTTATGGGATTTTTTAAAAAGAAAAACAAGGAAATAGAAAACAAAAAGAAATAACCTAGCTAAAATGCTAAGTTATTTCTTTTGCTTTCTGATTACTCTATACGCCCTGTTCACCAGGTAATATATAATCAATTACACCATAAATTAAAGCACCAATAATGGCTGCCATCCAGGTGATTGAGTAACCAGCAACTAAAAATTGTGTTACATATAATGTAACAACAGCTAATACAAATCCAACAAATCCTTTACCAAATGCCATTGCGTGTAATCCTGTAAATTTTACGATTAGGTAATCCATGACACTTAAAACAATAGCTGCAACACCTAAACTCCACCAATTACTAATCGTGAAATTTGGTGTAAAAAATGCCGTGATACCAAGTATAATGGCTGCTACGATAAATCTACCGATTACTTGCCCAATAGCTCCCATGGTAGTATTGCTAGACTGTGCATGATTGTTTTCCATTTTATGAACCTCCTTAGGGATTTTAAATCGTTATAAGTAACGATTCAAATTTTCAATAAAATATTTATTTAACATAAAATAAATATAATATAAGTATATTTTAAGGATTTTTGCAAAAAATATTCATATAAATTTTTGAAAAAGAGGTTTGAAGAAAATGGTACTTATATTTGTTAGGACAATTTTTCTTTATATACTTGTCTTAATTGTTATGCGTTTTATGGGAAAACGTGAAATTAGTCAATTACAACCATTTGAGTTAGTTATTTCCATTATGATAGCAGATTTGGCAACAACGCCTATGTCAGAAACAGGCATTCCCATTTTATATGGTATTATTCCGATTTTGGGACTACTTATGATGCACATTATTATTTCGATTATTAATTTAAAAAGTATTCGCATTCGTGAGATTATTTGTGGAAAACCAAGAATTCTTATGTTTCGTGGTAAAATTGATGAAAAAGCTATGATAAAAGAAAATTTTACCATTAATGAATTGCAAGAAAGATTAAGAGTCAACGGTATTTTTAATTTAGAAGATGTAGAATATGCGATTTTAGAGACCAGTGGACAAATTACGGTAATTCCAAAACCAGCCAAACGAGGAACCACACCAGAAGATTTTGGTATTGAGCCAGAATATGTAGGAATTTCCTATGATTTGGTGATTGATGGAAAAGTAATGACAGATAATTTAGTGAAACTTGGCAAAGATTATAATTGGCTCAAAAAACAAGTTGGAAAATTTAATATGAGACCAGAACAAGCTTTGGTTGTAGTAATGAGCGGAAATGGTAGTATTTTTTGTCAGCGTAAAGAGGTGAAATAAGTGAGATTTTTAAAAGAATATTTTATTATTGTGATAATTCTTGTCATTGTGTTTTTAATTGATTATTTGACAGATAAAAATTTAAGTGATTCGACTTCTTGGATGAGAGATGGTATGGTAAGTGTTGAAAACAAAATGAAAGGAAATCAGGAATCAGAAGCACAAAATGAGTTTCATGATTTGGCTGAAAAATGGAATAAGGAAGTGGAGAAACTATCTTTGTTTGTGGAGCATAATGAACTTGAGAAAGTAAGTAGTGATATTGTTTTGATTAAATCGAATTTTGATACAAATGATACCGATGAATTGTTTCAAAATATAGCTGATTTGAAGTTTATGTTAGAGCATATTGAGGAAAAAAATCAATTAAAATTGAAAAATATTTTTTAAAATAGCCAAAATGCAATTTATGGCTGTTTTTTCATAAAATAATGATAAATGACTAAAAAAACAGAAAAGAGCCATTATTGGCTTTTCTGGTGCCTTTTAAACATATAAAAAGATAGGGTATCAACAAAATGAGTTTTTGGAATGAGGCTGTACAATGACCAAGAAGGCTTCTTAAAAATAAAAGTAGACATAAATCATAAAAATGACATTAAGTCTCTGAAAATGGATATTAGGTGGTTTTAAGAGCCTATTGGGATTCCGAGAAGTGAAAAACACGATTGCAAAAATAAAAGAAATCGAGCATGTTGGGGATCGAGAAAAATGTTAATTTTGTGAAAAGAAAAAACGCCAATGAATAGAACTTGGAGTAATGATCCAATTCATTGGCATTTTTTTATAGATTTGTTTCTTTTACAATATAAATTGGTCTTTTTTTGACTTCTAAGTAAGTTTTGGATAGGTATTGTCCAATGATTCCAAGAGAAAATAGTTGAATTCCACTCACCATGAAAATAATACATACCAAAGAAGGCCAACCGCTGGTTGAATCACCAAGGACTAGAGTCTTCACAATAATAATCACAATCAAAATGAAGGAGACGAAACAAAAAAGAAGTCCAAGCAAAGAAGAAAAAATAAGTGGAGTGGTTGAAAATGCAGTGATTCCTTCTAGTGCATAACCGATTAATTTCCAGAAAGACCATTTTGTTTTACCAGCTACTCTTGCAACATTTTCATATGAAATCCATTTGACCTGAAAGCCAACAAAACTGAAAAGTCCTTTTGAGTAACGGTTGTATTCTTGCAAAGACAAAATAGCATCAACTACGGTTCTTTTCATAAATATGTAGTCACGAGCACCGTCTACCATTTCAATTTTTGATATTTGATTAATCATTTTATAAAATAGTTTGGCAAAAAAACTGCGAATGATTGGTTCACCTTTGCGTGTGGTGCGACGTGTAGCAACTGCATCATAGTTTTCTTTGGTTACCGATTGGTACATTTCTAATAGAAGAGAAGGTGGATCTTGCAAATCAGCATCCATGATTGTTACAAATTCTCCAGTAGATTTTTCAAGACCAGCGTAAATGGCGGATTCTTTTCCAAAATGGCGGGAAAAGGAAAGATATTTGATACGTGTATCGGTTTGAGAGAGATTTTTGATGATTGTTAAAGTATTGTCAGAAGAACCATCATTTACAAAAATAAATTCAAATTGTATATCGGTTTCAAAATTTCCGTGTATGTTTGGTTAATTCTTGATAAAATAGTGGAAGTGATTTTTCTTCATTATAGCAGGGGATGATAATTGAAATTTTGTTCATATATTTTCTCCAATCTTTGTATTTTCCTTTAAATTATAACATAAATGAAAAAAAATTACAATATATGCATTAAATTTAAAAAAAGAGGTTGAAATTTTTACAGAAATGTAATATAATTGTAATATAACTGTAATAAAAAAGTAAACAAATAGATAATGTTATTGATAAGAAGGGATGAAAAGTTGATGTTTGGACAAGATATTGGAATCGATTTGGGAACAGCTACAGTAATTGCATATATAAAAGGAAAAGGAATTGTTTTGCGAGAACCTTCTGTTGTTGCGGTAAATAATGTAACTGGTGAAGTATTGGCTGTTGGACATGAGGCGAGGCGAATGCTTGGAAGAACACCAGGCAACATTGTAGCCACAAGACCGTTACGTGAGGGTGTGATTTCAGATTATACGGTTACAGAAAGAATGTTAAAGTATTTTATTGGAAAAATAGGGGGGAAATTTTTATTTGCTCCTCGTATTATGATTTGTATACCTTCTCAAGTCACAGAAGTGGAGAGAAAAGCTGTGATTGATGCTGCTTCCAATGCTGGAGCTAGAAGAGTATATTTAATTGAAGAGCCAATTGCTGCTGCGATTGGAGCTGGATTAGATATTTCCAAACCATCAGGCAATATGATTGTTGATATTGGTGGTGGAACAACTGATATCGCTGTGATTTCATTGGGAGGTTCTGTGGTAAGTACTTCCATCAAAATCGCAGGAGATAAGTTTGATGAAGCCATTGTAAAATATATCAAAAAAAGACACAATGTTATGATTGGTGAAAGAACAGCAGAAGAATTAAAATTGAACATTGGTTGCGTATATCCTAAATTTCAAGATATGGAAATGGATGTTAGAGGACGTGATTTATTAACTGGTTTACCAAGAACAATCACAGTTTATTCTAGTGAAATGTTAGAAGCTTTGGAAGAACCTTCCATGCTGATTGTGGATGCAGTTCATAATGTCCTAGAAAAAACACCACCAGAACTTGCTTCTGATATTAGTGATAAAGGAATCTACATGACAGGTGGAGGCTGTTTAGTAGATGGATTAGATAAATTAATCCAGGAAAAAACAGGAATTAATGTTATGATTGCAGAGGATTCGATTTCATGTGTTGCAATTGGAACAGGGAAAGCATTGGATAATTTGGATAAATTAGATCGAGATAGAGCAAGAAGAGGATAACATAAAAACGTTTGGGGATGTAAAAAAACTTAAATATTGTGTGAGAAATTTTGGGCATTGCCCAAAATTTTGATCGCTTTTCTCTTTAAGAGATAGAGTTTTTTACATCCCTTTTAAAAATAGAACCAAAAGAAGGAGTCAAAAATGAAAAAAGTAGCGTTCTATACACTACGGATGTAAAGTAAATCAATATGAAACCAATGGTATGTGTCAAAAGTTTATCGAAAATGGCTATCAAATTGTAGAATTTCATGAAAAAGCAGATATTTATATTGTCAATACTTGTACAGTGACAAATATTTCAGATCGAAAATCAAGGCAAATGTTGCGACGTGCCAAAGAAATGAATCCAGAAGCGTTAATTGTTGCAGTTCGGATGTTATGTGCAAGTCGCCAAAAAGGAAATTGAAAAAATGCCTGAAATTGATGTATGCTTTGGAACCAATGAAAAAAAAGAGATTGTGAAAAATATTGAAACTTATGTGCAAAAGGGAAAACAAAAGGAAATGGATGATGTTTTCCAAAACAGAGAATATAGTGATTTTGGAAATGTAACTTATACAGAAAAAATAAGAGCGGTTATCAAAGTACAAGATGGATGTGATCGATTTTGTTCTTATTGTTTGATTCCCTATGCCAGAGGACGTGTTAGAAGTAGGAAACCAGAAAGTGTTATACAAGAGATAAAAAGTATAGCCAAAAAAGGCATCAAAGAAGTGGTGGTAACAGGAATTCATATTGCGTCATATGGGAAGGATTTTGAAGAGAATTATCAACTCATTGATTTATTAGAAGAAATTAATCAAATTGAGGGGATTGAAAGAATTCGTTTAGGGTCAATTGAACCACGATTAATGGATGAGGATTTTTTGAAAAGACTAAAAAAGCTAAATAAAATTTGTCATCATTTTCATTTGTCTTTACAAAGTGGTTGTGATGAGACTTTGCAGAGAATGAATCGTTGTTATACAACAGACCAGTTTGAAGAAATTGTGAAAAAGATAAGAGAAATTTATAATGATGTTATTTTAACAACTGATATTATTGTTGGATTTCCAGGAGAAACTGAGCAAGAATATGAAAAAACATATGCGTTTTTGAAAAAAATAAAATTTTATAAGATGCATGTTTTCAAATACTCCATGAGAACTGGAACAAAAGCGGCTGGTATGAGAAATCAGGTGTCTAATGAAAAAAAAGAAGAAAGAAGTCGAAAATTAATGGTATTATCGTGTCAAAATCAGATATTTTATCAGGAACAATTGATTGGAAAAAAGGTGGATGTTTTAATAGAGGAAAAGGAAAATGATTTTTATAAGGGTCATACAGCCAATTATGTAATGGTCAAATTAAAGTCGAATCAAGATGTGATCAATAAAATAGTGAGTGTTGTTGTCGAGAAATCCACAGATAATGAACTAATTGTGGAAAATGTTATAAAAATGTAATATTTTTGTAACAGAAACTTAATATAAAAACTATTGATTTCTAAAAAGTTATATTGTATGATATTGGTAAATTAAATAATGATTATGTACGAAGGAGGAGTATAATGAAAGAATATAATTTAAAAGACAATACAGTAGGAAATAATTTGCCAGTACAATATGGGACTTTAAATAAATTAAAAAATTTTTTCCGTTTAGAATTAACACCAAAGCAAGAAAAAGTTTTTACAGAAGTACATGACTTTTTATTCCAAGAAATCGAGTTTCCAGAATTAAGAGACTTTTTCTATCAAGAAATTGATTTATCTGGTGTGAAAGATTTTTGGTGTCAAGATGTTAATTTTAAAGAGGTCAAAGACTTTTGGTGCCAAGATGTTGATTTTACTGGATTCAAAAACTTTTGGTGTCAAGAAATTACTTTTAAAAAGTAAAATTTGATTAAAATATTACCTTCCTGCAAAAAATAAAAGCAGGAGGTATTTTTTTTATGGAAGAAAAATCAAAAAAGAATGTTACCCAATATGGTGAATTTATACCAACTTTTTATACATGGGTTGGGTTAGAAGAGCAAAAAGAAATTGTAGATCGATTAGAAAATATAACAAGTAAAAACAAAAAATAAACTTGCTATTTGTCCTATTTTGAGATATGATAAGTACTAACAGGAGGTTTTGAAAAATGAAGAAAATAGAAGAAATAAAAGAACTTGCCAAATGGTGCTTAAATTGTAAAGCAAAACCATGTAGTAAAACAGGATGTCCTATGAATACTGAGATTCCAGAATTTATTGAGAAAATAAAGGCAGATGAATATGAAGCAGCTTATAAAATTTTGATGGATAATAATATATTTAGTTATGTATGTAGTCTTGTTTGTCCACAAGAAGAGCAATGCGAAGGGAGTTGTATTCGAGGCATAAAACAAACACCAACGAAAATAGGAGAATTAGAAAAGTTTATTCATGAATGGGCACAAGAAAATAAAATAGAATATCAGCTATCACAGATGCCAAAGAGTGGTAAGAAAGTTGCTATTATTGGTTCAGGCCCTGCTGGAATTGAATGTGCAATTGAGCTTTTGAAGAATGGATATGATGTCACAATTTTTGAAAAAGACGAAATGCCAGGTGGCATTTTGTGGTATGGAATTCCAGATTTTCGTTTACCAAAGGAGATAGTTGAAACCATTATTCAAAGGCTCAAAACGATGGGAGCTACGATAAAAACAGGAATGGAACTTGGAAAAGACATTTTTCTTTCATCCCTAAAACAAGAATATGATGCTGTATTTTTAGCCATTGGTGCTATGACTTCAATGATGTATTCATTGCATGATACAAAATTAGAGAATGTATATGCATCAGATGTATTTTTGAAGGCTTATAATGAAAAACAATTCTTAAAAAATTTAGGGAAAGTGGTTGTGATTGGTGGTGGAAATGTTGCAATGGATGCTGCTAGAACTGCTATCAGAATGGGAGCAAAAGAGGTTCAAATTTTGTATCGCCGAGATGAAACTCATATGCCTGCTAGAAAAATCGAATTAGAAGAAGCTATTGAAGATGGTGTCAAATTTATACCACTTACAAGAGTGATTTCTGCCAATGTGGAAAAGGAAAAAATCGTTTCGGTTAACTGCATTAAAACAGAAATTATAGAGGGAAAAGCGGTTGATATAGCAAATACAGAATTTAGAGTGGAAGCTAACACAGTTGTTTTTGCCATTGGATTAAAACCTGAAAAAAGTTTGCTGGAGAAAGAGGGGATTCAGTTAAATGATTGGGGAATGATTGAAATTGACGAAAACGGAATGACGAATCTTGAAAATGTTTTTGCTGGAGGAGATGCAACAGAGAGTAAATCAACGGTTTGTCGAGCTTTAGCAGCAGGAAAAAGAGCGGCTAAGGGGATTATGGAAAAAGTCTAAAAAGAGGAAGGTAAAAAACAGAAATATTGCGTGAGAAATTTAGGGCAATGTCTAAAATTTCACGCGTTTTTCTTTGAGAAAATTGTTTTTTACGCCTCTTTTTAAAAAAAGAGACATAAATGACTAAAAAATGAAAAAAATTCATTTTTGACTTGTTTTTATGCGTTACAGAGGCATAAAAAGATATGGTATGAGAAAAATGGATTTTGGAAATAAGGCACTAGAATTGCCAAGAAGGGGGTTTTGTTTTTTAAGTCAATGAAGTTTCTTGAAAAAGACATTAAAATCTCGTTAAAACGCGATTAGCGGCGTTACTGATGAAATTTTAGCAAAGATTAGGTTGTTTTTAGAAAAAAACAAATTTTGATTGCTATTTAAAATCAAGCATGATAAAATAAAAAAATAAAAGAAGTTTTTTGATAAAAACGGGAGGTAAATTTGGAAAAATTAATCGTTATTGATGGAAATAGTATCTTAAACCGAGCATTTTATGGTATTATGGGAAACAAAATGCTACAGACTGCAGACGGAACGTATACAAATGCTGTCTATGGTTTTTTAACCATCATGTTTCGTATGATAGAAGACGAAAATCCAGAATATTTGGTTGTTGCCTTTGATGTAAAATCGCCTACCAAAAGGCATGAAATGTATAGTCAATATAAGGGAACACGTAAAGGAATGCCAGATGAATTAGCAGTTCAAATGCCAATTCTTAAAAATGTGTTAGAAGCGATGAAAATAAAGGTACTTGAAAAGCCAGGTTATGAGGCAGATGATATTTTAGGAACATTAAGCAATTGGGGAGAAAAAAAGGGACTTAAAGTTATTTTGTTAACAGGAGACCGTGATTCTTTTCAATTAGCCAAATCGAATGTCATTATTAGAATGCCAAGGACTAAGCAAGGCAAAACAGAAATGGAAGATTTTGATGACCAAAAAGTGCAGGAAACGTATCAGGTTACACCAGAACAGCTCATTGAAGTAAAAGGATTAATGGGGGATACTTCGGATAATATTCCAGGGGTACCTGGAATTGGTGAAAAAACGGCCTTACATCTTATTCAAAAATATAAAAATCTGGATAAATTATACGAAGCAATTGAAAAAGGTGATCCAGATATCAAAGGCAAACAAAAGGAAAAATTAGTTGAAAATAAAGAATTAGCCTATCTTTCAAGAACACTTGGTACAATCGACCAAAAGGCACCAATTGAAAAATCATTAGAGGAATTTAAGGTTGAGCCTTGGGATCGAGAAAAGGTTTTAGCATTATTTAAAGAATTACGTTTTAAACGATTTATTGAACGTTTTCATTTAGAAGAAACCGAAAATTCTGACACAGAAAAAAAGATGGAGGATTTGTTTGAACTGATTCCAAATAGTCAAATCGATCAAATTTCAGAAGTCATCAACTCTCAAAAAGAAGTTTATTATTATTTTGAAACTGTGGCAGATGAAACTGGTTTATTAATTAAACAAAGAATTAGGAAAGTTAATGTGTATTTGCCGACAGAGAAAAAAGTATATGTCCTTCCTTTTGGGTTAGAAATAGGGAAAGAAATTTTTGAAAATCCAGCTATTTTAAAATGTGGTTATCAGATAAAAGAAGACTACATTTTATTAAAACAAGCAGGTTTGCAACCACAAAACATGATGTTTGATACTAGAATTGCTATGTATTTGCTAAATTCTGGAACAAATCTATATTCTTTAGAAGAAGTTGCCAAACAACATTTGAGTATGGAATTAGAAGATTATTATAAACAAGAAAAGCAGGAAAATGTGCAAACCAGTTTTTTTGACAATGAAAATCAAGAAGAAAATTTTTCTTATCAATATGCAATGTATAGTTATGTGATTGGGGCTTCCAAAGCGATTTTAGAAGAGAAATTGCAAGCATTAAATCAATTGGAATTGTTTCAAACCATTGAAATGCCATGTTGTGAGGTATTAGCAGAAATGCGTTATACAGGTGTCTTTGTGGATAAAAATGAGGTAGAAAAGATGTCTCAAAAGTTGAAATTGGAAATTGACCAAATTAGTCAGGAAATTTATGCTTTAGCAGGTCAGGAATTCAATATCAATTCCCCAAAGCAGTTAGGAGAAATTTTATTTGAAAAATTAGAATTGCCTTATAAAAAGAAAAACAAAAATGGCTATTCAACAGATGTAGACACCTTAGAAAAACTAAGAGAAACACATCCTATAATAGAAAAAGTCTTATTTTATAGACAAGTGGCTAAATTGAATTCTACCTTTGTGGAAGGAATGCTTCCATTTATCAATCCTGAGACCAACCGAATTCACACGAGTTTCCATCAAACAGTAGCTGCGACAGGAAGGCTTAGTAGTTCTGATCCCAATTTACAAAACATTCCAACTCGAACTGATTTGGGAAAGAAAATTCGAAAACTGTTTAAAGCAGAAAAAGGAAATGTATTTTTAGATGCAGATTATTCTCAAATTGAACTTCGTGTGCTTGCCCATATGTCACAAGATGAAATTATGATTCGTGCTTTTCAAGAACACAACGATATTCATAAAATTTGTGCCTCTCAAGTATTTGGTGTTTCTCTTGATAAGGTAACAAAAGAGATGAGAAATCATGCCAAAGCAGTTAATTTTGGAATTGTGTATGGGATTAGTGATTTTGGTTTGGCAGAACAGCTTGGTATTAAAAGAAAAGAAGCCAAGCAATACATTGATTCCTATTTGGAAAAATATCATGGAATTGAGGAATTTATGGAACAAGCGATGCAAAATGCGAAAGAGGCAGGATATGTAGAAACCATGTTTCACAGAAGAAGGTACATTCCAGAGATTAGTTCAAATAACTATATGGTGAGGAAATTTGGTGACAGAGTAGCTATGAATGCACCTATTCAGGGAACAGCAGCTGATATTATGAAAATTGCAATGCTTCATGTGTACCGTGAACTAAAACACAGAAACTTACAATCTAAAATTGTGTTACAAATTCATGATGAACTTATCATAGAAGCTTTGGAGAGTGAAAAAGAGGAAGTAAGTGAGATTTTAAGAAAATGTATGGAAAATGCAGCTGAATTATCAGTTCAATTAGAAGTTGATTTACAGGAAGGAAAAAGTTGGTATCAGACCAAATAAAAGTATAATCAAGAATAATAAAAAACAAAACCAACCAAGGAAAGGGGAAATTTCGGTTTGCCTTTTCCGATAGGTTGTTTTTGTTTTCAGAATGAAAAATCATTCATTTTTGTATAAACCTACCTTAAAACGCATTTTGATGCGTCTAGAAGGGATGAAAACATAAGGTATGGAAAAATACAAAAAAGGAAAAAATGATGAAATTTTCCAAAAATTCCTTGACAAATGAAATCAATCATGCTAAAATAAATATGTTCTTAAGAAGAAGTATCCACTTCTCACCTTATTTCAAAAGAGATAATAAGGTTAAATATCAATTTTATATTGTTATTTTTGTGGATTTGACTTCTTTTTAAAAGAGTCATTTTTTTATTTTTTAATCAATAGAAAATATATTTTGGAGGTGTTTTATTATAAAACAAGAATTGCCGATTAATAGACAAATCAAAGCAAAAGAAGTTCAAGTAATTGGAGCTGATGGAGAGAAAAAAGGTGTGATGCCTTTTGATAAAGCTTTAGTGCTTGCAGAAGAACAAGATATGGACTTAGTGCTAGTGGCACCAAATGCTCAACCACCAGTTTGTAAAGTGATGAACTATGGCAAATATAAATTTGAACAAGCTAAAAAAGAAAAGGAAGCAAGAAAAAATCAAAAAGCAATTGAATTAAAAGAAATCAGAGTTTCTACCAATATTGGAGATCATGATTTTGAATTCAAAAGCAAAAATGCACGAAAATTTCTAGAAGCTGGTAATAAAGTAAAACTTTCATTGCGTTTCAGAGGTAGAGAAATGAATAATATGAAAATTGGGGAAAATGTGCTAAATAAATTTGTAGAAGATTTATCCGATCTTGCATCAGTGGAAAAAAGACCGTTATTGGAAGGAAAAACAATGTTTGTTATATTAACAAAAAATAAATAAGAAGGGGGTAGTCGAAAATGCCAAAATTAAAGACAAATAAGGCAGCAAGTAAAAGATACAAATTTACTGCAAAAAACAAAATAAAAAGAACAAAAGCCAATAGAAGACATCGTTTAGCAACTAAAACAAAAAGAACCAAATTAACAGCTAGAGTTCAAAATGGAATTGCAGATAAATCTTGTGAAAACACAATTAAAAGATTATTACCTTATGGTAACTAAGGTTTTGAAAATAGAAGGAAAGGAAGGATATAAAAATGGCAAGAGTAAAAACAGCAAGAACAACAAGAGCAAGACATAAAAAAGTTTTAAAACAAGCAAAAGGTTATTTTGGGGCAAAACGTTACAGATATAGAATGGCCAAACAAGCTGTTATGAAATCTGGAATGTATGCTTATGTAGGAAGAAAAGATAAGAAATCAAATTTTAGAAAGTTATGGATTACACGTATCAACGCTGCTGCAAGAATGAATGGTTTAACATATAGCAAATTAATTGCAGGATTGAAAAAGGCAAATGTTACCATTAACAGAAAGATGTTAGCAGAGATTGCTGTAACAGATGAAAAAGCTTTTGCAGAGATTGCAGAGATTGCAAAAAAAGCATAATTTTAATAATTTTTGGGGGGAATTCAAGTGTTAGACTTGAATTCTTTTGTGTTTGGGGGCAAATTTTTAGATAGGAGGCAGTTTAGAGATGTTTGAATTTGTTCTCAATTTTTTATTTCCGCCAGCTTGTAGTGTTTGTGGAAAAATTGACCAAAATTGGCTTTGTGCAAAATGTCAAAAAAGAGTAGAGCGATTGGAAAAATCTTGTGTGGTAGAAATTGAAAATAGAAAATATGAGAAATTATGCTATCTTTTTCAGTATGAAAGTTTGGTGCGTAAATTGATTTTACGTTATAAGTTTTCGAATAAGGCGTATTTGAATCACTTTTTTGCAAATCGAATTGTGGCAAATGAAAAGAATTGTGAGATTTTGAAAGAATATGATATGATAATTCCTGTGCCAATGCATAAGAAAAAAATGCAGAAGCGAGGCTATAATCAGACAGAATTGGTGGCGAATGAATTAGAGAAAAGTTTGGGAATTCCGATGAGAAAAGATATTTTGTCAAAAGTAGTGAATACGACAACACAGAGTAAGCTAGGTAGTAAAGCAAGACAGACGAATATTCAACATGTATTTTTTATTAAAAATGATTATGAGGTGGAAGATAAAAAGATTATTTTGTTGGATGATATTTATACAACGGGGGCTACTTCGGAAGAATGTAGTCGTGTTCTAAAAGAGGCAGGTGCGAAAGAAATATTGGTTTTGGTGTTAGCAAAGGATTGAGAAACAACAAATCCATCCAGAGATGTAAAAAGGCGTATAACTCTAAAATACTTGAAAAAGTCTGATTTTGAAGTGTATTTCGAAATCAGACTTTTCAATGCAAAAATGTGCGATTAGAAATAAAAAACATCAATTTATTCTTGACAAAGTAAGAAAAAACAGCTATAATTATAAACAGAAGAACTTAAGAAATGAGAAAATATAGTTTCTTAAGAAGAATGTTATTTTTCATATAGAAAAATTAAAAAACTGTAGTGTGGTGGCACTACAGTTTTTATTTTACTTAGAATTCATAATGTCTAGAATAAGTTTTACGATTTCTAATGTTGTTTTCAAAAATGTAATAAAACTATGTAAGAAATGTCTAAGTTTTTTTAGAATGTTATTTTTCATACGATATATCACCTCCCTTCAATAATTGAACCTAGGAAATGAGGGATTCATATGTATAGATTTAATTTTGGAAAATATGCTTTTGAATAAAAGCATAAAGGAAAAATAAATTTTGTTTATTATATAACAAATGTAGTTTAAGTGCCAATATTTTTTTCATTTTATCTTGAAAAAATATCATTTATAGGATAAAATAAAATTTAAATAAAAGAAACAAAAATGGAAAAACTAATATAAGCAAGATAAAAAATAAAAGGAGAACCAATGGAAGAATTAATTGAAAGTATACTAGATTATGTAAGAGCGGATTATACAGATTATGCTATCATGATAAACGGCGAATGGGGAAGTGGAAAAACGCATTTTTGGAATAATAAAGTACGTAATAAAATTGAATCATTACAATTAAATGGACGAAAATACTCAACAATTTATATGTCACTTTACGGAATTTCTAATTTGGAAGATATTAGTAAAAAAATTTTTATTGAAACCACTCAGTTGATGGACAAAAATTTGAAAAAATATATGGATTCCCATGGACAAACTACCATTCCAGAATATGCTAAAACAGGTTTGGATATGGCAAATTTTTTTGGTGTCACCAAAAATGGTGAAAAAATTGATTATGGTGAATTTTTTGCCACGAATAACAAAATTTTGTGTTTTGATGATTTAGAAAGAGCCAATGTAGATGTTATTGATATTTTAGGTTATATCAATAATTTTGTAGAGCATGATCACATCAAAACGATTATTATTTGTAATGAAAAAGAGCTTTCAACCAAGCTAAAAAGTTCCAACTTGGAAATGAAAACTTTTATTGCAACATATTTGCTAGACAGAGAAGGAAATTTATTGCAAACGGATAAACCAATGGTTGAAAAAATCGCAGATAAAATTGAATACGTTTTTGATAAAGCCAATGATTATGAAAGAATTAAAGAAAAGTTAATTGGAGAAACCTTCGAATATGCACCTAAATTCAACTATATTATCAATGGATTATTAATGCGTTTTGAGCATGATAAAGATTTGATTACTTTTTTGCGTCAGCACACAAACTTAATTACCAACACTTTTATGAAATCAGGAACACGTAATTTGAGGATTCTAAAACATGCTTTAAATGATTTTAAAAAAGTTTTTGAAAATGTTAATAAATCATATCCGAATACAAATTTAAGAGTGTTGCAGACAATGCTAATTTTTACGATAGCAGTTTCTTTTGAAATCAAATCTGGAAAAATTACCAAAGACAAATTTATTAATATTAATAGTAATGAAGAATATAAAGCAATTTTAGTTTCTTCTAGGGTTTTGATGGATAATAGGCAATATTATATCAAAGAATTTGACAATAATTATTACTTTAATTTCAAATCGGATTACCGTTTTTTCAAATTTATTGAAGTTTATGTAAGAACCAGAATTTTTGATATGAGATTATTTAAAGATGATATGGAAAATATTATCAAAACCATTGATACAGAGAAACTACCTGGGTATAAACGATTACTGACAGAAGAATATTGGAAAATTTCAGATGAGCAATTTCCAGGTGTGATTGAGGAAGTTATCGAGGATATTAAAGAGGGAAAACTGAAATTGATTGAAATTGTCAAGTTATTTGCGTATTACAGCTATTTTAGTAGGCGTGGTTTGATTGATTATGATAGGCAAGCCATCAAGAAAATGTTCATTGAAGGTATGGATTTGGCTTCAGAAACATCCGAATATTGTGATAATATCGAAGAGGAATTAACACGTATTGGAATAGATGTAGGGGAAGACATGGATGAGATTGTGCAGTACTTTCATAAATTGAATAAGCAATTAGAGCAGAAAATGTATGAGCAAAAGGCAGATGATATTTTCAAATGCATTCCAATGAAAATGGAGACATTTTATGATAATTTTGATAGTGAGTGCATGGAAAAAGCGATTTTGAATTATTATGATCCTTATAAAATGTTTCAGCGAATTATGTGTGCCAGCAATGAAGATATTGTTTTAATCAAAGAAATGTTGGTAAATCGAGCCAGAAAAAATGAAGAAGTTATGAAACCAGAATTAGGATTTATTGTGAAATTAAAGAAAATTATTGATAATTATTATCAAGCAAGAGAAGTCAGTATCAAAATGGTTATGCTAAAAGAATTTTCGAATGATTTGCAAACGATTATTGAGCTTTATGGTGATGAAGCAGAAAATTTAGTATTAGAGGAAAGCACTTCCTATTTGGAAGATGAATTAGATGAGGTGAATTTTGATGTTTAAAATAGGATGCCATTTGTCAAACGCCAAAGGTTACCGAAATATGGCAGAAGAAGCACATAAAATAGGAGCCAATACGTTTCAGTTTTTTACACGTAATCCAAGAGGTGGCAATGCGAAACCAATCAATGAGCAAGATATCGCAGAATTTAAAAAATTAAGTGGGGAATATGGAATTGATGTGATTTTAGCACATGCACCCTATACGTTAAATTGTTGTTCTGCCAAGCCAGAAATTCGCGAATTTGCAATTCGAACGATGAAAGATGATTTAAATAGAATGGAGTATACACCCAATAATTTATACAATTTTCATCCAGGAAGCCATGTAGGACAAGGAATTGAAGTTGGAATTGAGCTTATCATTCAGGCTTTAAATGAAGTATTGGATTCCAAACAAACGACTACAGTTTTATTGGAAACAATGGCAGGAAAAGGAAGTGAAGTAGGCAGTAAATTCGAAGAAATTAGGCAAATTATAGATGGTGTAAAATGTCAAGAAAAGTTAGGCGTATGCTTAGATACCTGCCATGTTTCTGATGCAGGATATGAGATTTCAAACAATTTAGATGGCGTTTTGCAAGAATTTGACCATATCATTGGACTAGAGCGTTTAAAGGCGATTCATATCAATGATAGCATGAATCCAATAGGAAGTCATAAAGATAGACATCAAAAAATTGGAGAAGGAACTCTTGGGCTCGAAACATTTGAGCAGATAATCAAACATCCAAACCTAAAGAATTTACCATTTTATCTGGAAACACCAAATGAATTAGAGGGCTATGCCAAAGAAATTGAATTGCTTAGAACAATTCGAAAAGGAAAATAAGAAAATAAAAGAAAAACAATCACAGTAGGGGCTTGAACCTAGATTTAGTCTCTACATGGGTTGTTTTTTTGTTTTCGAATGAAAAATCATTCTTTTTTATATAAACATGCCTTAAAAAGCATCCAAATGCGTTAGAGAGCTATAAAAACATATGCTATGAAGAAAATGCAAAAAATAGAAAGAATTGTGAAAAAATGAAAGGAGAGACTTAAAATAAGGCTAAATCGAGCCATAACATTAATGGATAATCATGGATTAATTATGAAGAGAAAACGATTTCAGATAAAAGATTTGTTACTTGGGGCAATGTCGCAAATTTCACTTGTCTTTTTTGAGCAGATAGTGTTTTTTTAAACCGTCTGTTTTTGGTGGAAAAAAATAGACTTGAAAAATTGTCGGAATTATGTTAAAATTGTCATAAAATTAGGAGAAAGAGGGAATTATGAGAGTGGAAACAGAAGAGTTGTATTTACAAGAAGTAGAAAAAGAAAATTCGTTCAAACAAGTAATGGAATATCTGTTAAGCACAAGATGGTATATCCTTTTTGTGGGATTTATGCTTTTGTTGAAAACAGTATTTTTTTATCGAAACACTGTATTTCATAATGATACCATATGGTTTTGGTCAATTCGCCAAACTTGTCTTTTTATTGTAATTATTGTATTTCCATTGTTGCTTTTCAAAAAATCAGTTAGAAGATTTGAATGGGGAATGATGATTAATTTGGTGGTTAGTTTGTTATTGTTTGCAGATGAATTGTATTATAGCTATGCTTCCAATATTTTATCTGTAATGCAAGTGGGAAATATGCAGTATAAAGATGAAATTTTAGCAGCGATTCCAACTTTGCTGGAAGGAAGACATATTTTATATTTTGTAGATATTGGGATATTAGCAGTTTTGCTATTGGGAAAATGGATTCACATCAAAGTTATAGAACAGTTTAAATGGGCACCAGTGGCTGGATGTTTGGTCTGTATTTTGGTTTTTTGTACATCTTACCATTTGATACCAGAATCGTTGGAATTGGTAACAGGTTTCATTTATAGTAAATACAATTCAGTAAGATATGGAACAATTTATGGTTATCATTTTGTAGATATTAAAAATGCTGTTACAAACAACAAAAGTGCACCATATCATACATACGATGAAATGATAGAAGTTTATGCAGATTTGAAAAATGAGCAAGATTTATATGCCCAAAAGAAAACAGAGGAAAGCCAAAAATATACAGGAATTGCAGAAGGAAAAAATGTGTTTATCATTCAGCTAGAATCCATCCAACAATTTGTGATTGGTAAAACAATAAACGATAAAGAAATTACGCCTAATTTGAATCGATTTTTAGCAGAAAATATTAATATTACCAATATGCATGCTTCTAGTTATACAACAACAGCGGATTCAGAACACAGTTTTATTACATCCATTTACCCAAGTGAAAATGGAGAGGCTTTTAGCAAATACTATTCCAATATTTATGACGATGTTTTTAAAAATTACAAAAAAGCAGGTTATACGAATGTCTATGCTCATGGAAATTATGATACATTTTGGAATCGAAAAAATGTTTTTTCCAAATATGATGTTGATTATGTATATTTTTTAAATGATTTTGCAGATACTTCTGAATTGATCCGAACGTATTTGTCAGATGAGTTATTATACAAACAGATTTTTGATATGTTACCAGAAACAGAGGAACCACTTTTGGTGGATATTGTAGCTGCTTCTTCCCATAAACCATTTGATTTAGAAGGCATTCAGAACAAGGAGAGCAAAGTATCAATTGATGTTGGAACCTATCGTGGAACGGCTTTGGGAGATTATTTAGAGTCTGTGAATTATGCGGATTATGCATTTGGTATTTTTTTGGATGAAATGAAAAAACGTGGTTTGTATGAGGATAGTGTTATTTTGGCTTATGGTGATCATTATGGAATGACGATGTATGATGAGGATTTGATTCAATTTTTAGGGGAAGATGAAGAACACTATAATGCGATTCGTATGCAATATGAATTTTCTAATGTTGCCTGTGGTATGAGAATCCCTGGCATTGAAAATGTCACAATTGATGACCCTGTGAGTCGTGTTGATATCAAACCAACTTTGATGCAGATTTGTGGGTTAGAAGATACGTTTTCTTTGGGAACAAGTATTTTTCAAACGAAACCATATGTATGCATTAACAATGGAAAAATCATCACAGAGGAGTATTATTATGATGCAGAAAACTGGTATCATTTGACAAATGGAGAAAAAGTGAATATGGACTTATTAGAACAGGAAACCAGAAATAATTTGGAGCAAAATGTTCTGCTTATGCAAAAAGAGTTAGGGGTTTCGATGTCGGTTTTGACAGAGAACTTGTTGAAAGATAAATTGTAAAATCCAGTATATTGTGGATTAGTTTTTATAAGAGCTATATTACATAAAACAAATTTCTATGTGTTTGATGAACCAACTTCAAATATGGATTTACAAACAGAAAAAATAATATAAAACATAATAGATAAAATTTCAGAAAATTGTTTTTTTTGCATTTCAGAATGAAAAATCATTCATTTTTCCATAAACATGCCTTAAAACGCCTAAAAAGGCGTTTAGAATGAATAAAAATATAAGGTATCAAGAAAAACAGAAAAAATGGGGTAAATAGAGAAAAATTTTGAAAAAAGCAGAGAAGGCATTAAATTAAGAGAAAAAGAGCATACTAAAAAAGATGCTCTTTTTCATTTTGGTAAAACAAAAATCAATCTATGTTATTATTTTTATCACGAACTGCATTTTCAAACAACAATTTTAGTTTACTAAACAAACGACGGAAAAATCTTAAACCAAAGTGTTCTTTCTCTAAGTCCAATAGGTCAGTTTGCAAATCAGTTAGATAGCTTAGAGTTCCATGCATTTTAATAAGTTCACGTTTTTCTTCTAGTTTGTTCATCATGTTGTAGTAAAATTCATTGTAAAAATGATAGGAATCTGTTGTGATAAGTAATTTGTTAAAGTTGTATAAACGTTGTTGGAAATGGTTTAATGAATAGGAATCTTTGATTAAATCAAATTCAGTGTTAAAGCAATTTTCAAAAATGAGATTTTGAGTTGATATGGTTAAATCAAGTATTTTGGCTTTGATGGAATCGATTTTTTCATTTGTACGTTTTATTTTTTTTAAGTTCTGTTTTTCCTCGGAATCATTCGATAAGTTATGAAAACATTGGGCTAGAAGTCCTTCATAATAAATTAGCAAATCAAAATTAGTTTCCATTTTATGGTAAACTTTTTCACTGGTTTTTGCAATTAATGTATTTTTGAATATATTGTTACTGTGAAGTGTGCTGTGAAAAAGTGGATAGGAACCTAAAAAATAAATCATTTGGTTCATTAAAGCAGTTTCAATTGGGTAAAAAAGTGGACTTGGTGTATCAAAAGCCATATTGTAATATTTGACAGTATCAGGTTCTGTACCTGTTACAATGGATGACATTAGTTGAACAGCTGCTTCATTCATACCTTGCCCTTTATTGGTAGTTACATCAAACAAACCAAGTTTAAGTAGTTTTCCACGAGGATTTTTGACTTCTTGAATG
Organism: uncultured Clostridia bacterium; assembly: GCA_947573445.1. Lineage (GTDB taxonomy): Bacteria > Bacillota > Clostridia > TANB77 > CAG-508 > Scatovivens. The sequence goes on along the minus strand of CANPFR010000002.1, from coordinate 78,579 downwards.
GCATGAATGCATTCATGGATGACCAAAGTATCCAAATTTTCAAAATCCAAGGCGTGACGAAAATAGATGCTATTGTTATGAGGGAAATATTTAGCAGCAGCAGAGTCTTCTGGCATTTTTGCAAAATACATATCCAAATTGGTTAAACTTGAAAATACATCATTCTTATTTAAGTTGTGCTCTGGAAATGCATTACATATTTTAGTGGCTACAATATTGGCGATTTGGCTAATTTGTGTATCATTTAGCTTAGAAATAATTTCAATTCCTTCTTTTTTTAGTACAGAATTTGTATTCATAAATTGCTCCTTTGTATAATATACTTTTATTATACATCAAAATAAGAAAAAATAAAGTAAAAATCATAAAAAAGTATATTACATTTCCGTAACAAAAATGTAATAAAAATGTAATATAGAAAAGCTTGATTTTTTTTCGAAAAAAAGTTATACTATATATGATAGATAAATTTACAATCAAATCAAAAGAGGAGTGAAAGAAAATATGAAAAACAAAATATTGACCATAATTGTAATGATTTTATTAATGATGTTTAGTCTGACAATGTCAGCAAGTGCAGTAAGTTTTACTGCCACAATGACGCCAAGTGCAACAACAGTAAAAGAGGCAACAGAATTTACTATAACAGTAAAAGTTTCTAATTTAGATGTTGGAGCTAATGGAATTAATTCTTTAGAAGGTTATTTAAAGTATGATACTGATGTGTTTGAAACCATTAGTGAATCAAGTATAGAAGGCTTAAATAGTTGGGCAGCAAAGTTTGATGAAACAACGGGAAAAATTTCATTGACCAAAAATACATTTGTTACTTCAACACAAGAAGTATTTCAAATTACTTTTAAAACAAAACAAGAAGTTTCAGGACAAAGTGGAACAATTTCGTATTCTGATATTGTAGCATCCAATAGTGAAACCAATATTTCAGCTACTGATATTTCTACTTCCATCAGTATAGGAAATGCATCTGCTGGAGATGGAACAGACAATACTTCAAATGTAACAACAATCACCAACAATACGGTTACAATTAATGCTGTAACATCTGGTACAACGAATAATACAGCTACAAATGCTGTAACCAATATTGCTAATACAAATGAAACAACTAACAATGCCGTTTCAAGTTATGTTAATACAATGACAAATACAAATTCTGAAACCAATATGCCTAATACAGGTGTAAATGATACGGTGTTAAAATTAATCTTTGTTGTTGTTGCAGTAGCGATTGTATTTTACATTAAAATTGAAAAATTGAATCAAGATATGAAATAAAAACTTGAATGTTAAAGATTTTGAAAAAAACTTGCTTGTAAAAGTAAGTTTTTTTGTTTTTTATATTGTTTTTTGAATAAAAAGCGTATACAATATAGATAATTTATTTTAAGGAGTGAAGGAAATGGAAACATTAGAAAAGAAAATAGGATATACTTTTTCCGATAAAAATTTATTGAAAACAGCGTTGACTCACACATCATATGCATATGAAAATCGAGTGGAAAGTAATGAACGTTTGGAATATTTGGGAGATAGCATTTTGGAGTTTGTAAGTAGCAAATATTTATTTGAAAATTTTAAAAAGTTGTCTGAGGGAGAAATGACTAAAGTTAGAGCATATGCGGTATGTGAGGATAGTTTGTATAAAATTGCAGAAAAGCATAATTTTAGTGATTTCTTGTATTTGGGAAAGAGTGAAAAAATGTCACATTCCATCAAAAAAGCCTTGATTGCAGATAGTGTAGAAGCCGTGATTGCAGCTATGTATTTAGATGGAGGATTGGATCCAGTAGAAAGATTCATTTTGGAAAATATCAAAGATCAGATTGAATTTGCCAGTAAAAATGTTGGTTTGAAGGATTATAAGACAGTTTTGCAGGAAGAATTGCAAAAAAACGGGGAAGTATGTATTCAATATATTTTAGTAAAAGAAGAAGGCCCAGATCATGAGAAAGTTTTTACCATTGATGTAGAATGCGATGGCCAGAAATTGGCACAAGGTGTTGGAAAAAGCAAAAAGAAAGCAGAGATGGAAGCAGCTAGGAAAGCTTTGGAAAGCATGAGTCAAGAAAGGAAAAAAAGATGAAAAAACAATATGTTATTCCAATATTTGTTCCTCATTTAGGGTGCGTAAATGAGTGTACTTTTTGTAATCAAAGAAAAATCAGTGGACAAATGAAAAATGTGACTGTACAGGATGTAAAAAATACAATTGAATCTTATTTGGATTGTTTAAAAGATAAAAATGCCTATAAAGAGGTGGCCTTTTTTGGAGGAAGTTTTACAGGAATAGATGTTGAATTGCAAAATCAATTGCTTGGTGCTGCTTATGAATATATTCAAGCTAAGAAGATTGATGGAATTCGAATTTCAACAAGACCAGATTATATTGATAAACAAACTCTGAAAAGACTCAAAAAATTCAAAGTAAAAACGATTGAATTAGGAGTTCAGTCTACCAATGATTACATATTATCGAAATGTAAAAGAGGTCATACTTACCAAGATGTGAAAAAGGCGTCGCATTTGATTCGATGGTTTGGGTTTACTTTAGGACATCAAATGATGGTAGGTCTTCCAGAAAGTACTCGTTTGGATGAATTGAACACTGCTAGAGAATTGGCCAAGCTAAAACCTAAGATAATGCGTATTTATCCAGTTTTGGTGATTCGTGGCACACAGTTAGAGCAGGAATATAGAAACGGTGAATTTGAGCCATTGGAATTAAATCAAGCGGTGGAAATTTGCAAGGAATTGAGCCAGTTTTTTGAGAGGAAAAGGATTAAAGTGATTCGCATTGGACTACAAAGTACAGATACGATTATCCATCCAGAAAAGGCAGGAAGTGAAGTGATAGCACGGTCCATATCATGAGAATATTAGGCAATTGATTCATACGTCGTATTGTTATGATTTGTTAAATGAAAAAATAAAAAAAATTAATACAAAAGCAAAAGAAATAGAAGTAACAGTGAATCCACAAATTGTGGATGATGTGATTGGATATAAAAGAGAAAATGTCCAAAAAATAAAAGAGATTTATAACTTAGATATGAAAGTTAAACAGAATCCAAAATTTAAGTTGAAAAAGATCGACATAAAGGTTACCAAAACATATAAAGAATTTGCTGATGATGAAGAAAATATTGTTAAAAGAAAATAGCATAAAATTTCCAGGTTTACCCATAATAGAAATAAGGATGATAAGGCAAAAAACGTCCTGAAATCAACAAAAGGAAATGGAAAATTATGCAAAAAGTGAAAAAAATAACAAAAGAGTATATTTTATTTATAATAGGAAGCATTTTAGCAGCTTTTGGAACAGCTGCATTTTTGCTTCCAAATCAGTTGTCAAGTGGTGGATTTTCGGGAATTGCAACCGTTGTTTATTATTTATTTCATGTACCAATGGGGACAACAATTCTTGTTTTGAATATTCCTGTTTTTATTTTAGCGTATATAAGAGAGGGAAAAGGGTTTTGTATCAAGACTTTGATTGCAACGTTCGTGTTTTCGCATGCAATTGATTATTTTGAAAAAATAACCTCATTTACAACAGATAAAATGTTGGCGAGTGTCTATGGTGGAATCCTTGTGGGTTTTGGATTAGCCTTGGTTTTCAAAGGAAGAAGTTCAACAGGAGGAACGGATTTGATTGCCAATATTATTAAATCGTATCATAATGAAGTGAGTGTTGGAAATGTACTTCAGGTGTTGGATATAGTGGTTGTTATGCTAAATATAGTATTTTTACATGAAATCGAAATTGGTTTGTATTCTGCGATTGCGATTTTTATGAGTAATAAAATGTTAGATATTGTGTTTGAGGGAATTCATTTTAGTAAGATGATTTACATTATATCGGAGAAATACGAAGAAATTGCGGAGATAATCCACCAAGAAATCAAAAGAGGTGCGACTGGGATTTATGGGAAAGGCATGTATACCAATCAAGAGAAAATGATTATTATGTGTGTGGCGAAACGTAGACATATTATTAAAATAAAAGAACTTGCTAAAAAATTGGATGAAAATTCGTTTATTATTATAACAGATGCAAGAGAAGTTTATGGATTAGGTTTTAAAAATTAAATGATTTTCTTTGTAAAATATATTGTCATTTTCTTGAATTTTATGTATAATAAAAACAATAAGGAAAAAGGAGAAAGTATGCAATGGAGCAAAAGATACACAATCAAAAACGAAAAAGAATTGTTATCATTTTAATTGTAGTTTTATTGTTGATTTTAATGGCTACTTATGTAGTTTATAGTTATTATACAAAAAACGTGGCGAGTGAAGCTTTGCGAAATGAGTTATGGGAAAAGGCTAAAAATAATGATTTGGGATTTTTCTTTGAAAATGACTTGTATCAAAATATCATTGATCGAATGGAAAAGGATAATTTTGAGTTAGCATCAGCTATTTCATTATCAACTACTATGCAAAATAAAATGTTTTCAGAACTTGATTTATCCAAGTTTCAGTTAAACTACCAGATGTTGCAGGATCGAAATCAAAATAAAAATTATCATAAATTGCAAACTGGTTATGCAGGAAATGATTTTATCACATTTGACTTTATCGCAAACCAGAAACAATTTGCTATGAAATCAGATGAAATTGTTAATAAATACGTTGGAATCAATACAGCGAATTTTCAGAAATTGGTGAATCAAGTGTATCAATCAGAAGTTGATTTAACAGATATGAAAATACTAAAAAATCTAGTGATTGATCGAGAGCCAATTCGATCTGTAAAATTACAAAATTTTGAAACTTATGTGGCTCTACTAGAGAAAGAAGTGATGGCAGAAAATATTGCCAAAAAGGAAAATGTCGTCGTTACTATCAATTCGGATCAAATCTCGACAACAGAATATACCATTTCACTCGATAGCCAGCAAGTCAAACATTTGTTAGAAGGTGTTTCTGATGTACTTGAAAGAGACGATCAAATCATACCAGAACTTGTTGTTAGCAAGGTACAAAATTTAGAGGAAGATGAAAAGGGAATTTTAGAATACACAGACAATGATAACATGGTAGAAGTTCCAGGGCAAGAAAATAATTTTAATACAAGTTTGCAAATTTGGGGAGAAAATACAACCAATGTATTAAATACCATTCCAGCCAATACAACACTAGAAACTAATAATACAGTGGAAATGGAAAATACAATGCCATTTGAAAATGTGGTAACAAACCAAATAGAAGAAAATCCTGTGAATGAAGTAAATGATTTGGAACAAACCCCGCAAGAGGTGGAAGAGCCACTTCCAGAAGTAACAGAGCCAGTACCAGAACCAGAAGAAAATTTGACAGAAGAACAACGCCCAGAGCCAATTGAAGAAGAAGATAATTTTAGAACACAAGGTTATTTTGAGGTGAATGAAAATCCAGAAGATTATTCACAAGATGATACCGTTTTTATCATTGGAGAAAATTATGAAGAAACTTTGCAAAATATCACGAATCGTATTCAAAACGTCAATTGGATTACGTATTTGTTAACAGGAGCGAAAGCCAATTGTACAGAAGAAACGCTAAAAGAAGAAATTCAGACAATTTTGAATGAGCGAATGAAACAAAATAATCGTCTTGTTGTAAAATTATATGTAAGTGAAGGCAAAACAATTAAAATAAGTTTCTCTTTTCCAGAAACATCAGAAAGCTTTGATATAGAAATATGTTCAAAGGCAGATAATGAGAAATACCTAAACATAACTTCCTTAAAGGGTGAGCAAGACAAGGCAAACGGTTCTATGCTAACCATATATATCAAAAAGACAGATGCTGTTGTTACATCAAGATGGAATCTTAATAAAATTACCAAAAGCAAAATTAGTCAAAAAACCACCATCAATTTACAAACCAAAGGAACGATTAATGCTAAGAAATATACAATCGATATTGATGCCTCTTACTCAGATGCAGAAGGTGAATTCAAAGTAGAATTAGGGAATTCCTTAAATTTTGACATAGTACCTGAAATTCCAGATTTAACAAACGAAAATTGCTTGTTTTTGGACACTTTATCCAATGACGAATTGAATGCTAATATAGAGGCCATCAAACAAAAAACAAAGGAAGTATTAAGAGAAAAAAATAGAAATTTAAATATAATTGATAGCAACAATTCTAACTTAGTTGTTCAGCAAACTGAACAAAACACAGCCGAAGATGAAACGGCTAAAACAGAAGCGAAAAATGCTTTAATTTCCCATATATCCAATCAGATGAGGGACTATTTGAACGAAGGAAAAGAACTAAAAATAGAGGATTTAGAAAACTTAGCGATACCAGGTTACAATGTGGAAATCTCCATTAGTTCTAATTTGGCAATTATAACTGTCAATGGTTATAAATTCAAATTAGATTCAGAATTTAATTTATCAGATTAAAAATGAAGGAAGGATGTTATGAAGAAAAAAAGAAGATTGCTCATATTATTCGTTTTTATCATAGTATTAATGATACTTTTTGGTTTTGCTTTTCGAAAAAGTGACCAAAATGGAAATATAGCCAATATGGGATTAGTTTGTGAAAGCGAAGGGATTATTTATTATAATAAATATGAAAAAGGAATTTTTTCCATCCAAAATGGCCAGGAGAAAAGGATAACTGATGAAACAGCCTATTCCTTAAATGTAGTTGGTGATAAAATATTTTATATTACAGTAGCTGATTTTAATGATGTAGTCATCAAAAGTGTGGATATCAATGGAGAAAATTTAAAAAAAATTGCCACTATTTATACTTCTATTAGCAAGATTTATGTGGATAAACAAGCTATTTATTATGCAACCAATGAGACAGGAAAAGGAATTGCTAAAATTGATTTTAATGGAGAAAAGGAAGAAATTCTAGTTACGGAAATGGTGCAAGATTTTCAAGTATCAGAAAACAATATATATTATGTAAATACATCAAACCAAATTTGCAAAGTGAATATGTCTGGAGAGAATATGATGAAACTTAGTGATACAGCTATTGCACGAAAAATACAAGTAGTTGATGAATGGATTTATTATTATGACAAAAATGAAAATGCTTTATTTCGTTTGAAGAAAAATGGCAAGAAGAAAGAACTTGTATCAGTTCTGATTCACAATGAAATTTACAATGTTTGTGGAAAATATGTGTATTATTTTGATCGAGAAAATGCTCAAATTGCTAGAATGCAAATTCGAAAAACGAATCAATGTGATCATCTTGTGTCTTTGGAAGTTTCGAAAACCAAAATTAACATGGTAAATGATGAATTGTATTATTTAGACAAAAGCCAAGATGAATCACAAACTTACCAAATGTATCGAATTAAACTAAATGGAGAGCCAACCAAGAAAATTGAATATTAATGACAAAGGAGAACAAGTATGAAATTAGGAACCATTGTATATGATAATGAAATTTATAATTTAGATTATACCACTTCTGATGAAATCAAAGAAATCATAAGTATGGTAGAAATCAATAAAATAAAACACATGAATGCTGGAAAAAAGCTTGATTAACAAACGAAAAAGAACCGTTAGGGGGAAAATTATGAAAGTGAAAACAAAGGAAAAAGAGGCAGTTTTAACTTTAAAAAATATTTTTGAAAATACGAAAAATGAAATTACTTTATCTGCTATCTTAAGTTGTGTTTATGCGGAGAAATTATCAAAGGAAACTGTTCAAACAAAAGTGACAAATCAATGGAATGCTATGGAAGTGTCAATTCATCGTATCAATCCTAAATTTGTTCAGAAATCCAAGAATTATGAGAAAATTAAACAAGAAATGATTAGCACTTTAAACAATTATGAAACCAATCTTAACGGATTTTGCCAAATTTGTGATGCGGAAATTCAAGAGCTTATATTGAAAAAAGTGGAATTAGAAGCAAAACTATTAATGGCGATTGTAACCAAAGAATATTTAACGCAAAAAGGTCAAAAAGAATCCCCAATAAAAGACAAAAATGTGATTGTTCATCATTTTGGTGCTATGATAGAAAAGTTAAAACCAAAGAACAGAAAACAAGTGGATGTTAGTTTGATTAATCGAATTCAAGATGGAAAAGAAGTGGAAAAAGATATCAAGAGAAAAATGCAGTATTCGGAGGAATTTAAGAGTAATCTGGTTTACATAAGAAAATTGGAAAAAGAAATAAGAATGGTTAGTCAGAAAATAAAAGAGTTAAATGAACAAAAAGTAAGAAAGGCATTAGATGCTATGGAAGCAGGTGATAAAATGCTTTCCACTCAAATTCGAAGACCTCATACGATCAAAAGAATTACTAAATTTTTTGCAAATCGATTTCAGACATATCATGTGATTCAAAAAAATGTAATTGAGCCAATTGTGTATAGAATTGATGAATTTAAGGTAAATGAATTGAACAAAATTGAGATTCATAATCAGGAATTTGATTTAGAGGGCGTAAAAAGAGAAATTGAAACAAGGCAGAATCAAATATTGCAAAAGATTGATAATAAGGTTATTTTGAAAAATGTGGGGATTTTGGAAACAAAAAGTAGACCATAGCTGTTGATTAATGGTTTAAGAATCTTGACATTTTGCGAAAAATATGATATATAATAACAAAATTAAGAAATAACCGTTTGAAAAAGCAAAGTAGATAAGTGGTTAAATATCAAAGAGAGAGTGAGCCATGGGCTGGAAGCTTGCTTGATGTTTGCTTATTGAAATTTCACTTTTGATGGTTCTTATGTTGAAAGTTAAAGTAGGCATAAGCGGTGGTTACGTTATAACTTGAATGAGGTTAAAAGAGATTTTAATGAAGTTAGGTGGTACCACGAGCATTTCGTCCTAGGGATTGAGATGCTTTTTTTGTTTTTTAGGGGGAGCAAGGGGCTTTTTGGGAATCTGCCTCCTAGGTAGATGATTGTAAAAACGAGGAGTTATTCTTGACGAACCAAATGCTATGAAAAATAATAAATATAAAACATAAATAAAAGGAGGAATTTTTATGGGTGACAAAATTTCAGAAATCAGTGAGGTTGTGAAGAAGAAGTTAGCAGAGATTGGATCTTTGCAGGAATTACAGGAATTAAAGGTGAAGTATTTGGGAAAAAAGGGTGAGATTACTTCGATGTTAAAAGGCCTTGGTGGAATGTCAGCAGAGGAAAGACCCATTTTTGGGCAGAAAGTGAATCATTTGAGAGAAGAATTGGAAAAGGCAATGGCAAGAAGAGAAAGAGATGTGAAAGAAAAGCTTATGGAGCAGAGGTTGCAGAAGGAGAAAATTGATGTTACCATGCCAGGAAAAAATATTGAGCTTGGCTCTGTTCATCCGATTACGCAAGTGATTGAGGAAGTAGAAGAGATTTTTTTAGGAATGGGTTATAGTGTAGCAGATGGACCAGAGGTGGAAACAGCAGTTTATAATTTTGACAAATTGAATACATCAGCAGATCATCCAGCTAGAGATTTACAAGATACATTTTATATTACAGAAGACGTTATTTTAAGAACCCAGACATCGCCAGTTCAGGCAAGAGTGATGGAAAATCAGAAACCACCAATTAAGATTATTTGTCCAGGAGCAGTGTATCGTTCTGATACATTAGATGCTACGCATTCACCAGTTTTTCATCAAATTGAAGGATTGGTTGTAGATAAAAATATTACCATGTCAGATTTAAAGGGAACTTTAGAGATGTTTGCTAAAAATTGTTTGGGAAAAAACACGAAAGTTCGTTTTAGGCCACATCATTTTCCATTTACAGAGCCAAGTGCAGAGGCGGATGTTTCTTGTTTTGTTTGTGGTGGAAAAGGTTGCCGTGTGTGCAAACAGGAAGGCTGGATTGAGCTTTTGGGATGTGGAATGGTGCATCCAAAGGTTTTGGAAAACTGTGGAATTGACCCAAATGAATATTCTGGATTTGCTTTTGGATTTGGTGTTGAAAGAATCGCAATGGCCAAATTTGGAATTGATGATTTGCGATTGTTGTATGAAAATGATGTACGTTTCTTAAAACAATTCTAGAATAAAAATGATTGTAGGGGGCTTGTCTTGACCTACCCATATATATGAGTCAATACCTGCATTGACTAAAAAAGGGGAAAAATGTTTGGTTTATCTGAAGAAAGATATGAACAAATTATACGTGTTGTAAAAAATAATAATAAATATAAGTTTGAATTATTTGGTTCTAGAGCAAGAGGTGATTATAAAAATAATTCTGATATTGATTTGGCTATTTTTGAAAATGTAGAAAAACAAGATGAATTTAAGATAAGAAATGAAATTGATTTGTTGGATATTATTTATATGGTTGATTTGGTGTTTGTAAACAAAAATACAAAAGAAGAATTACTGGATTCAATTGAAAAGGAAGGAGTTGAATTGTTGAGTGAAAAGATTTGAAGAGAGAAGAAAAGATTTAGAAAATATAAAATCTAGCATGCTAGCACATTAATATAAATAATACGTGAAGAATATGTGAAAATTATGTGAATTTTTATTTTAAATGTAAGGGAGAGATGTATGGATTTTCAAATTAGAAAAACGATAACTGAAGATTTAAAACAATTACCGGATTTATATAAAAGTGCTTTTGGGGCAGAAACGAATATTCCTAAAATGTATGAAAAATTTGAAGAGATGAAAGACAATCCAGATTATATTAATTATTCAGCTGTGACAGAGCAAGACGAATTAATTGGATTTGCAAGAGTTGCGATACATCATGATATTTTTGAGGAATGTAAGGATTATGCGACAGTTTGGTCTGTAAGAAGCAAGTATAAAAGACAAGGGATTGGCACAAGATTGTTTCGATTTGTGGAACAGGAATTGAAGGACATGGGAATCGATTTTATTGGATTGCTTGCAGTTGATACAGCTGAAGCAAATGAATTTTATAAAAGTTTAGGATATGAACAAATCAATGGATATTGTAAGAAAATATAAGGAGGGAAAAAGATGAAAGCGAGTATAGAATGGCTAAAAGAGTTTAGCGAGATAGATGTTTCTGGTAAAGAATTGGGTGATATTTTAACCATGACTGGTTCGAAACTAGAAACCATTGAAGAAAGAGGAAAAGATATTAAAAATGTAGTGGTCGGAAAAATTCTAGAGATAGAAAAACATCCAAATGCAGATAAATTGATTGTTACAAAAGTAGATGTTGGCAGTGAAGTAATACAAATTGTAACAGGTGCCAATAATGTAAAAGTGGGAGATATTGTGCCAATTGCAAAAAATGATTCAGAATTACCAGGAGGGGTTCATATCAAAAAAGGAGAACTTCGCGGAATTGAATCCAATGGTATGATGTGTGCTTGTTCGGAGTTAAATATTCCAGTGGATCGATATCCCAACCAAATTGAGCATGGCATTATGATTTTGCCACAAGAAATGGAAGATAAACTAGGGCAAAATATAGTAGATGTTTTGGGATTAGAAGAGGAAATTCTTGACTTTGAAATCACTTCCAATCGTCCAGACTGTTTATCCATTGAAGGATTAGGACGTGAAACAGCGATTTCTTTGGGAAAAGAATTTAAAAATCCACGTAAAAATTTGGATGAAATGAAGGTAGAAAATCAATCTGAAATCGAAGGAATAAGAGTCGATATAACGGCTCCTGATTTGTGTTATCGCTATATGGCAAGAGTTGTTAAAGACGTAAAAGTGGGAGAATCTCCAGCGTGGCTAAAAAGACGTTTAGAAGCTTGTGGGGTAAGAAGTATTAATAATATTGTGGATATTACAAATTATGTTATGCTAGAACTTGGGCAACCAATGCATGCTTTTGATATCAACTCAATTGCAGGAAAACACATTACAGTAAGACGTGCCAATGATGGCGAAAAAATCATAACCTTAGATGAACAAGAAAGAATTTTAACCAATGAGATGTTAGTTATTAGTGATGACGAAAAAGCAGTTGCAATTGCAGGTGTTATGGGTGCTCAAAATTCAGAAATTGAAGAAAACACGACAACCGTAGTATTTGAGTCAGCCGTTTTTAAGGGAGGAAGTGTGCGAAAAACAGCCAAAAAAGTTGGACTTCGTACAGAAGCTTCAGGTCGCTATGAAAAAGGATTGCCAGCAGAAAATGCAGAACGTAGTATTAATCGAGTCGTTGAATTGGTCGAATTAATAGGGGCTGGTAAAGCAGTAGAAGGTAAAGTAGATATTTATCCAACAAAACAAGTTTGTCCAGAAGTGGAATTTAATTTTGAGAAAATCAATCGCTTATTGGGAACCAATCTTACCAGAGAAGAAATGGTAGCTATTTTGGAGAAACTAGAAATGAAAGTGGAAGGAGATGTTGTTATTCCACCGTATTTTAGAGTAGATATTGCTTGTTTAGCTGATTTGGCAGAAGAGGTGGTGAGGTTTTTTGGATACGATAAAATTGATTGTACTTTAATTAATTCAGAGACTACATTGGGAATTCGCACCAAAGCCCAGAAATTAACAAGTAAAATCCGTCAAACGTTAGTTAATAAAGGATTATCTGAAATATATACCTATGGTTTTATCAGCCCAAATGATTTGGATAAAATGGAAATAACCGAAGACAGTGATTTACGTACGCAAGTGATTTCTATCAAAAATCCACTAAGCGAAGAGGATTCCATTATGAGAACAACAACACTGCCAAGTATGCTACAAACAATTAATACAAATCAAGCCAAGAAAAATAGAAATGTAGGATTATTTGATATTTCTAGAGTATATAGAAACGTAGAAGGCCAAATTGAAAAGGGGCAAGTGCCAGAAGAAGACATGATTGTGACCATTGGAATGTATGGAGAGAAGATTGATTTCTATATTTTAAAAGGATTGGTTGAGAAGATTTTAACTGTGAGTTCTGTTTTGCGTTATGATGTGGTGAGTAACAGAAGTAACAATAGTTATCATCCAGGAAAAACAGCAGATATTAAAATTGGTAAAGATGTGATTGCAACATTAGGAGAAGTACATCCACAAGTGGCGGAAAATTATGGTCTAAAGGGTGATGTTTATGTGGCTGAAATTGATTTAAATAAATTAGTGAAATATGGCAAAATGAATAAAAAATACACAGAGGTTGCCAAATTCCCAGCAGTAGAAAGAGATATTGCAATGCTAATTGACGAAAACATAGAAGTTGGAGAAATCGAAAGAGCGATTCAGAAAAAAGGAAAAAAGATGTTAGAAGAAATTCAGTTATTTGATGTTTACCGAAATGATAAACTAGGAGAAGGCAAAAAAAGTGTAGCTTACAGCCTAAAATTCAGAAGCAAAGATAAAACATTAACAGATGAGGAAATTAATGAAACCATGGAAGAAATCGTGAAAGAATTAGAAAATTCATTAGCAGCAGAATTAAGAAAGTAAAAGATAAAAAAGTAAGCTCAAGTAGAATGAATGTAAAAATTTTCCCACCCTAATTTTATTTTGGGATGGGAAAATTTTTTAGTACCTTAAACTACCTGCGTAAAGTTTTTTTGATGACAGACAAGTTTCGGTTACCATGTCACTTCAAGCTTCAGTGTTATGTTTATGTTCGAAAATAAAATTAAAAATATAGAGATTAGATTTGCAGTTATCTTCCCTGTGGAATGTCGATCGGTGCTATATCTAAAAGATTCGGCACAATAGCTCAATTTATTGTTTTTAAAGATTTTATTAGTTTTGAGAGAAAAGGCAGAAATAAGGTAAAAAGAATAGAAAATATTGTTATATGCTTTATTTTTTTGTTATTTTATGGTAAGATTTTAGCATAATCAATATTAGTTTAGGAGAAATTTATGTTTAGAATAGCAAAATATGAAGATATAGAAGAAATATCAAAATTAAGAGTAATGCAACAAAAAGATGATTGGAAAGAATTATATCCAAATAAAGATGAAGAATTTTATATAATAACAAAGAATTATTTGGAAGAACATTTAAACAAAGATATATTCTTTTTTATAGAGATTATAGAAAATAAAATAGTTGCAACTTGTGGATTACAAGTAATAAAATATATGCCACAATGTGTAGAAAGTGGAATTGAAGGTTATATATGTGATGTATTCACATTAAAGGAGTATAGAAGAAGAGGGATACAAACTAATTTGATAAGAGAATGCATTAAATTTGCAAAGAAAAATCATATTATCGAGTTAAAACTTTCAAGTGATAATCCAGAAGCAATAAGAATTTATCAAGAACAGGGATTTGAATATGATGAATTAATTATGAAAAGAGAAATTAAGGAGGATGAAGTAGATGAATAAATATTTAACAGAACTACATTTGCACAAAAAAAAGAATCTAGTTCTTGTTCAGAAATATCTGCAAAGAAGAGGATTGAAGAATATACATATGTTCCAAATGATTTTGAAGAAATAATTTTATAGGGAGATATGAAAATGGAAAATTTAGAATTTATGAAGAAATTCAGACCAGAGAAACTTTGCATAAAAGATTTTAAGTATTGGATTGTTTGTGTTAGACAAAAGCAAACAACATTAGGAGATGTAGTGATTTTATTAAAAAGAGAAACACAAAATGTAGGTGGGATGTTACCAGAAGAAGGAGCTGAATTTCCACAAGTAATAAAATGGTATGAAGAATTGTGTAGAGAGAAGTTTGGAGCAATAAAATTTAATTATATGATTATGATGATGAAAGATCCTTTTATTCATTATCATGCTTTTCCAAGATACGATAAAGATAAAAAAATAAATTTATTTGATATCGAGTGGAAAGATAATAATACTTTAAGCAATTTTTCCTCAATAGAGGTATTAGATGATGAGCTATTATTTAAAATTAGAGATTATATGAAATAGAGAATTTTTATATAAAATAAGAGAAAGTAATGAAAAATCATTCATTTTCACATAAACACGCCTTAAAACGCCACCAGATGCGTTAGAAGACTATAAAAACATAAGGGATCAAGAAAATAGAAAAATGAAGTGAGTTTTGAGAAAATTAACGTAAGAGAGGCCCCACGTTTGGTGAAATGGAGACATAATGCTAATAGCATTGATGCGAGTTGTTTTACGAATAAGTAGCAGGACTCAGAGGATTTTGTCTGTTTGGAGGCTTAAAATTAGGAATCTAATGAAAGAAAACGGATGTATAGTGATATGAAATTATGTAAATAATTAAATACAAAAACCCATTCCTTTTATTGTGTATTCAGAAAGGAAAAGATATAATGAAGGTAAAGGAAACAAAGGAGGAAGTAAAAAAATGAGAAAAAGCAAAGGTATAACGCTCATCGCGTTAGTCATCACGATTATTGTCTTGTTAATCTTGGCAGGTGTTAGTTTGAGTCTGATAACGGGAAGTGATGGAATTTTGAAAAAGGCAACAGTGGCAACAGATAAAAATGAAGTGGAAAGTGCAAAAGAACAAGCAGAATTATTGGTGGCAGATTGTATTGCAGATTTTTATGAAGAAAAGTATGGGAATGGAAGAGAATTAGGAAATGCAGGAACTTATGTAAAAGATACTTTAACAGAAGGAAAAGAAGTAGGAAGATATTGGATTAAAACACAAGATTCGCTGATTACAGTTTATAAAAATGAAGAACAAAATAGGATTGTTGATGGAATCATAGAAGACAATGGAAAAATTACTTGGAATAATCAAACAGGGAATGAGACGAAAAAAACTTGGACAGTAACCTATGAAACAAATGGAGGAGAAGGGGGACCAGCTTCTCAAATTAAAATAGAGGGACAAGATTTGATATTAAGTGAAATTATTCCAACGAAAGAAGGAAATACATTTCAAGGTTGGGCAATTGTGCCTGATGGAGAAGTGGTATATCAACCGAATGAAATTTATACAAATGACGAAATGTTGATTTTATATGCTATTTGGCAACCAGCTTTGGCAACGTCTATCATTCAGCCTGAAAATTATGGAGAAACGGTAAACTATAGTGCAAATAACGTAAGAGATTGGAAGATATTTTTAAATGATCAAAAAAATATTTATTTAATAACAACAGATTATGTTGAAAATAGTAAACTAAATTATTCTCTTGGGGTGTCGGGTACAGAGATAAGAAAACAAGGAATGTATGGTGTTTATGAGTATAGTAGCAAAGAAACGCTTACTGCCTTTAAAGACTGGATGTGTGATGAAAATTGCTGGAATTCATGGGCATCTGGTTTCTCTGGAGCTAAGGCCAAAGGAGGCGTAAGTTTGGAAGAGTTTGTAAAAAGCTATAATGGGAAATATAAAACTAGTTATAGTGAGTTTTATAATCAGTCAGATTGGAACTTGGAGGATATTTCGGATTCATTGTATGTGATTCAATCTAATAGTAAGGCAGATGGGTATTGGTTAGCAAGTGATAGGGAAGCTTTAGGAAGTGGAATACCAGGAATTTGGACAGTAAAGTATAATGGTTCTGTTTGTGTGAATAATTCTTATATGAAAACATATGGTATTCGTCCAGTTGTTTGTTTGCCACAAGATGTAAAAATGAATTGGAATGGAAATTCATGGGATTTGAGTATGTAATTTTGGAGATTGAAAAGAACGGATAAATAGAAAAACAGAAATGAAACTAACATTTCTGTTTTTTTTAATATAAAATATTGACATTGTTCTGAAAATGGTATATTATAAAAATATAAGATGCATTGTTCTGAAAACGGAACAATGCAAAAAAGGAGGCGAAAATGGCAGATTTAACAGTAAAACAGGTTTCTGAAAAGTGGGGAATATCAGAAAGAAGAATTATCAAATTGTGTCAAGATGGAAGAATCGGGGGAGCTAAAAAGAATGGAATTGCTTGGATGATTCCAGAAAACACAGCAAAACCACTGGATAAAAGAAGCGAGATTTCGAAAATCATAGAGGTACAAAAAAGAGTCATGATTGCGAATTTGAATACAGAAATTGGATGGAATTTAATGAATCTATTAGAAAAACAAGGATATTTAATAGATGGAATTGATGCGAAAAAGGCGATACTGAAACTCCCAAAGATGAAATCGGTTCGTGTTTTTGAAACGGATTTTGAAAAACGTGAGTCATTAGAAAAAACAATGGGGCAATTAGCCAAATATTATGATGGTTTTATTTTTATTGATACTGACCAAACTGGTGAGAAATTCATGGAAAATAAGGAATGGCTTATTTTGAAGTTGGCGGAGAAAATGGATAGTGATTCTAGCATTGTGCTTGTGAATAATGAGGAAAATGCAAAGTTCAAATTGGAAGAGAAACTGGCTCACCATTTAAAACAAAGAATTGGATTAAGCATGAATTCACTTCAAATGGTGTTTCCAGTATCAAATCAAGGCTTGGTAAATTATGATACAATTGCAAAAGATGTTTATCGATTGTTGACGGATTTTAAAAATACGACAGGTATTTCAATTACAACAGATGGTGGTTATTTGGCATTTGATGAAATGGGAAGAACAGAAGTGTTGGAGAAAGGAATTTTTTATAGGGCACTTAATGAACAGTTAAGGAGACTAGCGAAGGATTCACATTTTTGGAGTGCTTCCATGATGTTAGAAGATGAATGGACAGAGGAACCACTTGAGATGAATTTTAGAAAGGTCAATTTAGAGGCAGCTAATCGATGCATGAATATGGAGAGAATTTTTATTTTTCGTAAGAGTGAGATTCAGAAATTTAAGAAAAATAAAACCATGAAAGTGTATATGCAGAGTCATATTCATACAATGTTTGTGGATTATCATGAAATTCTGGAGAAAGAACCAAAGTTACTAGAAATTGTGAAAGATGGCTGGGATGGTGTGGATCAGGAAATAGTAATGGTAGATTTGCCGAGCGAAAACGAAGGAAGAGGTTATATTAGTCGAAACAAAAGAGAAGTGAGAAAGGCATATGAATGTTTTGAGAGATTAAAAGTGTATGCGAAAGAATTAAAGGAGGTTTTAAAATAATGGAACATTTTGGGGAACAACTTACGAATATTAGAAATCCTGAAATTGAGAAAAGGATTGAAAATGGAGATGCCTATGCTATCTGCGATTTGTTGGAGGAAACAAGGGGTGGCTTGAATGGGATATATTTGAGAGAGTTGGAGAATGCTATCATTAAAACAGGTGATATTGTGCAGATTTATGAATTTTTATTTTTGGCAGTGGATATGAAGGTACCAGGGTTTGATAGGGAGAGATTTGAAAGGATAATTCGAGAAAGTGAGAATCCAAAGTTGATGTGTTATTGTATGGCTTTTGTGCCAGATACAAATTTGGAATTGATGCTAGAGAGTTTAGAAGAGTCCAAACAGGCAAAATATATGGAATTGATTAGGCAAGATGAGGAATATGAAGAGGTCTTTGAAAAAGTGAAAGAAATTGATCCAGATTATGAAGAAAAAGTGGAGGCAGCTAAGCAATTTGATTGGTATCCAGTTTCTTTAAAGGAATTTAGAAATTTAAGGGGAAATGTGCTAGCTTTGAAAGAACAGGTGAAAGCTACTAAAAATCCACATTTGATAACAGAACTAGCAAATTATTTGGAATATTTGCAGGAATATCAAGAGCAAGATTGTAACATAAGTGATTTGACAGCTCTTCAAGCAGAATTAGGAGATCCTATGCAATGTTATGAGTATTTAGCATCAGTGAAGGTGGAGGCCAAACAAGAGTTGTTGAAAGCTGTTGTGAATAAAGGAAATGCAAAGTTTGCGTATTATGTGCATGAATATGTGCCAGGTTTGACAGAAGAAGAGAAAGAATATTTGAAACAAAGTATTAGGAAAAATGTTTTTGATAAGAAGTATAAGACATTGTTGGGTGGAGTCGAAAGGGAAGAAGGAGGAAAAGAATGGAATTAACACTGGTGTATGTTGGTTCGCAGATTTTTACAATTTTGACTTATGCTTTACTTGTAATGACTTATTATGTGAAAAGTCGCAAAAAGGTTTTGGTGATTAGTTTTTTGTCAATTGTTGCTAATTTATTGGCCTATGTTTTGTTAAATGCGGGGACAGGAGTTGCGATGTGTGTAGTTGCTATTGCAAGGAATGCTTATTTTTTAGTAGATGAGAAGAAGGGGAACCATGAGGAAAATAAGATAAAAGATGTTGTTGTATTGTTGGTGATTTATTTTGCAATTGGTGTGGTGACATATTTTACATATGAAGATTTTTGGAGTTTGTTATCTGTATTTGCGACGATGTTGTATACCTATTCTGTTTGGCAGAAGAAGACATTGGTTTATAAATTGTGTGGAATTCCGATTGGAATTTTGTGGGTTTGTTATAATGCATATGTAAAGTCGATTTTTGGTGTGATTTTGGAGGCGATTTTGCTAATAAGTTCGGTGATTGGGTATTGGATGGAAAGAAAACAGCAGAAGAGTAATCAGTAATTTACAATAACAAATAAACATAAAAACATGACACCACATGATTTTGTGCCTCTAAAAACAAACAGGAGCCATTTTAAGGCAGACTTAGTGAAAAAGTAGTTGTTTTTGTCTAAAAATTGAAAATGGCTAAAAACATGCTTTAGAACTTCATAGAGAAGGGATAAGATTTTTGAGATAGAGTAACGAGATTACTCTATTTTTTGTTAAAATGATTGTAAAAAATGGATTTTTGTGGTATGATTTGAAAAAAGAGAGAAGGAAGAAAGTAAAATGGTAGTTATTGATGTAGAAATAGACAAAATAGAAGTATTTTGTAAAAAATGCTAAATGGGGTGATATAATGTCTGAATTAGAGCAGATAAGTTTTATAAAAAAAGAAGATAAAATAGAAGTGGTTCCAGGGGGATTTTCAGGTGCATTGACTTATAAAATCATGAAAAAGGATGAGGTTTATTTTTTAAAAGTTTTGCAAAGTCGAAAAAATGATCTTGAAAGGTTACAAGAAATATTGGAAATCTATCACAAAAGTGGAGTTGATACCGTTCATTTGGTGGAATGTGGCAATCTACCCCAACAGGAGCGATATTTTTGCATTTATGACTGGATTGATGGAGTCAATTTGAGTTCTTTTATAGACCAAAAAGAGCCCTCCTATTTTTATGAAGTGGGACAAAAAGTAGGAGAAAAATTAAAACAAATAAAGCAAATAAAATGGGAGGCAAAGTACATAGATAAATTTAATTTATCTGATAAAGTGCAAGAATGGATTGCGTTATTAGAGCTTGTACCAGAAGAAGTTGTTTGCCGTTATTTTAATAAGAAGGAAGTACAAGATATAAAAGAAAAAATGACAGATTACATACAATATTTTGATGAAAAAGATAAGTGTTTTGTGCATACTGATATCAAGCTTGGAAATATCATGCTAGATAAAGAGAAGATTTATATAATTGATATTGAAAGTATGGAATATAATTATGACATTTTTAATATGATTTGCTGGGCAATTGGGGGATACCAAGAAGGAAAAAGTGGAGCATGTAATTTAGCTTTTCAAAAAGGAATTCTGGCTGGATTTGAATTGCAAAGAAAAAATCTAGACAAACAAATTTTGTTTATGTATATGGCTAATTTTTGTTTTGCAACGTATGGAAAATATAAGAAAAAGCAAAATTTAAATCAATTGAACTTATTTAAAATAGCATATGATAGAACCAATAAATTTACAAAGTTGGAGTGGTAGTTTGAGCACTTGATTAGAGATAAGATAAAAAATTTTCGAAAACTACGAACAAATGTATTGACAACAAAACAAAAGTTTGATACAATCCAGTTAACAAACATATTTTTGGTAGGAGGTTTGTATGATTCATTTGTTGCATATAAAAAATATAGGAATTATTGATGATTTAACCATTCATTTAAATGAGGGATTTAATGTTTTAACGGGTGAAACAGGAGCTCGGAAAAACACTTATTATTGGAGCTTTGAAAATTTTATCAGGAGAGAGATTTTCCAAAGAAATGATGCGAACTGGAGAGAAAAATTCATTTGTGGAAATGTCAATCTGTTTGTCCCAGTTTGAAGATCATGTAATTGTTTCAAGAGAAATTAATCAAAGTGGAAAAAATATTTGCAAGATTAATGGAAGGCTTGTGACTGTCACAGAATTAAGGGATTTTATGAAAAATGTCATGGATATTCATGGACAAAATGATAATCAAACTATTTTAGATTTAAATAAACATATCGAATTATTAGATGGCTATGCTAACCAGGAGATAGCTAATCTTAAAGACGAGTATCAAAAAATGTATAAAGACTACTTGGCTTTGAAAAAAGAACTGAATTTAAATTATGGAGATGATTTAGAAAAACAACGAAAGTTAGATTTACTAAATTATCAGTTGAATGAAATTGAAGAGGCGAATTTAAAAGAAAAAGAAGAGGAAGAACTAGAAGAGCAAAGGAAAATCATGTTAGCTTCCGAGAAAATAGCAACCAACTTAAAAGAAGCTCAATGTGAAATTGATAACAATTCCATAGATGGACTTAATAATGCCATACGAGCACTTGAAAAAATTGAGGATTATAATCAAACTTATTCGAATCTGGTTACTAGACTAAAAAACTGTTATTATGAAATGCAAGAAGCCTCCAGAGATTTATTTGGGGAAGAAGTTTATTTTGATCAAGAAGAGCAAAATAAACTGGAAGAAAGATTAGATTTGATTCATTCTTTAAAAAGAAAATATGGAAATAATATTGCACAAATACTAGCTTACAAGGAAAAAGTAAAAACAGAAATTTTGACAATCACCAATTTAGAAACTTATATTTCAGATTTAAAAGAAAAATTAGAAAAACGAGAAAGTGAAATGTTAAAAATTGCTAAAAAAATGAATGATATACGCATAAAATATGCTCAACAACTATCAAATGAAATAACAAAAGAATTAAAAGAACTAGAAATGAAAAAGGCAGAATTTGAAGTAAAGGTAACATGGATAGAAGAGGGAAAATTTAATGAAAATGGAGTAAATAAAGTGGAATTCTTAATTTCTACGAATCAAGGAGATGAAAAAAAATCTTTGGTAAAAATAGCGTCAGGTGGAGAAATGTCACGAGTTATGCTTGCGATAAAAACAGTTTTAGCAGAGGTAGATCAAACACCAATTTTGGTTTTTGATGAAATTGATACAGGAATTAGCGGAATTGCGGCCAATAGTACAGGTGAAAAGATGAAGAAAATTGCAAAACATCATCAAGTGATTTGTATTACTCATTTGGCGACCATTGCAGCTAAAGGAGACTATAACTATTATATTTTCAAAAGCAGTGAAAATAATACTACAAAAACTTATATTCATCAGTTAAATGAAGAACAAACCATTCACGAAATTGCTAGGATTTCAAATGGAGAAATCACAGAGACATCGTTGCAAAATGCTAGAGAAATGAGAAAAATATCCCAAAAAATTGCATAAAAGTGCTTGAAAATTATGGAACAGTAGTGTAAAATAAAGCAAAAGGTAGAAGGAGGCAAAATATGAAAGAAAGAACAATTTTAGAAAATATTTTCTATCTTGGAGCAGATGATAAAGACATTGATTTATTTGAGAGTCAATACCTTGTTCCAAATGGAATATCTTATAATTCATATTTAATCAAAGACGAAAAAAATGTAGTAATGGATACAATTGACAAAAGAAAAACAGAAGAATGGTTGCAAAATTTAGAAAATGCTTTAATAGGAGAAAAGCCAGATTATTTAGTAATATCACATTTAGAACCAGATCATGCTTACAATATAGAACTTTTAGCTAGAAAATACCCACATATGCAATTGGTTGGAAATGAAAAGACATTTGCTTTTTTACCCCAATTTTTTGATATACCAGATTTAGAGGCAAGAAAATTGGTAGTAAAAGAAGGAGAAACGTTAACAATTGGAAAACATACTTTACAATTTTTTATGGCACCAATGGTGCATTGGCCAGAAGTCATGGTAACTTATGAAAAAACTGATAAAATTGTATTTTCAGCAGACGGATTTGGGAAATTTGGAACACTCGATACAGATGAAGATTGGACATGTGAGGCTAGAAGATATTATTTTAATATAGTACGGAAAATATGGAATGCAAGTGCAAAGTTTGCTGAAAAAATTGGCAAGTTTAGACGTCAATATGATTTGTCCATTACATGGGCCAATTTTGAAGGAAAATTTAGAATATTATATGGAAAAATATAATATTTGGAGCCAATATATTCCTGAAGATGAAGGGGTTTTGATTGCTTATGCTTCAATTCATGGAAATACAGCAGAAGCTGCTGAGGAATTAGCAGAAATTTTAAAGAAGAAGGGAGCCAAAAAAGTTGTTATCACAGATTTAGCAAGAGATGACATGGCAGAATCAATTGAGGATGCCTTTCGTTATGACAAAATGATTTTAGCTGCTTCAACCTATGATGCAAATATATTTCCACCAATGAAGGAATTTTTACATCATTTGAAAGATAAAAATTATCAAAATCGTAAAATTGGAATGATAGAAAATGGAACTTGGGCACCAATGGCTGGAAAATGTATGAAATCAATGCTAGAGGATATGAAAGAAATAACCATTTGTGAACCAATGGTTACAATAAAATCTAAATTAAATGAAGAATCACATAAGAAATTAGAAGAGTTGGCAGATGCGATATTGGATGGGAAAGAATGAAAAAGTATTTTTTAATCCATGATTTATTTAGTAGCCTATATTCAAACTGACTTGGCTGGTTACACGATTTTTTTATTCCCAATGCTAGACACATCAATTCTGAAAGTGGATTTGATACGTTTGAAGATAGCGTAGAATATTTATAGAATGAGGAGGCATCGATATGGAGGAAATTGTTTTTGTGACACATAATAAAGGGAAGGCAAAATCAGCAGAAAAATATTTTCAGAATATAAAATTTACTACTTATGATTTCGAGTTAGATGAACCGAGAAGTGAAGATTTAAAAGAAATTGCAACTGCGAAAGTAAAACAAGCGTATCAGATTGTTCAAAGGCCATGCATTGCATTAGATACAGGTTTTTTTATAGAGGCTTTAAATGGTTTTCCCAAGACATTTGTGAATTTTTCATTAGATACAATTGGGGTGGCTGGAATTTTGAAATTGATGGAAGGGCAAGAAAACAGAAATTGTCGATTTGAAGAATGTTTAGCTTATTATGATGGACATGAAATTCGTTATTTTTATGGCAATCATCCAGGAACTTTAACCAATCAAATGGATGGACAAGACAGAAAAGAAAAATGGTCTGATTTATGGTATATTTTTCAGCCCCAATATTTTGACAAAACTTTAGCACAAATGACAGAAATAGAAAGAGAAGAAAGGCGAAAAATAGATGGTTCACAAGAGGCTTTAAAAGTATTTGCTAAATGGTTTGAAGAAAAGGAGGAGTGAATGGAATTAAAACAACAAATTGAAAATTATAGACCATATAATGAACAAGAAGAAAAAGACAAACAAATAATGCTAAAATACATGAATACGTTTGACGATGTATTAACAAGAAAAAATGAATTTGTTCATTTTACAGCATCTGGCTGGGTTGTAAATAAGGAAAAAACAAAAGTACTAATGGTTTATCATAATATTTATAATTCCTGGGCATGGCCTGGTGGCCATGCTGATGGAGAAACAGATTTGCAAGGAACTGCGATTCGAGAATTGAAAGAAGAAACAGGCGTAAAAAATGTAAATGTTTTGTCTGATGAAATGTTTTCTTTAGAAATTCTTTGTGTCAATGGTCATGTCAAAAAGGAAAACTATGTATCTTCCCATATACATTTGAATTTGACTTATCTTTTGGAAGTTGATGAAAAGGAAGTATTGCAAATAAAGGAAGATGAAAATAGTGGTGTAAAATGGATTCCATTGGAAGAGGTTGAAAAAGAGTCAAATGAAGAGTGGATACGAGAAAATATTTATCGAAAATTGAATGAGAAATTAAAAAAATATGAGATATAGTATTATTGATGGTAGAATGCGTGCTTTTGAAAAAGCTTTTTTAAGAGGCTTGGGATATGAGTTAATAGAAGTACCGAAATCGACTAGAGTTTATCCTGAAATTTCATCACATGTTGATATTTTTGCAGGAAAAATACAAAATAGGATTGTGGCGGAAGAGAGTTTTTTTAATACAGTTTTGTTCCCAATTAAGCCATTAAGAGAGCATGTAGTATTGGGAGAAACTAGGATTCGGAAAAAAATATCCAGAAGATATAGCCTATAATATTTGTCAAATTGGCAATAAAGTAGTTCATAATTTTAAGTTTACAGATAAGAAAATAATGTCTTTGATTGCTCAGGAAAATTTGCAAAAAATACAGATTTCTCAAGGATATTCTAATTGTTCCATTGCAGTAATAGATTGTAATGCTGCCATTGTGACAGATATAAAAATTGCAGAAATATTAAGAGAGTACAAGGTTGAAGTGTTGTATTTGGAGAAATCACCTGATATAAAATTATTAAAAGACCAAAAGGAATATAGTTTAATGCAAGGGTTTATAGGTGGAGCTATGGCCAGAATAGAAAATAAGATGATGATATTTGGTGACTTAAAAAAAATAGATGAACAAGGGAAAATCAGAGAGTTTCTTCAAAATCGTCAATTGGAAATCATTGATTTTAAAGACTTTGATGTAATTGATTATGGTGGAATAATTGTAATTTAAATAAAAAGTTTATTAGGGGAGATAATTTTTTTTAAAAAGTAATTTGCAAAATTGAAAATAAATGATATAATCAAATGAAATATTTAGGAGGTATGAAAAATGAAAAAAGAATTAAAAATCAAAAAGTGTAAAAAATGTGGAGCGACAGTTCATGTCATAGAAGATTGTAACTGCAATGGATGTGGTATGATTTGCTGTGAAGAGCCAATGGAAATTGTGAAACCAAATTCAGTGGATGCAGCAATTGAAAAACATATTCCAACATTTGAAAAAATGGATGATGGTATTTTTGTGAAGGTAAATCATGTGATGGAAAAAGAACATTTTATTGAATGGATTGCCTTGGTTTCTGAAAACAAAGAATATTTTGTAACATTATACCCAGAACAAAATGCAGAATGTCATTTGCCTTATATTCCAGGTGCTAAGTTATATGCTTATTGTAATAAACATGGTTTATGGGAAACAGAAGTAAAGTAAGGAGAAATTATGAAATATTTGTTTGTTGAATATCCTAAATGCAGTACTTGTCAAAAAGCAAAAAAATGGCTGGAAAGTAAACAAGTACCATTCGAAACCAGACATATTGTAGACAATACACCAACTTTTGAAGAATTAAAATCTTGGATTGAAAAAAGTGGACTAGAAATTAAAAAATTTTTTAATACAAGTGGATTCGTTTATAAAAATATGAATTTAAAAGAAAAGTTGGAGACAATGTCTCACGCAGAAAAAATTAAGTTGTTAGCTAGTAATGGAATGTTAATCAAAAGACCATTACTGATTGGGGAAAACTTTATTTTTGTGGGCTTTCGAGAAAAAGAATGGGAGAAGATACAAAAATCATGAAAAAGAAAAAATGGATTGTGATTATAATTATTTTAATCATTATTTCTGCCATGATAACCAATTATGTAGATAGTGCTAGGGTAACAACAGGTCATGAACCTCAATGTGCTATTAAAAGAGTTAGCTTGGATGGGAGAAAAGTAACTTATTGGGGCTTGGGTTACAAAGTGATTCGATATGTTAGCGTATCTCCTGAAGAACCATATGAAAACAATATTGGCACTAAAATGGGAAACTGGTTTATGAAATATGAATTACCCAAACAAATCACAATAAGTGTAGAATATAATGGAAAAACAGTGGAAATAAGGGATTATCATGATAGTAACCAATTATACAATATTTTAGTGAATTTGAAATATGACTCAGAATTATGCAATGGAATCGATACCCATAAAATTATGTTAGACAGTGAGGTATATTACCTGAAAGAAAGTTGTATGGAAATACAAAAAGGAATGAAACAAGCTAAACTTACAAAAGAAGATTTAGCAACTATTTTGGAGATCATAGACAGAAATTGTAAAAATACTACACAAATTAAAACAAGTATGTTATAATACCTAAAAAGGAGGAGAGGAAAAAGTCTGGTCATAGTAAATGGCACAATATCGTTCCTTCTATCCTTACAGCCACAACGATTTCATTTTTGAAATAGATGTTTTAGGTACAATTGAATTAACAAAGAATAACAAAAAACCACAAAAAATAACAAATAAGTAAAATTGGAAACCATATTTTGGAGTGTTCCCTATCTCAAAAGTATGGTTATTTTTGTATCTAAAAGAAGGAAAGAAGAGAAAAATAGTAATTTATATAGGAGAGTTAGTTTATGAAAAAATGTGTAAAACCTTTTTTGATAGTTGTGAGTGTAATAGCAATAATAACAATTTTTATAATTTGCAATATATTGAAAAATAAAGATATAAAGATTGATGAGAATGAAGAATGTATTGCTACAATGTATTATTCATATATGTTAGGAATAGATGCAGGAACACAATATATGATATATATTTATAACTTAAATAATAGTGACTATAAATATATAACGTATCAAAGTCAAATAACTATTGCAGGTTCTACGAATAAAAAAGAATATGAAAGAGGAATTATTAAATCTAAAAACGAATTAATAGAATTAGATGATTATTTTACAAATAGAAAAGAAAATAATGTCGAATTATATAATTCATTATATTATTTAAAAGATAATGTTAGTGGAAATATTAATGAATTGGCAGAAGAATTGTTTAAATAAGGTTAGCGATAAATTACAATATATAAGGGAGAAAATGCAGAGATATTAAACAATAGCAACTGGCAAGATATAGAAAAAAATTTTTAATAGCAACAACGAATTAAAAGTTACAAAAGGTGATTCTCACAAGTTTATTAAAAAGTTATATGAAAGGAGAAAAGAATATGAGCATTTTAGGTAATATCTTATGGTTTATTTTTGGAGGTTTTTTAAGTGGACTTTCTTGGTCTATATCAGGTCTTATTTGGTGTATTACAATAATAGGAATCCCTTATGGAAAGCAATGTTTTAAATTTGCAGCTTTATCATTTGCACCATTTGGCAAAGATGTCGAATATGGTGGAGGAGTTGCATCAGTAATTGCTAATGTAATATGGATTATCTTCTTTGGGATTCCAATGGCACTTGAAAATTTATTGTTTGGTTGTATATGGTGCATAACTATAGTAGGTATTCCATTTGGAGTTCAATTCTTTAAAATTGCTAAATTATCTTTAGCACCTTTTGGAGCAAGAGTAGTATAGTAAACAGTTTGAATTTAATGTTAATTATGAATTATGCATAAGAGGAGAGTTTGCTCTCTTTTAAGCGTTATATATCTATGAAAATTTAAAAAATAATGTTTACAAATGTACAACAAAATGATGAAATTGTATACATTTGTACTGATAGAGAGCTTTTGACAATTATACTGATATAATAGATGAATGGGTATGATTGTCAAAAGATTATAAAGAAGATTCTATAGGAGAGATATAAACTAACATTAATATAAGTAAGAATTTTTCGATAAAATAAAAAATACAAGTTTTATTTGTGAAAATACTACACAAATTTAAAATAATGTGATACAATACTTTGGGGTAGAAAAATAGCTTGAAAAAATTGCCCAGATAATTTATTCACATAATACTTGAAAAGAATTTTCTGGCACAATTCGTTCAACACAGAACTACAAAACCCTATAAAAATCAACAAAGTTGGGCCAAGAATTTTTAGGATTAAAAATACAAGCAAAAACCTTGAAAAATGCTTAAATACAAGGGAAAATAAGAAAGGGGAGATGAAAAGTGAGTGGACATAGCAAATGGCACAATATTCAAGCCAAAAAAGGAAAAGCAGATGCTGCTCGTGGGAAAGTATTTACCAAATTAGGAAGAGAATTATTAATTGCCGTAAAACAAGGTGGTCCAGATCCTGCTGGTAATTCAAAATTAAAAGATGTGATTGCTAAATGTAAAGCCAACAATATGCCAAATGATACAATCAATAATGCCATCAAAAAGGCATCAGGAGAAGGTTCTAATACCAATTATGAAGAAATTACGTATGAAGGCTATGGAGCCAATGGAGTTGCTGTGATTGTACAATGTAATACAGATAACAAAAATCGAACAGCAGCAGATGTGCGTCATGTTTTTAGTAAAGCAGGAGGAAATTTAGGAACTTCAGGTTGTGTTTCTTATATGTTCGAGAAAAAAGGAATTCTCGTTATTGAAAAAGCTAACTGTCAATTAGAAGAGGAAGATTTGATGATGTTAGCCATTGACAATGGAGCAGAAGACTTTGAGGCTGAAGAAGAAGTATATCAAATTACAACTTTACCAAGTGATTTTACATCAGTTACAGAAAGCTTAACAGAAGCAGGCATTTCATTTTTGGAAGCAGGTGTTCAAATGGTACCAAGTACCTATGTTACTCTGGACGAAAAAGATGCTGAAAAAATGCAACGCTTGATTGATAATTTAGAAGATTTAGATGATGTAACAGAAGTATATCACAATTGGGAAGAATAGTTTTTAAGATAAATTACGAAAGAGAGCCAAAGAAAATGATAGAATTTTTAAGCATAATATTTTTGTTAGTTTTGATAATAGTATTGTTAGGGGTATTAGCAGTAGCACAAATCAAAATGGCTGGAATGAAAGTTAACGATTTTTGGACGTTTATCAAGGCCAATGATACATTAGATAAATTATATGCATTTTGCGTAAAATATGACAAATTAACGCCTCAGCAACAAATTATTTTTCTAAAAGAGGCAGAAAAAGTTTTCAATGCTTTTGATAAAGTACCAGATGCCTTGTGGGAGGAAGATTATCAAAAGTATACGCAGATTTTGGATAAATATAAAGATATCAAAATATTAAGGTGGGAAGGAAAATAAACACATTTGCAAGAATGGAAAAAGGATTACTTGCAATGTGTTTTTCGCTTTTTTGGTTAACTTTTAGAGATGCTATTAAAATGTCAAATCGTATAATTTCTAAAAATTTGCACAATTTAAAATGGAAAATCATACAATACTATGAGTAAATAAATTTTAAATTTAAGGAAGTTGGAAATTATGCAGAATATTAGATATTTTGATCATGCTGCTACAACAGCAATTGATAATAGAGTATTAAATGAAATGATGCCATATTTGACAGAGAATTTTGGAAACGCTTCATCTATGTATGGTATTGGAAAAAATAATAAAGAAGCCATTCAAGTGGCTAGAACAAGAGTTGCAAATGCTTTGAAATGTAATTTAAATGAGATTTATTTCACAAGTGGAGGAACTGAAAGTGACAATTTAATTATCAAAGGAATTGCAATTGCAAACAGAAGACGAGGCAATCATATCATTACTACCAAAATCGAACATCCAGCTGTTCTAAATACATGCGATTTTTTGGAAAAATATATGGGGTTTAGAGTAACGTATCTGAATGTTGATTCTCAAGGAAGAGTTGATTTAAAAGAACTAGAAAGAGCCATAAACAGACAGACGATTCTAATCAGCATTATGTTTGCTAATAACGAAATTGGAACCATTCAAGAGATACAGGCAATTGGAAGAATGGCTAATCGATATGGGGTCTATTTTCATACAGATGCGGTTCAAGCAATTGGGAATATAGATATTGATGTGAAAAAGTTGGGGATTTCTGCTTTGTCTATGTCAGCTCATAAATTTTATGGACCAAAAGGAATTGGAGCTGCGTATATTAGTGATAATGTTAATTTTATCAGAATGCAAGATGGTGGCCATCAAGAGCGTGATAAAAGATCTGGCACAGAAAATGTTGCAGGGATTATTGGGATTGGTAAAGCAATTGAAATTGCTCAAAATGAATTGGAAGATTACAATAAAAAATTAAAAAGTCTTCGAGAATATTATTTTGCAAGTGTTGAAAAAACAATTCCATTTATTCGAATAAATGGTGATTTGGAAAATCGTCTGCCTGGTAATGCTAATATTTGTTTTAAAGGTGTTGATGGTGGAAAAATGCTACAAGAATTAGACAAAGTTGGAATTTGTGCATCAAGCGGTTCGGCTTGTAGTGCAGGTCTATTAAATCCATCGCATGTTTTGTTGGCAATTGGAGTTCCAGCTAGTATTGCCAGAAGTAGTTTAAGAATTACATTTGGAAGAGAAAATACGGTGGAAGATGTCGATTATTTGGTGGGAAATTTGGTAAAAATTGTGAAAAAGTTAAGGTGATTTTTTTTAAAATAATTGACATGAATTAAAAAGTTAGTATAATGTTAAGATAAAAAAGAGGGGAAAATAGAGACTGGAGAAAAATTTCTAGGTTTAAATAAAAAGCAAAAACAACCAATAAAGGGGGAGACTAAGGTCGCCCCTTTATTGGTGTTTTTTTGCATTTTTGAATGAAAAATCATTCATTTTCATATAAATACATCAAAAAACGCCACAGAATGCGTTAGAGAGCCATAAAAAGATTGGATATCAAGAAAATAGCAGAAAAATGATATTTTTCGAAGAAATCAAAGGAGAGGTCTATAATAAGGTCATATCAAGGAATTATGCTCTAGTGCTCTACGAATGATTTTAGCAGATTTAACGTAAATAAAATACAGGGATTTAAATTATATAATAAATATCTTCAAAATATAAGAATTTCATGTTATAATGAAAAGGCACTAAAAGTTTAGGACATACCGAAAATAAAATAGAAAAGGAAATAAAGAGAAACTGATCAATTAGTTGATGTAATGATTGGATGGTAGAGGTGAGAAAATGCAAAGAAAGATAATAGCGATTGGTGGAGGAGAAATCATGGAATCTATATTGACAAACCATTTTATTTTGAAAATTGACATAAATTTTCAAAAAGTACTTGACAGTTTTGCAATATACATATAAAATATTAAATAGGAAAATTACAATATAAATTATATAGATGAATAAATAATTTATTTGTACATTGAAAATTTAATAGAAAAGAGGTAAACGAAGTTATGCAAATTGTTATGATTATTGTTGCCACTGTTCTAATCTCAGCTGTTATCTTTATCCCAATCGGGGTAAGAATTCGAAAAAAAACAGCAGAATCTAAAATTCAAAGTGCAGAAAATGAAGCTAGAAGAATCATGGAAAATGTGAAAATAGAAGCTGAAAATTCTCGAAAAGAAGAATTGATTAAAGCGAAGGAAGAAGTTTTACAAATTCGAAATGAATTAGATCAAGAGATTAAAGAAAGAAGGGGCGATATTCAGTCACAAGAAAAGAGATTGATACAAAAAGAAGAAAATTTTGAAAAAAAAGCAATGCTTTTAGATTCTCAAGAAAAGGAATTAGAAAGAAAAATTGCCGAAAATGAGCAAAGAAGACAAGAAGTAGAAGGATTATATGATAAAAAAATGGAGGAACTGCAAAGAATCTCTGGCTTAACACAAGAACAAGCAAAAAAAGTATTATTAGATAACCTAGAACAAGAAATTACTCAAGAAAAAGCTGCAAAAATCAGAGAGTTAGAAATAAAAGCAAAAGACGAAGCTGAAAAAAATGCAAGAGAAATCATTGGAACTGCAATTCAGAAATGTGCTGCTGATCATACTTCTGAAACAACAGTATCTGTTGTTTCTTTACCAAGTGATGAAATGAAAGGCCGTATCATTGGTCGAGAAGGTAGAAATATCAAGACTTTAGAGACTTTAACTGGAGTGGACTTAATTATTGATGATACGCCAGAAGCAGTTATTATTTCTGGATTTGATCCATTAAGAAGGGAAGTTGCAAAAGTTGCTTTGGAAAAATTAATTGATGATGGCAGAATTCATCCAGCTAAAATTGAAGAAATGGTGGAAAAAGCAAAAGAGGAAATTATGGTATCTATCAAAGAAGCAGGGGAAAGAGCTGCTTTGGAAACTGGTGTTAATAACTTAAATCCAGAACTGATTAAACTAATTGGAAAATTGAAGTATCGAACCAGTTATGGACAAAATATGTTAAATCATTCAATGGAAGTAGCTAATTTGGCAAGAATGATGGCAGATGAATTGGGGGTTAATTCAAAAATAGCAAGACGAGCAGGCTTATTACATGATATAGGAAAAGCTTTGGATCATGATATGGAAGGGACACATGTTGAAATTGGTGTTGACATATTGAAAAAATTTAAGGAAAATCATGTTGTGATTAATGCTGTACAAGCACATCATGGAGATGTTGAGCCTCAAACAATGGAAGCTATTCTAGTTCAAGCGGCTGATGCCATTTCAGCATCACGTCCAGGGGCAAGACGCGAAACATTGGAGACATACATTAAAAGATTGGAAAAATTAGAAGAAATTGCGAATTCTTTTGCAGGTGTTGAAAAATCGTTTGCGATTCAGGCTGGTCGTGAAGTAAGACTTGTTGTAAAACCAGACAAAGTTTCTGATAGTGAAATGGTAATTATGGCAAGAGAAGTGGCAAAAAAAGTTGAAAATGAAATGGAATATCCAGGAACTATAAAAGTTAATGTGATCAGAGAATCTAGAGTAGTGGATTATGCTAAATAAAAAGAAAGGGGTTTCACTTTTGAAGTGAGACCTCTTTTTTTAAATACACGATTTGAATCAATTTTCCCATACTTAAAATGAGATTAAATATTTCACTAAAATAAATAGATAGAATGTACCCTGGAATTCCGAAATTTGGAACTAAGGTATAAATTAAGATAACATCAACAAAAGTATCCAAAATATTGATAATCATGACTGTATTTTGAGCATCTAAGCCTTTTAAAATATTGTCTATGACACAATCGATCAAGATGAAGAGGGCAAGTGGAGAGAGAATTTTTATGTAGTTTGAAATATTAGCATCTTGGTAAATCCAATTTCCTAAATGCTCTGCTAGAATGAAAAGCGAAAAACTGATAAAAAGGCAAAGCGAAATGGAAATAATAAGTACAATAGAAACAATCTTTCGAATTGTTTGATAGCGATTCTGGGCATGGTAAGTGGCAAATTCTGGGACAAATAGACTACTGATAGATGAAAATATCACATTAGGGAATACAACAATTGGCATTGCCATCCCATTAATTTCACCATAGATGGATAAGGCATTGGAGCAATTAATTTTGTTTTTTTCAAAACTAAGTGGAATAATGATTTGTTTTAAAGTTGATAGACCAGAACGTATAAAAGAAGTGATAGCAACTGGTACAGACATTTTGAATATTTTTTTGTTGTAATAAGAATATTTATAATGTGTATTATAAGCGGTTTTATAGATGTTTGAGTCTTGTAGATAAAGTAAATAATTGCAAACAAAGGAGAAAACTTCGGATATCAAATCTCCTAAGATTAGTGAAAAACAGGCATATTCTAAGCCATTTGGCAAAAAGAATGATAAAAACAAGGCTGTAATGAATACTTTGATGATTTGTTCGAAAAATTGTGCAATAGTTGATTTATAAACACGTCGAACGGCTATAAAATAGCCAGAAATTGCAGAGGACATGGAAATAAAAGGGAGTGCAATGCAAATGGTATTAATAACATTTTTCCCCACTTTGTTGTGAAGGCATTTTTGAATGATGAAATCAGATAATGTCAGAAATACACAGCTTGCCATTAATCCACAAAAAAAGCTAATCAAAATACAGCGTTTTGCAATTTTATTGACGCCTTCTTGATTTCCAATAGCGAGTTCTTCTGAAACCAAACGCGTAACAGCAAAATTAATACCAAAAGTAGCAAAGGTAATACCAAAAAGGTAAACAGACATGATTAGGTTAAAAACACCAAGCATTTCTTTCCCAATTTTTTGCGTAATATAACTATTAAAAAAAATTGCTAATATCCTAAAAATAATGGAACTGGCAGTTACGATAAAACTGTTTATCAAAAATGTTTTGACTTTTTTGTTCAAGAAAATCACCTTGGAATCATTATATGAGTTTTCAAAAAAATAAGAACAAATTTGTAACAATATTACAATTTAATTAATTTTTGATTACAGTATTGAAATAATGAAAATATTGTGGTATAGTAGATAAGGTTGTCGAGTAATGAGCTTGATAACATAATCATATCATATATAAAAGGAGGGGAACTAATGAATGAGATAGTATTACAACAAGCAACTGTAGAAGCTGTTTTACAAGTTATTCAAACAATTTTAGCGATAGTAGTAGTAGTTTATATTTTAACAGTTGTAGCAATGTGGAAAATTTTCAGTAAAGCTGGAGAAAAAGGTTGGAAAGCTATTATTCCAATTTATAATAATTACGTTTTATACAAAATAGCTTGGGAACCTAAGTTTTTCTGGATTTCATTTGGATTAAGCTTGATATATTCTTTCATTCTTAGAATGGAGAGTGCAGGAGTACTTACAAGTTTAATTATGTTTGCTATAGGAATTGCTATGATTTACCTAATGGCAAAACTTTGTGGAAGACTTGCAAAATCTTTTGGAAGAGGAACAGGATTTGCAGTTGGATTGTTCTTTTTACCAACTATCTTCCAATTAATACTTGCTTTTGGAAGTGCAGAATATACAAAAGTAGAAGAATAATGAATATAAAATTAGAAAAAAGCTTGGATTTTAAAAAATCTGAGCTTTTTTTACAGGAAAGAAAACTTTACTTTTTTATAGAAATGTGATATTAATAAAAAGTAAGTAACTTTAAGGTATTGTGCAAAATTTATTAAATTGCACAAAAAAGTATTATAATTAAAAGAAAGGATGTATTACATGAAAGTTCGGAAGGAATTAACAATGTTGGAATTTGTAGGAGTTTCAAAGGATGGAGGCTTGGTTTTTACGGCGTATATGGAAAATTGGGGGAACATGAAAAGAAAACAGGTTCCATTAAAGCTTATTTCCTATACAAAAGAGGGGGTATCCCAAATTGCAATTGATGCTGCAGTAAGTGTTTCAACAGTTGCGGAATTGGTAGCAGGGTTATTTTCACGGTATAGTAACTTTAAAAAATGTAATTTCCTGATGTTGGATTATCGGAATATTTCTTTAAAAGTTGATAAGAACAAGGGAAGGAAAGTAATTATTACAATGCTTACGAAACAACTGAGGCAAGTTAAGCAGAATGATGTTGCTACTGTAGATACTTCTGTTCTTGTATCTAATTGTGTGGGGCAGTTTGAATTTAAAGGGATTCATGTTTTGGGAGTTTATTCTCCCTACAAAGTATTGCAATTTGAAGATTTGGGGAATGAGGAATATATGTTTATTTCTGAGGTCAAAAATGGCGTTATAACACCAATGTTTTCTATAGCAGATGTTCCAAAGATGATTATGGAGAGGAAAAGGTTTTTTTGGCCGAATTCTAATTTTTATGGGATCAAAGGAAGTGATATCTTTAGCCCCTGTTTTTGTTAATTTTAGAGAATTTCTTATAAATCTTCAAGTTCTGATTTCTTGTGTTTTTTGGTTTCTGTCATAACATCTTTTACAGCCCCTAAACCGCTTAAAGCAGCAGTTGCTTCAAATGGAATAAAGATTTTGTTAGCATCTCCTTTTGCAACTTCTTGTAAAGTTTCTAGAGATTTGATTTGAACTAATTTCTCATCTGGATTTGATTTTTTAATAGCTTCATAAACTCTTTGAATTTCTTGTGCTTTTGCATCAGCTACTTGTTTGATGGCTTCAGCTTCACCAGTAGCACGTCTAATTCTAGATTCGCGATCAGCTTCAGCATCTAAGATAGCTGCTTGTTTACGTCCTTCCGCTAATGTAATAGCGGATTGTCTTTCTGCTTCTGCTTCTAGAATTAAAGCTCTTTTATTACGTTCTGCATTCATTTGTTTTTCCATAGCATCACGAATATCAGCAGGTGGTGTAATATCTTTGATTTCAACACGATCAATTTTACAACCCCAAGCGTCTGTTGCTTCATCTAAAATAACTCTTAGTTTATCATTGATGATATCTCTTGAACTGAAAGTTTGATCCAATTCCATTTTACCAACAATATCACGAATAGTCGTAACAGATAAATATTCAATACCTTTTTTCAAACTTTGAATTTCATAAACAGCTCTTGCTGGATCTGTAATTTTGTAGAATACAACAGTATCAATGGTAATAGTAACATTGTCTGATGTAATAACGCCTTGTGGTGGAATATCCATCGTTTGTTGTTTTAGGCTAACTACAGATCTTACAGTATCAATAAAAGGAACAATAACAGTTAAACCAGCTTCAGCTACTTTGTGAAATTTACCTAATCTTTCAATAATGTAAACTTCAGATTGTCTAACAACTTTGATCGTTTTAAGTGCTAGTACAACAATAATAATAAATATAACTAATAAAAATCCCATTTTTAATCCTCCTTTTTTTCTTAAACGGGTTTTACGATGACTTTTACGCCATCAATTTTTTCTATAATAACTTCTGTATTTTGCATAATTCTTGTGTTATTTAAAGATTTTGCAGACCAAACTTCGCCATTAATTTTGACTTGCCCAAGACCTTCAACAGGGTCAATATCTTGAATGACTTTACCGGTTTTTCCTTCAATAGAAAAAGCGTTTGTTTTTTCTGTATTTTCAGGTTTGGCAAATCGGTTGACAAATCGTCTAGTTGCAAACAATAAAATCGTAGATGATATGACAAAAATGGTTGTTTGTGCTACAATACTCTCGATAAAAAAACTAGCAATCATAGCGATGAGAGCTCCAATAGCAAACCAAAAAACGAGAAAACCAACTGTAAATATTTCTAGAATAAAAAAGAGTCCAGAAAAAATTAACCAAAGTTTCCACATATAAAAATCACCTCACTTTGTAAATTACTTACTTTTTTATTATAACATAAATAATAAAAGAAAGAAAGGGGTTTATGGAATATTTTTTATTTTTTGGTAAAGTTTTGTCCTCCTAAAAAGAATTTGAGGTCGAAAAAAGGGGACAGGCTAAGTAAATCGATAAAATTTGCCAAAATTATTTACAAGTATTATGATTTATGATATGATAAAAACAATTATTTCAAAAAGAGGAAAGTATGAAAAAAAAGAAAAAAATAAATCGATTTCTGCTAAGAAGAATCATAGCAATTGTAGCGGTACTACTCATCATTTTAGCATTCAGAAGATTTTGTTATTGGATTTGGAGTCAGCAAGAAATAAAACAGACACGTTTGTTATTGGATAATGAAATGATTGGTTTATCTAACCCAATTATGATAGAAGACTCTGTTGTATATGTTTCAGAAGAAGATGTCAAAACGATTTTTGATGATACAATCTATTATAATAGGGGAGATAAAGAATTAATTACAACCTATAACAAACATGTTGCTGTTTTACATTTAAATGAAACACAAATGATAGTTAATGATTCAATTGTACAAATGCAAGGAAATTTAAAGGAAATTGATTCCAAAGTTTATTTGCCAATATCAGATTTAGGAATTGTTTATGATTTAGAAATCGAATATGCTACAACTACCAATTTAGTGATTGCTAATTCTATCACAAAAGCGAAAAAACAGGCAATGTTGTTAAAAAATAGTCATATCAAAAAAAGTAAATGGCCATTTGCTTTGACAATTGAAACACTAAAACGAGGAGATTTTGTTTTTGTTTTAGAGGAAAATGGTAGATATCAAAAAGTAAGAACGAGTTTAGGAAAGATAGGATACATCAAAATTAGAAAAACATCAGATGTGGAAATTTTAAGAGAAGATTTACTAGAAGAGATAGACCAAATAAATTATTTAGAAGGGTATTCAGAAATAAGAAATTATGATGAAAAGCCAGACTTGGTGGCAGATCAGGAAAATGTAGTTATCATTGATGATTTTGTTTTAGAAAAAGAGGCTAAAATAAAAAGTCAAGTAGATGTACATTCAGAAAATTATCAACCGTATGTTCAATGGACAGAAATGAATGAAATTGGAATGATTGCCAATTTAAAAAGTGAAACAAGCATTGCAGAGACGTTAGCTACTTATGAACAAAGAAATAAAGTCATTAATGAAATATATCAAAAGTTAATGGAAAAACAGTATAAGGGCATTTGCATCGAGTTTGAGAAAATTGATGATGTCAATAATTTTTATCGTCTTTTGATTGAGATGACCCCGAAATTGAAGGAGTCAGGTTTAAAAGTAGTGGTAAAACTCAATCAGCAAATGGACAAAGAAAAAGTGAAGAGTATAGTAGATTTTTCGTTTGAGACGAACAAAGGATAGGGAGTAAAAATGGATAAAAAAAAGATAGTAATAATAAGTGTTTCAGCACTTTTAGCAATCATAATTGCGATTGTAATAGGTGTTTTGATATGGTATCAAGTTGGACAAAAACCAGTTCAAAAAGAGAATGGACAAGTTATTCGTGTAGAAATTGAGAAAGAAAGTGGTGTAATTGCGATTGCTGAATTATTGCAAAAAAATGGCGTTATAAGAAGTGCTAATGTGATGAAAGTGTATGTGAAATTAAATGCAATTTCTAAGCTTCAAGCAGGAAAATATGACTTAGATAATACGAAAGATTTACCTTCTATTCTTCGTCAAATTCAGAATGGAGAAGTGGTGGAAGAAGAGGTGAAAATCACATTTATTGAGGGAAAGAATATGCGTAGCATAGCCAAAGCAATTGCTGATAATACCAACAATACAGAAGAAGAAGTGTTTGAATTGCTAAAAGATAAGGAATACATAGAATCTTTAATCGAAAAATATTGGTTTTTAACAGATGATATCAAAAATGATGCTATTTATTATCCACTTGAAGGCTATTTATTGCCAGACACTTATATTTTTGAAAACAAAGATGTTTCGGTTAAAACAATTTTCAATATTATCCTGAATTATACAGACAATTTTTTAACAGAGCACAAATCAGAAATGAAATACAACATGCATGAATTGATGACATTAGCTTCTATTGCTGAATTAGAGGGTGTGAGTGAGGAAGACCGAAAAGAAATCACAGGTGTATTAATTCATAGATTGCAAGAAGGGATGAGTTTAGGAAGTGATGTTACGGCATATTATGCTTTCAAAGTTGATATGGGAGAAAGAGATTTATATGCGAGTGAATTAAAAACGGAAAATCCCTATAATACAAGAGGTCCTAACATGGAAGGAAAATTGCCAGTGGGTCCTATTTGTAACCCAAGTAAACAAGCAATATTAGCAGCTTTAAACTATACTCAAACAGAAAATTTATATTTTGTAGCTGACAAAAATAAAAAGGTATATTTTACCAAAACTTATGAGGAACACATGAAATTAATCAAACAATTAAAGGAAGAAAATTTGTGGTATGAATATTAAAAAATAAGGCAGAATGGTATGTTGTGAAAGCAGAAAAAAATGGATAAAGTCATTTTTCATCATAATATTTTAAATATAGAAAATACTACAAGTAATGGAAATCATAGATTAGAAAGTAAATGTGTTTTTATAAAAAGTCATACATATGTCATACCATGAATAAAATTAAAAAAATGAAGGAGAGTTTTTGAATATGCAACTGATAATACTGATTATTTTGATACTAATTAATGCATTTTTTGCAGCAAGTGAAATTGCTTTTATATCATTAAATGATGCCAAAATTGACTTAATGGTAAAAGATGGAAATAAAAAAGCTAAAACAATATCTAAGATGTTAAAAACGCCCAGTCGTTTTTTGGCAACCATTCAAATTGGAATCACATTAGCAGGATTTTTATCCAGTGCTTTTGCTTCAGATTCTTTTGCAGATGATTTGGCACCAATGTTATATCAAGCAGTTCCAAGCATAAGTTTAGAAACTTGGAAAGGTATTTCAATTATTATTATTACGATTATTTTATCGTATTTTACGTTGATTTTTGGTGAATTAGTACCCAAAAGAATTGCAATGAAAAAGTGTGAAATGATTGCTTTTGCTAGTATTGGAGTGATTAATTTTATCTCCCTTGTAACTTCACCATTTGTTCGATTTTTAGAGTTTTCAACCAATGTTGTATCCAAATTATTTGGTGTGACAGGAAATGAGGAAGAAACAGTAACAGAAGAAGAAATTAGAATGATGGTTGATGTTGGAGAAGAAAAAGGAACGATTAAATTAAATGAAAAAGAAATGATTAACAATATATTTGAATTTAATGATCGAACTGTTTCAGAAATTATGACACCAAGAACTCAAATATTTGCACTTGATGGGAATTTAGCGATGTCTGAAGCTATTTTGGAAATTGCAGAAGACTATAAGTATAGTAGAATTCCAATTTATAAGGACAGTATAGATCAAATTATTGGAATTTTGTATGTTAAAGATATGTTATTGGAACAAAAAAATAAAAATACTAAAATTAAAAATGTTGTCAAAGACACATTTTTCATACCAGCTACTAAAAATGTTGATGAAGTGTTTGCCGAAATGCGAAAAAACAAAAAACAAATTGCAATTGTACTGGATGAATATGGTGGGACAGCAGGCCTTATCACAATGGAAGATATTTTAGAAGAAATTGTGGGAGATATTTTTGATGAATTTGATGATATTGAAAAAGAGTATGAAAAAATAGATGAAACAACATTTTTATTACAAGGTAGTATGCCAATTTATGAATGTCGAAAAGTATTAGGAATTGCTATTCCAGAAGGAGATTATGAAACACTTTCTGGCTACTTAATTGATGAATTAGGAAGAATTCCTGAAGAGAAGGAAAAGCCAATCTTAGAATTTGAAAATGTAGTGTATAAGATTGAAAAAGTGAAAAATAAGAGAATTACGAAGGTAAAAGCTTGTATTATGGAGCGTGTTGAAGAAGAGGAAGAATAAAAAAGTAAAAGACCAAAAGCATTGCAATAAGGGATGTTTTTGGTCTTTTTTGAGAGATAAAAGAGCAAAAAAAGAAAAAAGTTCTAATCCAACTTTCAAACGAATACAATTAAGCAAATGTATTTGTTTGGGGGTTTTCTTTATGAGAGATATTGTTTCACACAATTTACCAGGAAATGGTAAAAAATCAATAGAAGAAAGGGCAATTAAACTTGCTCAATACATAATAGACACGAAAGATACCGTCCGTGGTGCAGCGAGAAAATTTGGTATTAGTAAAAGTACAGTACACAAAGATGTCAGTCAACGCCTATTAAACATTAATTACACATTAGCCATGGAAGTCAGAAAAGTATTAGATGAAAATAAGGCAGAAAGACACATTAGAGGAGGAATGGCTACGAAAATGAAATATAGCCATAAAAATAATGCTTCATAAGCATTCTTGCATCTCTTGTCAAACAAGAGATGTATTTTTATAAAAAGGGTTGACAAAAGAACGAATGTTTGATATTATATTGGGACATTAAGAAAGGAAATGATAATATGGACTATGAAATTGTAAAACAAAAATATAACAAATTTATTTATCGAAATTATCAAATAGAAGAAGATAAACAAAATTTGTATTTAAAATATAATTTTGAAATAGAAAATTTAACAACATTTCAGCCGGTTTTAACAATTCCAAAAAAGAATTTTAAATGGCAACATTTGGAAACAGGTGTAGTCAGAAATGTAGTGTTTCATATTGGAATGATAGAGGCAATCAGTTATTGGAAAGCGACGTGTAGTCCATATTTTGATGTGCGATGCGGAACATTAGGTGAAGAGCAAATTCAGTGGTTTAAAAAATTAATTTATTTGGGAACAGGCGAATTTCGCTATCAAAACAAAATCAAAGTTTCACAAGAGGATTTTGTACAGATTGTAACACAGGGGACAGAATTAAAGCCTGAAAGCTTAAAATATACTTTAACAGATGTAATTATTCCCATTGGTGGAGGGAAAGATTCCAATGTAACATTAGAATTATTAAAACAATCAAAGCAGAAAAGATTTGGTTTTCGAATGAATATGAGGGATGTTGCTAGAAAATGTGCAGAAATAGCAGGTTTAAGTGATGATGAAATCATTGAAGTAAAAAGGGAAATAGAACCTAATTTATTAGCATTAAATCAAAAGGGATTTTTAAATGGTCATATTCCATTTTCAGCAGTGGTTGCTTTTATAACCTATTTTACAGCGGTTACACTGGAGAAAAAATATATTGCTTTATCCAATGAAGAGAGTGCTAATGAATCTAACATAAAAGGGGAAAATATCAATCATCAATACTCAAAAACAATAGAATTTGAGAATGATTTTAGAGAATATGTGACAAAATATATAACGCCAAATGGTCCAGAATATTTTAGCTTTTTAAGGCCAATAAATGAAATTCAAATTGCCCAATTATTTTCTGAATTCGATGCTTATCATCCGATTTTTAAAAGTTGCAATCTAGGCAGCAAAAGTATGCCATGGAAGTGGTGTGGTGATTGCCCAAAATGTCTATTTGCTTATATTATTTTGAGTCCTTTTCTAGAACCTCAAAAAATGGTTCAAATTTTTGGAGAGGATTTGTTTGAAAAAGAAAGTTTATTGGAAATTTTTATTGAACTTTGTGGTTATGGTGAAAAAAAACCATTTGAATGCGTAGGTACCTATCAGGAAATAAGATATGCCATTTCCAAAACCATACAAAATGGAAACCAAGAACTGCCATTTTTATTACAATATTACAAAACGCATTTTCCAATGGTAGAGGAGGATATGCTTCATTTTTATCATCCAAAAAATAATTTGCCAAAAGAATTTGATGAAATATTGAGAGGAAAAATTTTAACATGTTAGAAAAATTATTAAGTTTTTTAGAAGATAAAAAAATAGTAATTTTGGGAGTCGGTTTAGAAGGAAAATCGACC
Source organism: uncultured Clostridia bacterium (assembly GCA_947573445.1). Classification (GTDB taxonomy): domain Bacteria; phylum Bacillota; class Clostridia; order TANB77; family CAG-508; genus Scatovivens. Next base: position 34,893 of record CANPFR010000002.1, on the reverse strand, counting down.
TATGATTTTCTACGCAGAAATTTTCCAGAGAAAAAGCTTTTTATGGCAGATGAATCTACAGGATTATTAGAAATGTATCCAGAATTGATAGAAGATATCAATCTTGAAATTAATATGGGGGAACACTATTTAAAGGGAATTGAAACATATGATTTAGTGATAAAAACACCAGGAATTTCTTTTAAAAATGTTGATATTACTAAATTTGAAAATAAAATAACAAGTCAGTTGCAGTTGTTTCTTACTTATATGGAATGTTTTACCATTGGAATTACTGGAACAAAAGGAAAAAGTACGACAACTAGTCTGTTATATCAAATCTTAAAAGACCAAGGAAAAAATGTATTTTTGTTAGGTAATATTGGGGTACCGATTTTTGACAAAATAGAAAAAATGAATTCGGAAGAAAGCATTGCTGTTTTGGAACTATCTTCCCATAATTTACAGTATATCAAAAAATCACCGAATATTGCAGTTTTGCTTAATCTTTATAAAGAGCATTTGGATTATTATGATTCTTTCGAAGAATATGTCAAGGCCAAATTAAACATCATGAAATATCAAAATAGTAGAGATATTTTCCTCTACAATTATGACAATCCCATTCTTCAAAATGCGATATTTCGATCAGAAGATTATGCAGTTACCTTGCAAAATCGTCCTAATACACAAAATGCAGTGTATATAAAGAATGAGCATATTTATTGTAATGATACAAAAATAATGAATATAAATATCAAACGAAACTTAAAAGGAGTTCATCATCTTCAAAATATTATGTTTGTTTTAGCAATTTGTGATATTTTACATTTGGAAATGAACCAAGTGATTTGTACAATTGAGCATTTTGAATCATTAGAACATCGTATGGAATGGGTAGGAACAATTAATAGTATTGAATATTACAATGATTCAATAGCTACCATCCCAGAGGCTACAATTCGAACAATTGAGGCACTTGAGCGAGTAAATACCTTAATTGTAGGTGGAAAGGATAGAGGGATTGATTTGCAAGAATTCATAAAATTTTTACAAAATTCGAACATAGAAAATATAATTTGTTTGCCAAAAACAGGTGAGTATATTTACGAAACCTTAAAACCAAAGGGGGGACAAAAAACATATATGGCAAAAAGTTTAGAAGAAGCAGTTAAAATAGCCAAAAAAGTTACGCAAAAAAAGAGTATTTGTGTTTTATCGCCAGCGGCGTCAAGTTATGGTTATTTTAAAAATTTTGAAGAAAGAGGAAATTTATACAAACGATTTGTTTTAGAAGATGACATAAAAATGACAACCAATAAAAAATTGACATAAATTAAATATCATTAATACTAATAAAATACTATAAATATTATTAGAAAATACAAAAAAATTGTAAAAAATAGAAAAAAATTACAATTTTATGTAGACAAATCCAAAAAACTATGTTATAATATAAGTAATTAAGTGAAAAAATAACATATATGAAATACATTAGAGGAAGATTTAAGGAGGAATTTGAATTGAATACAAATTATTTAGAAAACAACCACTTAGTGTTGGTTGGGAAGGTTGCAAGTGAAAAGAAGTACAGTCATGAAATCTATGGTGAAAAATTTTATATATTTAATTTAGAAGTTGTAAGATTGAGTTCTACTGTAGATATTATACCAATTACTGTATCAGAGAGATTATTAACAAGTATTAATTTGATTATGGGGAATACCTTAAAAGTAGAAGGACAATTCCGTTCTTATAACAATTATGAAAACGAGAAAAACAGATTAATACTAACAGTTTTTGCCAAAGAAATTATGGAAATAGGGGCTGAGCAAGAATCAGAAGGGGTGTCTAATGAAGTAACTTTATTGGGTTATATTTGTAAAAAACCAATTTACAGACAAACGCCTTTTGGAAGAGAAATTGCTGATATTTTATTGGCGGTTAATCGTGCTTATAACAAATCAGATTACATACCATGTATCGCATGGGGGCGTAATGCCAGATTTTGTGAAAACATGGAAGTAGGAACAGAAGTACGTTTAGTTGGTAGAGTGCAAAGCAGAATTTATGAGAAAAAACACGAAGATGGAACCGTAGAAGAAAGAGTGGCTTACGAAGTTTCTGTTGCTAGTTTAGAAATAGTGGAAAAGGAAGAACAACCAGCTGAAGTAAATGAAACATCAGAAGAGGTTGTTTAATGAAGTAAGCTGATTTTTGTGAATTACCAAATAGATAACTTATACAAGGGAAAGTGGAACAGAGTGATAGACTTTTTAATAATATAATAGAGTATATATTTAATTTAATATATAGATTGAGCGTCTAAATGCGAGGAAGAGGCTTCGTATTTGGGTGCTTTTTTGATGCCAATATTTCAGTTTTTAAAATATGTATATTTTTCCAAAAATCATCCATACTACTAAGCAAGGTGAGAAGTATGAGAAAAGAATATATTTATATTGGAATATTAATTATTGCTATTGTGGCAGTTGTCTGGGGGATTGTTGGTTTGTTAAATACAGCTTATAAAACAGAGGAGGCCAAAACGATTCATCCAGTAGAAGAAATTTATGAAAATGAAAATACAGTTACAACAGCAATGGAGGAGGAAAAGGTGTCTCCTAATGCGGAATTTGCTTTGAAAAAATATTATGATGAATGTAGTCATTTTCAGTATGAAGAAGCTGAATTGCCAAAAGAGCTTGTGAATTTAAATGAGCAAGAAGTTGAAGATTATTACGAGGATTGGGAAGTGGAGAAGTTTTCAGCCGATCAAGTAGTGCTTGGAAAGGAAATTAATGGGTATTGTAATGAACATTTTATCATTCGATTGGATGATGATACAATTCATGTTTACCAATTAGGGACTTCTGGTGAATTAAAAGAATATCAATCAACAGATATTGCACGAGATTATTTGCCAGAAGAGGATATTGAAGATTTAGAAGAAGGGATTACAGTTTATGGAGAAGGAAAATTGAGTTCTGTTTTAGAGGATTTTGAATAATTGTTGACTTTTTCTTGAAAATATGATATAAAAAAGAAGTAATTAATCGTGTAGTTCCTATTTGGTCAAAAATAATTTTTGATAGGAAGGAGAAAAATATGAAGTATCCACAAGAGTTTGTAGAGGAAGTAAAACAAGTCTATCCTGATTGGGAGACACTGCACCAAGAACTGACAGAAAATGGCGATGTATATGTGGTTTCTCGGTGTTTAGAGGAGAATTGCGGGAATGGCATTTCTTATGACGAAATTTTAGCGGCTGATGGAATAGAAGGCCTGGAAATGCTGAAAGCGAAAGCTAGATTGGGAAAACGAAGAAATAAGCTTTATAATGAGTTTACAAAGCTTGAATTGGAGTAAATATCATTTTCCCAAATAAAAAGTAAAAGGAAGTTTCGAACTCGAAACTTCCTTTTACTTGCTTTTGATTTATACTGTAAATTTTAAATGTTCATTTTCACAATCAATTTGAATTGTCTGACCAGCAAGGACTTCTGATTTTAGAATCATATCTGATATTTCGTCTTCAATATATTTTTGAATGGAACGACGAAGTGGACGGGCACCATATTTTAAATCAGTTCCTTTTGAAAGCAAGAATTTTTTTGCTTTTAGTGAAATTTCAATGGTAATATCTTTTGCATCAAGTGCAAGTTGCGTTTTGGATAATAATAAATCCACAATTTGCAATAATTCTTCCTCTGTCAATGGGTTGAAGGCAACGATTTCATCCACTCGATTTAGAAATTCTGGACGGAATAAATCTTTTAAAGCGGAAATCATTTTATCATTATCCATAATGGATTTAGCACCAAATCCAATTGAATTGTTGTTTAAATTTGAGCCTGCATTAGAAGTCATGATAATGATGGTGTTTTCAAAATTAACAGTGTTTCCTTGAGAATCTGTTAATTTGCCATCATCTAAAACTTGTAGTAGAACATTAAAAACGTCAGGGTGGGCTTTTTCAATTTCATCGAGTAGAATGATAGAATATGGTTTGCGTTTTACTTTTTCAGTAAGTTGACCAGCGTCATCATAACCAACATAGCCAGGAGGAGAGCCAATTAGTTTAGAGGTAGAGTGACTTTCCATATATTCAGACATATCAATTCGAATAATGGAATCTTCTGAGCCAAACATTTCATAAGCTAAGGATTTGGCAAGTTCTGTTTTACCAACACCAGTAGGGCCTACAAAAATGAAAGATGGTGGACGTTTTGTACTTTGAAGACCAGCTCGATTTCTACGAATTGCCTTAGAAACTGCTTCAACAGCTGTATTTTGACCAATGATGTGTGTATGAAGATTGGTTTCCAAATTTAATAATTTTTGTGTTTCTGCTTCTGTGATTTTGGTAACTGGTATTTTGGTCCAACGTTCAATGACTTCGGCAATGTCTTGAACAGTAAGAACAGAAGGTTTTAGGGTGCTTTCTATTTCTTGCATTCTTTCAGTTAGTGAGCATTCTTTGGTTTTTAAGTCAGCTGCTTTTTGGTAATCTTCGATAGAATCGGAAGAAACGGCTTCTTCTTTTTCTTCTGCTAATTTGGCAAGCTCGTTTTTGATAATTTCAAGTTCATATAAATCTTTATTTCCTAAATTAATTTTGGAACAGGCTTCATCGATTAAGTCAATGGCTTTGTCTGGTAAGAATCGATCGTGAATGTATTTTTCAGACATTTTGACTGTTTTTTCAATTACATCCTCTGAAATGAGTACTTTGTGAAAATCTTCATAATATTTTTTAATTCCTTTTAAAATGCCAATAGAATCTTCGATAGAAGGTTCTTCTACAATGACGGGTTGAAATCTTCGCTCTAAAGCAGTATCTTTTTCAATGTATTTACGGTATTCTTTTAAAGTTGTGGTTCCGATGAGTTGGATTTCACCATTAGATAGAGCAGGTTTTAAAATGTTGGCAGCATTCATGGAATGTTCAGCATCTCCAGCACCAATGATATTGTGGACTTCGTCAATAACTAAAATAATATTGCCATACATTTTACATTCGTCAATTAATGATTTCATACGTGCCTCAAATTGGCCACGGAACTGTGTACCTGCAATAATTGCGGTAATGTCAATTAAATAGACTTCTTTGTTTAGTAATTTTGCAGGCACTTGTTGTTTGGCAATTTTGATAGCTAAGCCTTGGGCAATAGCAGTTTTTCCAACACCAGGTTCACCAATAAGACAAGGATTATTTTTGGAACGACGATTTAAAATTTGTGTAATACGTTGAATTTCTCTTTCGCGACCAATTACTTCATCTAATTGATTGTTTTTTGCTTTTTCTGTTAAATTAGTACCAAAGGTATCCAAAAATTTCTTTTTATTGCTTTTTTGTTTTTTGCTAACTTTGACAGCTTTTTTTGGGCCAGCATTGTTGTTGGAAGAATCTTGATTAGCATTTGCTTGTTTGGCTTGATTGCTAAAACCAGTTTTGAACATCGTTAAAAAGCTATTAAGTGGGTTGGATTCTTGGGTAAAATCTTCTTCATTCATATTTTCAAGATCCAAATTTCCAGAAAAATCCTGGAAAATTTCTTCGAATTGATTGGTCATATCTTCTAATTCGTCTTGGCTTAAATTGGCATTTTTCACGATGACATCAAGTGGATTAATCCCACGTTTTTTAGCACAATTGTAGCATAATCCTTCAGTTGATGTTTGACCATTTTCAGTTTTATTGATAAACACAACAGCTGTGTTTTTATTGCAATTTGAACATAACATAAAATTTTCTCCTTAAAAATGTATATAATAATTAATCATACAATATTTTGCACAATTAGTCAACTAAAAAATAAGGAAATTGATCTTTATTTTTCAAGTTTATGGTAAACTTTTTTGCCTTTCTTTAAAATGGCATATCCGTTTTCAAAATCATCATCAGTTAAAACATAGGTTGGAACAGTGATTTTTTCATCATTTAAGAAAACAGCTCCTTGTGCAATTAGGGTTTTGGCTTGTCCTTTCGAGGTTACAATTCCAGTTTGAACTAAAGCATCAGCAATGGTGATAGAAATGGTTTGTAATTTGGTAGCTGGCATGTTGTCCAGATTTCCTTGTCCACCAAATAGGGCATCAGAGGTTTCTTTTGCTTGAATGGCAGCTTCTTTCCCATGAATGAGTTGTGTAATTTCAAAAGCTACTTTTTTCTTGGCTTCATTGATTTTTTCGTCTTTCCATTGTGCCATTTCCTCGATTTGGCTGATAGGTAAAAAGGTAAGGAGTTTGGCAACATTGAGAAGATCAGCATCATCGATGTTACGCCAGTATTGGTAGAATTCGTAAGGAGAAACTTTGTTGGCATCTAGCCATAAAGCTCCTTTTTCGGTTTTTCCCATTTTTTTACCATCTTTAGTGGTTAGAAGTTTGAAGGTTAAACCAAACGAATCTTCTTTGCCGATTTTTCGAATGAGTTCAACACCACCAATGATATTGGACCATTGGTCATTTCCACCAATTTCTAATTTACAGCCATAGGTATTATATAAATGTAGAAAATCGTAAGATTGCATTAGCATATAGCCCATTTCAAAGAAAGTAAGGCCTGTTTCTAGTCTTTGTTTATAACATTCGGCAGCTAGCATTTTGTTGACAGAAAAAAGGCTACCAATTTCACGCATGAAATCGATATAATTTAAAGGTAAAAGCCAATCTTCATTATTAACAATAATGGCTGCATTTTCTCCATCGAAATGAATAAATTTTTCGAGTTGCTTTTGAATGCAAATTACATTGTGTTTGATATCTTCTTTGGTTAACATTTTACGCATATCTGTTTTTCCAGAAGGATCGCCAATAATGGCAGTTCCGCCACCGACTAAAATAATGGGTTTATGGCCATATTTTTGTAAATTAGAGGCAACCATAAGTGATATGAAATGACCAACATGCAAACTGTCAGCAGTTGGATCAATACCAATATAAAAGGGAACAGATTCCTTACCTAAAAGTTCTTTGATTTCTTCTGGATGAGTTAATTGTTCTAAATATCCACGTTCTTCTAAAACGTCAAAAACATTGTTCATTTTTTGTCCTCCTTTGATTTTGAAACATTATAACATAAGGGAATAGAAAAATCAATAAAAAAGATAAAAATCACAAATGTAACACAGTAAAAGAACCAACTAGGTTTGTGCTTTTTTTTTGATAGAGGTGTTTTCGAATGAAAAATCATTCATTTTTAGATAAACATGCCTTGAAATGGCTCTAAATGCGTTAGAGAGGCATAAAAATGGTAGGTATCAAGAAAATAGAAAAATGAGGAGGAAAGATGAAAAAAGCAAAGGAGAGGCCTTTTATAAGGCCAAATCGGGGCATGAATAGAGAATTTTAGGTGGAAAGATAAAAATTGATAAGTGTGACTCACCAAAAGAATTTTTCCACTTAGAATACTTGCTTTTTTCGAAAGAAAATGATATAACAAAACAAAAGGAGGAACCATGGGATTTTTTGATAAATTAAAATCAGGTTTAACAAAGACAAAAGAGTCTTTTAATGACAGAATGAATCAAGTATTTAGCAATTTCAGAAAAGTGGATGAAAATATGCTAGAAGAACTAGAGGAAGTTCTAATTATGTCTGATATTGGAGTTGATACTTCTGTTAAGATAATTGCTGATTTAAGAACCAAAATAAAAAAAGAGAAAATAGAAAACGAAGAAGATGTAAAAAGTGCTTTAAAAGAGATTATAAAGGATATTTTAGAAGTAGGGGATACGGAACTGCATTTAGAGACAACGCCATCTGTGATTTTAGTTGTTGGGGTAAATGGTGTTGGCAAAACGACATCAATTGGAAAAATGGCAAGTCAATTAGTCAAACAAGGGAAAAAGGTAGTTGTTGCTGCTGCAGATACATTCCGTGCAGCTGCTGTAGAGCAATTGGAAGAATGGGCAAAACGTTCTGGTAGTAACTTAGTAAAGAAGGAAGAAGGCTCCGATCCGGCTTCTGTTGTTTACGAAGCCATTGAAAAAACAAGAGAAATAGGAGCAGATGTCTTAATTTGTGATACAGCAGGAAGACTTCACAATAAAAAATATTTGATGGATGAACTGGCTAAAATTAAAAAAGTAATTGAAAAAGAAATGCCAGAAGCGAGTAAAGAAGTGTTGCTTGTTTTAGATGCTGAAACTGGCCAAAATGCTATTTTGCAAGTAAAAGCATTTAAGGAAACAACGGATCTAACGGGGATTATTCTTACCAAACTAGATGGAACTTCCAAAGGAGGTGTTGTAATTGGGATTGTTTCTGAAAATCAGATTCCAATTAAATTCATTGGGGTTGGTGAACAAATAGAAGATATGCAAAAATTTGAGGCAAACGGGTTTCTAGATGCAATGATTGAATAAAAGAAAGGAAAGAATTATGGCGAATTCAAATCAAGAAAATAAAATGCAAAAGAAAAGAAATATTGCCATTCGTAATATCGTAGTTGTGGTCATCGTTCTGCTGGTTACTTTGGGGCTTGTCATTGCTTTTCGAGCAGAATATTTGAGCATCAAAGAAATTGAGGAAAAATATACAGAATTATTTGTTAAAAATGTAAAAAATAAACTATATTTAGCTGGTGGTCTTTTTGTTGTAACTTATTTATTGATTTATATTTACAATAAGTTAATTAGATGTGGTTTAAAGAAATTTTTTGAAGATGAAAATAAATCACTTCCCAAGCTTCCCAATAAAACATTTGCTATGATTGGTGCGATTCTAGTGGCTATTGTAGGAATGATTATGCTCAATCAAAAATATACAATGTTTGCCAACAGTGCATGGTTTGGAAAAACAGATCCTGTTTTTGATACAGATATTGCTTATTATATTTTTACATTACCATTTATTGAATCAATGATATTTTTCATGATTGGTGAATTTATTGGTTTAATTTTATATACGGCGATTTATTATGTTGTTGTTATTAACCTATACCTAGATGGAATTGATATAGAATTACTGAAGAAAAATACATTTATTAAACAAATTGTTGCAACCATTGTGATAATAGCGTTATTGTTTTCGGGTTATATTTTCATTACTTCCCAAAATGTATTAACACAAGATATGTTAACCATAGAAAATAACACCAATGTTGATTTAACTGGTGCTGGAAAAACCGATGTGACAATTAAATTATGGGGGTATCGATTATTTTCAGTTGTGCTATTTTTCTCGATTGTACGTTTATTAAAATATGCAGTAAAAGCAAATTTCAAGCAAGCAATGATTTCCATTTTAATAGTACCTACTTATTTAATTGGTCTGTTTATTGGTATGATTTATTATGACCAATTTATTGTAAAAAATGATATTTTAGATAACCAAAAAAAATACATTGCTTATAACATTGAAAACACAAAAGAAGCCTATGGAATCAATATTGAACAACAATCCATTGATTCTTATAATACAATTACTTATGATGAAATCGCCAAAAACGCAGATGTTATTAACAATCTTCCGATTGTTTCAAAAGATGTTGTTTTAACAACTGTTTCCGAACATCAAGAAGATGGTGTTTATTATTCTTATAACAGAACATTTTTAGGATTATTGGATAAAAATTTAGTATATTTTACGCCAAGAGAAGTTTTAAGTAATTTTGGGATGAGTTACAACAATCGAACTTTTAAATATACACATGGTTATTCTTTCGTGGTTAATTCTGCTTCTACAACAGATGAAAATGGATATGCTCAATATTTGTTATCTGATTTTACGAATCAGGAATTGGCAGGGATACAAGAACCTAGAATTTATTTTGGCTTGGAAACCAATAGTACCATTGTAACCAATTCAAATTTTGGAAAAGAATACGATTATCCTATTACAGCAACTAATTATAGTGAAAATGAATACAATGGAAAAGCTGGCTTAACGTTGGGATTTTGGGACAGAGTTGTATTGGGAGTTGCTGATAAAAACTTCAAATTAGCTTTTTCTCAATACGTTGACCAGGATTCTAAAATAATTTGCAATCGTAATATTTTAGATAGGGCTAAAGTTTTATTACCTTATATTTTATATGACGAAAATCCTTATATGGTTATTACCAAGGAGGGGCGTTTGGTTTGGGTATTGGATGGTTATACAACTTCTGCGGAATACCCATATTCCCAATTTACGACTATTACGGTTAATGGAAATACACAAGAAATAAATTATATCAGAAATTCAGTGAAAGTATTAATTGATGCTTATGATGGAACGACTAAATTTTACATTACGGATAGAAATGATCCAATTATTATGTCTTATCGAAATCTGTATCCTACTTTATTTCAAGATTTGGATGCAGCTATTCCAGAAGATATTAGTCGTCAATTTATTTATCCAAAATTGTTATATGAAGTGCAAGCCAAAATGCTCAATGTATACCATGACATTAGTGAAGATGTGTTATATAGAGCAGACGATATCTGGGAAATAACGCCAACAGAATCAACAAGTAAGACAGCTACTGCAGGCAAGGAAATGGAAGCTTATTATACGATGCTAAAAACCAAAGAGAGTGATCACGCTAAGCTAGGTTTAGTAACAACGTTTAATCGACAGGCAAAACAAAATATTACAGCTTATTTAGTAGGGAGCTATGAAAATAGTAAGCCCCAATTATCACTTTATAAATTTAATTCAGAAAGTAATGTGGCTAGTGTTTTACAACTTAGTTCCCAGATTGAGCAAGATGAAACAATTTCTAGTCAACTCACAGCATTAAATGTGGCAGGAACCAAATTGATTAAAAATCTTATTATTGTGCCAATTAATGACACCTTATTATATGTTGAGCCAGTTTATCAAGTTCGTTTAAATGAAAGTGAAATTCCTGTTTTAAAAAAGGTAATTGTAGCTTCTGGTAACAAGTTAGCCATTGGTGATGATTTAAATGATGCTATTTCCAATTTATTCACAGACTATGCAGTTGACCTAGAAATTATCGATAGGCAAGATATAAGTAGTGTGATTGATGCCATTATAAAATCTAAACATAATCTAAATGAATCGTTAAATTCAAATGATTTTGAAATGATTGGAAAAGATTTAAGTGAACTGGAAAGTTTAATTGGTCATTTAGAAGAACTAAGAAAAAAGCAACGAGAGAAAGAACAGCAAAATAAAAAGGAGGAAAACGAGAATGAAAATGAATCTAGCGAACAAACTGACAATATTCAGAATGATATTAGTACCCATACTGCTCATTCTATCATGCCTGAAAATTGAGAATGAAGTAGGGATAGGATGGCTAGAAGTAGGATTGGGAATACCAGTTGTTATGTTATTTATGGATTTAGTGTTTGTTATTGCATCGATAACGGATAAATTAGATGGTTATTTAGCTCGTTCTAGAAATATGGTAACAACGTTTGGAAAATTTTTGGATCCATTGGCTGATAAAATATTAGTTTTGAGTGCATTGATTGTTTTGGTACAATTTGATAAATTGCCAGCTTGGGTGCCAGCTATTATTTTGACAAGAGAATTTTTAGTATCAGGGTATCGTTTGGTTGCTGTAGAGCAAGGAGGGCAAGTGATAGCCGCATCGTTTTTAGGAAAACTAAAAACGGTAACACAAATGCTTGCGATTGTGTTAGCTTTTGTGGATATTCATGGATTTGGAGAATTTATTTCAAATGGTTATAGTTTTACACAATTAGGATTTGTTATTAATGTGATTAATACTGTTCTGATGAGTTTATCAATTGTTGCTACCATTTTTTCGGGATATGATTATTTAAAAAATGGAAAAGAACTTTTTCGAGATGGATAGAGGTCAAAGAGAGAATATAAAAAAACGGAAGGAAATGAAAATGACGAAGGAAGAAGCGAAAAAAAGAATAGATGAGTTAAACAGGCTCACAGCTTACCATGCTAAAAAATATTATGATGAGGATAATCCAGAAATTTCGGATTTTGAGTATGATTGTTTGATGAATGAACTAAAACAGTTGGAGAAGGAATATCCAGAATTTGTCACACAGGAGTCGCTAACGCAACATGTTGGAGGAACGGTAAAAGAAGGTTTTGAGAAAGTCGAACATGAAGTACCGCTACAAAGTTTGCAAGATATTTTTGATTTTGATGAGTTAGATGCTTTTGATGAAAGAGTCAAAAAAGCGTTGGAAGTGGAAACATTGGAATATGTTGTGGAGACAAAAATTGATGGGTTATCAGTGGCATTAGAGTATGTGGATGGAACATTTGTTAGAGGGGCGACGCGTGGAAATGGACTTATTGGGGAAGATATTACACATAATTTGAAGACGATTCCAACCATTCCACAGACCTTACATGAGTTAGTAACACTTACTGTTAGAGGTGAAGTTTTTATTGGTAAAAAAGAATTTGAGCAAATGAATGAAGAGCGAGAAAAAAATGAGGAAACACTTTTTGCTAATGCTAGAAATGCGGCTGCTGGCTCACTTCGTCAATTGGATAGCAAGATTGCTGCTTCACGTCCACTAGATATCTATATTTTTAATGTTCAAAAATCTGAAACGCTTACTTTTCAAACTCATTATGAGGCATTACAAAAATTACAAAATTTGGGATTTAACGTTAATCCAGAAGCAATTTTATGTCATAATATGGAAGAAGTTAAAAAAGTAATTTATGAAATTGGTGAAAAAAGGGAAAAGCTAAGTTTTGGGATTGATGGAGCTGTTATTAAAGTAAATGATTTGGCGTATCGAGAAAAGCTAGGGGTGAATGCTAAGACCCCCAAATGGGCAATTGCGTATAAATATCCACCAGAAACGAAAGAGACTACCATAAAAAACATCATTTGTCAAGTAGGTAGGACTGGTGCAATTACACCAATGGCGTTGTTGGAGCCGGTAAAAGTAGCTGGTTCAACAATTTCTAAAACAACGCTACACAATGAAGATTTTATCAAAGAAAAAGATTTGAGAATTGGGGACAGAGTTTTGATTCAAAAAGCAGGGGATGTGATTCCTGAAGTAGTTGGTGTTCTGACAGAAAAAAGAACAGGGGAGGAAACAGAATATCATATGCCAGAAGTATGCCCTGTTTGTGGTGCAATGGCTGTGAGACCAGAAGGGGAAGCGGTAACACGCTGTATTGGAATTGAATGTCCTGCCAAGTTGTATCGCAATATTTTACATTTTGTTTCCCGTGAATGTATGAATATGACAGGTTTAGGTGAGGAAATTGTAGAAGATTTATTGGAAAGAGGGATGATTCATAATATTGCTGATTTGTATGATTTAAAATTGGAGGATTTTGCCTCCTTAAAAAAAGAAGGAAAGAAATTTGCACAAAATTTGGTGGATAGTATTGAAACGAGTAAAAATAATGAATTTTACCGACTTATTAATGGTTTTGGAATTCGAACCATTGGGACGAATGCAGCCAAACAACTTGTGAAAAAATATAAGAACATTGATAATCTCGAAAAAGCGAGCATAGAAAGTCTCACAATGGTGGAAGATATGGGGTTAAAGCGAGCAGAGAATGTGTATGAATTTTTTCATCAAGAACAGACGAAAGATTTAATCAAACGTTTGAAAAAAGCAGGTGTTAATATGAAGGCAGAAGAAGGGGAAAGTTTGTTGGATGAAAGATTTGCAGGCCAAACGTTTGTATTAACAGGAACCTTGGAGAGATATTCCCGTGAAGAAGCTAAGAAAATCATAGAAAGTTTTGGTGGGAAAGCAACAGGTTCTGTTTCCAAAAAAACAAATTATGTGTTAGCAGGAGAAGAGGCGGGAAGCAAATTAACCAAAGCCCAAACATTAGGCATCCCTATTATCACTGAACAAGAATTTGAAACTATGATAAAATAATCACTAAGAGAAGAGGCATAAGGCATTCTTATAAAAAGGGCTTGACTTGTCCTAGTCCAATGAATCTAAAAAAGCTATCCGCCAATAAAAATACAAGTATGATGCCTTATGTTCTAACCAACAATCAAAAGAAAGGAAATAAGAATGGAAAAAGAATATACATTTGAAATGTTCTGGGAAGATTTAGATAATGGATTCCAGTTGCATTATGATTATATGAATTGTAAATATTTAATTTATAAATTGGGTAAAAACTGTTATAAAAATGAGTTAGTAGAAGCACCAGAGAAATGTCCTCATCAAAAAAATGCGGTATATACTTTAAAAAGAGTAAAAGAAATATTTCCGTTTATGGAAAATTTGCAGTATTATATAAAAATTTAGAAAACTTGAAGGAGCGAAAATGGAAGAAGAGAATGTAATGGTACCAACGGTGCAAGATGAGGAGGAATTGAATAACGAAGTTTCCTTACGTCCGAAGACTTTAAAGGAATATATTGGCCAAACAAAAGTTAAAGAAAGTATGCAAATTTATATTGAAGCTGCCAAAAAACGTGGTGAAGCATTGGATCATGTGCTATTATATGGTCCACCAGGTCTTGGAAAGACGACACTTTCGAATATTATTGCAAATGAGATGCAATCTCATATTCGTATTACATCAGGACCAGCGATTGAAAAACCAGGTGATTTAGCAGCTATTTTAACAAGTTTAACAGAAAATGATGTCTTATTTATTGATGAAATTCACCGTTTGAATAAAAGTGTAGAGGAAATTTTGTATCCTGCTATGGAAGATTTTGGATTGGATATTATGATTGGAAAAGGTCCAAGTGCACGTTCCATTCGTTTGGATTTGCCTCAATTTACGTTAATTGGAGCTACAACACGAGCAGGTTCTTTGACCACTCCACTCCGTGACCGATTTGGTATTGTAAGTAGGCTAGAATTGTATTCTGTGCAGGATTTGAGCACGATTATCACTCGCTCAAGCGAGATTTTGGGGATTGAAATTGCACCAGAGGCATCAAAAGAGCTAGCAAAGCGTTCAAGAGGGACGCCACGTATAGCGAATCGATTGTTAAAACGTGTGCGAGATTATGCACTTGTGCTAGGAGATGGAAATATTACATTGGAAATTGCGAAAATGGCTTTAGATAAGCTTGAAATTGATGATTTAGGGTTGGATAACACCGATAAAAAGATTTTGGAAACGATGATTCATAAATATGCTGGAAAACCAGTTGGTGTAGAAACTTTGGCTGCTACCATTAATGAAGAAGTAGAAACTTTAGAAGATGTATATGAACCCTATTTGATGCAAATTGGATTTTTAGCCAGAACCCCTCGCGGGAGAATGGCAACACCATTGGCATATGAACATTTGGGAATTGCTTATGAAGGAGAGAAAAAAGGATAAAATGAAATTATTACTACATACCTGTTGTGCACCGTGTAGCGTGTATTGCGTAGAAATGCTTAGAAAAGAGGGGATTGAACCAGTTTCGTATTGGTTTAATCCAAATATTCATCCTTATAGGGAATATAAAAAAAGGCGAGATACATTAATTGAATATAATAAAATGATTGATTTGTCCTTGATTGTAAATGAAAATTATGGATTACGTGACTTTTGCCAGAAAGTTTCGCAGGATATTGATAATCGTTGTCAAAAGTATTGTTACCAAGTGCGTATGGAGGAAACGGCGAAATATGCAAAAGAGAATGGATACGATGCTTTTTGTACCACGCTTTTTGTGAGTCCTTATCAGCAACATGAGGTAATCAAGGCAATTTGCGAGGAAATGGCGAAGAAATATGAGATTGGGTTCTTGTACCGAGATTTTAGACCAGGTTTTCGAGTAGGTCAGGCAAAGGCGAAAGAAATGGGATTGTATAGGCAGAAATATTGTGGATGTATGTTTAGTGAACAGACAGCAAATGATGATTATATTATTTCTGAACAGAAACTCCGACTTCTTGAAAATAAAATTACAGAAAAGAAGATAAGACTAGATTGGGGTGTTCCCAATTTAGAATTAAAACCATATAAAAATGGAAGTCAAGAAGAAATTAAATTTATTTATGATTTAAAAAAAGAAGTTTATATGAAGTATGTAGAGAAAGCTTATGGAGAATGGAATGAAGAAAACCAAAAGAAATTATTTGAAAGATTTATGAAAGAAAATGCAAAGAATATAGAACTGATATATCTAAAAGATGAATTGGTAGGCTTTTATCATGGAAAGGATAAAGACAATAATACTTTTGAAATAGGAAATATTTGCGTAAAACCAGAGTATCAAAATAAAGGGATTGGAACAGCAGTATTAAAAGAAATATTATTTGAACATAAGGGACAAGATATAAAATTACAAGTATTTAAAATAAATGAAAAGGCAATTAAGTTATATGAAAGAGCAGGATTTGAAAAAATTGATGAAACAGAAACGCATTATATTATGAAAAAATAAATTAACAAATGGTTGGAGATAAAGTTGTGACAGATTTAAAGATGAAAATGTTTGGCTTACGCAAAATGCTATGGCTGAATTATTTGATACGAGTAAGTTGTAGAGGAGGGATTTGTAGATGAATAAAACAGCATGGATATTTTCGTATAAACTTAAAAAAGGTGTAAGTGAAGAGGAATTTGTAAAATTAACGCAAAAATTACATGACGAAATTATTTCTAAAGCAAAGGGATTTATCTCTTGGGAGCATTACTTACAAGGTAATATATGGACTGATTTTGTTCTTTGGGAAACGGAAGAAGATGCAAATAATGCAACAACAATTGGGAAAGGTAAAGAAGTAACGAATAATTTTTATGCTTGCATTCAAATGAACACTTGTAGAGCATTAATTTCAAAACGAATAAAAAAGTATTAGATTTATGACTAACAATTTGGGCACCAAACATATTAAAAGAATACATAAAGAAAGGTTTTAATTTTTCAAATTTAGAATTAGGACCATATAAAAATGGAAACTAAGATGAAATACAGTTTATATTTTGAGTAGTTTATTATAGATAGTAGAAAGTTATCCAATAAGGAGGTAAAAAATGAATGATCTAAAATCTTACATTAGAGATATCCCAGATTTTCCTCAAAAAGGAATTATATTTAGAGATATAACAAGCCTTTTACAAGATGCAAAAGGCTTTGGGCTAGCTATCCAAAAAATGGAAGCAATGCTTGAAAACATAGAATTTGATATAATTGTTGGGGCAGAGTCGAGAGGTTTTATTTTTGGAGCACCAATAGCGTATAATCTGAAAAAATCTTTTGTTCCTGTGAGAAAAAAAGGAAAATTACCTTGTGAAACAATGGAAGAGACTTACCAATTAGAATATGGACAGGCTACTTTAGAAATTCACAAAGATGCAATTGCTAAGGGGCAAAAAGTAGTCATAATCGATGATTTGATTGCAACAGGAGGTACCTTAGAAGCAATTGTAAAATTAGTGGAGAGATTAGGAGGGAAGATTGAAAAAATCTGTTGTTTAATTGAATTACCAGAATTAAATGGAAGAGAAAAACTAAAAGATTATCCAATTGAAACAGCAGTTTCTTTTGAAGGAAAATAAAAATAGCAACGAAAAGTTTTGCATAATGAAAAATAAACCCAAAAGAGCTATTTAATAAATGCTTTTGGTGAAGAAACAGGAGAAAATCAATGAAGAAAAGTAAAATGATTTTATTTTTAATGCTATTAATAGCAATTATATTATGTCTGCCATCCATTTTTTATTTGCTTTCTCACCGAACCATATCTGGATTTGATGCTTATTATACCTACACCTTAACTAAATCCAACAGTCACCAAATTGGTTTGTTAAGTGGTGGATTAGTAATTGGTTTATTGTTGCTATTTAGCTTATGTTATGGATGGATGATTCAAAAGGAAAAAGAGATTTTTCATAGAACCAAATCAATCTTTTGTTTCATAGCTATTATTTCTTTTATTTTTATGCTGATTTTGCCATTTTTGAGTTCTGATATTTATTATTATATTGGTGATAGTTGGCTTGCAAGTAAGTATTACGAAAACCCGTATTATACGTCAGTTGCTGATTTACAAGAAAAAGGAATCAATGATGAAATATTAGCTAACACGGGATATTGGAAAAACACAACCAGTGTTTATGGGCCTTTATGGAATTTATGGGCAGAAATTATGGTTAGTTTATCTTTTGGAAGTGTAACAATAGCATTGTTCATTTTCAAACTTTTTGCCTATTTTACACATTTATGCATCGTTTGGTTGTGTTATAAATTAACCAAAAGCAAGAAATATATGCTTATTTATGGGCTCAATCCGTTAGTTCTAGTTGAGTTATTGAGTAATGTACATAATGATATTTATTTGTTATTATTTGTCATATTGGCATTTTACTGTTTGACCAAAAAGAAAAATATCTATTTGACTAGCCTGTTTTTAGCTTTGTCAATCGGTATCAAATATAGTACGATTTTGCTGGTGCCATTTGTGTTAATATATTATTTTGGCAAAGAAAAAATAGGGAAAAAATTGGGGTATTGTATGATTTTTCGGATTTGGCATCATAGGAGTTGTTTTGTTGCTTTATTTGCCATATTACCGCGATAGCTCTATTTTCACGAATATGTTAGTCCAAGGAAGTAAATACAGCCAATCTTTTCTAACAGTGATGCTCACCAAAACCAATTCCGCTGTTTTTGAAACCATCGATTTCTTAAATCTACCAGTTTTCGCAATTTTTTATGTAGATATGCTAATCAATGTCCTATTTCACAAACGATTAACATTGAATAAAGCCTTTCAGATATATAACAACATTTTGCTACTTTTTATTTTTATCACATTATCCAATTTTCAAAAATGGTATATTTTATGGCTTTTACCAAGCCTGATTTGGCAAAATCGTAAGATGAGAAGATGGATTATCTACTTAAGCATCACTGCCATTTTGCCATCGTTTCAATATTTTATCGTAGAAGGGGATCCTTATGATTTGGGAATTTTCTATTCTGTGAAAATCATGATTACTGCAACGATTTTATTAGGGATTCATACAATAATGAACCATAGGAAAACGGTTTTAAGCCACTTTTTTAAGAAAATAGACCAAAATGATTAAAAATACAACAAAGTGACCTAAAAAGCCATCCTGCAGCCTCTAAGAAGGATAAAAATGCATACCATCAGAAAAAAGTTTTTTTGAAAACACTCTCTAAAATGACCGAGACGGCCATTTTATCAAGAAAATAGACATAAAACTTAAAAAATCAAACAAATCCCCCTAAAAAGCCTTTAAAACATGTTCTGGAGTAAATTTAAAAAGGATATGAACCACCAGAAACTATAAAGCAAGCAAATGAGAAAGTTTTGCTGATAGGGTGGACTTTTTTGGCTGTATATGATATACTATCAAACAACGAAAACGAAGGGAGCAAAGGAATGCAGATAAAACATAGATACAATCAAATAAAATATTATTTTCAAACCTATGGTTTATTAAAAACCATAAAAAAAGTCATAGTTCAGTTATTTTGTATGATAACGAGAAGAGAAATGGGAAATGACCAAAAGTACCAAGTATGGATTAAAAAAAATGAACCAAATGAAGCTGGATTGACCAAACAAAGAGAAACAAAATTTGCTATCCAACCCAAAATTAGTTTTATTGTTCCCATGTATCAAACGCCTCTTAAATTTTTCGAGCAATTGGTAGAAGCTTTGTTAAAACAAACTTATTCCAATTGGGAATTATGTTTGGCAGATGGGAGTCCAGAAAAAAATCCACATTTAGAAAAAATTGTGTCAAAAGATGACCGTATCAAATACCAATTCCTAGAAGATAACAAGGGCATATCAGGTAATACCAATGAAGCTTTGAAATTGGCAACAGGTGATTTCCTTGCTTTACTAGATCATGATGATTTAATCCCAGAGTTTTGTGCTTATGAAATTGTCAAATGTATCAATGAAAATCCAGAAGTAGAATTTATCTATACAGATGAAGACAAAATCCAAGGCAAAAAGGAAATTCGAAAAGATCCCTATTTCAAACCAGATTTTTCAATTGATACCTTAAGAGCCAACAATTACATCACTCATTTATCCATTTTCAAAAAAGAACTGATGGACAAATTGGGAGGATTTAAAGAGGAATATAATGGGGCACAAGATTTTGATATAATATTAAGAGCCAGTGAAGAGACAAATCAGATTGTTCATATCCCAAAAGTTTTGTATCATTGGCGTGTGCATCCAGCTTCAACAGCAATGGATTCAGATGCTAAGCCATATGCTTATCAAGCAGGGCAAAGAGCAATTTCTGACCATTTACAAAGACAAGGTTTACAAGCGAAAGTTACACCAGGAGGAGATATTCCAGGGATTTATGAAGTTATGTATGAAGTTATCGGAAATCCTAAAGTTTCCATTATAATTCCCAATAAAGATAGTGTCAAATTGCTTAAAAATTGCATTGATTCTATTGTAACATTAAGTACTTATTCCAATTATGAAATCTTAATTATAGAAAATAACAGTGAAGAAAAAGCCACATTCGAGTATTATGAAACTATTCAAAAAAATGAAAAAGTAAAAGTTATTTTGTATCCAGAAACAGGATTTAACTATTCCAAAATCATCAATTTTGGTGTTCAACATTCGGAAGCAGAATATGTTATGCAGCTAAACAGTGATACTGAAATCCTGACTCCCAACTGGCTAGAAAAGTTTATTGGTTTTGCACAAAGGGAAGATGTAGGGGCTGTGGGAGCAAGATTATATTATGAAGACAAATCAATTCAGCATGCAGGAATTGTTGTAGGAATTGGTGGGTTAGCAGCTAACATGTTAAGTGAGCTTCCAAAAGGGGTTCATGCGTATTTTGGAAAAGATTGTTTGACTCAAAATATGAGTGCTGTTACAGGTGCTTGTTTATTTTCCAGAAGAACAATTTACGAAGAGGTAGGTTACATGGATGAGGAACATTTTAAAGTGGCTTTTAATGATGTCGATTTTTGCTTAAAAATACGTGAAAAAGGTTATAAAATTATTTATCATCCTTACATTGAATTAATGCATTACGAATCCAAAACCAGAGGTTATGAAAATACACCAGAAAAAAAAGCCAGATTTGAAAAAGAAAGCAATTCTTTTCATAAAAAATGGAAAACAGTAATCGACCAGGGTGACCCCTATTATAATCCGAATTTAAGTTTAACGACTGCGAAATATGATATTAAAATGTAGGAAGGGAAAAAAATGTTAGATTCACTAAAAAGAAATCGAAAAGGAATTGCTCTTATGATACTTTCTTCGATTTGTGCTTGTATCGGCCAATTATTTTGGAAATTAGCAATGGGCAATTCCAAGATGTTATTCTATTTAGGTATTGGTTTTTTTATGTATGGAATTGGAGCATTTGTTATGCTAATTGCTTATCGATTTGGCAAATTATCTGTTTTGCAACCAATGCTTAGTTTGAATTATATTGTGACCATTCTATTGGGGGCTTTTGTTTTAAATGAAACGATTACCTATCTCAAGATGATTGGAATATTGGTCATTATGTTTGGGGTTATTTTGATTGGTGGTGGTGATGAAACATGATTGGATATTTTATCATTTTGCTTATTATGACTGCCATGGGAGCAGTTGCTTCTTGTTTTTTAAAAAAGGCGTCTGCCAGAGGGAATTTTAAGGCAATGTTAAAGGATAAAAATACGTATCTAGGCGGAATTATTTATGGTGTGGCAGCCTTGTTAAACTTATATGTGCTGAAATATTTGGATTATTCCACAGTGTTACCATTAACAGCCATTACCTATATTTGGACTATGCTAATAAGCAATCGTTTTTTAAAGGAAACCATAACAACGAAAAAGAAAATAGGAGTTGGGCTCATCCTTTTAGGGGCTATTATGATTTCAGTTTAAAGGAAAGAAAATAATTTCAAAAAAATCTTGTAATTCCTGTTAATTTATAATATAATAAGCAGGAATTATTTTTATTTTAGGGAGAAGAATTATGAAAGCAATTGATATCAGAAATAAATATTTAGCTTTTTTTAAAAATCATGGACATGTTGTGATTCCATCAGCCCCAGTTATTCCTGAGAATGATCCATCTGTTTTGTTTACAACAGCTGGTATGCATCCACTTGTACCATATCTTTTAGGGGAGAAACATCCTGCTGGAACAAGACTAACCGATTATCAAAAATGCATTCGTACAGTAGATATTGACGAGGTAGGTGATAATCGTCATTTAACGTATTTTGAAATGCTTGGCAATTGGTCATTAGGGGATTATTTTAAAGAAGAATCCATTGCTATGAGTTATGAATTTTTAACCAAAGAATTAGGCATTCAAGCTGAAAAATTATCGGTTACTTGTTTTGCAGGAGATGAAGATGCACCACGTGATACCCTATCTTATGAATGTTGGAAAAAGGTAGGGATTCCAGAAGAACACATCTATTTTTTTGGCAAAAATGACAATTGGTGGATTGCTGGAGAAGAAGGGCCATGTGGGCCAGATACAGAAATGTTTTATGATACAGGAAAGCCCAAATGTTCTGAAACATGTAATCCAGCATGTGATTGTGGAAAATATGTTGAAATTTGGAATAATGTATTTATGGAATATTGCAAAAGAAAAGATGGAACATATACCAAATTGCAACAAAAAAATGTGGATACAGGACTTGGCTTAGAGCGAATGGCTATGCTTTTGCAAAGTGTTCAAACGCCATTTGAAACTGAATTATTTGCACCAGTAATGAAAAAGTTGGAAGAATTGCAAAAACAAGATTTCATACAAAGCCGAAGAATTGTTGCCGAACATTTACGTTCTAGTATGATGATAATAAATGATGGAGGACGCCCAAGTAATGTAGATAGAGGCTATGTTTTGCGTCGTTTACTGCGTAGAATGACACGTCACCTAAACAAACTTGAAATTGATTTAAACAATTTACCAACATTAATAGACACCTCCATTCATAGCTTAAAAGAAATGTATCCAGAGCTTGTGACCAATCAAGCTATGATGCAATCGGTTATTATTGAAGAAAAAGATAAGTTCATGAAAACTCTCGCAAAAGGGGAAAAAGAGTTTGCGAAAGTTGTTACTAAGTTAAAAAATGAGAATAAAACCAAAATCGATGCTCAAACGGTATTCAATTTATATGAAACCTATGGTTTTCCATCAGAAATGACCCTTGAATTAGCAAAGGAAAACGGCATGGAAGTTGAAATGGAGAAGTTTGACCAATTGTTTAAAGCACATCAAGAAAAATCTCGTATGGGAAGCGAAGCCAAATTCAAAGGTGGACTTGCGTCTACAGGTGAAATAGAAACTCAATATCATACTGCAACTCATCTTTTAAATGCTGCTTTGAAAGTTGTTTTAGGGGAACATGTTCATCAAAAAGGAAGTAATATAACAGCAGAAAGAATGCGTTTTGACTTTTCTCATCCTGCTAAAATGACGCCAGAGGAAAAACAAAAAGTAGAAGAGCTAGTCAATGAATGGATTCAAAATGGTTGGGAAGTGACAAGTGAGGAAATGTCAAAAGAAGAGGCGATTCAATCAGGAGCAGAATGCATGTTTATTGAGAAATATCCAGATATTGTAAGTGTTTATTCGATTGGCGAAGTTTCAAAAGAATTATGTGGTGGACCACATGTGAAAAATACGAAGGAATTAGGACATTTCAAAATCAAAAAAGAGGAGGCTTCCTCCAGCGGAGTTAGAAGGATTAAAGCTATTTTGGAATAAAATATTTATGATTTTTACCAATGTTAGTTTCCCAAAATATAAAATTGACATAAAACTTGCAAAATGAAAATAAATATGGTATAATAGAGATAGGATGATAAAGAGGAAGAAAAAGGAGATTTGTTATGTTTAATAGTAAATATAGTAAAGTTTTAACCGTCATTTTAGTAATTGTAATTATAGCGATTATTGGAACTGTGGGATATTTTATGTATGACATGTATGTTGTCAAAGCCAAAAATGATAAAGCACAGGAAATTGTAGATCAATTTTCAAATGCTTCTGTTAGAAGAGAATTTGATGAAAATGAAAAAGATGACAGTGGCTCTGCAGAAAATCCATTAGACACCATTGGTTCGTTGGAAACAAAAAAAGAAAGTAAGGATAAAGTCTATATGGAAGGATATGAAGTAATGGGAACCATTGAAATTCCAAAAACAAAATTGAACCTTCCCATTTTATCAGAGGTAACGAAAAAATCGTTAGAAACATCGGTTGCGATTTTGTATGGAATTGGTTTGAATGAACCAGGAAATACAACCATTGTAGGCCATAATTATAGAAATGGATTGTTTTTTTCGGATAATAAGAAATTATCGAAAGGGGATATTATTTACATAACAGACCAATCAGGAACAAAAATCACGTATGAGATTTACGATATATTCCAATTACCACAAAGTGATGCATCTTATATGGAACGAGATACCAAAGGTGCTAGAGAAATTTCGCTTTCAACTTGTACAGATGATTCTAGTGCTAGATTAATTATTTTGGCGAAGGAAAAAAATAAAGAATAAAATTAAAAGACTTCCAATTTGTTGGAAGTCTTTTTAAAATGATAACCAAATGCCACTGTATTGCAGTACAGTGGCATTTGGCCGAAAGGAGTTTATCTATTAAGCTCGAAGTCGGTACCTAGAATACAGTACCCCGAGTTATTTTTTTTCTCCGCTTTCTTTTTATTAGGTGGTATAACATTTGTTTTCCTCCTTTTAAGTATATTAACAATAAGTACTTTTCTATTGTACAATAAAATTGGCAAAATGTCAAGTATAAATTTGATTTTTTGTTCTTTAAAATCTCTTGACAGGTTTTGTTTAAATTCATATAATAAATCTTGAAAAAGATAGGGATAAATGGAGTGAAAAATGAAAGAAATGAGCATGAAAAATAAGATGATAGCAGAAATTTGTGTAGAAAAAGGAATTGAAAAAATTGATATTTCATACAACTGGATTTCGATTTTAAAAAAGGGAGAAAAACAAAAGAAATTATTAAATGGTAAGTTTTATTTGAATTCTACAATTAGCATGAAATTGGCTGACGATAAGTATTCTACGTATGAACTATTGAAGTATTATCAGATTCCTGTGATTGAACATAGTGTGTTATTTAATGAAAGAAAGATTCCAGATGTTGCAACAATTAATCAGGATTATAACGTTTTGAAAAATGGTAAAAAACAAGTTATTAAGGCCAATGATTTGTTACAAGGAAAAGAGGTTTATGTTTGCGATAAGGAAAACGAGAAATTGCAGTTGGTACAAGAATTGTTTGCTAAAGATATTGAGGCGGTTGTTGTGTGTCCATATTGGGAGATTGAATATGAATATCGTGCTATTTTTTTGGATGGTGAAGTGATTTATGTGTATAAAAAACAAAAACCATTTGTAATTGGAGATGGAAAATTGACAATAGGGGAATTGATTAAGCAACAATTAAAGTATTTGGGGGAACCCAATAAAGATTTGGATTTGACCACTATTCCAGTGAAGGGAGAGAAAATAACTGTTGGATGGAAACATAATTTGAGTAATGGAGCCATTCCAGTATTAGTGGATGAAAAAGATGCTTATGAGCAAGAGGTGAAAGAAATAGCAACTAAGGTTGGAAAAGCAATGGAACTTCGATTTGCTTCGATTGATTTGAGTATACTGCAAGATAAAAAAGTATATGTAATGGAAGTAAATTCGAATGTTTGCATTACTAAGTTTTGTGAATTAATTCCAAATGGATACCAAATTGGAAAGAATATTTATGCAAAAGTGATAGACAAAATATTTGAAGATTGATATAATAAATTCAAAGAAGAAGAAAGAGGAGACACAAATGAAGGTAAATAAGAAAATTCTGATGATGTTACTTTTGACAGGCATATTCTGGTTGTTTCATACCAGGTGTTATGCGGGAACACAAAAATTAAATTCTCTCGATTATAACGTTCAGTTGAACTCAGATGGTAGCATGGATGTTGTGGAAACATGGGATATTTATGTAAGTGAGACAAATACATTGTTTAAAAATTTTGAAATTGATGCCAATAAATATACAGGGATTACCAATGTTAAAGTGACCGATTTGGAGACAGAGCTAGATTTGAAACAAATTGAGCAAGAAATGTATCATGTGACCAAAGGATGTTATTATGGATTACCTGTTTCAGGTGATAAATTTGAAATTGCTTGGGGAGTTGGATTAGATGATTCTTCGGCTAATCGAAAATATCAAATTTCGTATACGATACAGGATATTGTAACAGTATACAATGATTGTAACGAATTATATTGGCAATTTGTTGGAACAGAAAACGCGATGAAAGCCAAAAAGGTAACAGGAACTATAAAACTGCCACAAGCAGTAGAGAATCTAGAAAATTTGCGAATATGGGCACATGGACCATTGAATGGGGAAGTTCTGAAAGATTCTAAAGATACAGTTATTTTTAAGGTAGATAATTTTAGTGCTGAAACGATGTTAGAGGTAAGAATTGTTATCCAAGAACCAATGTTTGATAAGCATGTGAGGAACTTATCAAAAGATAAATTAGAAGAAATTCTTATCGAAGAAACGGAGTGGGCAAATGAGGCTAATCAGAAGAGAAAACAGACAAGAATTAAGGTAATAGCAATTTTGATTGTCTATTTACTGATATGTTTCTTTTTTCTGAAAAAAATAATTCGTTATAAGAAGGAAATGAAATCTTTTCCTAAAAATGCCTATCAAATTGACATTGGTCAATATTTTCGAGACATCCCAAGGGAAAAAGAAGCAACACCAGCAGAAGCTGCATTTTTATATTATAAACAGTTAAATGGCAAGGAAAATCGCATCATTTCGGCAACCTTATTACAATTGTGTTTGAAGGGGTATATTTCTTTTGAGAAAGAAGGAAAAGCAGATATTCGAATTGACTTATTAAAACCAAGTGATGAAAATTTGAAACTAACAGAACAAATAATATACCGAATTTTAACATGGCCAAGAGGAGTTTCCGAAAGAAAAACAGTTACAATGAAGGAAATCACGAATTTCATGGGAAAGCATTATGATGAATCTGATTTATTGATGAAAGAGTTAAGAAAAAGGGCACAAGAAACGCAGAAAGTTTTGGGAAATTATGATGAGATGGCAGCTAAACAGGCTTTAAGATATAAAGGTAAATCAAGTGTTTATGGAATAGCCATTATTGTTGGTGTGCTTTTTTTAAGTCCAGTTGTGTTGCCATTGTTGCCCATTTTTATAGAATGGGGAATCAGTGCATATCTTTTGTCTAAAACAGCTAAAAGAATTCCTGTTCTAACAGAAAAAGGAGAGACAGAAAAACAGGAATGGGTTGGTTTGAAAAACTATATGGAAGATTTTTCGTTACTGAAAGAAAGAGAGATTCCAGATTTAGTATTATGGGAAAAATATTTAGTGTATGCAACTGTTTTTGGAATTTCAGAGAAAGTTATCAAACAATTGAAAGTAGTGTATCCACAAATACAAAATTTAGAAAGTACGAGTTATACGTATTTATATTTAATGTCAGATACAAGATTTGCGAATGGATTTATCGAAGATTTGAATAGAAGTACCTTGGGAGCTTATGAAAAGTATCGTTCTGCTTATTCAGAGGCACACTCTGCCTCAAGCAGTGGCTCTGGTTCTGGTGGAGGCTTTTCTAGTGGCGGCGGAGGCCGGTGGAGGTGGAGGCCGGAATGGGTGGTCGTTAAACATTTTGAAACAGGAGAGAAAGTATGAAAATAGGAATTGATTTGGGTGGAAGTCATGTTGGAATTGGTTTAATTGAGAAAGAGAAGATTTTAGATAGTCAAGAAAAAATTTTTGCCCGAGAAGAGCGAAAAGATATGAAAACAACGATTCTTCAATCCATTCAAAGTGGGATTGAAGAATTGCTAAAGAGAAATAGGATTACCATAGAGGCAATTGAATTAATTGGCCTTGCTGTTCCAGGAACGATTTCGCAAGGTGTGATTGTGAAAGCGGGAAATCTCAATTTGAGTCATTTTGATCTTTTGTCCCCTTTAAAACAAATTTACCAAAATCCACTTCAAATTAGAAATGATGGAAAATGTGCAGCTCTTGCGGAAAAAGAATATGGTTCGTTGAAACAATATGATGATTGTGTATTTATCAATATTGGAACGGGAATTGGTGGAGCGGTTTTTATGGGGGGAAAATTATTGGAACCAAAGCGTTATTCTGGATTTGAGTTTGGACATATGGTATTAAACAAAGGGGGACGTCATTGTACATGTGGAAAACAAGGTTGTTTTGAAACCTATGCTTCCATCAAAGCTTTGAAAATGAAAGTAACAGAAACACTGGATGTTGACAGTGACATTTCAGGTCAATTTTTAAGGGAAGAATTGTTAATAAAGGATGAACCTGGTGTAAAAGAAGAGATTGAAGTTTTTTTAGAATATTTGAAAACAGGGATTGCGAATTTAATTGATATTTTTGAGCCAGAAATAGTATCTTTAGGAGGAAGTTTTGCTTACTATGAGGGAAATCCAATTTTGGAACAATTGATTCAAAAATTACAAGAACCCAATACCACATTTAATTCTGGTGATTTACCTAAAATTGTAACAGCTAGTTTAAAAAATGACGCAGGAATGATTGGGGCTGTTATTTAAATAAAATGGAAAAGATGTATTGACTTTTTTGAGAAAAGATAGTAAAATATGAGTAATATTTAGAAAAACGATGAAAAAGAGGAGTACATCTAAACTGCCAGATAAGAGAAAAGAAGTGATGCGCTGAAAGCTTCTTATGGAAAAGATAGAGGGAAAGTAGCTTTGGAGTTGGCAAAATGAATCTAGTTTTAAAAAGTAGTTTTGCTCGTTTGAGAGACGTTAAAATCTCGTTTGAGAGAAAAGATTTGTTAGTTGTTCAAACTAGGTTTGAAATTTGGAACAAGTGACATTATCTTTTAAAATAGGTGGTACCGCGAAATTAAAGCCATTTCGTCCTATGTGGATGAGATGGCTTATGTTATTTTTAAGGAGGAAATATGGAAAAAATAATACCAAGTAAATTGAAAATAGGTGATGAAATACGTGTGATTGCACCATCACGAAGTAAGTGTATTTTAGGGGAAGATACGGTAAAAATTGCCAAAACAAGATTAGAAAAAATGGGATTTAAAGTGACATTTGGGAAAAACGTTGATCATTCGATTGGAAAAGATTATAATTGTGCAAGTGTTGAAGAGAGAATTGAGGATTTGCATCAAGCATTTCAAGATAAACAGGTGAAGGCAATCTTGACAGTCATTGGTGGGTATAATGTAAATCAATTATTGGATGAAATTGATTATGATTTACTGCAAGAAAATCCCAAGATTTTGTGTGGTTTTTCAGATATTACGGCACTAACCAATGCCATTTATACCAAAACGGGTATGGTAACTTATTATGGACCACATTTTTCGAGTTTTGGTATGCAGAAGGGGTTTTCGTATACAGAGACCTATTTCCAGAAGATGTTTTTGCAACAGGAACCAATTTTGATTGAAAATTCCAAGGAATGGAGCAATGATAGTTGGTATATGAATCAAGAAGAAAGAACTTTTATACCCAATGAAGGAATGAAAGTAATTCAGTCAGGTGAGGCAGAAGGTAAGATTGTTGGAGGAAATTTATGTACTCTGAATTTGTTACAAGGCACAGAATATATGCCTGATTTGGAAAATGCGATTTTGTTTTTAGAAGATGATGGATTGGTTGGGAAAGAAGTTTTTAATAAGGAATTTGACCGTGATTTGCAATCACTTTTACAGATGGCTAAAAATAAAAAGGTTCAAGGATTAATTCTAGGAAGGGCAGAGAAAAACTGTGAAATGACGGATGAAAAATGGAACCAGATTTTGAAAACCAAAAAAACAATACAGGATATTCCAATTGTAATAAATGCAGATTTTGGTCATACAACTCCGATTTTTACATTTCCAATTGGAGGCTATGCCAAAATTAAAGTAGATGAAAAAATAAGAATAGAAATAAAAGATTAGTAAAAGGAGGAATTTTTTATGAGTAATCACAAATTAAATGACAAATTTAATCCCCAAGAGTTTGAAGAGAAATGGTATCGAGATTGGGAGAAAAAGGGATATTTTAGGCCATCTGGCGATCGAAGCAAAGAACCGTTTTGCATTATGATGCCACCCCCTAATGTAACAGGAAAATTGCATATGGGTCACGCTTTGGATGGAACGATTCAAGATATTTTAATTCGTTTTAAGAGAATGCAAGGATTTGATACGTTATGGCTTCCAGGGACGGATCATGCTTCGATTTCAACAGAAATGAAAGTGGTTCAAAAATTGAAAGAAGAAGGAAAAACCAAACAAGAATTAGGGAGAGAAAAATTTCTGGAGGAGGCTTGGAATTGGACGCATAAATATGGTGGACTAATTCAGGAGCAACAACGTAAACTTGGCTGTTCTTGTGATTGGGAAAGAAATCGTTTTACGTTAGATGAAGGAATGTCAGATGCTGTTTTGGAGCAATTTATTGAGTTATACAAAAAAGGTTTGATTTATAAAGGAACTAGAATGGTAAATTGGTGCACAAGTTGCAATACTTCCATTTCAGATGCAGAAGTGGAGTATAAAGAAGAAGCATCTCATTTATGGCATATCCGTTATAAAATTGCCAATACAGAAGATGAATATTTAATTGTTGCGACAACACGTCCAGAAACAATGCTTGGTGATACTGGTGTGGCAGTTCATCCAACGGATGAGAGATATCAAGATTTGGTGGGAAAAACATGTATTTTGCCAATTATGAATAAAGAAATTCCGATTGTAGCAGATGATTTTGTGGAAAAAGAATTTGGAACTGGTTGTGTAAAGCTTACACCTGCCCACGATATGAATGATTATTTAGCAGGTCAAAGACATGGTTTAGAAGTTATTGAAGTATTTGATGAGAAGTTTAAAATGGGAAATTTGGTTCCAGAATATAAAGGCATGGATTTATGGGAAGCAAGAGAGAAGATTGTTGAAAAATTAAGAGAAATTGGTGCTTTGGTAAAAGAAGAGGAATATACGCATAATGTAGCCAAATGTGAAAGATGTAAAAACACGATTGAACCTAAAATTTCAGAGCAATGGTTTGTGCGTATGAAAGATTTGGCTAAATCAGCAGCCAATTGTGTAAGAGAAGGCAAAACGTGTTTTGTACCAGAACGTTATGAAAAACAGTATTTTCATTGGTTGGATAATATTCAAGATTGGTGTATTTCTCGTCAATTGTGGTGGGGACATCGAATTCCAGCTTATATTTGTAAGGATTGTGCTCACATTCATGTTGCCAAAACAGCACCTGAAAAATGCGAAAAATGTGGAGCAACTGAGCTAAAGCAAGATGAAGATACATTAGATACATGGTTTAGTTCTGCATTGTGGCCATTTTCAACACTAGGATGGCCAAATCAGGAAGCAGAGGATTACCAAAGATATTATCCAACCAATGTGTTGGTGACTGGTTTTGATATTATTACTTTCTGGGTTTCAAGAATGATGACACAAGGTTTGGAATTTACAGGGATAGAGCCATTTAAGGATGTATTGATTCATGGGATTATTCGTGATAGTCAGGGACGAAAAATGTCGAAAACATTGGGAAATGGAATTGATCCATTGGATGTAATTGAGAAATATGGTGCAGATGCTTTGCGTTTTTCAGTGATTTCTGGAATTACGATGGGAAATGATATTCGTTTTTCAGAGGAAAAATTGGAACAGGCTTCCAATTTTGCTAACAAGATTTGGAATGCAGCTAAGTTTATTACGATGAATTTAGCTGATGATGAGAAGGTAAAAGCATTTTGCTATGAAGTGTATGAAAAAAATAATGCGTATGATGCAAAACTTTTGAAAATGGAGGATAAATGGATTTTAAATAAATTGGATAAATTGGTTGCAGAAGTTACGCAAAATATTGAAAATTATGATTTAGGTGTGGCATTGGATAAAATATATTTGTTTTTATGGAACGAGTTTTGTGACTGGTATATTGAAATGGTAAAACCGAGAATTTATAATGAAGATGAGGCGGAAAGAGTGGCGGTGAGTGATATTTTAAATCACGTTTTTGGAACGTCTTTGAAGCTACTTCACCCATTTATGCCATTTGTTACTTCTGAAATTTATGCTAAATTAATTTGCTTTGGAACTTCTGATTTAATGATAAGTAAATGGCCAAAGGCAAAGAATACATTTGTTTTTGAAAAAGAAGAAAATGATTTGGAGATTTTGAAAAAAGCAATTGTTGAAATTCGTAATATACGTGCAAAAATGAATGTTCATCCAAGTAAAAAGTCAAAACTGATTTTTGTGACTCAAAATCGTGACGAAATGATACAAGAATCGAAAAGTTTTTTGGAAAAATTGGCATTTGCTTCAGAAATTATGGTTCAAAGTGAGGAAATAGAAATTCCAGAAAATGCTATTTCGATTATGGTAGAAGATTTGAAGATTTTTATTCCATTTGAAGATTTGGTAAATTTAGAAGAAGAAAGAAAACGTTTAGAAAAGGAAAGAGAAAAATGGCAAGCAGAGGTAACAAGAGGTGAGAAAATGCTTTCTAACCAAGGGTTTATTGCCAAAGCACCACAAGCAAAAATTGAGGAAGAAAAAGCCAAATTGGAAACGTATAAGAAGATGTTAGAATCGGTTGAAGAAAGATTACAAAAAATGGGAAAAATGTAATTCTGTTTTAAAGAATTGGAAAGAGAGAGTAGGGAGATTATTTTTTAAAGAAGTAATTGATATACTCTCTATTTTAAAATAAAATACTTGAACCTTTTTTAATAATATGATATAGTGAATGCAGAAAGGAAGGAAGATGAAAAGTTAGGAGGAAAATATGGTAATATATATAGTAATAGCAGTGATTGCTTATTTAATAGGAAGTATAAATTTTTCTGTTTTAATCAGCAAAAAAATGGCTGGTTTTGATGTTAGAGAAAAGGGAAGTGGGAATGGAGGAACCACAAATGTACTTAGAACGGTTGGAAAAAAAGCTGCAATTTTGACATTAGTAGCTGATATTTTAAAAGGTGTAATAGCAATTTTAATAGCTTTTTTAGTAGGAAAATGGGGGGATGCAGATGCTACAAAGTTAGTACAAATTGCGGCAGTTGGTGTTGTGGTTCGGACACACATTTCCAGTGTTTTTTGGATTTAGAGGTGGAAAAGGAATAGCAACTAGTTTAGGAATTTTATTATTATTAAATTGGGAAATTGGTCTCATTTGTTTTATTTTTGCAGTTGCTTTAATGGCGGTTACGCGTATGGTGTCACTACGGTTCAATAGCAGCGGCTGTTTTGTTTCCAATTCTTACAATATTTATCAAAGAGCATTATTTGGTGGATGGAAGTTATTTGATATTTGGTGTAGTTATGGCTGTTTTTATTCTATTTAATCATAGAACCAATGTTCAAAGGATTTTGAATGGAACGGAAAATAAGTTGAGTTTTCAGAAAAAAGAAGAAAATGATTAAGTTAAGAAAGGGGAAAAAATGAATATTTCAGTAATAGGAAGTGGAAGTTGGGGCATTGCTTTGAGTATATACTTGGCAAATCAAGGCAATACTATTAAAGTATGGTCATTTGATGAAAAAGAAAAGAAGGCAATCAATGAGGAGAAAAAATGTATTTTTCTACCAAACGTTGTATTACCAGAAGGAATTGTTTGTACGAATTCTTATGAGGAGGCCTTAACAGATACAGAAATAATTTTACATGTCACACCTTCAAAATTTGTGAGAAGTACCTTACAAGCTTATAAAAGTTTTGTGAAACCCAATCAAATTTTGCTCATGTGTTCAAAAGGATTTGAACCAGAAACAAATTTGACTTTGGATGAAGTGATTGAACAAGAATTACCACAGGTAAAGTATGGTATTTTGTCTGGACCGAGTCATGCTGAAGAAGTGGCAATTGGTGTACCAACAGCCTTGGTGATTGCGTCTAAAGAGGATACGATTATTGAGCAAGTTTCGGAGATTTTTAAAAGTAATCTTTTGCGTATGTATCATACAAAAGATGTCAAGGGGGTAGAACTTCGGAGGGGCTTTGAAAAATATTATTGCTTTTTGTGCAGGAGCAGCAGTTCGGTTTAAATTATGGAGACAATACATTTGCTATGCTTGCTACGCGAGGTTTAGTTGAAATTACAAGACTTGGAACAGCGATGGGAGGCGATGCAAAAACATTTTATGGTTTAACAGGACTAGGGGATTTAATTGTAACATGTGGAAGTCAACACAGTAGAAACCGAAGAGCTGGTGAAATGCTAGCAAAGGGATATTCACTAGAAGAGGCTAAACAAGAAATCGGAATGACGATTGAAAGTATTGATAATATCGATTCTGCGTATCAGTTGGCCAAAAAATATCATATTGAAATGCCGATTGTGGAGAATGTGTATCATGTGTTGTATGATGGCTTGGCTCCTAAAGAGGCGGTTAATATTTTGATGACAAGAGATTTAAAAGCGGAATAAAATAGAAGGGAAGAATAAAAAATGGATTTTTTTAATAAATTAGGAAAAAAGGCAAGTGAAACTTATCAAGTAACAAAAGAGAAAACAGTTAAGTTTTCGGAAGAAATGAAGTTAAAAGGTAAAATTAATGAAGCCAAAAATAAGATTACGATTCTTTATGGAGAGATTGGAGAACATGTTTATAATCAATTTAAAACCAATACAGAAGAAGGAAAAGAGGAGATTATGGCAAAATGTCAAGAAATTGCTAAACAATTTGATATAATAGCTAAAACAGAAACTGATATTTTAGCCCTAAAACAAATCAAAAAATGCGAAAAATGTGGTGCAGAAATCAATCAAAAAGATGATTTTTGTCCAAAGTGTGGGAAAGAGCAACCCAAAACTGAACCAGAAACTGCCAAAGTAGAAGTGCAAGAGGAACCCAAAGAAGCCAAGGAAGCGGAAGTTACTGAAATCAAAGATGTTTCAATAGATGAAAACATTAATCAAGATGATGAATAGG
>CANPFR010000001.1 GCA_947573445.1 uncultured Clostridia bacterium | reverse complement strand
TTTACTGTTTCTTTTGGACCATACTCTCTTGTTACTTCTATTGTTCCTGGAGTTATTCCATTATCTGTTGTAATATCTAAACTTTCTCCAACATTATAACTTGTCTTTGGTATGTCTTTCATTGCTATTCCTGTTACTTTATTTACTACTGCAACAGTATATATTGTTTTCTTGCCCTTGTAATTAACTTGGACTGTTTTTGTAGCTGTATTATCAGCTCCAAATGTTACATTTTTTAAATTTAATGGTGTTCCATCAGTTTCTGTAATTGTTACATCTGTTGATGGTAATGTTACTGTGTCTGTTTTTCCACTTTTCCAAACTACTGTTATCTCTCCTCCTGTTAAATCAACACTTGTATCATTATATCCATATACTCTATTTGTTGGAAGTTTTGACATATTTATTCCTGTTATTTCATCTTCCAATTCAATTGTTAAATCTGACTCAAATTCTTTCCCATTTGTGAAACTATTTGCATCATTATCTGTATACTTTACTTTTAATTTTTGTGTTGTTGTAGATGTCTTATCATATCCTTGTACCATTTCTTTTGTTAGTTCTTCTGGAGTTTGATCTCCAGTTTTTGCATATGTTACAACATATTTTATAAGATTATCATCTATCAATTTTTCTAATTCTGTACCATAATCTCCTGTTACACTATTTGGATGTACTCGTATTCCTGTTACATAATCTTTTACTGTTATTGCATATTGTGCTGTTTTTCCACTATAAGTTACTAATAAGTTCCTTGGTGTTAAATTTGTCGAATCAAATGGACTTCCATCTAATTCTGTTACCATACCACTTGTCATTGGTATATTTGTTGTTCCACTTCCTTTTATTACATTTATTGTTCCTGTACTTACATCTAATGGCTCATTATATTTATAATTTGTCTTAGGTGTATCTCCTATTGTTATCCCTGTTATTGAATCTACAACATTATAATTATAAGTTGTTGTCTTTGTTACTCCATCTTCTGTGTATGTTACAGTTGCTGTTTTATTTGTTCCTGCAACTGTCGTATCTAATCCTGTTACCATCGAATCTGTAATATTTACAGTTGATGTATTTCCAGCTTTCCTTGTAACCGTTATTGTACCTGTTACATCTTTTGGCTCATTCAAATTATAATTTGTTTTTGGTGATGTTCCTATTGCTATATTATCTATTGGATTATTAATTGTTATGTCATAATCCACTGTTTTTGTTACTTGACCTTCTGTGTAAGTTACTGTAAGATTTTTTGTTAAACTATTATCTATGTATTCTGTTACTAGTGGTGTCATATTTACTGCTGTTCCTGTTGCTGTTTCTTTTATTGTTGTTCCATCGTCTAAATCTATTGTACTAGTATTACCTGATTTATATATTAATTCTAATGTTCCACTTCCAACACTAAATGTATCTCCATGGTTGAATATTATTTTTGGTGTTGTTCCAATCTGAATTGTATCTAATACATCATTTACAAAAATGTTTTGTAAGTTTGCACTATATTTTTGTGATGTACTTGGATCTGTATATGTTACTTTTAATGTCTTTGTTGCCCTTCCATTTGTAAAGCTACTAGCTGATGGGTTCATATTTATTGGACTATCATCTGTTTCAGTTATCTTTACATTTGCATCTAACATTGAAACACTTGAACTTGCTGTTGCTCCACTTGCATATGAAAGTTGTACTCTTCCTCCTGTTGCACTAAATGTTTCTCCATAATTATAGCTTGTTTTATTTGGTCTTTGTGCTATTTGAATTCCTGTAACTGTATCTATAACTTTTACATTAAATGTATCATTTACTGGAATTGTATCAATATCTGCGTCATCTGGTGTATTTAATGTTACCGTTATTGTTTCAGGATATTCGTGATTTGCGTTAAATGAACTTGCTGGTGGTGTTTTATTATATCCTGAAATCATACTTTTTGTTACTGGTAACATATGTAACTCCTGTTAAATCTAGTTCTGTATTATAATTTGCTGTTAAGTTGTTTGGTGCTGTTACTGTAATTCCTGTAATATAATCTTTTAATTTTATATTTACACCATTTCCTGTGCTAGTTGTTAATCCTCCGTAAGTTACAGGTAGATTTTGTGTTGTTAATGTTTGTTTATTATATCCTGTTAAATTTAACATTCCTACATTTATATTTGTTGTAAATTTATTATTTGATGAAGTTGTTACTTCTAATTGTGCTCCTGTCAAATTTAAGCTATTTCCTTCTGTTCCATATTTATTTTTTGCTGTTGGCTGTGTTTTTACTACTATTGAAGATATTGTATCATTTACAACTACGCTAAACTTAGCTGTTTTATTCTCATATGTAACTATTATATCTTGACTACCTGCTGTTAATTCTCCATTTTGCCATTTACTTGTACAAGAATTTATATCTGCTGTTGTAGAAGAAGTAGATACTTTTGGGTCTTTCATTGATATTCCTGATACTTTAGCTCCACTCTTCTTTGTTGCTTCAATTGTTCCTCCTGTCAAAT
Organism: uncultured Clostridia bacterium; assembly: GCA_947573445.1. Taxonomy (GTDB): domain Bacteria; phylum Bacillota; class Clostridia; order TANB77; family CAG-508; genus Scatovivens. The sequence continues at coordinate 258,084 of CANPFR010000001.1, read as the reverse complement.
CTATTGTATCTCCATGGTCATATGTTGTAGTTGTTGGATTTGATGTAATTGCAATACTTACTATTGGATCATTTACTGTTAAATTAATTGATGTCTTCAATTTTCCATCTACATATGTAAATGTCACTGTTTTGTTATTTACATCAGCTTTTGTTTTATCTACTGTTAATAATTTTGATGTAATACCTGTGTTTATGTCTAATGGTACTGTGTCTCCATTATCATATACTACATTTATTGTTCCACCAGCAAAATTAATTGTGTCATCATGGTCATATGTCATTGTTGTTGGATTTTTTGAAACTGTAATACTTGTTGCAATATTATAATTCAAATCACAAGTCTCTCCTCCAGCTGTTACAACTACTTTTTTACTTGTTGTGGCTTTAGTTGAATCAATTGTTATTAATCCATCTGTTACCGCTTTACTTATATCTGTTATTACATCAGTTGAACCATCATCATATTGTATTGTTATACTTGCTCCTGTAAAGTCAATATTTTCCCCTGTGTAATATTTTGTTTTATCCATATTTGAATTTAATGTAATTCCTGTTATTGTTTTTTTGTTATTAGTTGCAAATCCCTCATATACTAAATAATATGGCTGATTTACAAATACTGATACTCCATCTTTGAAATATGGAATTTTTAACCCTGTTGGATAAATACTGCTATATGTTGTATTTAATGCCATTACATCTTCTGTTAAATCTTCTAATTTAATTCCATCTGCTAATTTGAATGTAAATGTTGCTACAAGTTCACCATCTGATATGTATTTATCTCCTCCTGGACTAACTCCTCCTTCTAGCCCTATTGTACTTATGTTTGTGTCTAATAATTCAATTACTGGTAATCCCCAACCAGTTTCTGCGAAGTCTTCATATGTCTCTGCTTCTTCTATTACCCATATAGGTTTTTTATTTGTTCCTTTATTAACTTCTGATGCTGGTATTAATTTACTACTATCATATTTAAAATATATAGTTCCTGCATTTACTGTATCACATCCATTAACTGTTAATGTCATTGTTATTAATCTTGTTCCACTATATGATTCTATTGTATCTGTATCTGGATCAAAATCATAATAGTAGTAGTTTGTTGCATCATCCCAGTCATCATAATCTACTGTTCCATCAATTGGTGTTATTGACAATTTATAATATGGTTCTCCTGGTAGTGGTACTTGTTCACTTGCTGCATATGTTGGCTGTAACAATAATCCATATGGAGAAAATGTATTTATTATAAATGCTAATAATGTCATTAACGCACATAGTCGCTGCTTTGTTAAATATTTTATTTTTTTAATTACTGGTATATTTTCTATTTCTTCTATATTTGAAATTTCTGAATCTTCTTTTTCTTCTGCATTAGGTGTTTCTTCATCTAATTCCTCTGTTTCAGTAATTTTCATATTCATTTGTACTGCTTTCATTTCTACTCCTTTCTTTAGTTTTTTATATTCTTGTTTTTTATCTATTCTATATGTCTAGTTTCTAAATAATCATTTAACAATATTGATAAGTCTGATATATCTATTACTTCATCTTCATTAAAATCCATATCTGGATTAAATGTTGCATCTGAACTTGTAATTCCAAATGAAGCTAATAGTAATGATAGGTCTGATATTTCAATACTTCCATCTTTATTTAATTCACCTGCTAGTAATTCTTTTGTGCCTAAATCAATAATGTCTCCTTCATTTACTACTTTGGAAATATAAATATGATCTAAGTATCCTCCCTTATCAAGTAAAACATCATATGTTCCTGGAATTACATATATTTCATATGTTCCATCATCTTTTGTTACATAATCTTGAGATTTTAATGTTAATAATTTATCATGTACGTCATCTGTTGTCCCTGAAACTATTGTATTCCAATCTATTACAGTTTCTACATCCTCTGATTTATAAATTCTTATGTCTGATTTATAAATTCCTGTTGTAGATGTTGTGTGTGGAGTATAAATTGTTCCATATGGTCTTTTTATGAATACTTCATATGTATTTTCTGTTATTCCATCTTCTGCTGTAATAATAATTGTTAACTTTGTATCAGGTTCTCCTAGTTTATTTAGTATCACTTCTAATGGTATTTCATCAATTAATTCTTTTTCTTCATATATAATTGTTGTTCCATCATCATCATAAACCAGTTTCCCATCATCATCATGTTTTGGTACACTTATCTTCATATTTGCATTAGCATCACTTTGTGTGGCTGTTATATCTATTGCATCTATATATTCTAATAAGACTACCTCATAGTTCTTTGTTTCTTTATCAAATGTTGGTGTTAAGTCATACTCTTTATAAGTTGACTCTTCTGGTTCATCTTCATTATTTTTTCCACTACTTAATACTATATTAGTTAAATCCGCATCATTAGAAGATGTTTCATCTGAAAATCTAAAAGTTGGTGGTGCTTCAAAGCATGTCTTTGCATCTAGATTTACTTTTACTCCTGTTTGGGGAGAACTTGTATTTGTTACTAATTCAAATCCTGATATATCAAATTGATTTGTCAGCATTTTGAAACTCATTTTTCCAAGTAGTACACCGCCTGTTGTTGTTATAACTTTACCATCAACACCATCTTTGACAATGATATGCTCTGTTTCATTTACTGGGGGGTAAAATGAAAATACTGCTCTTATTACATTGTCATTACTTGTATCATTCATTGTAGACATTTCTAACGCACTTTCAAATTCATTTTCAAATTTAAAGTATTCCATTTCATCATCTGTCTCTACATTTGTTAATAAATTTGATGTTGCTAACTTTGTGTTGTCATACTTGAACCTTACATCCATTCCGCTTAAAATCTATTTCATATCCCCATAACTCCATAATGACTTGCTTCCCTTGCCCTTCTATGTCGTTTATCGTTGTAGCCTTGAGTTCGAAATATTGATTATCTTCTGGTTCAATTGTTACTGTTGATGCTGCTTCTACTTTTAATGAGTAAGTATTAAGTGCAAATAAAATAATTAGAACTACAATTATCAAATTTTTCAAAGAACTGTTAGTTTTCTTACTCAATCTTTTGCACCTCTTTTTTTTTAGTTCATCTTTTGTCAACCTCTTGCTTGCTTTACCACATTATAAATAAAAAAAGAAAACTGTCAATTCCCTCTATTTTAAATAAGTTTCAACTTTTTCTTACGGATTTTTCTAGTTTGTGTAGATTGTTTTCTTTTATTATATTTTTATTATAATTTTGTTACATTTTCTCATTTTTTGTAATATTTGGTATCTAAAACTGTATTTCCCCAATATTTTTTGTTTTTATATTTGAATTAATAAAAATTTGTAGTATAATAAAAAAAATCATATGGGAGGATAAAAAAAAATGAAAAATCTAATTGATATTAAAGATTTATCAGTTGAAGAAATTGACGAATTAATACTAACTGCAAGAGATATAATAAAAAACAAAGAAAAATATTCTGAAAAATGTAAAGGAAAAAAGTTAGCAACACTATTTTTTGAACCAAGTACAAGAACCAGACTCAGTTTTGAAGCAGCAATGATGGAATTAGGTGGAAATGTTTTAGGATTTTCATCAGCAGATTCAAGTTCTACATCAAAGGGAGAAAGTATTTCGGACACAATAAAAGTCGTAGGATATTATGCAGATATAATTGCAATGCGACATCCAAAAGAGGGTGCGCCATTAGTTGCTTCATTAAAATCAGATGTACCAATAATTAATGCTGGAGATGGTGGTCATAATCATCCAACACAAACATTAACAGACTTATTAACTATTCAATGTGAAAAAAATAGATTAGATAATTTAACAATTGGTCTTTGTGGCGATTTAAAATTTGGTAGAACTGTTCATTCCCTAATTACAGCTATGTCAAGATACAAAAATATAAAATTTGTTTTAATCTCACCAAAAGAGCTAAATATCCCAGAATATATCAAAAAGGAAGTTTTAGACAAAAATAATATTGAATATGTTGAAACACATAATATTGAAGAATATATGAGTGAATTAGATATCCTTTATATGACTAGAGTTCAAAAAGAAAGATTTTTTAATGAAGATGATTATGTAAGATTAAAAGATTATTATATATTAAATAAAGAAAAATTAGTAAATGCTAAAAATGACTTGTGTATTATGCATCCTTTACCTAGAGTAAATGAAATTTCTACAGATGTTGATGATGATGAAAGAGCTTGTTATTTTAGACAAGCTAATTATGGAAAATATATTAGAATGGCATTAATTTTAAAATTGTTAGATATTAATTAAAATTAATTATTATTTTAATAATTAATTTTAATTAATTTGTTGTAGTTGTCCACATTTTATTATTTATATGTGTATAACTTTTATCAAAATTTAATTTTTATAAAATTCATGAGTTTATAGGTATCGCTCGCCAAAACCTAAATATATTATATAAGGAATAATAAAATGAATATAGATAGTATTAAAAATGGAATCGTAATAGACCATATTAAAGCAAAAAAAGGAATGGAAATATATAGAGCTTTAAAATTAGATGAATTAGATTGTTCAGTTGCGCTAATTACAAATGCAAAAAGTAAAAAAATGGGTAGAAAAGACATAATAAAAATAGATAAAGCTATAGATGTAAATTTAGATATTTTAGGATTTATTGATTCAAATATTACAATAAATATAGTAAAAGAAGATAACCTTACAGAAAAGTTTCACGTAGAACTTCCTGAGAAAATAGTAAATCTAGTAAAATGTCAAAATCCAAGATGTATAACATCTATTGAAAAAAATCTTGACCAAGTTTTTTATCTTACAGATAAAGAAAATAGTGTATATAGATGTAAATATTGTGAAATGAGTATGAAATAATTTAAAATTTTACTTATATTTTTCTTAATTTTTTCAAATACTACCTCTATGGAGGTGTTTATATGGAAAATAATAATTCAGAAAAAAAGGAACGTCAAATAGATAATTTGATTAATGTTGTTGAAAATCATACTAGAACACAAAGACATTTGGAACAATATTCTGAAATAGGAAATCCAAAAAATAAGCAAAATGCTAGGGAAAAACAAAATACACGTGAAAAAGAAATTAAGGTGTTAAAAAATCAAATTTTAGAAACTACTTTAGATACAAGAAATAAACAAATAGAAAATTTAATAAGTAACTATAAAAATACAGAAGATTATATCGACAACAATTACAATGAATTACCAGAAGAAATGCTTTCAAACTTAGAAAACAAACAAAATAACAGAGTAAATCAGTTAGAAAATTTAGTATACGATTCAAAAGAAGGTAAATAATCCTTCTTTTTATTGTATCGGAAAATCGAAGTTTTTTATATATACCAAATGGTTAAGTTTCCTCAGTCTGTGTATATTTACTAAGCAACTTTTCTTATTTTATATATACTTTATATTTATTATATATATTAAAAATTTTTAGTTATTCTTGTAATTTTATTATTTTTATATTTAATAACTTTATTATTTTATTGAAAAAACTATATAATTGTGATATTTTATTTATAGTAATAATTTCAATAATATTTTTTGTGCCCTATATTACAAATGGAGGTAAAAATGAAAAAAAGTAAAAAAAGAAAATTAAACAAGAAAAAAGTATTTATAACCTTTTTATTATTTATTTCAATAATATTTTTAATTTATTCAATAAATAATAAATCAAATAATAATTCAGAAAAAAATACAATACCTACTTCGGCTGATAATCCACAAGAACCAAAAGAAGAGATTCCACAGGATACAACAATAACAATGAGTGTAGTTGGAGACATTATGTGTCATGATAGACAATATAAAGATGCATATAATTCTACTACCAAAGAATATGACTTTTCATATGTTTTTTCTGATGTAGAATACTATTTGCAAACAGCAGATATATCAGTAGGAAATTTAGAAACTACTTTTGCAGGAAAAGAAGTTGGTTATAGCAATTATCCTACATTTAATACACCTGAAGCATTAGCATACAACTTAAAAAGATTAGGAATAGACGTATTATCAACTGCTAATAATCATAGCCTTGATAAAAGATATAAAGGTTTAGAAAGTACATTGCATTATCTAGATGATGCTGGTATTTCTCATACTGGAACCTACACATCAGAAGAAGCTCAAAATGAAATATTAATACAAAATGTAAAAGGAATTAAAATAGCTTTTTTAAGTTTTACTTACGGAACTAATGGTATTCCAGTTCCATCTGGTAAAGAATATTGTATAAATTTAATTGATAAAAATTTAATAAAAAAACAACTTGAATTAGCACAGGCAAAACAACCTGATTTAATATGTGTATTTATGCACTGGGGAGTTGAATATGTTACAAAGCAAAATGCTTCTCAAGAAGAATTAGCAGATTTTTTATTTGAAAATGGTGTAGATGTAATCTTAGGTGGACATCCTCATGTTTTACAACCTATGGAAAAAAGATCTATTACATTATCTGATGGTTCTATAGTAGATGGATTTGTTATATATTCTTTGGGTAATTTTATCTCTGGTCAGAAAAAAGAAAATACCAAAACATCTGCTATATTGAATTTAACCTTTACTAAAAATGGTAAAACAGGAAAGATGTCTATAGATAATGCCTCATATATTCCTGTATATATGTATAATATTTCTTCTGGCACACCTCAAAGTCATAAATTAATTCTCACTGAAAAAGCTATTGCTGATTATGAATCAGGAGAAAATACATCTATAAATAAAACAACTTATAATAATTTAAAAAATGCTTTGACATTAACAAAAAATATTTTAGGTGAAGAAATACATTAAAAAAGAAATGAGTTAATATATTTATGATTAGTTTGTAAATATATTAACTCATTTCTTTATATTTCTATTCTACTAAAATATTTTATTAAATCATTCTCTCATTTATTTAACATATCTTTTTTATATAGCCAATATGTTACTAATAAAGTTATAACTATAGAAATCCCTAACATTATAGCAAATCCAAATGCAGAATTTTGAAAAGGCAAATTAACATTCATTCCCCAAAAACTAGAAATCATTGTTGGTATCGCTAATACAATTGTAATTGATGTTAAAAATTTCATTACTCCATTTAGATTATTTGAAATTATTGATGCACATGCATCCATTGTTGTATTTAAAATATCGCTATATATCCTACTCATTTCTATTGCTTGCCTATTTTCAATTATCGCATCATCTAGAATATCTTCATCTTCTTCATATAATTTTATTATTTTTCCTTTTGCTGTTCTCTCCATTATTATTTCATTAGATTTTAAAGATGTTGTAAAATATACAAGTGTTTTCTAATCCCAACATTTTAAATAGCTCTCTATTTTTCATTGTTCTCTGTAAATCATTTTCTGCAATTTCTGTTTCTTTACTTATCTTCCTTAAGCATTCCAAATAATTAAGTGATATTTGATACAATATTTGAAAAATAAATCTACTTTTTTTATATGTAGCAAATGTTTTTATTTTTCCATTTTCAAATGTTTCAATTATTCTATTTTTATTCAATGATACTGTTAACATATATTCATCTCTAACTATTATTACTCCTACTGGCATAGTTGTGTATAAAACATTTTCATCTGTTTTTTCTTCTACTGGAATGTCAATGATAAATAATATTGTTCCATCATCTTCCTCTTGATCTATTCTTGCTTTTTCTTCGCTATCTAATGCATATCTTATAAAATCTTCTTGTATTTTTAATTTTTCACATACTTTTTTTATTTCACTTTCAGTGGGCGATGTTAAATTAATCCAGGCTCCTTTTTCTGCTTCTTCTAATTTTTTTAATTCTTTTAATTTTCCATTTGATACATCTGTATTATAAATCTTTAACATGTTTTCACGCCCCTTTTTATTATTTATATTGTTGTATAATTTTACATATTCAACAATTTTTTCTTTTCCATAAATTTAATTATAACACATTTTTTTATACTATTCAATAACTAATTATGTTTACTTGCACTTTTTTTGCGCAAAATTAAAATATAGCTAAAAAACTATATTTTAATTTTTCTTATTATTTGGAAAATATTCTACTATGTCTGTTATTCTACAATTTAAATAATCACATAGTCTTGCCATAACAAATATATCAAATCTTACTATTTCTCCTGTTAATAACCTCTTTAATACTTTATAATCTGTATTAGTATCTTTCATTAATTTATTTATGCTTATATTTCTGTCATTTAATAATTTTTTTAATTTAAATAAATAATATCCATTTTCTATTTCAACTTTAAACATACTTTTCCTCCATAATTTATATAAATTATATATGCATAGTATGTTATTTGACTATTGGTTATATAACCATTAATATCTTCTTTTTTATATATTTTTATTTATTCTTTTTTGGCAATTCTTTACAAGTTTCTATAATAATATTTTTTATTTTTTCTTTATCATCTATATCATCTACTAAATACATTGGTTTCGCACCTTTATATGGTATTTGTTCTTTCATATTATACTTTTTATTACTATTAACAATCTTTATCAATAGCATATTATCATATATTCCTCCAAATAAAATTTTATTATAATATAATAGATATTCTCTCATCATTGCTCTACAAGTTATATCTTCTAATAAATCTAACTGTTCTAATATAAAATCTCTATATTCTTTTGTTGTTGCCATGTTTTCTGCTCCTTTCTAAAAACTATATTTATATTTTAATTATAACATAATTATTCATTAATGTCTTCATATTTTTCTTTTCTGATATTTTAATTAATAGTATTGACAAATCAAGTAAAAAAGTATTATAATATCAAACGATATGGCTCATTAGCTCAGTTGGTAGAGCAACAGACTCTTAATCTGGAGGTCCTCAGTTCGAAGCTGAGATGAGTCACCATAGTTTAGGTAGAAATTGATTAATTCATTTCTACCTAAATTTATTTTTTAATTTGATTTATTACTTGCCTATATAATAATTCTCAACTTTTATTTTTTACTGTATATTATATACTACTATATAATATTGTACTACATAAATTTGATATTTTAAAATATAATACTAATTGAGGTGTTATTATGATTAAATTAAAAGTAAAAGAATTAATGGAAAAACAAAATATTTCAAGATATAGACTGCAACAACTAACAAAGTGGAATTATAAAAGGATAAATGCATACTATTTCAACAAAGTAATAAGTATAAATGTAAAAGAGTTAGATGTTTTATGCGACATATTTGAATGCGAATTATCAGATTTAATCGAACGCAAAAAAAGCTAAAATTTTAAAAAATTTTTCAAAAAATACTTGAATATTGTAGAAATTAATATTATAATGTATCCAGCAAAAGATAAATAAGGAGTTTTAAAAATGGAACTAATCAAGAATATATTTTTTAATACTGATAAATTAATTGAAAATAGTGTAGTTAAATTATCTTACACAGGTGAACTTTTCCAAGATGGGTCTGAAGAAGTTTATATCCATTATGGATTTGGACTTAATTGGGATAATGTTACTGAAACAAAAATGGAAAAAACAGAACTAGGATATCAATGTGAAATCAATTTATTAGGAGTAGGAACATTTAATTTCTGCTTTAAAAATGGAGAAAATAAATGGGATAATAATAATGGACAAAACTATATATTTTATATTGAAAAAGCACCTACAGAGCTATTAGTTTTAAATGATAAATCTATTTCTATAGGAAATGCTCGTAAATTAAGGAAATCATATATGTGGAATAAGAAAATCAGATTAGCAGTATATAAGATTATAACTTATTTGCCAAAAATAATATCTGGAAATTATAGAAAAAAAGTATCAGAATAAAAACCTTATTAAATAAGGTTTTTTATTTTATGTAATTATCCATCCACCATCTATAGAAATAACTTGACCTGTAGTAAATTCATCTTTAATTAACCATTCTATACATCTAACAATATCAATTGTTTTTCCTATTTTCCCTAATGGAATTTCTTCTTTGATATTGCAAAGTTCATTTTCCGTAAGTCTTTCATTCATATTTGTATCAATAATACCTGGTGCAATAGAATTTATCCTAATATTGCTAGGACCCATTTCCTTAGCAAGTGACTTTGTTAGAGCATCTATCCCCGCTTTTGATACGGAATAAATAGTTTCACAAGATGCTCCTACTATTCCCCATATTGAAGAAATATTTATTATACATCCTTTTTTGTTATGTATCATATTTTCCAGAACTTCTTGAGTAGTACAAAAAACTGAATATAAATTTGTATTTATTATTCTATTCCAATCTTCATCAGTTTCCTCAGTAAACACTTTAAACTCTGATATTCCTGCATTATTTATTAATACATCTATTTTTTTAAATCTATCTATGACAAATTTAACCATTTCTTTTACTTCTATACGCTTTGATACATCTGCTTTATATATTTCTATATTAATGCTTTCATTTCGTAATTCTTCTTTTAGTTTAATAGCTTCATTTTCAGATTTATTATAATTTGCTATTACTATGTTTCCTTCTCTAGCTAATTGTTTTACTATATCTCTTCCAATTCCTCTTGAAGCTCCTGTTACTATGACAACTTTATTCAAATTTATCCCTCCTTTTTATTTTAAAAATATAAGAAACCTATATTTGTTGTATACGTAAAAATCTTCTATTTTCCTATACAATAAAAAAAGACAATAATTAAGAGCTATCTCAAAACTATTGGCTTTATTTGGAGCCACTTGTCCGACTTGAACGGACGACCTACTGATTACAAGTCAGTTGCTCTACCAACTGAGCTAAAATGGCACGCATTCTTTTTGTTTTGTCAAACAAGTAATTACATTTCTTGCCATTCGCAAGCAACTCCGTTTCGCTACGTATATTGAATTTGTAAAGCTCCTTACGTCGCTAACAACTTCAAAATCTACCAACTGAGCTAAAATGGCAAACTACAAAAGTGGTGACCCCTACGGGAATCGAACCCATGTCTCCGCCGTGAAAGGGCGATGTCTTAACCGCTTGACCAAGGGGCCATAAAATGAATCTATTTTCCAATAGATTCATTTGGTGAGCTATCCGCGACTCGAACGCGGGACAACTTGATTAAAAGTCAAGTGCTCTACCACCTGAGCTAATAGCCCAAACTTTTGTACATCTTTTTCTAACTCTCGTTAGTCAAGACATTTAATAGTATAAACGTTTTTCTTTAATTTGTCAATAGTTTTTTGAAATTTTCTACATTTTTTGCAATATTTATTTTTATTTTTTCAAAAACACAATAATTTATGCACAAAATTCAAGCTTTTTTTCTCTCGAATGCCAACAATTTTTCCTTCTTATCTATTCCATAAGCATATCCTGTCATTGCTCCATTTGATCCAATTACTCTATGACAAGGCACAATAATCGCAATTGGATTTTTGCCAATCGCCGCTCCAACCGCTCTAACAGCCTTCTCGTTCCCAATATTTCGGGCAATTTCCTGATATGTCCTCGTCTCACCATATGGAATCTTCCTCACTTCCTCCCAGACTTTTTGCTGAAACTCTGTTCCCTGTAGCTTAATCGGCAATTCAAATATTGTTCTTTTTTTAGAACAATACTGTACCAATTGTTTGTAACATTCTGAAGTCAGAACATTATGATTTTTCGTGGATTTTATACAATCTGTAAACCTTACACCTACAATACTGTCCTCATCTGCTTCAATTTCTATTAGTCCAAAAGGACTTTTATCATATTCCAAATTCACTTTAATCTCCCTCACTTTTCTTTTTCTAATCTAGCACTTCTCCAAGCATTTCTATAAATTGCTTGGCTACACAAGATAAATACTTCTCATTATAAAGAGCCCCAATTTCCAAATCCATCGGAATCTCTTTTACAGAAATTTCAAATAACTCCTGATTTTGTAACTCCTTTTCAATTGTTTCTTTCAATGTATAACCAATTCCATATCCCAACTTTACCAATAAAATAAGTGGTTCATGATAAGTAAATTCCATAATCGTTTTCAACTCTAAATTCTTATGTTTAAAGTACTTCTCAACAAATTCCCTTTCATTACTCTCTTTGTTAAGTAACAAAAGTGGTAACTTCGCTAGTTCTTCCAATGAAACAGACTTTTTTTCAGCAAGTTTTCTAAAATTTGGATTACAAAAAAAACAATTTTGCACAGTATCAAACATTTTAATTGATAAATTAGGATATGTCACTGACTCTGTAAACTTCTTTCGAATAATCATATCCAACTTGTGTTGCTTAAACATCTCCAATAAATCTCCTATTGGCTTACTAATAATGTTAATCTTAATATGGGGATATTTCCTATAAAATTTCTCCACATATTTATACAAACATTTTTCAAACAACTCTGGATTACAACCAATATGAATTGTTCCATGCAACAGCTCATGATTTTCCCTAAAAATTCTCTCTCCCAGTGTAATTAATTCAAAAGATTCACTAATCTGCTGATACAATCCTTCCGCTTCAGGCGTTAAGACAACACCTTTGGGCGTTCTAAAAAATAGTTGTCCCCCTAATGCACTTTCCAACTGTTTTATACTATAACTAACCGCCTGACGAGAAACAAACAATTCCTCTGCAGCTTTAGAAATATTTCCATTTTTAGCAACACAACAAAATATTTTATATAAATTTAAATCGAAATTTTGCATGTAAACTCTCCTTTGCTATAATCGCAAAAAACGCATGCTTTATTTGCGTTATTATTTATAGTATACTATAAATAAAGAAAAAAAACAAGGAGATTTAAAATGATTGGATATTTATTGGCCTTTATCACTTCCCTATTTTTTAGCCTTTATGTTATACCAAAAAAAATAATAAAAGAAAAAACAATCTACTATACCTCTTTTTTAACCTTTGGATTTCTAATCACATCCACCATTTTTTATACCTTTTTTGTAAGGCAAGGTATCAATACTGAAATTCCCTCTTTTCCTATTATCCTAATCCTAATAGTTCGAGGATTATTATGGTATTTATCAATTTCCCTCTATGCTATTGCAATTGACAAAATAGGCATCTCAAGAGCAACACAGTATCAAAACTTAAAAACACCTTTTTGTATTATACTAACTTTATCTTTTCTAAACGAATTTATAACAACCAATCTAGTTACTATACTATGTTCAACAATTCTAACCTTCACATCAGCAATTTTATTAACCATCCCCAAAATGCCTCTTCAAAAAATAGACAAAATGGGTATTTTTTATGCCATCTTATCTGCTATTTTGCTAGCCACAACCAATTTTTTACAAAAATTAGTCACAAATGAAGGTATCATCTATTCACAACATATCTTTACTGCGATTTCCTCTTTCCTTTTTGCTAGCTTATCAACTTTATTAAAAGATAAAAATTTGAAATCCCTGGTTTCGATTTCAAAACAACATAAAATACTAGCTATGCTAGGCGGTTGCCTCTTCTTCTTTGCCTCTTTTTTTCAAGCACTTGCTTATCAAAAATTACCTGCTTCTATTGTTAGTATCATTGTTCAATTAAGTGCAATTTGGTCAATTTTATTTGGGATTACTATTTTCAAAGAAATTGACCTAAAAAGACACTGGAAAAGAATTCTTTGTGGCATTATCATTACCCTTTTCTCTATCCTAGTCCTATTCTAATCTTTACTAATCTACTCACTTGTGATATAATTGTTTCATGGAAAAAGAACGATACAATCATCTAAATACATATCTTAAAAACAAATTTGGTGAAAGAACTCTAAAAATTTGCATTGATGGCAATTTTACTTGCCCCAATCGTGATGGAAGTTTGGGAACAAGTGGCTGTATTTTTTGTAGTGAAAGAGGATCTGGTGAGCATATTCACTCTGCTCCAAGTATTTCAAAACAAATTGAAAACTATTTTTCAAGCTACAAAGCCACTCGTGCAAACAAGTTTATCGCTTATTTTCAAAATTTCAGCAACACTTATGATACCGTAGAAAACTTAAAATCCAAATACGATGCTGCCTTAATTGACAACCGAATCGTTGCTCTAACCATTGCAACTCGCCCAGACTGCATCAATGAATCGATTGCCAAACTTTTGGAAACTTACCAAAATAAGCACCATGTTTGGGTAGAACTTGGCCTGCAAACAGCAAATAACGAGACTGGAAAGCTTCTCAACCGTGGTTATACTAACCATCAATTTACACAAGCTGTACAAATTTTAAACCAACATCATATCGATATCGTAACTCATATCATGGTCGGGCTTCCTGGTGAAACCTTGGAAGATATCAAAAATACTGTAGATTTTATCAATAAGCACAACATTCAAGGCTTAAAAATTCATTGTACCTATGTTGTAGAAAATACAATTCTGGCTCAAATGTACAAAAACAGTCAATATGAGCCCATTTCTCTCGAAACCTACCTTAATACCTTAACCTATATTCTAACTCATATTTCGCCCAATATTGTCATCCACAGACTTTCTGGCGACGCCCCAAAAGACTTGTTAATCGCTCCCCAATGGAACTCTCATAAAAAATGGATTTTGAATGGCTTGGATAAATTAATGCGAGAAAAAGATTTATGGCAAGGAATGCACTACAAAAACGAAGAAGATGCTAAAGCTAATTTATTGTCTTCTTAGTTATTCAAATTCAGGACTAAATCATGAAATTTTAAAAAAAGTGGTTAAAAAGCACTTGACATTTTATGTAAATTATAATATAATAAACTTATGTAACTTATATAAAACAATTTTGTCCTATTTGGGGCAAAGACAACAAAAAAGGAGGCATTATATGTGCATGTGTAATCTGAAATGTAACCAGCTCTGTAAGATGCAGAACGAAAGTTTGCGGTATGCTATTGAGGCTTTAAGAAATAATCTGAACAATAGTACTAGTGAGTATATTTTAAAAATCTTGGAAGCCATTTATAATTTATTGGCAACATATTCTTGTTTACCTAGTACCTGCTTACTCGAAAGAGTGGATTGGGTATACAAGAATATCGGAAAGGATTATAACTTATCGGCCAGCGAGAAAATTAAAATTCGTATGATCATCGCTGAGTTGGAAATGTTTTTAACATTAACAAATAGCTAAATTTTTTAATGTCTTTTTATCTTATTTTAGAGATGGTTGAAGTATCAAAATTACATAGTATTTTGAATATTTCAACCGTCTTTTTTTTAATATAGTAATACTTAAAAACAATGTATACAACGTCACTCTTGTGACAAGGAAGGAGACTCGCTATGACAGAAAAAATTTTTAATATAACAATTGAAATTCGGAACGGACAAGCAATCATTAGCACCGAAGAAATTGTAAAAAGGAAAAAGAGTTTTTTTCAGGCAATTGGAGAGATTCAAATGAAGAAAATCTAATTGCTGAGAAAATCATAAAAGTACCCTATAATGGTGTACTTTCAACCAATAATAAATCAGAGACACTTAATAAAGGTGACATTCTTGTCATCCGTCCAGATGGCTCTTTCTTTAAACGGTAAATATAAAAAAACAGCCAAACAGAATTGCAAACATCAAGTTTGGCTGTTTTTTATAATAAGGAGGCTCGAGAATTACTCTTAGAGCCTCCTTTTGAGAAATATTTTGCTTAAATTATTCTGAAAACTGAATTATTGCACTAATGCCCCGATGTCCAAACCCAATTTTTCTGAAAACTGAATTATTGCACTAATACCCCGATGTTCAAATCCAACTTTTTCGATAATATCAAAAAGCTCTGGATACATCTCTCCATCATACAATTGCCCTAAACAGTCTACATTCGTTTCTCCCTCTTCTACAGCCAATATTATCCGACTCACATCTGCTATTAACTGCATATATAACCTAGCACCTGCTTCAAGCTTGTACTTATCAATGTATTTTTTTACTTCCTTGGAAATATGCCCATCATGTTCCATATCTTTCAACTCCCGAAACAAAATTTGCACTTCCCGAAGCTTGTGTTCATATTGCTTTTTCTCTTTTTTCAAAAGTGCTATAATTTCTTCCCGTCTTTTCTTCTCCATTTTCATTTCTCCTTTTCTATGTTATATATCATACAATTTGCAACATTTGTATGATATCACATTTTACATAAAATGTCAAGTTTTTCTTATTTTCAAAAAATATGATGTAAAAGTTAAATATGACATTTTTATGTCATATTTAAAAAATCCATTTCCTAAATCCCGAAAATTGTTAATATTACCAGCATTTTCAGTTATCACCTCAAAATTATCCCAAAATTAAAATATGACATTTTCATGTCATATTTTAATTTCTCTATTTGATATACTCATTTAAAGCCTTTAATTTAAACTGTAAGTCTCCCATTTTTTCTGTCGGAACATAGCCTGGCTCGCTGTTTATCACATCTGGCAAACGATTCACAATCGTTGCACAGGTTAACTCTACTGTTGCTGGTTTTTCGACAACAATTGTTGTATTTGGTTCTCCTTCTACGGTCCAGACATTTTTGTCAAATTCCTCTGGTGCGTAAACTTTTCCAATACATTCTGACTCAATCATAATCCCTTCTTTTGTTTCTGTCGTTACAACTGCACTCATTCCAGTTGCATCTCCAGCTTTTACGGTCATATTCAACGTGGTTGAAAAAATATCTTTATCATAAGTCTGTGGTACACACTTTTGCGTTTGAGAAGTTACTGTTAATCCTAACTTTTCAGCAAGCCAACCATTTACATTCCACATATAAGATGGCATATATTCCCCTTTTTCAATGATTTCTTGTCTTGCTTCAGGCGAAATATGATCACCTGAGGCAACTTCTTTTTCAAAATCACTTAGCGTCAAACCTGCACCATGTGCTTGTGCCAAAGCAATTCCGTAATCTTCAACATTATAACTTGAACTTCCTTTTATTTTTGTAATTTTTTGCGTTGAACCTGCAATTGATGTAATTAATTGCCCCCAATAAATATCCTGATAACCACTTCCTGTAATCGTACAATTATTTTTTTTGGCCAATTCATCGATTTTTTTCGTTAAATTGGGATTCGAATTCATTGGATAAAATGCCTCTTCACACGTTGTTATTGCATTGATTCCGAGCTCTGCACAAAGCATTAATGGTTCTTCCACATCATTTAATAAACTCATGGTTGTTACAATCACAATATCTGGTTTTGTCTCCTGTAAAGCGTTTCTTGCATCTTTGGCATCCTTTACAATTACACCTTTATTTTCTGAACCAATTATCTCACCTATATCTTTGCCAATCAAATCTGGATTCACATCAACAGCCCCAACAATTTGGCCTCCTTTTTCATAAACATAACGCATCATATACACAGACATTTTCCCAGTTCCATATTGGAACACTTTCAATTTTCTTTCCATAAAAACCTCCTTATTTTTTTATGATTATATCAAATAATATTTGTATAAAAAATAGTTTTTGCAAAATCTTAAAAATTATTATTTAGCCTATAGAAATTTTTTACCTAATGTATTGACAAGTGTAAATTTTTGTGATATAAATAATTTACCTTTAAAATTCAAGGTATTTCTGCCAAAATCTCACAAAATGAAATTTAAAAAACAACCTATCCCAAAAGGACATACAAAGTAGCAATTATGCCAGAAATAATTTTCCCAAATAATCTTGACAGTTGTATGTGAAATTCATATAATAAACCCAATAAAATTAATGGAGTTAATGAAAAAAGAGCAACCATCAAATCAAGAAAAAGGCTATTACAATGGACAAAATTTTTAACAACGCAAAGAAGATAGCGATAAACGAGATAGAAAATAAAGAAAGAAGGACACACATGAACCAATCACAAAATTTACTTAAAAAATACTTTGGCTACGAACAATTCAGAACTGGCCAAGCCGAAATAATCGACCAAATCCTAAATGGCAAAGATTGCTTAGCAATTATGCCTACAGGTGCTGGAAAATCCATCTGTTACCAAATACCAGCCATGATCTTACCAGGCATTACACTTGTTATATCTCCACTCATTTCACTCATGAAAGATCAAGTTAACAATTTGAATGAAATCGGCATCCCTGCCACATTTATTAATAGTACACTTAGTGAAATAGAGTATTCCCAAACTCTACAAAATATTACCTATGGACTTTACAAAATTGTCTACGTTGCCCCAGAAAGACTTCTTTCTGATTCCTTTCTTCATTTCCTGAACCAATTATCTATTTCCATGGTCACAATTGACGAAGCACACTGCGTCTCTCAGTGGGGGCACGACTTTCGCCCAAGCTATCGCCAAATTGCAACTGTCATTTCTACTCTAAAAAAACGTCCTATTTTATCAGCATTCACAGCAACTGCCACTGAAATAGTGAAACATGACATCATCAACTTACTTACCTTATCTAATCCATTCACCTTAACAACTGGATTTAATCGCACCAATCTAACTTTTTCTGTAGAAAAACCAAAAAATAAACAAGAATACATTCTCCATTTTCTAAAAAACAATGATAAAAATGCTGGTATTATTTACTGTTCCACTAGAAAACAAGTCGATCAGTTATTCCAGTGCCTTTCTGATAAAGGTTATCCTGTTTCCAAATACCATGGTGGTATGAGCGAAAAAGCAAGGAATTCTTCCCAAGAAGATTTTACTTATGATAAAACTTCCATCATGATTGCCACAAATGCTTTTGGGATGGGAATTGACAAATCTAATATTCGCTATGTCATTCATTATAACATGCCCAAAGACCTCGAAAGTTATTATCAAGAAGCTGGACGTGCTGGTCGTGATGGTGATACTGCTCAATGTCTCCTACTTTTTAATAGAAGTGACATTATCACACAAAAATTCCTCATTGAAAGAAATCCTTCTGATTCTAACCATCAAATTGAATACGATAAATTAAATGATATGATTGATTTTTGCAACACTGACAAATGTCTTCGAAAATATATTTTAGAATATTTTGGCGAAACACCAACTTTTGATAGTTGCAATAATTGTAGCAATTGCTTATCTGAAGTGGAAATAACCAATATTACCTTGGATGCAAAAAAAATATTATCCTGTATTAAACGAATGCACGAAAGATTTGGTATTGGCCTTGTTGCTGATGTTTTAAAAGGTTCTAAATCTGCTAAAGTAAAAAATCTAGGGTTCGACCAACTATCCACCTATGGAATCATGCATGAATATTCCAAAAATACCATTACTGATTTAATTTACTTTTTAATCACTGAAAATTATATTAACAGCATTGGCGACAAATATCCCATCTTAGCCTTAAACAAATCCGCAGACGACGTCTTATTTCACAACAAGGAGGTTTTAATCAAGCGAAAAATTGAAAAGAATGACCTTCTACCAAATAAAGACCTTACTTTTGATGAAAATTTATTTGAGATTTTAAAAACGCTTAGACGAGAAATTGCAGAAATTAACAAAATTCCTCCTTTTATCGTGTTGACTGATATTTCTTTGAAAGAGATGTCCACATATTATCCTATTTCTGTGGATAATATGCTTAAGATTAGTGGGGTTGGCGTAAATAAATTAGAAAAATATGGAAACATTTTTATCGAAACCATTCAAAAATATGTTACCGAAAACAACATCCAAATAATACAAAAACCAGATAAAAAATCGCCAAAATCCACAACCAATTCAAAAGAAAACACTAACCTTGTTTCCTACGATTTATATCATACTGGAAAAAGCATTGATGAAATCGCTAAAATTCGTGGTCTTACAAGGCAAACAATTGAAAATCATTTAATTAACTGTTATGAACTTAATTTAGAAATAAATCTAACAAAAGATATTCAAATGCAATTTGAAAAAAATATTTTTGATGCCATTGATGAATTTGGCTATGAAAAACTAAAAATTTTAAAAGAAAATTTACCAAACAAAGTCAATTATTTTGATATACGCTATTTTATTGCCAAATACAAAAAAGAGAATTTAGCTTAAATGCTATTTTCTCCCTCTTTTTGGTTTTATCAATATATAAAACTCCTATTCTTTTCCCAAATACTTCTATCTCTCCACCTACTTGAACATATCCAAAATCTCTTCTTTATCAACAACCCCAACACTTCGATTGACTTCTTCTCCTTTTTTGATAGCAACAAGAGTTGGTATGGACATAATTCCATATTTTACAGCTAAATCCTGTTCTTCATCAACATTAATTCTACATACTTTTATGGCATCATTTTCTGTCGCCACTTGCTCAAGCAATGGAGCCAACATTTTACATGGACCACACCAATCTGCATAAAAATCCACTAAAACTGGTTTCTCGCTTTGCAAAACTTCCCTTTCAAATTCACTTCCTGTTACTTCTAAAACACTCATTTTTTCCTCCTCCATAGTTTGATTTTGTCCATTATTTCCTTGCGTTTTAAGCACTCCCTTTATAGCAAACAATCCCACAATAAAAATAAGACACAAAACAATCATAATAAATTTATTTTTCATACTTTTCTCCTTCAAAAGAAAATCACATAAATTCCCATACCAATCAAAATTCCACCTGAAACTTTTCTGATTTTGCTAAAATTTCTTTTAATAATATCAAAAATCCCTTTTAATTTTTCAAGCAACAAAACAGACACTATAAATGGAATTCCAAGTCCCATCGAATAAATCAACATGAGCAAAATTCCTTTTAATAATTGTTGGCCTTTAGCAACCAATAACAGTGCTGAACTCAAAAAAGTTCCTATGCAAGGCGTCCAACTTATCGAAAATAACATTCCAAACAAAAATGATTTTATAAAATTCAAATTTTTCACATTTGCCTTCATTCCTCTCATTTTGCTCATAAAACTAAGTTTTAACAACTCCATATCATACAAACCAAATACGATAATAACAATTCCAAATATAATTTTTATAAATTTCATATGGCTACTCACCAATTTTCCCAGTTGACTCGCAAATATTGCCAATATCAAAAATACAACTGTAAACCCTAAAACAAATCCCATTGCATTTATCACAGTTTTAGTTGATTTTTCCTCATTTTCACCCGTAAAATAGGCAATGTAAATTGGAATCATTGGTAATAAACAAGGTGATACAAAACTCGCAATTCCTTCTAAAAAAGTAAATAAAAATTCCATTTTTTCCTCTATTTATTCTTAAATCTTTTAATTGATATTTTTATTTTATCACAATTTCCCAAAAATAGCCAAACTTTTTTAAAAATCATATAAAAAATTTTTTTACTAGAAAAATCAGTAAATTTAAGCGAGAGCATATTTTTAATGTTTTGTCAAGTTGACATAACTTTAAAAATGTGATATAATAAAAGGTGGAGAGTATTTTTAGAAATAAGGCAAAATTATTTCTATTTTTTTATTCTTTATCTCAAATTTTACCAATCAAAAAAAGCTCCTTTTGAGCTTTTATTTTACAATTTGTTGCATTCTCCCATAAACCAAATTGGTCCAATTAGGATTAACTGGACAGAATCTTGTTCTTACCGCAGCCAATGTTTTACCATAATAAAATCTTCCACCTTCTGATAAGTAATTGAAATGCAAAGTACTAGCTGCTTTTTCAAGGCCTTGTTCAATCGATGCAAATTGAAGTAAGCCCCCTTTTCCCATCAAACTAATATAATTATGTGTTCTCCTATGATTTCCTGCTATATTCCAACCAGATTCTGCTGAAATTAAACCACAGAAAAATATTTCATTTAATTGATATTTTTCACACACATCATAAATTAAACCTGCATTTTGCTCAAAAAAACCTGATGTATCTGCTTTTACACCTGCCATTAATGTGATAAAATCCTCTCTTGATACATTACATCTAACCGTTAAATCCATGTCTTTTGAAATCGTAATCTCATCAATCGAATTATATAATTCACGTTGACGTGCTTTGGCATATCTCGAAACGACTTCTTCACTAGCTACTTCTCTTCTTGGAACATAGGCTGCTGCAATTCTTTCTGTATCCAATACCGTTTTCTCTACCACATTGGTTTCTTCTTCTGCAGTCAAACTAGCTACTTTATCATTTACTTGTCCCACATTTAAGTTTTCTATAAAAACACCTATAATGAATAAAAGTGCACTAATTATAATTAAAATCTTTATATTTTGGCTACTTCTTTTGTTTTCCATTTTTGTTCCCTTTCTTAGTATATTTTCTACTATATCACTAAATTTTCAGCATGTCAATATTGACAATTTATGTAAAATAGATTATAATATAAGTTATATTTTCACAAATCATATAAATAACAAGGAGGTAACCTCATGAAAAAAATTTTTCTGGTTCCCGAAGACTTGGGAACAAATTTCAATATCACTCGGGTAAAAAATGACTATGATATTCCGCAAATTCTCTGGAATTACGTTGCAGTCATCCAGGATAATATCTATTTAACTTTTTCTAAAAAACATATTGTCTGCCCATTGGGTAGTCTAATTGCTTGGAGCACGCAAGATTCAACTATTTCCGATTGTCGTTACATCGAAAAAGGAGCTGTAAACTGGGTAGAAAAAAATGGTTATTTCTATGAAACAACTATTATTGAAGCCCAGAAAATCGATGATAATACTTACCAGCTTTCACAAGAGGGTGTTTCAGAGACAACTATCTTGCGAAAATCTGATTTGGCCTACCAAAGCTATTTAGTATGTAAAAATGGCAAAGTTATTGATTATTTATATAAACTAGACCCAGTCTCTTAATTCGTCCTACCACTGAGGAAGGGCAGAAAATTTCTATTTTATTCAATGAGATAGAAAAAATTATCCCCCAGTTGTACTGGGGGATTTTTATAAAAAAATTCTCCTCCAAACTACTTGAAAAACTCTTACCTTTTGTATACAATAAATATAAGGAGGAGGTAAAAAATGGAAAAGAAAAATAATGTAAGTAACATTCTCTATATTATGATTATTTTGCTTTTAGTTATTATTATCATTTTGATGGGGTATCAATTATCACAAGTAAAAAATTCAAATGCTGAAAGTATTCATGAACTTCAAAATAATTTATCTAGTAAAGAAACACAAATCAATACTCTACAAGACAAAATTAGTAGTATTTCTAATACCTTAGATAACACTGTTCCTGATGAAAATAATTCAAATACAGCCACACAAAACACATCAATTGTTGACAGCACTTCTGATACTCACAATTATAGTCAGATTACGCAAGAATTAGATGGAATTGATGTTTTGTATGTCACAAATGCTGAAAAAAATAATGACAATTCTTATACATTACAAGGCGTTATTTATACACAATATACAATATCAGCAAATGAATTGAATCAGATACTAGATTCCAATTCCATTCAATTAGATAAAAAAAATTATTTAGTAAAACCCAATGGAAATGAATTTGATGTATATGATTCTAGCAATTATGTTCTTTACAAAATAAAAGCAAAAAATTCTAAGGAATATTATTTAGAATGTCAAGCACAGTTAAGCGATGTTTGGAAATTAACAACTAATTATAAAGAAATTGTAATTCCTGGAAACACTATTTGTGCTGGCGGTTTCGAACCAGATACAACCGTTGCAGAAAACTTTAAAAATTACACCCCATCAACACCTGAAGAAACAACCAGTCCTGATGCATCAAAAACTTACTCATTTATTTTCCAAAATGGAAAATGCACAAAAGTAGTTAATGCACTTACTTCTATCGATTAAAAAAATAAAAGCGTGAGAAATTTCTTCCGAGAATTTCACTCGCTTTTTTTAGTATTTACAGCAGGTCAATTGTAAAAACTTTCATTTTTATAGCCCTTTTATTACACAACCTCTTCAAACCTTCCATTTACTGCATTCCAATTTACAATATTCCAAAATGCATTTACATATTCTGCACGATTCGCTTTGTATTGCAAAAAATAGGAGTGTTCCCACATATCTAATACTAGTAATAGTTTACATCCCCAAAGTGTTAAATTTTGATGCTTTTCACATTGTAAAATTTGCAATTTTTTCCATTTCGGAACCCATACAAGCAAATTCCATCCAGACGCTTCAACTGCCTTACTACTTGCTGTAAACTGGCTTTTAAACATACCAAATGTCCCAAAATCTTTGCTAATTTGATGCATCAGTTTTGTACTTGGTCCTGATTGTGTAACAGGTCCCAAATTCTCAAAAAATAATTCATGCAAAATAGCACCCGAACCTTGGTAGGATAATTCTTTTTCTAAACATTTTATATTTTCAAAATCATTATTTTTTCGAGCCTGTTTTAATTTTTCTTCTGTTTTATTGGTATTATCAACATAAGCCGAATATAAAGTTTGATAATGTATTTCTAACGTTTGCTTACTATAAAACGGCTCCAAAGCATTTAAAGCATAAGGTAAATTAATTTTCTCTAACATAAAAACCTCCTAATAAAATTATATTGAAAAACCACCAATTTATGACGAAATCTTTAAAAGGCCTTGATTTATTATGTAAATTATGGTATACTATTAATATTAAAAAATATTAGGAGGAAAAGAAATGGAAGAAAAAATTTAGCTGAATTAGTAAAAAATTATCGGTTAAAACATAAGATTCGACAGAAAGATCTGGCAAAACAGCTTAACTTGTCAGTAGCCACCTTATCACAAATTGAACAAGGCATTGTTAGAGAGTTTCAGCCTAAAACAATTTCAGCCTTAAATTTGATTCTAGATTCAAAATTAAACATGGATGTTTCAAAATTGAACTTAATTGCAAAGACCCGGTTACAATTAGGTCTGTCTCTGCGACAGTTATCCAACAAATCTGGGATTAAACCTCAGGTCATTCACCATTTAGAAACTGGTAAAACCAAAAAACCACATCTAAATACACTTTTAACTTTGGCTCTTACTTTACATTTGGATCCTGAAGAAGTAAAAAGGGAATTTGGCTATACGTACTGTCCGAAAAAAAATACATCTGGTGAACAATTGATTAAAAATGCTCGTATTCGAGAAAATTTATCAACGGCTGATTTAGCTAATATAACTGGCCTGACACACCACCAACTACGGAATATTGAAACTGGTAAGACAAAAAAACCACATCTTTTAACTTTAGAAATTTTAGCCAATAATCTTGAAAAGCTGAACTTAGATGAGTTAAAATCTAAATTTGGATATTAATTTTAAAATGTTTCTTGAAGAATGCCATCAAAATATCAGGAGGAAAAAATGGAAACAGAAAAATTAGCAAAATTGGTAAAGGATTATCGTTTAGATCATGGACTTCGACAAAAAGATCTGGCAAAGCAACTTCATTTGTCATTATGTACCCTTGCCCAAATTGAACAAGGGGTTGCCAAAAAATTTCATCCAAAAACAGTTGCTATTTTAAATTCAATTTTAGAGCAAAAAATAAATTTTGATACTTCAGGACTCAATTTGATTAGAAGAACTCGTTTACAACTTGGTTTATCACAACTACAGTTGGCAGAACTTTCTGATGTTGATCCTAATGTTATTCAAGCTTTGGAATCTGGTAAAACAAAAAGTCCAGCTTTAAGTACACTTCTAAAACTATCTCGTGCTTTGAACTTAGACCTAGAAGAAGTAAAAAAAGAATTTGGATACATCTATAATTTAGATAAAAATCCGTCTGGCGGACAATTGATTAGAAATGCTCGTATTCGAGAAAATATATCAACAGTTGATTTAGCTAATATAACTGGCTTAACACACCACCAATTACGGAACATTGAAACTGGTAAGACAAAAAAACCACATCTTTTAACTTTAGAAATTTTAGCCAATAGCCTTGAAAATTTAAATTTAGATGAATTAAAATCTAAATTTAGATACTAATTTTAAAATGTTTCTTAAATCATGTCATCAAAAATATTAGGAGGAAAAATGGAAACAGAAAATTTAGCAAAATTAGTAAAAGAGTATCGTTTAAAACATAACCTTCGGCAGATAGACTTTGCAAGGCAATTTAATTTGTCATTATCCACCCTGGTCCAAATTGAACAAGGGGTTGTCAGAAAATTTCATCCGAAAACAATTTCCGTTTTAAATTCAATTTTAGAGCCAAAAACAGATGTTGATACTTCAGAATTCAATTTGATTGCAAGAACTCGTTTACAACTTGGCTTATCACAACTACAATTGGCAGAAATTTCTGACATTGCTCCTCATGTTATTCAAGCTTTAGAATCTGGTAAAACTAAAAATTCAGATTTAAGTACACTTCTAAAACTATCTCATACTTTGCACTTAGATCTAGAAGAACTTAAAAAAGAATTTAGACATACCTATAACTTAGATAAAAATCTGTCTGGTGGACAATTGATTAAAAATGTCCGTATTCAAGAAAATTTATCAATAATTAATTTGGCTGATATAACTGGCCTAACACGCTGCCAACTATGGAACATTGAAACTGGTAAAACAAAAAAACCATATTTAAATACTCTTTTGATGTTAGCTTCTGCTTTAGATTTGGATCCAGAAGAACTAAAAAGAAAATTTGGCTATGAATAAAACTTTCCACTTCTTGACTATCAAAAAAGCATGGATGAAACTTCATCCATGCTCTTTTCTATTTTTCAGCCAAAGCCATCATGGCTTTTTTTAACTTAGCCAATTGCTTATCTGCATCTTTCATTGTTTTGCCTTTAACCCCCATGTAGAATTTGATTTTTGGTTCCGTCCCAGAAGGTCTCACACAACACCACACATCATTTTCCATCGCATAATATAAAACATTCGACATTGGAAGTCCTGTTTTTCCTTCCTGTCCTGTTGTAGTATCAATTGTAAATCCTGTTTTATAATCTCTTCTTTCTAAAACCTTATAACCACCAATTTCCTCTGGTGGATTACTTCTTATCATATCCATAATTTCTCTAATTTTAACTGCTCCATCTGCACCTTTTAGTGTAATCATAACCGTTTCTTCTTTGTAATATCCATATTTTTCGTATATTTTAAGCATCTGATCCCATAATGTTAAACCTTGTTTTTTATAAAAAGCTGCTGCCTCACAAAGCATCATAACGGCTGTGATTCCATCTTTGTCTCTTGCATGTGTTCCAACTAAACATCCATAACTTTCTTCAAATCCAAATACATATTCGTATTCTCCTGTTGTCTCAAAATTTCTAATCTGCTCACCTATAAATTTAAAACCTGTTAATGTTTCTACAAAATGCATATTATATTCTTTTGCAATTGCTCCTGCCAAGTTTGATGAAACTACAGTTGAGACAAACGCAGGATTTTTAGGCATCAAATTTTTTTCTTTCCTTTGTGATAAAACATATTCTGCAATTAATAAAGCTGACATATTTCCTGTAAATGATACATATTCACCAGTTGCAGAATCTTTAGAAAATACTCCTAATCTATCAGCATCTGGGTCAGTTGCTAAAACAACATCTGCATCTACTTTTCTTGCCAATTTCAATGCTAATTCAAACGCTTTTGGATCTTCTGGGTTTGGATATTCTACCGTCGGAAAATTGCCATTTGGCAATTCTTGCTCAGGAACCACATATACATTCGTAAAGCCAAGTTCTTCTAAAACTTTCTGTACGGGCTTATTTCCAGTGCCATGTAATGGTGTATAAACAATGTTTAAATCTTTTTCCACTTCTTTTATCATTTCTGGATTTAATACCTGTTTTTTGATAGCATTTAAATATAATTTATCCATAGCACTTCCCACAATATTGTACAAACCTGTATTTTGAGCCTCTTCATAAGTCATTCTTTTAACTAATGAATAATCTGATACATTATTTACTTCCTCAATAATTTCTTTATCTTTTGGTGCTACAATTTGAGCTCCATCATCCCAATATACTTTATAACCATTGTATTCTGGTGGATTATGGCTAGCTGTAATCATAATTCCAGCTGTGCACCCAAGTTCTCTTACAGCAAAGGATAATTCTGGTACTGGTCTAATCTCATCAAAAATATACGTTTTAATTCCATTAGCATTCAAGCATAATGCTGTTTCAATGGCAAATTCTTTAGACATTCTTCTTGAATCATACGAAATTGCAACACCTTTGTTTTCGCTACCTTCTCGAATAATAAAATTTGCCAAACCTTGTGTCGCTTTTGTCACCGTATAAACATTCATCCTATTGGTACCATTGCCTATAACTCCTCTTAATCCAGCTGTTCCAAATTCCAAATCTTTATAAAATCGATCTTTAATTTCTTCTTCATCACCAGCAATCAACAATAATTCATGACGCGTTTCTTCATCAAATGCTGGATTCGTGCACCATTCGCTATATTTTTTCATATAATTCAATTTAGAGAAGAAATCAATGTACAATTTTCTTGCTGTTTCTGGACTATCTACTCCTTCTGCATTTTTAATTGGAGCAAACTCTTCCTCCCTTTTAACACGTAAAGTCAGAACATCATCTAACATTTCAAAAGCATCAAAAATAAACATTTCAAATTTGTAGGCATTTGGTTCGTCACTGACAATCAATTTGCCCATATTATCAATATAATTAGCCTTTTTCACAGCTGTATGATAAGGTAATTTCAAATCCATCACTTTTTCCAATGCTTTGATATTAAACAATTGCATAATGGCATTGGCATCTCCATAAACCAAAGAACCATAATCATCCCTCATATTGGCCATTTCATCAGAGATTTCAGTATATTCAATAACTCCTACTTTTCCATTTTTCTTGCAAATAACACCTACTTTTTCTTTTGGGTCAATTTTTTCAACTGATTTTACAGCACTATACACTTTATTAGAAATCGACATTCCAATTAATAATGGATCAACCAAATTGGCCAAGATATTATCAACACCACTAATAAATACCCATTCGATTCCATTTTCTCTCATCTGACTTATAACATTGCTTCTTTCCATTGACTGAAGTGTACCACCATGGCCATTGGCCGCCTCTTTTATAGCTCCATTTTCATTAAGTAATATCTTTCCATTCAAATCAAGCATTGGTAATTGGCCTTGTTTGAAAAAATGTATAGCTTCTTTTGGGTACCCAAAATAGTTATGCTTTTCAAAAAATTCAACTGTTTGGTCATTATTTTCTTCACTTGTCATAAGGTACCAAGGAATAATTGTCTCATACTTAAACATTGCTTTTTTAATTCCTTCGCATAATAATTCAAAAATTGATTTTTGCGAATCTAATCCCAAGTCAAATGTTCCTTTTGGCCCTTTGTGACCAAGTCTAGTTCCTTGTCCTCCAGCCATTGTAACAACAGCATATTTCCCCTTTTTTATAGCCTCAATTCCCTTTTGCTCATATACATTTCTTTCTGCCACTGTTAATTTTGCTTTTTCAACATATTCAACTGGTTCGATTACTTCTTTTTTCAAATCCATAGGTTGATTTGCCTTTTGATATAAGTCATTCATTAAATCAAAATCAATATTTTCAATTTTATTTAACAATTTATTTTTCTCATCTTCATCCATTTTATCATAGAACATCAATACATGCTCTTGACCATATTTTTCTAGTTTTTTTCTAATCTCTGCAAGTCTATCCCCCATTTCTCACCATTCCTTTCTAAAAATTAGTCTTCAATTTTGTCTATTTTTTTGTATTTTATATTATTTTATTAGATAAGTCAAGCCCCAACTTTTTAGACAAAGAAAGCTTAAGAATAGGCTATTTATCTATTCTTAA
Source organism: uncultured Clostridia bacterium (assembly GCA_947573445.1). GTDB lineage: Bacteria > Bacillota > Clostridia > TANB77 > CAG-508 > Scatovivens. The sequence goes on along the minus strand of CANPFR010000001.1, from coordinate 228,451 downwards.
GCTACTTTTATTACAAGGTTATTTTATTATAATTCTTTTGGACATATCCTGTAAAAACTTCCTCTGGATATTTCTCACCTGATGTATTGACAACCTTGCTATGACTTTCTAAAATTCCTTGTAGATTTGTACTTCCCTGCATCATTTCATAGCAATTCAATATCATACAACTTTCTTCTCGATTGGTAATAATGTTATTTGCTTCTTTCATAAATTCGTCTGTCCCACCAATTAAAATAAGTTTATCTTTAATATCACATTCGTATAAATATTTTAAACTCTTGTTCCTCCAATCTATTTCTAATAGTTTTTCGGACTTCATCCCTTGGACTCTCTCGATTACTTTTTTGGCACTTCTACTCATATCTGTTTCTAGTATTGTTATTACTTTTGTAGATTCATTAATTCTTTTGTTTATATATGGTAAAAGCATCGTAATCAAATGAATATCGTTTACGTAGAAACAACATAATCTTTTCTTATTCATATTATTACCTCCATATATTCTATACTTAAATTTTACCACTGAAACCCTTGCAGGTCAATCATTTTCGTATTTCCTTTTTCGACAGAAATCCTGATTTTTAGCACTTTTTTTACATTTCGACAACTAACAATCTTGGCTGTTCAACAAAATATTATTTCATTCCCTTTTTTTCGACTTTATTTTCTGTAACATGATTGCAATATTTTTGTAATATTTTTGTAATATTTCTTCCTAATTTGACATAAAATTGACTTTTCCCCCATTTTATGGTATTATAATTATATAGGAGGTATCATTATGGAAATCAAAATACACAACATTAAAAATCATATTTCTGCTAATCTTGTTTCTACTTTAAAAAACAATCGCATTAATTTAGGCTCTCTTCCTGTAACATTAGGGAAAGATGTTTTGAATTTACCTACTAACATTGGAATTACATCAAATAAATGTCTTACTGAAATGAGAGATGCATTGGAAAAAATAAAAAGTCACTTAGATACTTGGCACATTGATTATGTTCATAACACTTCTGATCGATTGAAGACTTACTTACTTTTGTATGACAAATTTCAAACAGAAATTAAATATTGTCATCCATTAATTAGAGGTTTTTCTCGGCTGGAATCCTACCTCATATGATTATGCAAATGCTGGTATTTATCATATTGACGTTCCATATGGTGGCTTAGTTCAGCATTATGCTTTATGCAAAGGAATCGCAAGAACAATGGAATTAACCTGTCAATATCTGGGAATTCCTTGCGAAACAATTGATGTAAAAAACTGTGGTGTGGGTCATTCCACTAAATACTGCACAAATGAGTGAATTATATAACCATTTAAAAAAAGTAACAAGAATTCAAATTAATGGAATTTATAAAAGAGAACCTGATTTTGTTCTTACAAAGGAGATTTCCTCTCATTCTACTAATTTGAAATTTAATTTTACTAAAAATCGTCGTCCTAATGGCGACACTCGATAATTGATTTGTTATTTCAGAAAAATACCAATTTCGGTGTTTTTCTGATTTTTTTCCTTGTTTTATAAAATAATGAATAATTTATCCATTTTTACAAATACTTAATGTAATAGAAAATTTTATAAAATTTAGAAAGGAAATGTAAAATGAGAAATTTTTTAAAAACCTTCATTCTTCTATCTATTTTATTTGCCCTATTTTTTACCATTACTGTTTATTCATATGCAACTAATATTTCAGAAGGACTTGCTGAAAATATATTCAGACTTCATATTCTAGCTAACAGCGATTCAGAAGAAGATCAAGCACTAAAACTAAAAGTACGTGACGCTATTTTAGCTTATATGGAAACTTTAACAATTGAGACATCGGACAAACAAGCGGTTATTGAGTTATCTAATGAACATATAGAAGATTTCAAGCAAATTGCAGAACACGTTATCCAGGAAAATGGTTATGAATATTCTGTTAATATTGAAATTGGTAATTTTTATTTTCCAACCAAATATTATGGAAATATTTCTTTACCTGCTGGAAACTACGATGCTTTAAAAATCGAAATTGGGGAAGCACAAGGCCAAAACTGGTGGTGTTCTCTATTCCCACCACTTTGTTTTGTAAGTGTATCTTCTGGTGTTATTGACGAAAAAGGAGAAGAATATTTAAGAGAAAACCTATCTGATGAAGAATTCGCCATTGTTTCAGAAGATTCAGAAACCGTAGAATTTAAATTTAAAATTATTGAATTAATTAATAGCAAAAGTTAACCAAAAAGGGCTGTAAAAAATACTATCTTCTAAAAAGAAGAAATGTTTAAATTTTTTACAGGCCCTTTTTTGATTTTGTATGATTTATAGTTTAACCCATTATAATTTTTTCTTTATCTATTCCAAATCATCATATATTCTATTTCATTTGTGTTTTCATCTATATTTTCACTTATAATCACAAAATGATTCTTTTTATAAAAATTGATCGCATTTATATTTTTCTTATATACCTTTAGAGTCAAACTATTTCTGCTTTCTTTTGCATTATTCAATAAAGATGTTCCTATTCCATTACTTTGATTATTGGTATCAACAAAAATTCCTTCAATATAATTATTATCTAATCCAATAAATCCTACGATTTCTTCTTTAATAAGATAAACATTTATTTCTGCATTTGGCAAAACTTCTTTTACATAGTTATAATTATTTTTCCAATATGTTTCTGGAATAAATTTGTGAGCCTTTATATTTTCATTTTTCCAAATTTGCATTATATTATTTATATCATTCTTTTCAAATCTTCTTATCATCTATTCCTCCTATGAATTATAATTTGTTTTTATATTCCAAACACTTTATCATATTCAACGATTCCATTTATTGCTGTTGCATTTTCATTTAACGGAATAGCCATAAAATATTCATCTTCAACATCAAACGATGCTTTTATATTGTATTTACTTGCAGGAACGTATCCTAATCTAGCATAATATTTATTACTTCCTAAAACAATAGAATAGTTATAATTCAATTGTTTTGCTATTTTATGTCCTTCTTTTATTAACTTTGTACCTATTCCTCTTCTTTGGTATTCTGGCAATACTGCTAATGGTGCAAGTGCTAATTCTGTACTATCTCCAATTTGAACTTTAGTAAATAAAATATAACCTACAATTTTATTTTTATTTACAGCTACTAATGATAATTCAGGAACAAATGACTTACTTTCTCTCAATGCAATAACTAAATTTTGCTCATTTCCATCACGATGCTCAGCTTTTTCAAATGCAGTCTTTATAACATGATATACTTGTTCATAATCATTTATATTTTCTTGTCTTATTTCTAACATTGCTATTTCTCCTCAAAATTGTAATTTTTCATAATGATTATAACCTAAAAAGATAGATAATTTCTGTACTGAATTCAAAAAATTGAACATTTCTTATTCAGTACTAGACAAGTAGGAATGAACTCTAAATTTCACTGGGCTCATTCCTTTTCATTTGTCCTTTATGCTCTTATATTTATTTTATTCTTATAATAGTTATATTAGGTTGTAATAATTCGACTACTGTTCTAGAATTATTTTTTATTCTCAAAACATCACCACTATTTGCTTTAACAATCACTCCAAAACTCAAATTGACTGTTTGATAAGCATTGGCAACAGTTTCTCCAACAGTTGTACCATATATCGTAGCATTATTATGCTCTAAATAAACTGATAATGTTGTTTCCTTCCCTGTTGAGGGTGGTTCATAAACAGTAGTATTAAATTGAATATAATAGTTTCCCTCTTTATTAATTATAAAATCTGAACTTCCTTCTTGATGTGTTATATCATTTTTCTCTATAACCCTATTAGTATCAAAAGTGATATATCCTCCATCTTGTAAATTCTCAGGTGCATAATTAAAGCTATTTATATGTGCAGGATTTTCATTTGATACTATACTTGTCAAAGTAATATTCCATATTAGTAATATTACAATTAGACTAATACGAATAGCCAAATAGCATATATTACATTTTTTCTCACAACAATACAAATTTTTCACCCCTATATAATATATGAAAAAATTGTAATTTATCTACTCTTTATATTAATATTTAATTCCTACTGTTGAAGTTGTATTTGTAGCAACAGAACTATTGTTTGTATTTTACATTATATTTACCTACTTGTCAATATTTTTTGCAATTTTATCCAATTTAAGATAAAAATCATCAAAAACCAAACATCAATAAAAAGATTATTTGCACTACAATCTGCTATATCTCCTTAATATATTTAAGTAAAAAGAAAGAAACCTTATTTATAAAAATAACTTTAAAAATTTTGCAAATTTATATTGTAAATATTTTACATTTATGATATAGTTTTTTATGAGTTTAATTTTTTATCTAAATAAAATCAAATTTGGAGGGAATTGTTTTGGAAAAACTAGTCATTACAGGAAATACTCCTTTAAAGGGTGAAGTTGTTATCAGCGGTGCAAAAAATGCTGCTGTAGCTATTATCCCCGCTACTCTACTAATCAACGGAGTTTGTACCATTGAGAATTTACCAAACATTAGTGATGTAAAATTATATTGTGATATATTAAAAAGTTTAGGTTCTATTGTAACTTGGAACTCTGAACATGAAGTAACAATCGATAATCGAAATATAAATTCTTATAAAGCACCATCTGATATTACCAGCAAATTTAGAGCCTCTTATTATTTAATTGGTAGCTTACTTGGAAGATGCAAAAAAGCCCAAGTTGGTCTACCTGGTCGGCTGTAATTTAGGAGCTAGACCAATTGACCAACACGTCAAAGGTTTTGAAGCTTTGGGAGCTGATGTTGAGGTTTCTAATGAAAATATCACAGCTAAAGCAAAAAAATTAACAGCAAATTCTATTTATATGGATGTTGTATCAGTTGGTGCAACAATTAATATTATGCTTGCTAGCGTTTTGGCTGAGGGTACAACCGTTATTGATAATGCTGCTAAGGAGCCTTATATTGTAGACGTTGCCAATTTTCTAAATACAATGGGAGCTGATATTCGTGGTGCAGGAACTGATATTATCAAAATCAATGGTGTAAAAGAATTGAAGGGAAATGCTTCTTATTCGGTTGTTCCAGATCAAATTGAAGCAGGTACATTTATGCTTGCTGCTATTGCTTCAAAAGGGGATGTTATTATCAAAAATTGCATTACAAAACATTTAGAATCCATCACTGCCAAAATCATTGAAATTGGTGGAAATGTTGATGCAAATGGAGATCATTTACGTGTTTGGTGTAACACACGAACCAATAAAGCAACTATAAAAACATTACCTTACCCAGGATTTCCAACTGATTTGCAACCTCAAATGGGTGTTGTTTTGTCTCTTTCAAAAGGGACAAGCATTATTAATGAAAGCATTTGGGAATCTCGTTTTCAATATACTGCTGAATTAAACAAAATGGGTGCACAAATTACTGCTCAAGGGAAAAGTGCTGTATTTGAAGGTGTCGATAAATTAAACGCTGCCCCTGTTTATGCTTGCGATTTACGTGCTGGTGCTGCATTAATCATCGCTGGTATTGTAGCAAAAGGGAAAACTGAAATTTATAATTTAAACTATATTGATCGTGGATATGAAAACATTGAAGAAAAATTTAGAAAACTAGGTGCAAAAATCGAAAGAGTTGAAGAATAACAAAAAGATAAAATTAGGTAGAATTAGGATAAAATTATGATAAACTTTTGTAGTATTTTTAGTGGCAGTTCTGGTAACTGCCTATTTATAAATTCAAACCACACAAAAATATTAATTGATGCTGGAGTTAGTTGTAAAAAAGTATGTGAAGGATTGGAATCCATTGGTACTTCTATAACAGATATTGATGCCATTTTAGTAACCCATGAGCATTCTGATCACGTTCAAAGCATCGGAACTGTTTCACAAAAATATAATATTCCTGTATACGCAAACCTTGAAACTTGGAATGCTATGGAAAAACAACGCAATAAAATCGATCCACATAACATTCATACATTTGAAAATGACACTGATTTCAAACTAAACGATTTAACAATTCATCCATTTAGTACACCTCATGATGCTGCTAATCCTTGTGGTTTCAATATTCACAATGATTCAAAAAAACTAAGTATTGCAACAGATTTGGGTTATATGGATAATCGCCTAATTTCACAACTATATGACAGTTCATTTGTATTTTTGGAATCTAATTATGACCCAGAAATTTTAAAAGTTTCTAAATATCCATTTTCACTAAAACAACGTATTAGTGGTCCTCAGGGACATTTATCCAATTCAACTGCAGGAAAAACAATTTCTAACTTATTACAAAAAAATAATTTAAAAGAAGTTATGCTTGGACATTTGAGCAAAGAAAATAATTTTCCAGAACTTGCTTATCAAACTGTTGCCAATGAATTAATTGAAAATGATAACGATTTAGCTATTCTTCAGCTTTCTGTAGCAAATCGTCATTCTCCAAGCAAAGTAGTTAATATTTAATAAGATGATAAATTTTATAAGCCATTATTTTTACCATTAGCCTTTTTATTAGATAAATTAGCAAAATGATATTGAGTATCACCATGTTATCACCACCTTTCTTTTATAATTTTATGTAAAAATTATTACAAATAACATCTTTTTTTACATTTCAATTTACTGGTGACATACTATTACCTTGCTTCCAAATATTTAACATACTTTAAAATTTTTTAATACTTCTTTATTTTATGTTATTTACACTTTTATCTGTTTTTTTAATTTTTACTGGTGAAAATTTTGGCAGAAATACCAATTGAACTTCAATTTATTATATTTTAACACTAACTCTTTCAAATGTCAAAACATTTTCATTTACAAAATTCGACATTTTTCATCAAATAGGCTCTGTTTTCCAATCAACTATTTTTCCAGCTTTATTATTAATAATCACATCAATCCTAAATTCAATGCTAACACCGAGAAAATGATACATAAAAAGTCAGCTATCAATCCAATTATTAGTACTGGTTTAAAATTTTTATTTCTCAATTTTGATGCATATAGTGCAACTACATAAATGGTGGTTTCGGTGGATCCCATAATACAAGATGCCAGCAATCCAATATTACTATCAACTCCATAATTTTTCATAATTTCAGTTCCCATAACTGTAGCGGTACTTCCTGAAATTGGTCTTAAAAAAATCAATGGTAAAATTTCCTTGTAAACAAAAAAATTTTTTACGATACCATCTATTTTTTCCACCAAAAATTCTATTATTCCAGATGCCTTTAACATTCCAACTGCCACAAATAATCCAAGCCATGTTGGAAATAAACTTATAACTAATTTCTGTCCTTCTACAACTCCTTTCATAAATATTTCAAATACATTTTTCTTTTCTAAAACACCATAAATTACAATAAATCCTATCATAAATATAATAGCTGAACTACCTAAATATTGCACTAATTTCATTTAATTTCTCCTCATTTTTAAATACAATCTTGTTAAAAAAATAATAGCTAAAAAAGTCATAACACTTGAAAATAAAACTGCTATTATAATCCCACTCGGATTTTGGGAATTTAAGCTATTTCTAATCGCTATCACATTGGTAGGAATCAATTGAAGAGATGCTGTATTGATTGCAATAAATAAAATCATTTCATCTGATAACTTATTTTTATCAGGATTCATCTTTTCCAATTCTTCCACTGCTTTCAAACCAGCTGGTGTAGCAGCATTCCCTATCCCTAACATATTGGTTACCATATTTACTGTAATGTATTCATACGCTTTGCTTTTTGGCGTTAAATTTTTAAAAATTCTTTTATTTAACGGATGGATAATTTTTTTCATTTTTTCCTGCAATGTTGTTTCTGAAATTATTTTTATAATTCCACACCAAAAACACATACTTCCAAATAAATTAATTACCATTTGAGTTGTATCATTTATAGATGAAAATATGCTTTGATTTAAATTTTCCAAATTTCCATTTAATAATGAAAAAATAATTGAAATTATAATAAAAAAACACCAAATCTTATTAATCATATTTTTACCTCTAATTCATTATATAAATTTACCAAAATTTTTATGACTTTTTTTAATTTTTTTGTAAAAAAATGTTTACAATTTTTAATTTTTCCTTTATAATATTTCTATATTATAATTTCTATTTTTCAAGGAGGTATTTTTAAAATGAATTTAAAAGAAAAATTAGATGCTCGTGTATTAAAATTACAAGAAAAACAAATGATAGATGGTGCTAAGAGTTTCTGGGCCGAACTTAAAAATCTTTTCTTGAATACAGACACCCAACTTTTAGCCAATGATGATGGTTATACCATTGAAGTTATTATCAAAAAGGATAGCAATGGTTCGGTATTATATCAATTACCAACTGATGACAATTATTACGAATTCACAACAAACTGTTCTGCTCAATCAGTCAAATTTGCATCTGATAATTTCGCTAAATCAGAAGGTATTAGCGTTCGATTTGAAAAGAAAAATTATTATTCCTTTAAATTTAATTATAAATTATAAAAACAAAAAGTGAGAACACACAAATTCTCACTTTTTATTTATCTAAAAAATACTGATAAATCTCATTTTTATTAACCCCTCTGTCCTTTGTAATCTGTTTTATAATCTCTTTTTTCGACAATCCATGATTTTTATAAAACTCATATTGTTCCTCTAATGTCATACAATTGAATTTTTTTAATTCCATTTCCCTTTTCGATTCACAGCTCCCCTCCAAAATAAGCACAAATTCCCCCCTAATTTCTTCTTTATTTTCTAAAATCTCGGATATTTTTCCACGTATAAATTCTTCATGGATTTTAGTAAGTTCTCTTGCTAAAACAATTTCCCTATCACCCAAAATTTCTAACATATCTTTTAATGTATTGTTTAATTTATGTGGAGCTTCGTAGAAAATTAGTGTTTTGGTTTCATATTTGAGCTCTTGTAATTTTTCTTTTCGCTCTTTTTTCATCGCTGATAAAAATCCCAAAAAACAAAATTCTTTGGTTGAAATTCCAGAAGAAATCAACGCATTTACAAACGCACATGCCCCTGGAATCGGAACAATTTCTATCCCATTTTCAATAACAGATTTCACAATTTGTTCACCAGGATCTGATATTCCTGGCGTTCCTGCATCAGAAACTATCGCAATATTTTTTCCAGCCTGCAACTTTTCCACAAGTTCCACACTTCTTGTGGATTCATTTTGTTTGTAATAACTAATCAATGGTTTAGAAATCTCAAAATAATTTAACAACTTAAGCGTATGCCTTGTATCCTCTGCTGCAATCATGTCCACCTCTTTTAAAATACGCAAAGCTCGTAATGTAATATCCTCTAAATTCCCAATTGGTGTTGCCACCAAATACAATTTTCCTGACATTTCGATTCCCTTTCCTAAAATTTCTATTTTTTTACATACTAATGCTTCACAGCTCTATGTACAATCTTTTTTTTGTGATTATTCCTCTTTTCTATCAATTATCTTATATTTTATTATACAATACCTTCAAATTTATGTCAAAATCCTAATCAAAATGGCTTATTTCTCTATTTTCACTATTTCCTAATCATATGTCTCCTTATTTTCTTCCATAAATTTGGTTAATTTCCTCTGTGTAATTCCCCTCTTCATCATAAATAATAAGAGGTTTATCTATCTTTAAAAACGGATTTGCATGTTTGATGGCTTTTACCAGAATTAAATTAGGCTTTTCCCTTTGCTTGGAATGGACAAATCTGATATTTTTCGGCTCCAATCTATATTCTCTTAGAGCACACATAATGTCTACCATTCTTTCAGCTCGATGTACCATAAAAAATTCACCTTTATCTTTTAATAAATTACTACTTTTTTCTATCACATCTTCTAATGTACATTTTACTTCATGCCTTGAAATTAGTTGCTTTTCGTCTTCGCTTTTTATGCCTGTATTGGCCTTTTTATAAGGTGGATTAGTGACAATGCAATCAATAGAATGGGCAGGTAAAAAATCTAAAATGTCCTTTACATTGCAATTTATAATTTCAAATTTCCCTTCTAATTGATTGAGTCTTACACTTCTTTTTGCCATTTCAGCAACATCTTTTTGAATCTCTACACCATATATTTTCAAAAGTTCTGTTTTTCTGCACAGTAATAAACCTATAATTCCTGTGCCAGTCCCAATATCTAACACTGTACTATTCGGTTTTATGCTTTTTGCAAAATCCGAAAGTAATACACTATCAATGCCAAAACAAAATCCTTCTTTATTTTGAATGATTTTTAAACCTTTGTATTGTAAATCATCTATTCTCTCATTTTTATATAACTTTATATTTTCCATCTTTTTTCCCTTATTTTTTATAAAAAAAGACCACACTTAATAAAAGTATGGCTCTTTCTTTATTTTATTATATCATATTTGCTAAATTTTGTCAATTGTTTTCTTTTTCTTTTTGAAAATTCTCTGTAAATCCTTCTGCCTCTTCACCTTCTATTAAAATTTTAACTGCATTTACTTCATTTAATTCTGTCACAGTATTGACAATTGAATTTATGTAATTTCTCCTTTCAACTTCATCATTTGAGCTATTTTCAACAAATTCTTTTGACAAATTTACCTGCAAACAATCCCCCACCAATTCCACATTTAACAACTTTGTGCCATCTGGGATTGTTTTTTGAAGGAAATCACTTTCTGGACCATTTATTAACATATTTAGCAATTCTGCATATGGATCCAGTAATAAATCTTTGGAATCGATTAATCGGCTTTCTTTCTGCAACTCCTTATTCTCCACATTTTGGAAATACAATGTAATCATTGTTTTTCGCATGTCTACCTCTGCAATCTCTGTTTCAGGAACATATTCCACCTCAACATTTGTATTAAATAATAAAATCCCACAAATTAATACTGTTAAAATCACTAATATAACCACTAACCACTTTTTCATAGCACAACCCTTCCCTTTCTCGTAAATCATATTCAAGTCTGTACATTTTATGCTAATCATTTTTTAATTTCTTCAAACATTTCTGGTACTATTTTATAGCAAATTTTGTCGAATCTAGTTTTAAAAACTATTTTATGTGTTTTTTTATATTATTTGTATTGACAAAGACTTAAAAATCGAATATGATATAGGTAGAATTTAAAAAAACGGAGGTTTTATGGCAAAAGTTAGAGATTTTACAAGTGGCCTAACCCACTGTATTGGTGCGGTTTTGGCTTTAGCTGGAATGATTGTTTTAATCGTTTTTTCAGCAATTTGGGGCGATGGATACGATGTTGTATCCTTTACGATATTTGGAATTGGACTATTTTTATTGTATTTATTCAGTACTTTATATCACTGGTTAAACATTAGTCAGAAAGGAATCAATGTGTTTCGAAAATTTGACCATATTATGATTTACATTTTAATCGCCTCTAGTTATACACCGATTTGCCTTGGTCCTTTACGTGGACCTTGGGGTTGGAGTATTTTCGGCGTTTTGTGGATATTTGCACTATTAGGAACAATTTTTTCTGCTATCTGGATCAAGGCTCCGCGTGCATTAACTACCACGATTTATCTAATTATGGGCTGGATGGGTATTTTTGCAATTTATCCTCTTTATCAATCTTTTCAGCAAGCTAATTTGTTACATGGCCTTTTATGGCTCATTTTGTGTGGTATTTTTTACACCATTGGCGGAATTATTTATTGGTTGAAGCTACCCAAAACCAAATGGAAAGATTTCGGATTTCACGAAATTTTTCATATTTTTGTGATGCTTCGGAAGTGGGTGTCATTATTGGTTTATTTTGAGATATGTGTTGAAAATGTAAATATATTAGTTTGACTTTTTCCTGTATTCCCTATATTAATATTTCTCTCAGGCCGTTCTTATTGTAGCTAAATAAAAAATCACATGCCAGTTTAAATGCATTTGCATGTGATTTTTTATTAAGTTTCCATTTCAAAAGACATACCTCAAAATTAAAGTAGCCTCTTTTACTTTAATCTAAGGATCTTTCGTCACAAGAATTTCTTCCATTGTCAACAAGTTGCATTCATTATAGTTTGCATAAAATATTATTTCTTCATTATCCCAACTTCTTCCACTTTTCTCAAAATTACCAATTGACAAATTGCGACAAAAATTATAATATATAATTATGTTAAAATGTTCATTTTAGCATACTATTGAAAAGAAGGTGTATACAATATGAAAAATAAATTACACGTTGGACTTGATATTGGCTCTACTACCATAAAAATTATGATTTTAAATGAGCAATTAAAGCCAATTTATGCTAGTTATACTAGGCATTTCTCAGATACAAAAAAAACACTGTCTGATGTTTTATTGAAATTTGTGAAAGATTATCCAAATGCAGAATTTACAATGTCCCTTACTGGATCCGGTGCATTAGAAATCTCACGATTATTAAATATTTCTTTTATTCAAGAAGTGATTGCTTGTAAAAAAGCAGTGGAAAATTTGATTCCTCAAACCGATGTAGTAATTGAACTTGGTGGAGAAGATGCAAAAATCATTTATTTTGATAAATTTATCGAACAACGTATGAATGGTACCTGTGCTGGTGGGACTGGTGCTTTCTTAGACCAAATGGCTTCTTTGCTAAACACAGATACTACTGGTTTAAATGAACTTGCCAAAGATTACAAGACAATTTACCCAATTGCCTCACGTTGTGGCGTTTTTGCCAAAACAGATATTCAACCCCTAATCAATGAAGGTGCAGCAAAACAAGACATTGCGGTTTCTATTTTTCAAGCGGTTGTTAATCAAACAATTTCTGGATTGGCTTGCGGAAGGCCAATTCGAGGGAAAGTCGCTTTTTTAGGTGGTCCTCTAAACTATTTATCTGAACTACGTAAACGTTTTATCGAAACACTTGAACTTTCTGATGATGAAATCATCGTTCCAGAAAATGCTCATTTATTGGTTGCAACAGGTGCCGCTTTTTCTTCTGTTGAAACAGAAGTCATCTCTACAAAAACGTTGAAAAATAATCTCAAAAAATTTGAAAAATCAAATTATACAGAAAGCAAACCATTACCTGCATTATTTGAAACCAAACATGATTATGAGGATTTTAAAGAAAGACATGCCAAACATACTGTTAACGAAGCACCTTTAGAAGGTTATATTGGAAACTGCTATTTAGGAATTGATGCAGGTTCTACAACTACAAAATTAGTTTTAATTAATGAGAAAAACGAAATTTTGTATTCCCTATACCGAAATAATAATGGCAACCCACTTACATCCGTTATTCAGATGTTACAGCAATTATATTTGGTTTTACCTGCTGGTGCAAAGCTACGTTTTAGTGGCGTTACAGGCTATGGTGAAAAATTAATCCAAACTGGATTGAATATTGATTTGAACGAAATTGAAACAATTGCACATTATACTGCTGCAAAATCCTTTGAACCTAATGTTTCCAGCATCATCGATATTGGTGGCCAGGATATGAAATATATTAAAATTAAAGATAATACAATTGATAATATTATGTTAAACGAAGCTTGTTCTTCTGGATGTGGCTCATTTTTGGAAACTTTTGCCAAAAGTTTAGGAATTTCAATTCAGGAATTTGTACAAGAAGCCTTAAACGCAAAAACACCTGTGGATTTAGGGTCACGTTGTACCGTTTTCATGAATTCCAAAATTAAACAAGCCCAAAAAGAAGGTGCTTCAGTTGGTGATATTTCTGCTGGACTTTCTTATTCAATTATTAAAAATGCAATTCAAAAAGTTATGAAAGTTAGAGATATCAATACTTTAGGAGAACACATCGTAGTACAAGGTGGAACTTTTTATAATGATGCTGTACTTCGTAGTTTCGAATCCATTGTAGAACGTGATGTTGTAAGACCAAATATTTCTGGTTTAATGGGTGCTTACGGTGTTGCATTATTGGCAAAACAGCAATTTATCGCAAATATGGATATGGAATATCATTCCACTATTTTAAAGGCAGAAGAGCTTGATAAATTGAACATTCAAATTACACATACTCGTTGTAATGGTTGTGAAAATCACTGTTTACTTACTATTAACCAATTTGATAATGGAAAAAAATTCATTTCTGGAAACCGTTGTGAAAAAGGAAGTGGTGAAGTTTCTCAAAATCATGATTTACCAAATCTTTATCAATACAAATTTGAACGTTTGTTTAGTTATCAGCCTTTGGAAGAATCAGAAGCCCACCGTGGAACTATTGGCATTCCTAGAGTTTTGAATATGTATGAAGATTATCCATTTTGGTTTACGTTTTTTACAAATCTCGGTTTCCGTGTGATTATTTCGGAAAAAAGCAACCGTAAAACTTATGAAAAAGGGATTGAATCAATGCCTTCAGAATCAGTCTGTTATCCAGCTAAATTAGCACACGGGCATATTATGAGTTTGCTGAACCAAGGCATAAAAACGATATTTTATCCCTGTATTCCATATTCGAGAAAAGAGCACGAAGTAGCTGATAATCATTATAATTGCCCTATTGTCATTTCATATTCGGAAGTCATCAAAAATAATGTGGAAGAATTGAAGAATATTAAATACATAAATTCTTTTTTGCCAATTGATAATACAAAAAATTTAGTAAAAATTATTTCATCTTTACCAGAATTTAAAGATTACAATTTCAACAAAGCAGAATTGAAAAGTGCTGCTGAAAAGGCTGAGACTGAATATCAAAAATACAAAAAAGATATACGTGATAAAGGAAAAGAAGTTTTGCAATATATGGAAAAAAATGACTTGCGTGGTATCGTTTTAGCTGGACGCCCTTATCACGTTGACCCAGAAATTAACCATGGTATCGATACTTTGATTACATCACTTGGATTATGTGTGTTGTCTGAGGATAGTATTGAAAATCAAGGTGAAATTAAGAAACCAATTCGTGTTGTAAACCAGTGGGTTTATCATTCTAGATTGTATGCAGCAGCTGATTTTGTTGGAAAACATGATTATTTAGAAATGATTCAGCTAAATTCATTTGGTTGTGGAGTTGATGCCGTTACAACTGATCAAGTTGAAGAAATCTTAAAAAGTTATGACAATTTGTATACTTTGATAAAAATTGATGAAATTAACAATTTGGGAGCGATTCGAATTCGTGTTCGTTCACTTTTAGCTAGTATGAATAAACGAATCAACACTCACAAATCACCTGAAAAACTAGGAAATTATGAAATTGATAAAGTATTTTTTACCAAAAATATGAAAGAAAAAGGCTATACTATTTTATGCCCACAAATGGCTCCAATTCATTTTGAATTATTAGAATCGGCAGTACAATCGCTTGGATACAATATCAAATTACTAAAAGATTGTACTGAACACACCGTAGAAACAGGCTTAAAATACGTTAATAATGATGCTTGTTATCCATCTATTCTGACAGTTGGACAAATGATTGAGGCTTTAGAAAGTGGAAAATACGATATTAATAAGACTGCTTTAATTATGTCCCAAACTGGTGGTGGTTGTAGGGCAACCAATTATATTGGTTTTATTCGAAAAGCATTAAAAGATGCTGGTTATCCTAATATTCCTGTTGTGTCGTTTAATATTGTGGGAATGGAAAAAACAAATGGCTTTAAAATCAATATAAAAATGATTGAAAAAATGTTAAAAGGCGTATTATATGGTGATTTACTTCAAAAATTGCTTTATAAAAATAGAGCTTATGAAATACATCAAGGCGAAACACAAGAAAAATTTGAGTATTGGTTAGAAAAATGTAAGACATTGGTTTCAACTACCAATATGTCAGAATTCAAAAAAAGCATTTATGAAATTGTTGAAGATTTTGAAAATATCCAACTTGATTTAAGTATCACTAAACCAAAAGTTGGCATTGTGGGTGAAGTTTTGATTAAATACCATCCTTTTGGAAATAATTATATTGTTGATGTTTTAGAACAAGAAGGTGCAGAAGTCATTTCTCCAGATTTTATGGGATTTTTAAAATTTATTTGTACTCATAAAATTACAAACAATACTTTATTAAATACTGATAAAACAAAATCTACAATATTTAAAATTGTATTAAAATTGATTTCTCTTTTTGAAAAAGATAATGTAAAAGCATTAAAAAAATCAAAAAAAGATTATTTATTACCTTGTGATATTTGGGAACTAGAAAATAAAGTAAAAAATATCTTATCCATTGGAAATCAAACTGGAGAAGGTTGGTTTTTAACAGCTGAAATGGTAGAATATATTGAACATGAAATTCCAAATATTGTTTGTGTACAACCATTTGCTTGTTTACCAAATCATGTTGTTGGAAAAGGTGTTATAAAAACAATTCGTGAAAAATATCCATATGCAAATATCGCCGCAATAGATTACGATCCTGGAGCAAGTAAAACAAATCAAACAAATCGAATTAAATTATTATTGACTGTTGCAAAAGATAATTTAAAAAATAAAAATAAAATTAATAATAATAAAATTAAATTTGAGGAAGAAAATATTTCTAATAATAAAATTGAAGAAAAAATTAATTAATTTAATTTTAAAAAAACTGACTACTTCACGTTTTAGTAGTCAGTTTTTTGTCTTAGTTTTGTTCCTTAATTTTGATTTTATCAATAGCATATCATTCAATTTCCTCCATATAAATTCTATTTGTTGTCATAGAAATATTAGACGATACTTTCCCTTTTAGATAATCCATCAAATCATAAATGACTTTCTTTTTTGTCTTTTAGACAGCCTCTTTGTTTATGTTATGTATACCTATAACATAAATGAATAAAAAACGTTTTTATTGTTATTTCCCATATTTATTATCCTATATTTTTCATAACAACAAACATTCATAATTTCTTATATAACTTTTTATGTCTCTTTTATATTTTTGAATCAAATCCTTTCTAGATAAGGAATGATTTTAAAAATTTTAATTGTAAAATCAGAGTTTACTTTCCTATATTATTACTAATATCTTAGCTCCAAATATAATCATATACAAGTAAAAATTCCTTACTTATATTTTATATTCCATTATAATTCTTGAAGTTTATTATTATTTATTCATATAAATTAATATTTTTAGTACAATTCTATTGTTACATTTCCATTTTTGTTATATTTTATTTATTAACAATTCATTTTTTGTTTCATATTTTAACTTTTTTATTAAGTTAATCTATCTGACTTCGGCTTATTATTTGTTTTTATTGTTGTTTTTTGTTTTTAATTTTATGAATTATTTTGTTGTGAATTTTTATTTTTAATTACTTTTTATTTTATGCTATTAAATGTTGTTTTGTTTTTTGTGTTATCTGTTTTTAAGATATTATTTTCATTTCGTTACTATTTTACAATTTTATTTTATATTTTTTGTTTTTCGTTTTTCGTTTTTTTAATAATTGTTGTTTCGTTTTTTGTTTTTACTTTTATTTTTGTTTTAGTTTCAAAAAATGTTTTATATTATTATCATTTCTTTTGTCCAACACTTATTTAGTTTTTGTTTTGTTTTTGAATTTCTTTTTTGTTTGTTTATATTATTTAAAACTTTTTTATTTTTCTGTGCTAAAATAATTATATTTTTTTATTTTAGTATTTTATTTTTTATTAATTTATTCTTGTTTGTATTTTATAAATATATATAATTTCAATAGAATTTTTAATTTTTCAACTATGACTTAAACACTTTATAAATATTTGTTTTTTATTATCTTATCAATTTTAATTCATAAGTTTATAATTAACTAACTCTAAGTTTTTTTATATCCACACCACTCTATTGAGACTATACTTTCTTAACTGATTCATAGATTTTCTTCTTATTATCCCCTTCTTACTATCAAAGAGCAGTATCCATAAGATTGATTAGGTTTTAACTTTTTTGTCTTTTAGTCAATATTCTTTTTGTTTTTATGTATATTATTCTTTCCATACAACAAAAAACAACTAACCTATTATTCCCCATATAATCTATGTGATTATGAGTTATGCTTTAATTGATTAATAACCGATTTGTTTTGTTGTTATGTATCCTCTAATTTTTCTTACTAATCTCGTCTTTTGTTAAATATTTTCTTCTATATCTCTTTATTATTTTCTGTCTGTTTAGAAAAGTCAAACCTCTACTATTACTTATACTATTTAGCTATAATCTTTAGATACAAAATTATTGTTTACTCTATCCATATTGTTATTTTGTCCAAAATTTTAGTAAATATGTTATTTGCTTTATAAATGAATTATAATTTTATTATATATTAATATTTTTCATATTAATATATGTCTTGTTTTTATATTTATTCAAAATATCTTTTTCCATCTCCATTTAATATTTTACTTTTTATCTTTAAATTTATAGAAAAGCAAATAAATATTATAAATACCATTTTTATTTGTATTATTTTAAATACATTTTTATTTTTTAAAATATATTATAATTTAATAATATCTATAATCAATTTAATCACAATTAATTTATAAGATTATTATCAAAATTGTAAACAAAAATTATGTTATATAAAATATAAAATCAAATCTTTTCTTTATGAATTTATTTTCATATCATTATTGCTTAATTAATTATTTTTCATTTTATTATATTTTTCTATATCATTCCATCGAAATTAATTATTTTAGCAAATTAATTTTCTTTTTTTAAATCCATGCCCGATTTCCATATCAAATCTTTTATTATACTTTAATAAAACAAAAATAATATAACTATATTTCTAAATTCAAAAACCTTATTATTGTTTAAAAAAAATATTATCTTATAATTTAAAATATTTTTTTATAAATTAATTTATACTATAAACATTAATATTCTTAACTGTTTCAAGAATCATACTTTATCTTATCAAAATTAGTTTTATCATTCTTATTTTCCATACAAAAATAGGTATTATTTGTAAACTTCATTTCACATTTTTCCATTTTTACCTTACTCACTTGTTATTCTCCCGATAAATTACATCTTTCATTTGTTTCTCAAGCAAAACATTTTATTGACAAAATGTCAATAAAATGTTTTATATTATGTTTCATACTTTTACTGCTAAAAAAAACAATTATTTTCTCTATTTCCTCTATGTGCTTTTCAATTATTATACTTTTAATTTATTAATAATAATTACATGGTTTCTATATTATGTACACTTATTGTTTTTCCTTTTATATAAGATATAGTATTCTTTCTTTCTTTATACTACATCTAAACTTTTAACATTTCACTACCCTTCACTAAACTTAATTTTCGTGAATTAGTTTATCCTATTCATCCTATTATAGTAGTATTTAAAATTGTTTTATTCTATTTACTAAAATTATATATTAATTTTTTAATTCTTTAATTGTTCATCCAATTTTAATTTCTCTTTTATGTATTCATTTTTATGTTATTCGAGTTAATTTTATGCTTTGTTAAATTTTACTTTAATTTGTTTTTTGTTTTGCAATAAATTTTTATTAATCATTTATTTATTGTTTAATATTTATAAATATTTTTTATTTGTCTTTTCTTTAATTTCAATTTTAATTTATTTTTAAATATATTTATTTTTAAAATTTATTATTAAATTTTATTTCTATTATTTAATTATTTGTTTGTTGTTTTATTTTTATAATTAATATTTCTTGAATTCTTTTTTGCTTTTTATTTTAGTTTTATTTTTGTTTGTTTCTTAAATTATATTTAATTTATTTTTATTTTTAATCAATTCTATTTTTTTGTTTTATTTCTTCATTGTTTTTACTGTTTTTTGTTCTTTTAAAATTATCTTTAAATCTGTTTTGTTTTATAATATACTTTATTGTTTTCAATTTAAATTATTTTTTTATTTATATGTTGTAAACTATATTTTTTATATTTATTAAATATCCTAATTTTTGTATTTCTTTAATTTATAGTTTCAAATTAATTTGTTTTTTCTTTCTTTTAATAATTATGCTTTTCAATTATGCATTATACGAAAACAAGCCAATCCAATTTACTTTGTTATCTATTCATTCATCCACACATTCCTTTTGTATCAAATTTTTTGAAAATACTTACAGTTTTATCCAATATACATTCTGACTTAATTTTTCCTTTCTAGAGTTAAACAAATTGAATTACTTTACTATTTTTGTCTTTTTGTCATATTTTTATTTTGTGTTATGTATAACTTTTTATTCTCTATATAAAAACAATGTTTTTCTTTATTTCCCTTCATTTTTATAAGATTTTTGAGGCAAGTAATTCCTTCAGTAATTGCAAAGTGTTTTTGTTATGTAAATTACACTTTTTTCCAATTTTATTTATTAATTATCAAAACTCCGCTCTTTATTTTACTTGATTCCTTCACTCCTTTTCCCCCTTTACACACTCCCTGTTATCTATCATGCAATTCTTTTTTTCAACCTGTTTTTTCTCTCTCTTATGTTATCTTATTTGTTTTTCTCTATTTTCTCATTATATTAATTTGTATTTATTACTAAATCAAATTCCTCACCACTTAAAGTATGATTTACCTTTTGTTTTATAATAAATATTAATTATTAAATTGTATATCTCTTTATAATTCAATAACTAAAATAAATTAAAACATATAAAATTATATTAATTAAAATAAAAATAGTCTTTTATATTTTAATTGATTTTATTTGAATTAATATTTATTAAATAATATCAAAAATCAATTCTCAGATAAATATTTTTCTTTAATAATTATTAATAAAACATTTAATATAATAATGTTATTATATTAAATGTTTTTATTATATTTTTATTATATTATTAATTATATAATATTTAATTAAATTTAAAACTAAGTAAAAGTAATTTCGTTTTATTTAATTTAATTATTTTATTATTAGTAATAAATTACCAAAAATATATTTTAATAATTTATCTAATACTTTATTCAATATCTCTCACTATATTTTATTTAAGCCAAAAAAAATATAGAATTAAATTCTATATTTCACACTGGCGGAACAGAGAGGATTTGAACCTCCGCGGCCCTTACGAACCCTAGCAGTTTAGCAAACTGCCCCCTTCAACCACTTGGGTACTGCTCCACTTATTTAAAAATGGCGGAGAGGGTGGGATTCGAACCCACGGTACGCTATAAACGCACGCCAATTTTCAAGACTGGTGCCATAAACCAACTCGACCACCTCTCCATGGTGTTGTTTTTCAAAACAACTATTTATATATTAGCATATTTGATAGTGTTTTGTCAATATATTTTTTACTTTTTATTATGGATTTTTTATTTTTTCTATCACAAAACATTTCATCATACCTAATTTCTTCTTATTTTCTCTCTTATCACATAATATATTCATTAAAAAAAACAACTTTTTTTATCACCTAAGCACCTCTTGAAACATTTTATCATTTTGGCTATCAATCCTAGCATCTAGAACGCTTTTAACTTATTCTTCTCAGAATGGCCTAGAATCGATTTAAAAAACTTTTTCGACCTTTTATATTACCTTAAAAATAAAATGCCCTTTTTATCCTTTTCATTATTTTGTAAAAAAATCACTATTTTGTCATACCGTGTGTTTTTATGGTTTTAAAAAATGCATAAAAATACTTTTTAGCTATTTTATTCCATTTTTTTGTCATTTTTGTCTAATAAAAAAATAAAAGCGTCTTAAATTGCTTTTAAATGCTTTTTCAAAATTCTATATTTTATGTTGGTATCCATTTTTGTATGTCTAAAAAATCCAAAAAAATGCTTTTTCGCCACTTTTTTGGATTTTTAATGATTTATCTCAAAAATTAAATTTAAACCTCTTAAATCTTGTTTTTAAAACTTCAACTATATTACCTTATTTTCTCTTCTTTGCCATAAAACTCTTTGTCTGCTCCGCAATTTCAATTGCATATTCCTCTTCTTGTGACAACTGATAACTTGATTCCTTCTTTTTAATTGGTTTTGCATAAATATTAGAATACTCTGAACCATAAATTCCATTTAATACAACCCCATTATCATTAGCATCTAACAATGCAATTGCAAAACTCAGATCGCTTCCTACATCCTTAAAAGCGTTATATCTCACCAATCCAATCTTTTGGATACAAGAAGACATGTCTGAATCTAATTTCGTATAATAATTTTTGATTTCCTCATTATCTTTCTTGACACCATGTACTTCATCCAAATACTTCTTGAGCATTTCATCTAGATTGTTGCCATTTCCCATTTTTTTCATAAAAGTTATATATCTTCTCTGCATTACAATCATCGCTATCGTCTCAATCATGACTAGAACAATCAATACTATTATTAACACAGCTACAGCCTTCGGGTTTTCCATAAAATTAAAAGTATCACTCATTTTTCTCACATCCTTATTTTATCAAATCTAAAATTCTCTCCAAATCATCATTCGAATTATATTGAATGATAATTTTTCCTTTCTTAATGCCTGCATCCAATTTTACTTTTGTTCCAAAAAAACCTTGAAAAGTATTTTCAATATCTTTATAAATTGGTATGTATTTATCATCTGCTTTTGGTGTTTGTTTGCGAACCTTCATTTTCTTTTCTGCCTCTCGTACAGAATCCCCTGATTCAATAATGTATAAAGCCATTTGATACTGTCTATCTGGATCCTCCACTGACATCAAAGATTTACAATGTCCTTCTGTTAGTTTACCCTCTAATGCTAATTTCAATACTCTTTCATCTAAATTTAGGATTCTAACAGTATTTGCAATACTACTCCTACTCTTTCCCAATATTTCAGCAACTTTAGCTTGGGTTAATTGATATTCATCCATTAATTTTCGAATTCCGCGAGCCTTTTCAATTGGATTCAAATCCTCTCTTTGAATATTTTCAATTAATGATATTTCCTGATTTCTTCTATCATCATCCTCTCTAATAATGACTGGTATCTCATCCAAACCAGCTTTCTTGGAGGCTCTCCATCTTCTTTCCCCAGCAATAATTTCGTAATATTTCTCTTTTTTGGTTACCAAAATGGGTTGAATAACACCATATTCCTTAATCGAAGATGCTAAATCTTCAATTGATTCCTCATCAAATATTTTCCTTGCTTGATTCACATTTGGTTCTATTTCATTAACATTCAATTTCACAACACCATTTTGTACTGGATTTGCCTCTACTGGCTCCACTTTTTCTTCAACTGGCATTGAAAATAATGCATCTAATCCTTTACCTAAGCCTGTTTTCTTAGCCATTGTATTTCCCCCTATTCTTTCTTACTCTTCATTTTCCTTTTCTCTTTCTGTCGCAGCCTTCAAAATCTCCTTTGAAAGCTTCTCATAGCATCTTGCTCCTTTCGATTTGTCATCATACAATATGATTGGCATTCCATAACTTGGTGCCTCACTCAATTTAATATTCCTTGGTATAACCGTTTTATACACCCTATCTCCGAAATATTTTTTAACCTCTTTTACAACCTGATTCGAAAGATTTGTTCTACTATCATACATTGTAAGAACAGCCCCTTCAATTTCAAGATTCTTATTCAAATGCTTTTTTACAAGGTTAATTGTATTTAATAGTTGTCCCAAACCTTCTAAAGCAAAATACTCACACTGTACTGGAATTAGAACAGAATCTGATGCTGTAAAAGCATTCAATGTTACTAACCCCAAAGAAGGTGGACAATCTATTATAATAAAATCAAACTCATTTCTTACATTTTCCAAAGCAGATTTCATCCTTTGCTCTCGTGACATTTGATTGACCAATTCCACCTCAGCCCCTGCCAAATTCACATTTGCAGGACATATTTTCAAGGTTTTGATACAAGTATCTTGCAACGTCTGTTTTATGTCAACTTCATTTACCAAAACATCATAAATTGAATATTCTTCATCTTTTTCTACTCCAAGACCACTTGTAGCATTTCCTTGAGGATCGCAGTCTATCAACATCACTTTTTTTCCTTTTTTGGATAAAATTGAACTTACATTTACTGCTGTTGTTGTCTTTCCTACTCCACCTTTTTGATTTGCTATTGCTATAATTCTGCCCAAAATTCTCACTCCTTTTTCATATCTTATATCATATAAAATATTTTCTCATATGTCAATAAATTTTGAAAATTTTGTCAATTATTTTCGTTCAAAATAAAAAGCAGGATTACACCTGCTTTTTATCTAATCGGCTCTTTTGCAGGTTTTCCCTGCCCTCTTGGATATTTATCATCTGTCTTTTTTACTTTTTTAATCATAACCAAATTTCGTTCTAATTCTTGATTGATATGCAACCTTTCAATTTGCTCAATTTCTCCCCCAAGCAACCTAATAGCATTTTGAGCCTCCTCTAATTCTAAATCCACATTAGGTCCCTTCATGCAAATTGCAATTCCTCCAAGCTTTACAAATGGCAACATATACTCACTAATTGTCGCAAGATTAGAAACTGCTCTTGTTGTCACGATATCAAACCCCTCTCGATAGGCCAAATCTCGTGCCAAATCCTCTGCACGAATATGCAAAGCCTCGATTTTTTTAAGTTGCAATTTCTCAATTGCATCCTGCAAAACCATCACTTTCTTATTAACAGAATCAATCAACGTTATCTCTTTATCTTGATTATATATCTTCAGTGGAATTCCAGGAAAACCAGCACCAGTGCCAATATCAAGTAATCGATTAGCCTTTCCAATATATTGATTTAGTGTCAAGGAATCAACATAATGTTTCACGATAAACTTACTTTTGTCAATTATCGCGGTTAAATTGATTTTTTCATTCCATTCTAAGACTAAATTCATATATTGATACAATAATTCACTTTTACTTTCTTCAAATTCTATTTGATTTTTCTCGCATTCTTTCTTAAATATTTGTTGAAATTGTTGTAAATCCATTTTTTCTCCTTTTTATATATTTTTATTTTAAAGGTAAAATTGGAACCTTAATCCTAGTATTTCTCTAGGTTCTATTTTGGGTATGTTTATATTGTTCCAAATAGATTAATAATACCGATATATCAGCTGGTGAAACTCCTGATATTCTTGATGCTTGTCCTATTGAATATGGTTTAAACTTATTGAGTTTCTGCCTTGCTTCTAATCTTAATCCTTTGATTTCTTCATAATTTATATTTTCTGGTAAAATTTTCTGTTCCATCTTCTTAAAACCTTCTACTTGTTTCTTTTGCATATCAATATAGCCTTCGTATTTTACCATGATTTCGACTTCTTCCCAAACTTGCTTATCCAAATGTGGCCTATCTTTATCAATTTCTTCCAAATTTGCATAGGTAAGTTCTGTTCTTTTTAATAAATCAGACATTTTCGTTCCAAAAGCAATTGGTGTCGTTCCACATTTCTCTAAAACAGCATTATTTTCCTGATTTGGCTTGATATTCGTCGTTTTTAAGCGTTCTACCTCTTTTTCAATTTGCACCTTTTTTTCTAAAAACCTAGCATATCTTTCATCAGAAATTAAACCAACATCATGACCAATCTTTGTTAATCGCAAATCAGCATTATCTTGTCTTAATAATAACCTATATTCTGCTCTAGAAGTCATCATTCTATAAGGCTCTGCTGTACTTTTCGTCACAATATCATCAATTAAAACACCAATATAAGCCTGCGAACGATCCAAAATAACTGGACTTTTCCCTTTCAATTTATGCACCGCATTAATACCTGCCATAATACCTTGAGCAGCAGCTTCTTCATAACCAGATGTTCCATTAATTTGTCCTGCAAAAAACATTCCATTAATTTTCTTAAGTTCCAACGAACTTTTCAATTGTGATGGTTCAATTGCATCATATTCTATAGCGTAAGCAGGTCTTGTAAACTCTGCCTTTTCCAAACCTGGCAAAGTACGATACATTGCAATTTGTACATCTTCTGGCAAAGACGAACTCATGCCCTGAATATACATTTCATCTGTATCCTTTCCCACTGGTTCAACAAAAATCTGATGCCTTTCCTTATCTGCAAAACGCACTACCTTATCCTCTATCGAAGGGCAATATCTTGGCCCTGTTCCTTCAATCATCCCCGCATATAAGGGAGATCTATGTAAATTTTTTCGAATAATTTCATGGGTTTTGTGATTTGTATAAGTCAACCAACAAGGTTCTTGTTCTATATTTAACACTTTATCTTCAAATGAAAACGGAACCACATCTAAATCGCCCTCTTGTATCTCCATTTTTGAAAAATCAATGCTTTTTTTATTAATTCTTGCTGGTGTTCCTGTCTTAAAACGCTGAATTTCAATCCCCAAATTAGTTAGACATTCTGACAATTGATTTGCTGCAAATACACCATCTGGCCCACTTTCAAAAGAATTTTCTCCAATAAATACTTTTCCTTTTAAATATGTTCCTGTTGCTAAAATTACGCAATCAACCTCATATTCTGCCCCTAGATTTGTTACAACCGATTTTATTTTGTTTTCTTCTACTTTTATTTCTACAATCTCCGCTTGTTTTAAATATAAGTTTTCCTGTTTTTCCAAAGTATGTTTCATTTCAGCTTGATATTTCTTACGATCCGCTTGTGCTCTCAAAGAATGTACTGCTGGCCCTTTAGAAGTGTTCAGCATTCTCAATTGAATTAAAGTTTTATCAATATTTTTCCCCATTTCACCACCTAATGCATCAATTTCTCTTACCAAATGACCTTTAGAAGAACCTCCAATATGTGGATTACATGGCATATTAGCTACACATTCCAAACTAATCGAAAAAATCAATGTCTTCATACCTAATCGAGCTGCTGCCAATGCTGCTTCACAACCTGCATGTCCTGCTCCAATTACTGCAATATCATACTTTCCTGCGTTATACCCCATTTTTCTACACCTTTCTACATTTTATGACAAAATCTGACAAACGTGGAACACAAAAATATTGTTCCAAAAACATTTGTTTTATTTTCCCAAACAAAATTTCGCAAAAATTTCATTAATAACATCCTCTGTAACGTTCTCTCCCGTTATCTTTCCAAGTTCTTCAATAATTTCTTTTAAGTAAGATGAAATGATATCAATTGGCATATTTTGTCGAATAATGTCTTGCGATTTTTTTAAATTATCTCTTGCCTTTATAATCAAACTCTTATGTCTATTGTTACTTACAATCAATTCGCCATCAATTGCTATTTCATTCAGTTTAAAAAGTTCTGAAATCTCTTGATACAACTGTTCAATTCCCTGTTTATTTTTAACAGAAATTTCGACAATTTTTTTATTGCAATTGCTTATTTCCGTAAGGTTTACTTTTTTACCTAAATCAATTTTATTAAGCAAAATAATAGCATTTTTTTCTTTTATCATCGCTAATATTTTTCGATCCTCGTTATCCAATTCTTTGGAACTATCAAAAATTGCTAAAACAATATCACTCTCATTTGATATTTTCACCGACTTTTCCACACCTATTTTCTCCACTTCATCTTTCGCATTTCGAATCCCAGCTGTATCAATAATTTTGAGTGGAACACCTTCAATTGTGATAAACTCTTCAATAGAATCACGTGTTGTACCTTCTATATCTGTGACAATAGCTCTTTCTTCATTTAACATTAAATTTAGCAAAGAAGATTTTCCTGCATTTGGTCTCCCTATTATAGCTACTTTTAGCCCCTCACGCAAAATTTTGCCATTTAAAAAGCTTTTTTCTAGTTGGTCGAGATATAAGTCGATTTCTTTTAAAACGTGGCTTATTTTCGATTCTGTGACGTCCTCTACGTCATATTCAGGATAGTCAATGGTTACCTCGATGTCTGCTAAAAGTGAAATCATTTTTTCACGAATATTTTTTATTTTTTCAGATAAATTGCCTTCCAACTGTTGAGCTGCAACCTTTGACTCCTTATCTGTTTTCGAATGAATTATATCCACAACAGCTTCTGCTTGTGATAAATCGATTCTTCCATTCAAAAATGCTCGTTTCGTAAATTCCCCTGGCTCTGCCAATACTGCACCATTTCTCAAGCAAATCTCTAAAATTTGGTTCATCACAACAACGCCCCCATGTGAATTGATTTCACACATATTTTCAGTTGTATAACTTCTGGGTTCCATAAAATAGGAGACTAGAACCTCATCCACAACTTTTCCACAGATATCCACAATCTTTCCATACTTCATAGAATAGCCTTTTATAGGTGATTTACTTTTCGGTACAAAAATTTTTTCTAATATTTCAAAACAGTTTTCTCCACTCATTCGGATTATTCCAATCCCACCAACTCCTGGTGAAGTTGAAATAGCAACAATTGTACTCATATTTTTCTCCTTCTTTTTGCAATATTATACCACCGTATACATAATAATGCAAGAAAAAAAGCAAGAAATTACTTTCTTAACGTTGAATTTATATAAAAAATAAATATTTTTACTATATCCCATTTTCTAAATTATTGAATAATGAAACAAAAGAAAAAAGCGGAAATTATTCCGCCCCTTTCTATCCCCTTGTCCTAGCAACACTAACCTTGTTGCCAGAAATCTTTGCGATGTATGCCATACCGCAATACATCATCCAATAAATGTTTTCTTCTCGGATAGTTGTTCTTGTCATACTTTCCAGTTCTTCTGAACTGAAACTAGCATGGAAAACTTTCCAAAATTTCGCATTCACCTGTTTTTTTTCTCTCTCTGTCATTTTTTTTCCCTCCTGTTTTTTGCATGGTTTTCTTCTATAAACTTCTTTCTTAATTATTATTATATCACATTATATTTATTATGTCAATACTTTTTTGTGATTTTTTTTATCAATTGTAACACTCTACATTTTATGAATTTTTTTATCAGTTGACTTATCCTAATCCCCCTAGTATAACTGGGGTTTTCTCTAAAGTTAATAAAAAAATAGAAGCTCTTGCTTCTATTTTAGACTCACTACAACCTTTCTATAAGGTTCCTTTCCTATACTATAAGTTTTTACTTTTTCATGCTCTTGTAACACACTATGAACAATTTTTCTGTCATAAGCTATCATTGGCTCTAAGGTGATCGATTTTTTATTTCTTGTAACCGATTCAGCAATTTTATTGGCCAATGTTTTTAAATCTTGCTCTCTTTTTTCTCTATAGTTACTAATATTTAATAAAATACGAACTTTCTCTTGTTTATCATTGCTTGCAATGTTTGCTAAAATGCTTTGTAGCGAATTTAATGTCTCTCCCCTATATCCTATTAAATAAGCTGCTTTATCATCTTTAATATCGATTTTAATTAGGTTTCCTTCTGGCTTTATTTCATAGTTCAATCCTTTGGTTGGCAAATTTGCCAAAAAATCTTCCATAAACTTCTTCAATTCTTGTATTACCTGCGTTACATCCATTGGTTCTTGTTTTTCTTCCTTTTTTGTCATACCTTCTTTGAACTTCATTTCAACTTTAACAACCTTTGTTGCCAAAATACTAAAAAATGTCTTTTTTTCTTCATCTTCCAGCACTTTGATATCTACTTTATATTTTGTTGTCTTTAGCTCTTTTAACCCCTTCTCAATTGCTTCATTTGTCGTTTTTCCTTCAAAAACATAAGTTTTATCATCCATTTCTACTCCTCCTCTGATTTACAAAGTTTATTGATGATTAATCTCTCTCCCAACATAAAAATGTTATTAATCAACCAATATAGTGCTAATCCTAATGGTGCTATTAATGCGATAGATACAGTCATAATTGGCATCATAATCATCATATTTTTATTCATCTCTTCCATCATGTCAATATTTTCTTCTTCTTTTTTCATTAATTCCTTTGTATTTGGATCAACCTTTGGTTTCTCTTCCTCTTTTTTCTTAGTCTTATTCATATTAGTCGTAATTCGTGTTGAAATAAATGATGTTATTACATATAATACTGGAATAATAAATACTTTCCAATCATGATAATTCTGTGATGGAACACTACTCAAATTAAGTCCCAAAAAATCCATATTAATATTAACTCTTTCATCTTCTGACGCCTTGGTTCGAATGATTCCTATTTCTTGATAATTTGCAGCCCCTTCAGCCTCTTGCAATTCTTGTGTGTATTGATGAATGAGTTCTGTATCAACATGTTTCATATAAGTTAATGGTCTACTTACCAAATAAAACATAGAAATTACCAATACAATTTGTAAAATCGAGCTTAAACATCCACTAAATGGACTCATATTTTCTTTTTTATATAAATCCATCACCTCTTGATTCATTCTCGTTGGGTCATTTTTATATTTTTCTTGAATTTTTTTAACTTGTCCTTGAATTTTAGCGGACTTTTTCATTGTTTTTTGCTGTTTTATGGAAATTGGTAACATTATTAGCTTTAATAATATAGTAAATAAAATAATCGCTACTCCATAATTATTCACCATCCCATAAATAAAATTTAATACATAACCAAAAATATTGGCAAAAAACTTAAACAAAAACATCTCCTCCTTTTTTTCTATATTTTGTATAAATCGTTGTAATAAAATCAAAGATTTATACATCGATTTATTTTAATGGATCATATCCTCCTTTTGAAAAAGGATTACATCTTATGATTCTTTTGAACCCCTTCCAGGTTCCTTTCATGGCCCCATACTTCTCAATTGCTTGTTTTGTATATTCTGAACAAGTTGGTTCAAATTTACAATGAATACCTAGCATTTGTGATAAATAAGGAGAAATATTCTTTTTATATACTTTAATTAATTGGATCAATAATTTCTTCATGTTTCCTCAGTCCATATTCCTGATTTCTTGAACAATCTTTGTAACTCTTTTTTAGTTTCATAAAAATCAATTTTTTTTATTTCACACTTTTTATTCACAGAAATTAAAATATTATATCCACTTTTTATACACTCCTCTGAAAGCCTGTAATTTTCCTTTATTAGTCGTTTTATTCGATTTCTATCCACAGCTCTTCCACTTTTTTTCCCTACTGCTATCCCCAATTTATTCACACCTAATTTATTCTTTAAAATATACATTGTGAGGTTAGTTCCGTAAGAAATTTTGCCTCTGGAAAATAATATTTTGAATTCATATTTTCTTTTTATCATTACAGTTCTTTTCATATCTTTACTACTCAAAAACTTACATTTATAATAAAAAAAGGGACGCAAAATGCCCCTATTCTTATTATGCACTAAGTTTTTTTCTTCCCTTATTTCTTCTAGCCTTTAATACTTTTCTTCCTGCTTTTGTTTGCATTCTTTTTCTGAAACCATGAACTTTATTTCTTTGTCTTTTTTTTGGTTGATATGTTCTTTTCATTTTGCACCTCCTTGTTTTTACTCATTTTTTTCTCATAAGTATAAGTATTATACTATATAAGTGTACAAAAAGTCAAGTAAATAAAATAAGTTATTTTATTTTTTATTTTCTCTTGCTATTTTTTTTTTTTTTTGATATTATAAGAAATATATTTTGACTTACGGAAATTTACTTTTGCAAATTATTAAAAATATACACAATATACAATAAAGAAAGGAAAAAATGGATGTATTCTGATAAAAATGATTTACTTACAAAAGCAAAAAACCTTTTAAAAGAAGAAATGACAAATATTTCATACACAACATGGATTAAAAACTTAGAAATTGACTCCGTAAATGAACATAAAATCGTTTTAATCGCTCAATCCACAATCCAGAAAGATGCGATAGAATCAAGATTATTTGACTTGGTATTAAATACATTTAACTTTATTACAAATAAAAATTGTGAAATCAAAATTGTGGAAAAATCAGAACTCAATACAATGGAATATACTCCAGAAAATACAGTAGATTACACACAATCTGAAAGTTATACCAATACCTTTTTAAATCCTAAATATACATTTGATACATTTGTTGTTGGTGACAATAATAAGTTCGCACATGCAGCAGCCTTAGCAGTTGCAGACTCACCAGCCGCATCTTATAATCCACTGTTTATCTATGGTGGTGTAGGTTTAGGAAAAACACATTTAATGCATGCAATTGGTAATAAAATATTGCAAAATAATCCAAATACCAATATTTTATATGTAACAACTGAAAATTTCTCCAATGAAATCATTAATGCCATAAAGGATGGAAATCATCAGAATGAACGCTTTCGAAAAAAATATCGAAATGTGGATGTCTTGTTAATTGATGATATTCAATTTTTAAAAGATCGAAAAACTGGGCAAAATGAGTTTTTCCACACCTTTAATACGTTGCGTGAAAACAACAAACAAGTAATTATTTCTAGTGATCGACCACCACGTGATCTTCCGCTAATTGAAGAAAGGCTAAAAACTAGATTTGAATGGGGCCTGATTGCTGATGTTTCAATGCCAGATTATGAAACTCGTTTCGCTATATTAAGGAAGAAAGTTCAACTAGAAAATATTTTAATTGACGATTATATTTTATCAGTCATTGCAACAAAAATTAATTCAAATGTAAGGGAATTGGAGGGTGCACTTAATAAAATTACTGCTTATGCTTCTTTAATCCACAGTCCAATTACGATTGAAGTAGCTGAAAAATCAATTAATGAAATAGCTCTTCAAAAAGAAAAAATAGTATCTTCTGATTACATACAAGAAGTTGTTTCAAAATATTTCAATTTGGATAAAAAAGACCT
Source organism: uncultured Clostridia bacterium (assembly GCA_947573445.1). Lineage (GTDB taxonomy): Bacteria > Bacillota > Clostridia > TANB77 > CAG-508 > Scatovivens. The sequence goes on along the minus strand of CANPFR010000001.1, from coordinate 195,891 downwards.
GATTTCCACAAAAAAATCAAATGATATTGTTTATCCAAGACAAATTGCTATGTATTTATGTAGGACATGTGCTAATATGTCTTATCCACAAATTGCTAGGGATTTCGGGAAAAAGGATCATACAACAATCATACATGCATGTAATAAAATTGAAAAAGAAATCAAACAAAACACAGATACAAAATTAATTGTGGAAAGTTTAAAAAATATAATTCGAGAAAATCAATAACAGATTTCTCTAAATAAAAATTAAACTCAAAGCAAACATTTCTTTACGGAACAAACTTTTACAAAAGACTTTTATTTCCATTTATATATCTAGCTTTCAAAAGTTATTCACAGAGTACCTGTTAAAAAGCTGTAAAAAAAATGTTAATAAATCGTAATTCACAAATGAGCTGGAAGAATGTGGAAAACTATCCCCCTTTATTCACAAAGTTATGCACTCGAATTTTTCTTAGGGAAATCTATTTAAAAAGGACTTTTCCACAATATACACATAGCCTAATACTAATACTACTAATAATATCTATATATAATAAAGGAGAAAAAAAATGAAATTTATTTGTGAAAAAGAAAAAATTCTAAAAGGTATCAATTCTGTTATCAATGGAGTATCAAATAAAACAACGATGCCTATATTAGAAGGAATCTTAATTCAAACAAATACAAATGAAGTAAAACTAACTTCTTATGATTTAGAAATAGGAATTGAATATATATTGGATGCTAATGTAACAGAACAAGGAACTACTGTAGTTAATGCAGTTATGTTTAGTGAAATTATTCGTAAATTGCCAAATGCGGATATACAAATTCGAATTAATAAAAATAATCTATTAGAAATAGAATGTGAAGGTTCTTTATATAAGTTAGCAACAATGAATCCAGATGAATTTCCAGAATTGCCAAAAATCAATATTGATAATTCTGTAAAATTAGAACAAACAACCTTAAAAAATATGATTCGAAAAACAATATTTGCTGTTAGTACAGAAGAAAATAGACCTATTTTTACAGGAAGTTTATTTGAAGTTGTAGAAAATAAATTAAACGTTGTTGCAGTAGATGGTTATCGATTAGCTATAAAAAATAAAGAGGTGGAAGAGGGGAATAATTTTAGTTGTGTAATTCCTGGAAAAACATTAAATGAAGTTAATAAAATCATTTCTGATTCTTTTGACATGATAACGGTAGGAATAGCCAAAAATCAAGCATTATTTGAAATGGAAAATTGCAAAATTGTAACACGCTTATTGGATGGAGAATTTTTGAAATATACCAATGCTATTCCACAAAATTGGGAAACTAGAATAAAAGTTAATAAAAGTAATATTCAAAATTGTTTTGAAAGAATTTTATTAATTTCAGCTTCATCAATTGAAAAAGAGAAAAAATATCCTGTAAAGATTAATATAGAAGTGGAGAAAGTAACAATTTCTTGTGCTAATCAAACAGGAGATGCTAAAGAGGAAATACTTGTGGATACCGAGGGAAAAGAGCTGGAAGTTGGCTTTAATCCAAGATTTTTCTTAGATGCTTTAAAAGCAATTGATGATGAGGAAGTTTATATTGAATTTGGAACCAATCGATCACCTTGTATCATAAGACCAATCGAAGATGGTGACTATGTTTATATGATATTACCAATTAAAATGAAGGATTAGTTTTCCACATTTTATGAATAGAATGGGGATAAATACATGTACATAAAAAAAATAAAATTAAATAATTATAGAAATTATCAGGAACAAGAAATTGATTTTAATAAACATATTAATATTTTTTATGGTGATAATGCACAAGGGAAGACCAATATTATTGAATCCATTTTTCTATGCAGTATGGGGAAATCTTTTCGAAGCAAAAAAGATAAAGAATTAATTCGATTTAATGAGTTATCCACAACTGTTGAAATAGAATTTGAAAAACAAGATAGAAGTGGGAAAATAAAGGCTAAAATAGGGGAAAAGAAGGAATTTTTTATCAATGATGTAAAACAAACAAAGGTAAGTAATATTATTGGAAAAATAAATGTTGTTATTTTTTCTCCAGATGATATAGAAATTATAAAAGAAGGGCCACGGAAGAAGAAGAAAATTTCTAGATATGATGATTAGTTCTTTAAAACCAAATTATATTCATTTATTAAATGATTATAACCGAGTTTTAGAACAGAGAAATACATATTTGAAACAAATTGTAAAAGAAAGAAAAAGTCAGGAATTATTAGAGATTTTGGATGAACAATTAGCTGATTTGTCAATTCAAATTTTTGATTATCGAAATCGATATCTAGAAAAATTTGCTGAAATAATTCAAGAAACACACAATATTATTACTCAAAATACTAAAACACAAGAAACCATAAAAATAAAATATATTTCAAATGCACAAGATAAAGAGGGTTTTTTCAATAATTTAAAAAAGTCTCGTACAGTTGATTTAGCAAGAGGATATACAAGTACAGGAATTCATAGGGATGATTTTATCATTTACATTAATAAAAAGATTGTTTCAATCTATGGTTCTCAAGGCCAACAAAGAACAACGACACTGACATTAAAATTATGTGAATTAAAAATTGTAACAGAAGAAATAGGGGAAATGCCTATTTTGTTATTAGATGATTTTATGTCTGAACTAGATGAAAATCGCCGTAAAAGTTTTTTAGAAAATTTAAATGACAGTCAAGTTATTATCACTTGTACAGATAAAATTAATATTCAGAAAAAAAATCTAAAAAATTTTTATGTGGAAAACGGAATGGTATGTGAGGAAAGGAAATAAAAATGTATTTACATATTGGAAAAGGCTTAATTTTAAATGATGATGATATAATTGCTATATTTAATATAGATTATATAAAAAATACTAAAGATTACAAAAAGTTTTATCAAAAACTTTTAGAGGAAAATAACATTGTGGATATCTCAAATGGCAAGGAAAAATCCTTGATATTAGTGAATCAAGATAATGTTAGAAAAGTTTATATTAGCAATATAAAATCAAATACAATAGGGAAAAGAAAATTTTAGAAAGAGGGAGAAAAGATGGAAAAGTTTGAACATGATTATAATGCTGAGCAAATTCAAGTTTTGGAAGGGTTAGAAGCAGTTAGGAAAAGACCAGGAATGTATATTGGAAGTGTTTCGGTTAGGGGACTTCATCATTTGGTTTATGAAATTGTGGACAATGCTGTTGACGAGGCTTTGGCTGGATATTGTAAAAATATTCATGTAAAAATAGAGCCAGGTAATGTTATTTGTGTAGAAGATGATGGAAGGGGAATTCCTGTGGATATCCATCCAAAGACTAAAATATCAGCCGCTGAAACGGTTTATACGGTTTTACATGCTGGTGGAAAATTTGGAGGAGACAGTGGTTACAAGGTTTCTGGTGGTCTTCATGGAGTTGGTTCTTCAGTTGTTAATGCTTTATCTGACTGGACGGAAGTTACGATTCAAAGAGATGGTGGAATTTTCCAAATGAAATTTGAAAAAGGAAAAACGATTCAAGGTTTAAAGAGAATTGGAGATTCTGATAAAACGGGGACAACTGTTAGGTTTTTAGCCGATGATTCCATCTTTGAAACTTTGCAATATGAATACGATGTTTTGGAAAATCGTTTTAGAGAAATGGCCTTTTTAACAAAGGGATTACGAATCGTAATTGAAGATTTAAGGGAAGAAACTCCTAAAAAATCTGATTTTTGTTATGAAGGTGGTTTGATTTCTTTTGTTGAATACATTAATAAAAATAAAGAGAAATTACATCCAAAGCCGATTTATATTGAAAAAGGCGGAGAATATCCAGTGGAAATTGCTATTCAATATACAACTGCCTATAGTGAAAATATTTATACATTTGTAAACAATATTAATACAATTGAAGGCGGAACGCATTTAGAAGGTTTCAAAAGATCACTTACCAAAGTATTTAATGATTATGCAAAATCTAAGAATATATTAAAAGAAAAAGATGGAAATTTGCAGGGAGATGATATAAGAGAGGGAATTACGGTGGTTATTTCTGTCAAAGTAAAAGATCCACAATTTGAAGGACAAACTAAGACAAAGCTTGGAAATAGTGAAGTAACAGGAGTTGTCCAATCAATGGTAAATGAATATTTGTCAGCCTTTTTAGAAGAAAATCCCAATATTGCAAAAGCTATCCTAGACAAATGCATTAGTGCTGCAAGAGCGAGAGAAGCCGCAAGGAAAGCAAGGGAATTGGTGAGAAGAAAAAATGCGTTAGAAACTACAACGTTGCCAGGAAAATTAGCGGATTGCAGTAGTAAAAACCCAGAGGAGTGCGAAGTTTATATCGTAGAAGGAGATTCAGCAGGAGGAAGTGCTAAACAAGGAAGAGATAGAAGATTTCAAGCAATATTACCACTTTGGGGAAAAATGTTGAATGTGGAAAAGTCAAGAGCAGATAAAATTTATGGAAATGATAAATTAAATCCTGTTATTTTAGCAATCGGAGCAGGAATTGGACCAGAATTTGATATTACTAAAATTCGTTATGGAAAAATTATTATTATGGCAGATGCAGATGTTGATGGGGCTCATATTAGAACTTTATTATTAACATTTTTCTTCCGATATATGAGACCTTTGGTTGAAAATGGAAATGTATATTTAGCACAGCCACCATTATTTAAATTATCAAAAAGGGGAATGGATGATATTTATTGTTATACGGATGAGGATTTAGCTAAGGCATTTAAAGAACTAGAAGAAAAAGGAATAACAAGAGACCAGGTTGGAATTCAGAGATATAAAGGTTTGGGTGAAATGAATCCAGAACAATTATGGGAAACAACAATGGATCCAGCTAACAGAATTTTGATAAAAGTTACTATGGATGATGCAATGGTTGCAGATGAAACTTTTTCACTTCTTATGGGAGATGAAGTGGCACCACGTAAGAGATTCATTGAAGAAAATGCAAAATATGTAAGAAATTTAGATGTATAATAAAGAAATCCACAATTTGTCCATAAATTGTGGATTTTTGCTAGGAAATATAGGATAATCATTTGGAGCAATTTGTACATCATGTGGAAGATGAAGAGAAGAACGAATAAGAAGGATTTTTGATATATTATCAAAAAAGATTGATGAAACCTCTACTTAAAAAGTGATTTTTAGGTAGAGCTTTTCTATTTTTATAGATAATAATATTTTACTAATTTACTTTTTAAAAATGCTTACTTTTTTTGATTTAATTTTTATTTATTACTTTTTTATTATTTTATTTCTTTCAAATTAAGCAATTTTTATTAAAATATATTTATATTTAATATTTTTAATTACAATAAATTGATATTTTACATTTCCACAGTTTTTTTTAGTTGATTTTTATTATGAACAATTCAGAAAAACGTAGTATTGATACAGAATTTTAAACATGATATATATTTTTGCAAAAAGGATAGTTAGAACAAGCATAAAAAGTACCTTTTGAAGATTTTTTTTCGATAATATATCCACCGCATTTTTTGCAAGTAATTTGTTTTTTTAAAATATTTACGTCATTTATTGTAAAATCGCAATGTGGATAGTTAGTGCAACCTAAAAATTCTTGGTTAGAAGTATTATTTGTTTTTAATATTAAATGACCTTTTGAACATTTTGAGCATTTTGGTTGACTTTCAATATCGATTTTATTTTCAGGATACTTTTTTAAAACAGAATGATTAGAAATAAGTTCTTCTAGAAAACAAGAATAATGATTTTCTGGAGCCACTAAATAAGTTCTATTTTTGGTTCGTGTAATTGCGACATAAAATAAACGGCGTTCCTCTGCATATAGAAATTCTTCACGATTATTTAAAACCAGAGCTAAAATGGGATCACTTGAGATACGATTTGGAAAACCAAGCAAACTATTTTGCATATTTAGCAAAATTACATTGTCTGCTTCCAAGCCTTTGGATTTGTGTACAGTTAAAAATGATAAATTGAGGTTGGGGAAAGGTCGATAATTTATTTTTGAATCATTTTTATTTAATTCAAAATTATCACTATTTTCTAAGCATAGAAGGTCATAACGTGTTCTGCCCAATAGTAATATTTCAGAATCTTCTCCAAACTCCAAAATAATATCGTTAATTGCGTTTTCCACACCTTCTACAATGTTTTGTGAATAGAACACAGCTTTGATTGGCTCTGTGATATGCTTATCTGACTTCAAATCTTTAGTAAGTTGATTAGGATTTTGGGTTACAAATTCACTTGCAATGTCAATTAGTTCTTGTGAATTTCGATAGGTTTTTTCAATTTTTAATAATTTTGAAGGACCGAAATATTTTTCAAAATTACTAAATAAATCAATATCACTTCCTGAAAAACGATAAATAGATTGCCAGTCATCACCAACACAAATTACTTTTGCATCTGTAGCATGTTGTAATGCTTTAATTAGTTTAAAACGGCTTACAGAAATATCTTGGTATTCATCAATGATAATATATTTATAATTTTCTGGAATAAAGCCTAGATTTACAATTTCTGTAGACTTGTTTATCATGTCATTGAAATCAATTTTTCCTGTGGATTGTAGAGAAGACTCATAGAAATCAAAGAAATTACGGAAAATTTTTAAAAATAAATAATTGCGTGATTTTAGGAATTGATTCTCTAATTTTTCGTTTTCCACAAGTAATTGATCGATATTAGATATTTGTAAATTGTTAGATTTAAAGAGACTTAAGAAGGTTGAAATTAGTTTGATAAATTCTTCGAATTGTTTATCTTTTTGCAAAATATAGATTTTAGTAAAAATATCTTGTAAATTTGCCTGTTTTAGCTGTACGTGATTTTTTAAAAGTAATGATTCTAATTTAGAAAGTAAAGTTTTATCTTTGTTATAATAAGAATAAGTTTCGATTAAATTTGTTTGATGAAGTAAATGGAGGTTTCGTTTTAGGTTAATTTCAGCTAAATACTTATGTTCTTCGTATTTGGTTAAGAATTTTGAATGCCCTTTTTCATCTGTGGAAAAGTGCTCCAAATATAGATTATAAGCGGGAAGAAAGAAATTACATTTGATTTTTCGTTTAAAGGAATTTTCAGCTTCATAGGGATAAATATAATCATATTTATATTCAATTTGATTAAGATATAAAAAATTACTAATTAATAAGTCGTCTAAACGGCGAACTTTCTGAGAAAAATTATCTTGGTGGTTTGAAAAATTAGGATCGTTTTTATGTGTGGATTTCTCATATTTACTTTTAATTGTTTCATAATCAATATTTCGAAAATTATCAATATAATCACCAAGATTTTCGAAATTTGAGATATCTTCTGGGATATATAAGTAAGCTGTCATAAATTCGAGAATATATTTAATTTGTTCTGGGAAATTGAGAATTTCTTGTTTGAAATAATGAGAAATAAGATAGTCTAGAAATTCGCCAGTGGCGATAATGGGACGAGTTTGTTGGAAATTAGTAATAATATCTAAACCAAGTTTATGGAAAGTTTTTGCATTTACATCAATGTCAATTCTTTTTAAACGTTCAGTCATTTCTTTGACAGCTTTGTCAGTAAATGAAATTAATAAAATTTCATCACAGCTAGCTTTTTTGGATTCAATGAGGTATTTGACTTTTCCAGAAATGGTTAATGTTTTGCCACTTCCAGCGCCGAGCAATAACTAAGTTATTGGTTTCCTCACTTAAAACAGCCATTTTTTGCTGAAAATCTAAACTTTTTCCGTCAATATGATTTAACAAATCTTCGTAATTGTTTAATTGGGTTTTAAGATAAATACTATTTTGGGCTTGAATAAAATCTTCTAGAGTGGAATAAAATTTTACAAATTGGTTAATTTGATGGTTTTTAAAGCGATATTTGAAAAAATGATAAATTGGCTTATATCTACGAAGTAGGGATTTTTGAGTTTTTTGTACAATGTATTTGTTTTCGAAAGAGTGAATCTCATCAAAAAAATCGGATATTTTTGAGAGATATTTTTTATATTTTAAAAAGAAATTTATAATCATCATCTCCTATATTGAATTTTTTATTTAAAGTTTGGGAAAAATATTTTAGAATAAAAAGTGAATATATTATACAACAAAAGATTACAAATGTCAATAACAAATATGAAAAAAATGATGGTTTATAAAAATTATATTATTAATTGCTTAAATTGCATAATATTATGAGGATTTTTTTCTAAAATGTATTAATTAAAAAATATTTATTATATAACATTACGATTTAAATAATATTAGTATAATTATTTAAAGAAATAAAAAGTAAATATAATAGGATTTAAATTTTATATTCTGTTTTCTAAAAATTATGTTTAAAGTTATTTTGAATAATAAAATAAAAGTAAAAAATATAAATTTAACAAATAACATATGATATTTGTTAAAATATATTATTTAATATTAAATAAAAATAAAATAATAATTTAAAAATAATAAATACATTTGATAGAAATATGAAATTAGTGTGATATAAGATAATTGCTAAAAGGAGTTTCATTAAAAAAGTGGCATTAATTTTGGAAAGATAAATTGAAACATAGATGATAGAAAATTTGAAAATAAAAGACAAATCAAGTGAAAAAATTGATAAAAAACAAAAAAACATAATAAGGTTGCATTTTAATTATGTGAGTAGATGATTATTATATGAATGATTATGGACTTTATGGGAAATAAGGAAAAATAATCTTTTTCTATTGGTTAAAAAATATTATACATAATATAAAAATGAAAAGTGACAAAAAGACAAAAAAGGTTGTGCTAATTTAATATCGGGAGTGAAATGAAAGAGTATAAGAAGAGAAAAAATTATAATAAAAGTCAATAAAGTTTTGTGAAAATATTGAATAAAAGTAATGTGTGGATGAATTAATTTGTGGAGAAATTTTCCAAGGTTTGGAAAGTATGATTTTTAATATGAAGGGAATGATCTTATTATAAATAATAAGAAGATTGGTAAGATGAGTTGAATAAACAATAATATATATAAAGATAATTTAAGTAAATATTAATAATACATATTAAAAATAAATCAAATTAATAATAACAATAGATATAATGAAGAATTAAATAAAAAACATAAAAACAAATAAATGAAAAAATATATAAATGAATATAAAATACAATTGGATAAAAAACGAAAATAAAAAATAAAAAATATAAAAAACAAATAAACAATAAATGAATATATATAAATTAACAATAACAATAAAGATAAAAAATAAATCTTCTTTTAAAAAATCAATCAACAAAAAATATTTGACAAAAAATAAAATATAAAAAGAAATAAAATAAATTTAATTTATTTAGACAATAATGTTTTGAATAAAATAAAAAATAAAAACAAAACAATTATTGAACAAAAAAGAAAATTAAAAACAAACAAATTTGATTAATGGACACAAAAACAATAAAAGATATTTAACAAATAAAAATACATACAAAAAGAACAAAAAATATTTTTATTTATTAAATTTTATTTTTAATATTATTGATTTAAATACAAAAATAAAGAAAAGTAAAAAACAGATAATAGATAATAAAATATAAAAAACAATAAACGGAAAATAGATAATATAAAAAACATGAGAATAATAATGATACAAAAAATGAATTTTGTAATTGATAGAAAAGTGAAACAAATTGATAGAATAAAATTGAGCGGAAATATAAGTAGAAATGAATCAAATTATTTAAGAGTATTTTGAGATAAAATGGTTCTATAATATTATAGATAGGTAAAAAAATATTAATATTACATAATAAAACAACAAATCAATTATTACTAGTGAAATATGATAATTATATCAAAGGTATTTGTATGGGAAATAAAATAAAATCGTTTTATGATACATGACAAAACGTACTATACATAATACAAACAAAATTATTGACATTTTGTCAATAAAAGTAAAGGAACTGAAAGATAAAAATGAAAATCAATATTAAAAAATATGAAAAATCAGGTAAAAAAAAGAGAAGTAAAATTGAATGGTTGATACGAATTTTTTTGGTTGGATTCATGAAAAATATTGCTATATAAACCATAATATTTTGATGCTTTTTAATAGTTTTGCTATTTGAAATAAGATGAATTATTTTATATATAAAATTTTTTATTAATATTTTTATGAATAAATTTTGAAAATAGATATTTAATAATTATATTATAAAAATATAATTATTAAAATTTAATTTTATATAGTAGAAATAATTGTAATAAAAAAATATTAAAAGATTCATTTTATAAATATAAATTATATTAATTTATAATAAATGTTTAAATACATAATGAAATTTATATAAAAAGTAATAATATATAATAGGGCAATAGAAAAGATTAAATTAAGTAACTTGAAAGAGACATTATCAAAAAAATAATTATTTTATAAAAAAGATTCATGCGAATTTCTAAAGAGAAAGATAAAAAATATTTTGGGATTTATGCGAAAGTGTCGATTTTAAGCAGGAGGAATTAACAACTGGTTAAAGTCTTTTGAATGGGAATTAGACTTTGAAGTTGCTAATAAACCAGGAATAAGGTTAAAAGCGAAAAAAGTGATGCTATAAAAGGGAGAAACTGACCGATTGTTTAGTTTCTTCCTTTATTAATGTAAAAGAAAATTCTTAAAAAGAGAGAAGGAGAAGAATGAGAATATAGTTATAGAAAAGAGAACAAAAAATCACTTAAATATGATATAGAATTTGAAGTTTGATAGTTGAAAATGTGAAAGATATGGTATCTATGAAAAAAATTTATTGAATAAGTGACAAATCTTTCAAAATGTTGTAAAATACAATAAAAGGAGTAAAAAATGAATATCTATAAAGCGTTAAATGAAATGATAAACTATATAGAACTTCATCTGGAAGATGGAATAAAGTATGAAAAATTGGCTCAAATTTTGACTGTTAATGAATACACTATGAGAAGTATTTTCAGTCTAATGTGCAATATGTCTATTGCTGAATATGTGAGAAAAAGGCGACTTTCTAATGCAGGATTTGATTTAAGTAAAGGTCATGAAAAAATCCTGGAAATTGCACAAAAATATCAATATGAAAGTGCAACCTCCTTTTCAAGAGCCTTTGAGAAATTTCATGGAATCAAGCCAAGTAGTGTAAAAAATCATCCAGAAAATTTAAAAATTTTTCCCCCAATTATGTTTGATGAAAAAGTAGAAAGCTATGAGGATGTAAAATATAGCATTATTGAAAAAGAAGAGATGATATTATATGGAAAGGGAATGCAAACCAATTATTGCAATATTTCAAAAGATGCACCAGCTTTTTGGGGAAAAATGAATGAAAAATATAAAAGGCAATATGGAAATATCAAATTTGGTATGGTTGTTTATGAAAATAGGGCAGAATCTGATAATTATGAATATTGGGTTTTATATGATAAAAAAATAGATGAATTTGAAAAATATATCATTCCTAAAAGTAAATGGCTAATATTTAATATTTGTTCCCAAGAAGCTAAAGATATTCAGGAGATGTCACATAAATTTTATGCTAAAATCCTACCTATATTAAAGTATAATTTAAGAAACATTCCAGAAATGGAGTATTATCATGATAACATAACTGAATTCTGGATTCCGATCGAAAACTGACTTTTTTGATAGAAAAAAAGTCAGTTTTCTTATTTTTTTATAAGATATAATTAGTAAAAAACGAGGAAATATTCGATGAGTGAGAAAATAGTATCAGAAATATTATTAACTTCAAAATTTGTTACAGAAGAATCTTGGTTAAAATTGATTTATGAAGTTTCTAAATTAAATGGCAGATTGCGAAAATGGGATTTATTGATTAAAATTGAACTCAATACAGTTCGATATTTTATTCAATCATCACGCCAATTACCTTCAGTTATTAGTCATTTGAGTGATTTTTTATTAAAAAGGGTAGAAGGGGAAGAAAAAAGTAAAGTACCATTTCGATTTTTTTATGTGATGAGCAATCAAGAGAGAAACATTTTGGATGTTTATGATAAAAACGAAGTTAAAAAATCCCATAATTTAAATCTAGCTCAAATCACTATATGGCCTTATTGCAAAACTAGATTTTTATATACTACAAACATAGTGCTTGAAAATAAACAAAATAAAATGATAAAAAAGTTACTGTTATTCAATATTCCACATCAATTTTTAAGTATTGATTTTTCAAACTACACTCGATTTTTTTATAAAAAAGATGCTACTAAGTTTTTAGATATTCAAAAATCGATGCATTTATTTAAAAGCGATGAAAAAAATGCACTGTTACAAGTAAATGGCTTTCCTTATTTAAATAACCATTACTACTTACACCTTTCTTCCTATGATTTTGCCAAACACTCACTGGTTGTAGGGGCTAGCGGATGTGGAAAATCAAAATTAATGAGTTCTATGATTTGTCATTTGAAAAATAATGTAGAATATCATTTGGGTTATAAGGTAGTTGTTATCGATCCACATGCGTCTATGGAACAAGATATTGGAGGTTTAGAAAATACTACAGTCGTAGACTTTAAAGAAATGGAAGACAGTGTTAACTTGTTTAAAAACTCTGGAAAGGATGTGGTGACTTCTACTGAATTGATAATTACCTTATTTAAATCCCTTATTGCTGATTTATATAATTCCAAGTTGGAACGTGTTTTGAGGCATAGTATTCATGTGTTGTTGGTAAAGAAAGAATTGTCTTTTTCTAATTTAAGGAAATTTATTTTGGAAATCGAATATCGAGCTCAAATCATAAATGAGGTGGAGAAAAAATTGCCAGAGAGTACGTTGGACTTCTTTTTAAGCGATTTTAATGAACTTAAAAATCAATCTTATCAAGAAGCCATTGCACCCATTATTTCCTTTATTGATGAAATGCAAATTTTGCCAGTGTTTAATCAAGATGAAAGTGAAATGAAAACGATTCAAGAAGTGATAACAAATAATTTTTTAACGATTTTTTCTCTGGATCAAGTTGCCTTGGGGGAAAATGTGACTAAAACGATTGCTGGATTTATTATGCAACAGATTCTGCAATTGGTACAAGCAAAAACTTTTGAAGAACACATTATATTTGTAGTGGATGAAGTGGCGGTTGTAGAGAATCCCATTTTGCGTCGATTTTTGTCGGAGGCTAGAAAATACAATGTTTCCTTGGTTTTGGCTCAACAATATTTTAGTCAAATTAGTGATGAACTACAAAAATCGATTTTTGCAAATGTGCTAAATTATTACATATTTAGAGTTTCTAGAAGTGATGCACGGAATTCTGGAATCTAATATTCAAATGGAGGTGGCTGTGCATAATTCTTATATTGTGCGTATGAAGATTTTAACGGAATTAGCCAACCGAGAATGTGTGATACGCCTCAGTAGTCAAGGCAAAGTTTTACCAGCATTTAAGGCGAAAACGCTTGATTTTGAGGCATTTCCAAGAAAGAAGAAAAGTTCAATTATAAACCAAGATTTAGTTGTAAGAAATGTGACTAAATCTAAGAAAAAGGCGAAAAAGTCTGGATTTACGATTAATCCAACAATAAATTTGAAAGATATCATGAGTTCGCAATCGACAGGAAGAAGGAGGATAAATTTCAATGAACCATAAGCAAGCAATGAATGTGGTAAATCAAGTGTTTGAGAATATTTTTAGACAGAAAAGTCCCTATCAATTGGATGAAATTTTGACAGAGTTTGCATTTGATATCAAACTTCCACAAAAAGTAGTGGATAGCATGACAGGTGAGGAAACTTGGGCTAGTTCTGTTAATCCAACTAAATTTATCATTCAGAAAAATTCGGAGAATTTTAACAATGGAAAAGGATGGATGCTTAAAAAAAGGGAAATAACCAGTTTGGAAGAGTTAATCAAATTATGGAAAAAGGTAAATTTTACAACAACAGAACGAGTTTATGATTCTACCAATGTTTCACAATCAGATACAATTTATAGCTCAGAAAATCTGTATCGTTGTAATGATTGTCGAAAATGTAAAAATGTAATTTATTCAGATGGTTGTGGGAGTTCGGAGTATGTTATTGCATGTCAACGAAGCGGAAATTTGTCTTTTTGTATAAGGGTAGATGATTCTGCTAATTGTAGCAATAGTTACAATGTAATTTGTTCTGCCAAAATTAGCAATTCGCTGTTTATTCAGGATTGCAATAGTTTACATGAGTGCATTTTCTGTTCTCATATTTCGAATCGAAAATATTGCATTGCTAATATGCAATTTGAAAAGGAGGAGTATTTTGAAATAAAAAAGGAAATTATTAAATGGATTTTAGGGGGGAAAAAAAGATAAGATAGAAAATTAAAAAAATCGATAAAATGAAGTTTTTATGGATTTTTTTATTTTACTTGACAAATTTAAAGAAGATTCGATATGATAAAAATAAAAAACAAAGGAAAATAGTATGAAAAAAAGAGAAATAATGTTAATTTTTATGATGATGTTGTTACTAATTCCCATTTTTATAGTGGGTTGGTATAATCATCCAAGTGCAGATGATTATAATTATTCATGCTTTACATATGAAGTTTTAGAAGAGAATGGAAATATTTTTGAGTTAATTTTGGCAACTTTAAAAACAAGCAAGATATTTATGCAGGAATGGCAAGGGTTATATAGTTCTGCAATTGTATTATCTTTGCAACCAGGTATATTTGGAGAACGATTTTATGGATTGACAACAATCATTATATTTGTAGTTTTGTATTTGGGAATTCATGCATTTTTTAAAACAATTTATCGATTTATTTTTCAGGTTGAAAATAAAAAATATATTTTATTAACTTTTTTTACCTTATTTTTTATCATACAAACAATACCATCAACAGTAGAAGGATTGTATTGGTATAATGGAAGTATGAATTATTTGTTTTTCTTTAGTTTATTATTATTTCAGATTTCTTTGCTAATCCGTTATTGGTGTCAAGAGAAAAATGGAATTGTGATTCAATTGAGCATAATTTCCTTTATTTTATCAGGTGGTAATCATGTAACAGCATTTGCTAATATTTTAGTGGAATTGATGTTTTTTGTGTATGGTTTGATAAAAAAGAAAAAAAGGTTGGTTATTGTTTCACTAATGGCAGGAATGATTGGATTTTATATAAATTTGAGTGCTCCAGGAACTGTAGTGAGAAGCAATCAAATTCAATACCAGGGAAATGTTATAAAAACAGTTTATGAAACTTTTGTTAACTCATTTTATAAGATGAAAATATGGACAAATGTTAATTTAATTTTATTTTTACTAGGTATGATGGGAGTGATGTTTCATGAAATTCAACAGTTGAAGATAAATAATAGGAAAATAATAGGAATTGCAATATTACAATACATTGTATTGGCTGGTATGATGAGTGTGCCTTATCATGCCATGGGATATTTTGGTCAGCCAAGGATTACGAATGTAGTGTATATTTCTTTTGTTTTCATGAGTTTAATTTTTGTGGTATGTTTGCTATCATATATATATCAGAATTTTTACTTAAAAAAGTACGTGTTTTTTAAAGAAAAATGGTTAACGATGTTTTTGATGATTTTTATTTTATGGATTGTTTTATTTGGCAAAAATTACGAAACTAGTACAACTATGAAAGCAATATCACAACTTAACAATGGGATATTAAAGCAATACAGTAAAGAATTAGATGAAAGAGTAAAGTTGTATGAGAATAAAGCGTTAAAAGGGGTGACAGTAAAAGCATTAACGGTTAAACCGAATTTGATATATTTTGATGATGTGACAGAAAATCCAGAAGATTGGAGAAATGAATCAATTAGGCAATATTATAAGAAGGATTTTGTGGTTTTGGAGAAACCGAATTGGTAAAAATTATTGGGTTCATACCTGACAAATGTAGTTATGATGTGGAATATATGACATAAGTTTTTATCAAAGTTCTCAGTAAATGCTACCATTCTTTTTGATTTAATTAATTAAATAAGCGTTTAGTGGTTTGCTGGGAAGATATGAATCCAATAGATTATATGAAAATAGTGTATTATGGGAGTTTAAAAATTGAAACCGATCGTAAGAATTCACTTACGATCGGTTCATCGATAAAACTTATATTAACTTTCAGCTAAAACTAATATACATAATAGTCTAAGCTAACATATATCACTATATGAATAACCTATATACCACCTATATTAATCAGTTGCTAGACAATAAATGCACTTGTTATAGCCATATTCATCTCAATAAAGAGACTAATAACAACCAACACGAAATACAAGTATCATCATGACTTCGAATATATTACCTATAATTTAACCATTAATAATACGTCTAAAACGAAAAAAATAATAGCTTACATACACATAATATATTCTTCGCATCCGACATTATATAACCAAAGGATTACTTCAGCTATATAACATCTTAGCTCGAATAATAGAAAGCCAATAAATTGACCTAATATTACTCTAAGTTAGGCTAATATAAACCTTATAATAGTAGTATAATCAAATGTAAAAAAAATATTCGAAAAATTTGAAAAAAATTGTTGACAAATGTAATTTAATGTTGTATGATAATAAAAATACAAGAAAGGAGACTATATTTTTGAAATTCAAGAAAGAGCAAACAGTGCAAGAATGGTTGCCTTTTGAGAATATCTATGAAAATGGACTGATATTTTATAAAAATTCTTTTATTAAAATCTTAAAAATTAATCCAATTAACTATGATTTAAAATCAAATTTAGAGAAAGAATCCATTTTAAATTCTTATAAAAATTTCTTAAAAACATGTGATTTTGATATTCAAATACTAATTCAAAGTAAAAAAGAAGATATTTCTAAAACAATTTCCCAAATAACAAATGTAAATGAAAATAATGAAAAGATAAAAGAAATAAGAAATCAATATATTGATTATATTTCTCAAATGAATCGAGAAAAAAACTCATCATCCAAGAATTT
Organism: uncultured Clostridia bacterium; assembly: GCA_947573445.1. Lineage (GTDB taxonomy): Bacteria > Bacillota > Clostridia > TANB77 > CAG-508 > Scatovivens. Next base: position 178,948 of record CANPFR010000001.1, on the reverse strand, counting down.
TTATATTATTATCAAGAAAAAAATAGATATCCTAAATAAAGGAATCGAAGACTTTATAAATGAAGAAACAAAAGCGTTTGAACAGTTAAATGAACGTTATTTTAAAATCAAAGAAACATTGACAAGATGTGGAAATCTTGTTAGTGAAGTTAATTCTAAGAAAAGTGTAATAAACATTTTTCAGTCTTTTATATCTTAAAAACCCAAACAAATAATTGAATAGAGGTGAAAAAAATAGAAAATTTTTTAAAAGGAACGGTTAGTTTAAAAGATAAATTAGCACCAAGTTATATCAATTTTTCCAATCCTAAATATGTAGAAATAAATGGCAAATTTTATGCAGGTTTATTAATTGTAGATTATTACAGAGAATATAGCGAAATTATTTTTAGAAATTTAATTAATAGTAATGTAAATGCCAATATTTCTATATTTCTTGAAAAACAAGATGCTTTTAAAACCATAAAAGATTTAACATATGCTATTGGAAATACAGGTGTTGATTTAAAATTTGGAAATAACAACAAAGAAGACATTGATTTGGCAGCATTTTCTTATAATGATGCTAAATACATAAGAAAGGAAATGCAAATAAATAACGAAGATTTATATTATTTATACACATATTGTGTTGTAATTGCAGAAGATGAAAAAGAGTTACAAAGGAATTTAGCCAAATTAGATAGTGTGTTACAAGCGTCTGGTTTGGTTACAAGAAGAGCCAATTTTAGGCAAGAGCAAACTTTTGGTAGTTGTTTGCCAATTATGGAAAATAGCAAAGACTTAAAAAAAGTGACTGGGAGAAATATTTTAACCCAAGGATTGGTTGGAACCTATCCATTCATTTCCTCTACATTATGTGATGAAAATGGAATTTTTTTAGGAAGTAATATTTATAATAATTCTATGATTTTAGTGGATAGATTTAATAAAAACAAATATAAAAATGCGAATATGTGTGTATTTGGAACAAGTGGAGCTGGGAAATCATTTTACGTAAAATTATTAATTTTGCGTTATCGATTATTAGGAATGGAACAATATGTGATAGATCCCGAAAGAGAATATAATAAAATTGCAGAAAGTTTGGATGGGACACTAATTAAACTTGGTCCAAATGCAAAAACATATCTTAATATTTTTGATATTAGAAAGGAAAGCATTGAAGATGGGCAAGGATATTTAAGTAGTAAATTATTAAAATTGAGAGGTTTTTTTAGCTTGATTTTTGGTGAAATGGATGAGGAAAAGGTTGCCATTTTGGAAGAAAAATTAATCAAAATGTATGCAACAAAAGGAATCACTTTTGATGATAATTCTCTTTATCAAAAGCCAGAGGAAGGGCAAATAACCATTATCTCACAATTTAAATCAAGTGATGAAATGCCAATTTTAGAAGATTTATATCAAATTTTAGATGATGAAAAAGATAAATTTTTTAAATTAAAGTTATATCCATTTGTATATGGTTCACTGAAATTTTTTAATCATCATACAAATGTTGAATTAGAGAATAAATTAATAATTGGGGATATTTATGATTTAGGGGAGGAAAATTTAAAATATGGAATGTACATGTTTACTGATGTTTTCTGGGATAAAATCAAAAAAGATAGAAATCAGAATAAAGCAATTTATTTAGATGAAATTTGGAGATTAATTGGTGTGACATCGAGTGGATTTGTGGCAAGTTTTATTTATAAGATTTTTAAAACAATTCGAAAATTTGGAGGTAGTGCAGTTGCTATTACACAAGATGTTTCAGACTTATTTAGTTTGGAACAAGGAACATATGGAAAGAGTATTTTAAATAATTGCAGCATAAAATCATTTTTTTCATTAGAAGAGGAAAATATTTTAGTACTTGAAAAATATGCTAATATTTCCGAAAAGGAGAGAGTTGAGATAAAATCGTTAAAAAGAGGCGAAAGTCTTATGTTTATTGGGGATGACCATATTTTAGCAAGAATTGAATCATCTGAATATGAAAAAAGTTTAATGATATAGGAGGTACATATGGCCAAAAAAATTTTGACAGCTATTGGAAGTCCAATGCTAAATGCGAAATTGAAAAATACAAAAGATTATGAAGTGTTAACAGAAGACATAAAAATAGATGAGGAATTAATCGAGTGGCTTGAAAGGACAGGAACAGTTGATATTTTGTTTCTATGTAGTAATATTATACAAAATTACAAGCCTGTTGAATTAATAGAAGTGATTCGAAAAATTCAAAAAGATATGTTAATTGTATTTTTTAAAGAACCGAATCTAGAAGTTAGTCTTAAAGAAGAGGATAATTTAAAAATTTATCATAATTTAAATTTAGATCTGGATTTACTTGACGAAATATTACAACAAACTGTATCTAAAAATAAGTCTCAGATTGATTGCAAAACAATTGCAATATCGGGTGTGTGTGGAGTTGGCAAGAGTACGTTTTCCACATTTTTTGCCAAAAATGTGGAAAACAATGATAAAAAAACTTTGTTAGTTGATTTTGATTTAGATGAAAATCAAATAAAGACCATTCTCAAAATAAAAAAGGAACCACAAGTTAGTGAAAATATAACAGATATGATTATCAACATTAATAAAAATTTAGATGCACTATGTCATTTAAACTTGGTTTTTCCAGCTAAAAACCAAATTAATTTTTTTCAGATTCAAGAATTATTAATTCAACTTAAACAGCTGTATAACTTTATTATAATAGACACATCATCAAAATTAGAAAATGAATATATAAAAAGAATATTTTATAACAGTGACAATATTGTCTTTCTTTTAGAACCTAACATTTTAGGGGTCAAAAAATCCAAAAATATGATAGAAATATTAGAAAATGATTGGAAAATATCCCTTTCCAAAATTAAAATAATACTAAATAAGACTAATATGTATCAAATTTCAGATAGCATTATACAAGAGCTATTTCCAAACATTAAATTAGTTGGAAAAATGAAATATCAAGATGCCTATAATTTAATGATTAATAAAAGCATAGATAAGAAAGAAATAAAAAAGGAATATGAGAAAATATATAAAAAGTTTTGTTAATAAGTTGACTTCTTAAATTTAATTATATATAATGACTTTAGTAACATAAAAAGGAAGTGAAGAAATGATTGAAAGATATGAAGAAATTGCCAAAATGACAACATAACGTATCACTCAAAGGCTCAAAAGCAAAAATTCTGATTTATGCTTTTGGGTCTTTTTTTTTGTAATTTTAGAAAAAAATTTAATCTGAAACAGAATATTTTTCCAAATTTCCTTGCTTTTTTCAAAATAGTTATATATAATAAGACTATAAAACTAAAAAGAAAAGGGGAAAAAAATGGATAGACAAGAGGAAAATATAATTGAGAGAAATATTGAAGAAGAAATGAAAACAGCCTATATTGACTATGCCATGAGTGTTATTGTTTCACGTGCTTTGCCAGATGTTAAAGACGGTTTGAAACCAGTACATAGAAGAATTTTGTATTCGATGCATGAAGATGGTATCACGTCAGACAAGCCATACAGAAAGTGTGCCAATACGGTAGGTTCTGTTTTAGGAAGATATCATCCACATGGTGATGCTTCTGTTTATGATGCTATGGTAAGATTGGCACAGGATTTTTCAATGCGATATATGTTAATTGATGGTCATGGGAATTTTGGTTCTATTGATGGTGATAGTGCTGCTGCAATGAGGTATACAGAAGCTAGAATGGCTAAAATTTCAGAACAAATGTTGGCAGATATTGAAAAAAATACAGTTGATTTTATGCCAAACTATGATGATAGATTACAAGAACCAACTGTGCTACCAACGAGAGTTCCAACCTTATTAATTAATGGTTCTTCAGGAATTGCAGTTGGTATGGCAACCAACATTCCACCACATAATTTAAGAGAAGTTATTGATGGATTAATCAAAATCATAGAAGAAGATGACGTTACCAATGAAGAATTAATGACCGTTATCAAGGGGCCTGACTTCCCAACAGGAGCAACTATTCTAGGAAAGGAAGGGATCAAAGATGCTTATACAACTGGTAGAGGAAAAATTACATTAAGAGCTGAAACTGAAATTGAAGAAATGTCAGGAAACAGACAAAGAATTATTGTAACATCTCTGCCATATCAAGTGAATAAAGCCAAATTAATTGAAAATATTGCAGCATTAGTAAGAGACAAAAGAATAGATGGAATTTCTGATATTAGAGATGAGTCTGATAGAGAAGAAAGAGTAAGAGTCGTTATTGAATTAAAAAGAGATGCTAGACCACAAGTTACCTTGAATCAATTATATAAACATACTGCAATGCAAGAGACTTTTGGTATCATTATGTTAGCATTAGTTGATGGAGAACCTAAAATATTGACATTAAGACAATGTTTAGATGAATTTATCAAACATAGAAAAGATGTCATCTTACGTAGAACTCAATTTGAGCTTGAAAAAGCTGAAGCAAGAGCTCATATTCTAGAAGGATTGCGTATTGCAATTGATAATATTGATGAAGTGATTAACATCATTCGTTCAGCTTATGATGATGCCAAAGAAAAATTGATGGAAAGATTTGGCCTTTCTGATATTCAAGCACAGGCAATTTTAGATATGCAATTAAAAAGATTATCAGGTTTACAACGTGAAAAAATAGAGGAAGAATATGCTGAATTAATGAAATTAATTGCTTATTATAAAGAAATTTTAAGTAGTGAAACACTTGTATTTAACATCATTAAAGATGAACTAATTGAAATTAGAGAAAAATTTGGTGATGACCGATTAACAAAAATTGTTTTAGCAGATGGCGAAATTGATGTGGAAGACTTAATCAAAGAAGAACAAATGGTTGTTGCTTTAACCAATTTTGGTTACATCAAAAGAATGCCAGTTGATACTTATAAAAGCCAAAGAAGAGGTGGAAAAGGTATTATTGGAATGACAACAAGAGAAGAAGACTTTGTCAAAGAAATATTCACAACCTCAACCCATGATACAGTTTTATTCTTTAGTAATAAAGGAAAAATGTATCGATTACGTGGCTATGAAATTCCAGAAGCTGGTAGAAATGCCAAAGGAACTGCGATTGTTAATTTATTAAATTTAGAAGCAGGTGAAAAAATATCAGCAGTGATTCCAATTCAGAATTTCGCTGAAGGAAAATATATTTTAATGGCTACCAAAACTGGAACGATTAAGAAAACAGCTCTAAAAGAATATGATACATCAAGAAAAATAGGATTAATGGCTATTTCTTTAAGAGAAGATGATGCTCTAATTGATGTAAGATTAACAGATGGGGAAGACAATGTTGTGCTAGTTACTAAAAAAGGACAATGTATTACGTTTGATGAAAAGGATGTTAGACCATTAAGCAGAAGTGCTCACGGAGTAATTGGAATGCGTTTAAATGAGAATGACGAAGTAATTGGAATGGAGCCAATTATCAGAGGTGGAAAAGCAACTTTACTTGCTATAACTGAAAACGGTTTTGGAAAAAGAACTGATTTGGCCGAATATCATATACAAGGCAGAGGAGGAAAAGGAGTGACTACTTACAAAATAACACCAAAGACAGGTGATATTGTAGGAATCAAAGTGGTAAGTGGTAATGAAGATGTAATGCTTGTAACAGATACAGGAACCATTATTCGTCTAAGAGTTAAAGATATCAGTATTCTTGGAAGATCAACCCAAGGTGTGACACTGATGAGAACAAATGATGGAAAAGTTGTCAGCATAGCGACATTAGAGCCAGAAGAGGATGAAAAAGAAGAATAACAAGAAAAACGCTATCAAATAACGTTGATAGCGTTTTTTAACAGATACAGACTATTGACTTTTGGCGTAAAATATGATATAAGAAATTCTATTATTTTATAGAAGGAGGCTTTATTATGAAGCTAAATAGAAGGGAGCTTTCCAAATGGAGAGAAATAGTCCGGATATTGCTAGTTATATGTTGGATTGTAGGGTTTCTTGTTACTTTATTAATAGGGACAATGGTGCCTAAAATTTTTGCTTTTTCTGCTTTAGTTGTTCTTGCAGGAATTCTCATATCACAGGAATGTAAATTTAAGCCTATTATGGTGCTAGAAATAGCAATAGCTATCTTGTATATGATTTATTTAGTAATCATAGCGTTAATAGAACAATTTAATATATTGTTTTTAGTAGCTATTTCTCTTTTTGTGTTACTCATTATGCAAAAAAGATTTAAGAGAGAGCGAGAAGAAGAGTTTTTTGATTAAGAAAAGGTAAAAAACCGACTAGGAATTCTAGTCGGTTTTACGTTTTTGAAAACGTAAATCTTCTCCAAAGAATCGCAAAATTCTATAATATCCAGCAATTCTAGAGGAAATTCTAGTGGTATAAATTTTTTCTATTTCGTCAGGTCTTAAATTTGTGGAGATAATGGTTTTTGTTATTTTGTTATTTTGGTTTAGTAGCCTTGTATTAAGAATGGTAAATAATTCAGTTATGTATAATTCATTGGTATGTTCAGTTCCCAAGTCATCAATAATTAATAAGTCAGATGTCAAGATATTTTGCATTAAATCAAATTTAGAGTTTTCCTTACCAAATTTTGCATCAATAATTTCATCAAACATAACAGGTGCAGTTTGGTACAAAACGGTTTTTCCTTCAGATAAAATTTCATTGGCAATACAATTGGTTAAAAATGTTTTTCCAAGGCCAGTATTTCCAGTAAATAAGAGATTTTTTTCATCAGGATCATTAAAATTTTTTATAAAATTTTGAGATTTTTCTTTGATAATTTCTATATTTTCTTTGGGAGAAAGTTTTGACTTATAAGTCTCGGGATTTTTTTCATTCGAAAAAATGGTAAGATTAAATTTTTTAAAATTTTCTTTCTCCAAATTTCCAATATTGGATTTATTATAATAAGTATTAAAAATATTTTGTTTTAAACAATTACACATGGTAGAAATTCCATTTTTTTCAATGTAGCCAGTATCTTTACAAGATTTGCATTCAAAATGTGGTTTTAAATAATTACTATCTTTTGCTAAATTTTTTAGAAATTTATTTTTTTCTTTGATTAATTCATTGGATTGCTTTTTTAAATCCGCTAATAATTGTTTTTGTGTGCAACTTTCTGATTGCAAAATTAATTTTGCTGTTTTGATTGATAAATTGGCAAGTTCAGTCTCTATTTCAGATAATCTTGGATTAACAGATAAAAGCTCCCTTTTTCTTGATTCTGCTTGTTGTATTGCGTTATTTCGCTTTGTTTCATATTCATTTAAAATCAGTTTTAAGACAGAAGTGTCCATGAATTTTCCCCCTTTTAGTTGTCGTATAACGCTTCCCAATTATCAAAAGTGCTTTGTGTGTATTCGAGAGCGATTTGCTTGACTTGTTTTATTTTTTTATCTTTTGTTTTTGAAGAATTTAAGTAAGTATTGACATCTGAAACTGTTGTAAGTCCTTTACTGTGCCAATCGGACAAAAGAGTGTCGATGTATTCAAAACTGATGGTATTTTTGGTGGCGGCTTTTTTTAGAGCAATTTCAATAATATCCATGCTATATTGATAATTTTCTGTCCATTTTAAAATATATTCTTCATCATAAGTAGTAAGATTTCTGGATAAATTTAACTTTTGAGCAATATTCTTTTTAAGAATATTTGTTTTTTCTCTGCGTTCAAAATATAAATCTAAATCGTTATAAGTTTTTATATTTTCGCGATTCCAGCCTTCAGCTACAGTTCGAACGTAATTTGGATGTAAGGCTCTGTTTTCATAGGCATAACTAAATAAAGCGAGCATAACTTGTTCATCAAATCCATACTTTTCAAACCATAATTCGATATCTGGATACCAAGAAGGAGCCATTGTTCCAGAGAAAAATTGAGAACTAATACTTTCAATTACTTTTGCACGGGATTGGCTTTCGGCATTTTTTTCAATATCTTCTGGAGAAAGACTTACTTTTGGATGATATAATTTATTGAGTTCAATTTCTTGAATATTGGCCAAAGAATAACCATTTGGATTTTTGATGAAAAGTCCAACACCTTCCCAATATTTAATGGCATCTTGGACAGTTGGAAAATCTAAATCAAGCGTTTTTGATAAATCATTAATTTTTATTTCACTATTATGTTTTGACAAAAAAAGAACATAAAAATAAACCTTAACAAATTCACTTTTTGCTTCAGGTAAATATTCCGTAAAAAATACGTCTGGTATTTCTGTACTTGAAAATAAAAAAGATTTGTCAGTTTGATTTAGTTTCATATTAAAGCCCCCATTATTTTATATATTTTAGCTTGTCTAATGTATCATTGAATACATAAAAACATCATTTTTATGCATGTATAAAATCTTTATTACAATTTCTTTTGTACAGTGTTTTTATTATACCATTAAGTTTTTAAAATGACAATAGAGAAAATATTTTTGCCAATAGAGTTCAGTCGGCAGTAAGAAAAAAAGTATTAGGACTTCCTAATACTTTTTTGGTTGACTTATTTAAAATTAGTAAATGAAACATTTTCTTTTTTAAATAAGTATAATTTCTGGTTTTTATAATATTTTAATACATAAATAAGCACAGATGCGATATTTTCGTTGTGAACACCAATAACGCTAAATAACAAAAAGGGGATGAACAATCCAATAAAAATATAAATTTTTATTGAAATAGCCCAGGAAAATAAATTTACAATTCCATATAAAAATCCTGCCCATATAATATCTAAAACAGCGGTTTGATAGTCGAGCAAACCGAATAATTTTGGCTTAAATTGATAATTTTTTGGTATGATAAAATGCATAAAACCTCCTATATAAAATTTTTTAATTTATGATGACTATACTGGTACAAATGTCCGAATAAGTTCTTTGATGTTGTAATTACACTTTGCTATTATAAAAATAAGGGCGAAATAAACTAATTTGGAGATTGTATTTCCTGCATAAAAATCCAATGTAAATCCAAGAACCAAAACAATGCTAACAAAAATTTGCATTAGTAATAGAATTAAAAATTGTTTAAACCATCCCTTAAAAAATCCATCAAAGTGATTGCTAATTAGAGAAATACAGGCAAAAGGTGCAAGCAACACTAATATTTTACACAGAATATAACGAACTGAATAGGTAAGTAAAATATAAAGAATGCCAACAATAGAGCAAAATTTTAAAATACCATCAAATGAGAAAATATCAAAAGTTTCGAGCGATGGGTATAAACTAGAATTGATATGAGTTATTAAGTTTGAAAAACTAATTTCTGTTCCAGCAATAGAGTTACCAATATCGCAAATTGAATCTGAAACCATTGAAATAAGATGGATGAATCCTTCACAAATCCACAAAGAGGAATTTAAACAAATGACGAAAAGGATGCACTTAAATGTAAATTGATAGGGAGAGTCTATTTTGGAATAAGTCAAATGAGAAATAACATAACAAAAGACATAAAATAAGACAATACCGAAGATAAGGCTGTTAGCAATTAACAACAAACCATTTGTTGTATTGGTGCCAAAAAGATTTTGAAATTTAATATCATGGGTGATATCAGAATTAATAAATAAAATATTATCTAAATTAGAATAAATTGTATTGTCAATTGATGAGAAAAGTTTGAAAAAAATACTGTTGAGAGAATCGCAAATTAACGTGGTTAAATTAATTGTTTCGGTTTCCAAATGAGCCTCCTTTTATGCTAAAACAGTATCAACAAAAGAAAGAACTAAGTCAATGCAAATAATTAATACATATGAAGTAATACTTCCTTTTATCAAATTGTTCGCTCGATAGATTTTTTTTCGTCTCCTAAGCTGAATTTTCTCATTAATAAACCCGTAGCAACAGCAACGGCGACGAAGGATGTAGCTATTTTTACAATGTAACCCTTGACTTTAGAAAAGGCTCCAGTTATGGTGGTCACTAATTTGGGGTCTGCAGCAAAGCAAATATTGCTAAACATGCAAAAGAATACAATTGACAAAAAGCCAATGTAAAGTAATAAAAATTTTTTTTGTTTCATAATAAAACTCCTTTCTAAAAATTAAATCATCAATAGAATCATTTATCACCTTCTTACTTATTAAATTTTAATAATTTGAAAATTTGCAAGAAACTGCAATCAGAAAAAAATGATAAACCGATAAGAAAATCAGTTTGATAGAAAATTTTTCTTTTCAAATTTTCTATATCATACAATAAATTTTCAAAAATGTCTATACTTTTTTGAAAATTTATGATAAAATAATAAAAATTGTTAAATTTTTATCAAAAAAAGAAAGTGTATTACTTTAAAAAATTGTAAAAAATAAAATTAGGAGGTAAAAAAATGATAGAAAAAACAACTAAAATAGGAGATTTATTGGAACAAAGTCCAGAAAAAGCAGATATTTTATTAGAAGCTGGAATGCATTGTTTAGGATGTCCTGCATCACAAGCAGAAACTTTAGAAGAAGCATGTGCAGTTCATGGAATTGATGTAGATGAACTTGTTGCCAAATTAAATGCATAAAAAGCCAAGCATAGCTTGGCAAATCTGCATTCATAGCTCAGTAGGATAGAGCGTCCGCCTCCTAAGCGGAAGGTCGCTGGTTCGATTCCAGTTGGGTGCACCAAAAGCATTGGTACTGTAAGGTTTGAATAAATTAAAACTTTGCAGTATTTTTAATTTCCCGACTTTTTCCCGACTTGGTTTTGGATGAAGAATTAAATCATTTAATAAATTAGCTGTTTTTGATTTGTCTTCTGGGAAAACATATATATAATATTTTTCTGTAATTTTGATACTACTGTGTCCAAGCATTTCTTTGACATCATGCATTTTTGCCCCTTTTCGAACAAGTGTTGTTGCATAAGTATCTCTTATGGAATGAGGTTTCTTATAGGTGATATTATTTTTTGTGAGAAATCTCTCCCAGGAACGTGAAAAATTTTTTTCATCAATTGGTAAGCAAGATTTTGTTGTAAATAAAAGTGATTCGTCATTAAATTCTAAATCGTTATTTTTCCATTTTTTTTCTTGTTCTTTTAAATATTGTTTTAAAATAGAATCGAATGTGGTTGGAACGTTTACATCTCGAATGCTTGATTTTGATTTTGGCTTGATAAGTTTTGTTTCATAATGCCAATTATCCTTGTCATCAAATACTTTTAATCTTTTTAAGGTATTGCGTACTTTAACAAGATGTTTGGTAATGAATTTCTTTTTTAATCCTCGTAATTCTCCAGACCTCAATCCTGTTACGATATCTAGCATTACCATAACTTTAAATGTATTGTCTTGATTGGGTTCATATTTTAAATTATCAATGATAACTTGTAATTCTTCATCATTAAATGCTTGAATATTAGTTCCTTCGTCGTCTTCTGCCTCATCTTCATTTCCATCTGCATTACCGAGGAATCTCTATATTACTTAGCAAGCATGGATTTCTAAGCGTATATTGTTCTTTAATGCAATATGTAAAGAAAGCTCGTAATGTTTTATTTAGATCCAAAATTTTATTACTACTAACATGAATATGTTTATTTTTTTGAGAGTTTTTATCATAGATAGTGAGGCCATTTTTATATAAATCATTATAGTATCTTTGGAACGGAAGTGAGACAGCATTCTGGACGCAAATACAGCCGATTTTACGACCTTTTATATAATTTCTGTAATTACATTCATGTTTTTCAAAAGAAGCCGATTTGAGGTTTCTAGATGGCAATAAAACATCGAAGAGCCATTGATGCATTCCTTGCTCTATTGTTAAAGTTTCTACATCAAGATTTAAACCGCTTTTTTAGTTTGTCCATGTATTCTTCTATTTGTCTATCGCAATCTTTTTCGCCGTCTCCATAAAATTCTTTTTTGACTGGTGTTCCATTTGCTTTGTGTCCGATTGTTTTTGTTTTTCTAAAGTAGGGGATGCCGTTTTTTTCACAATTATACTTTTTTGCCATGAAAATCCTCCTCAAGCAAATTTTCGGTACTTGTCTAAAGAGTTTTTAAATGTTATAATTAATATAACATAAGACTGCTTTAAACAAGTAGAGTTTTAGAATAATCCACAAACTTTGGACGGAGAGTGGATTATTTTGTATTTTTATGTATATAGTAAATCTTTTTGTTTTAATGTGTTAAGATATTCTAATTTTAAAGCTTCATCAGTATCAAATGTACCACTTATAATAGACGTTAAAATGCGCTTTAAGAAATCTCTATCTATGCGGTTGTCAGCCACAAATATTGAAATATTTTCGCTTTCTCTAATAAATATTTTTGAAGCAAAGAGATAACCATTGTATAATAAAAATGCTTCACTCATAACAATTGCGGCTCTTTTATTTCCATCAGCAAAACAATGAAACTGACAAAATCCAAAAAACAAGTAAGTTAGCTTGTCAATAAAAGAAGGGTAGTAATCATCATTTTTTATGTGTTCTAAAATGCTTTCAATTTGTCCTAAATTTAAAATTTCTGAAGTGCCTCCACCACTAATTTCAACTGTTTTAGAGTGTAATCTCAAAACTTCTGCTAGGTTTAAATAATACAACATTATTCTTCACCTTCTTCTTTTAAACGTTTCAAAACATCTTGATTTTCTGAAATTCTTTCTAGTAATTCTTTGCTTTTTTCTCCTAAGAATCTTTCATAGTCATCAGCAGGTAAAGTTGAGATATATTCTGAAAGTTCGGAATGATAAGCATCTCTGAATTGATAATCACGACTAGCCATTTTTCTTCGAGCTTTTTCAATTAAAGGAGTAAAGAAGTAATTGTTTTCTAATTTATTAATAAGTTGATCTAGTTCGTAAAAGCTTAAAGGCTTATCATTCTTATTATGATAAGATATTTCAATTTCTTTTGCCAATCCTAATTCAAATCCTGCAATTAAATCAAGTACTTCTGAATACATAGTGTCTCTAGTTTTATCTTTCATTTCTAATTTTAATATTTGTCGATATTGTTGAGATTTTTCTTTAAAAATAATTTTATAGATTTTATCTGTATATATGGCATATTTTGATTTGCCTCCACTAACAAATTTATTTAATGCATTGGTAAATTCTTTTCTGCAATTTTCAGAAGTATACCAAGAATTTAGAAAGTCTTCATCGCGTTGATTAATGTATTTAGTTGAACCACCAGCTTTTTTATTGATTGTATCAATAGATATATCTAGAATGATTTGCCTTACAATCTGGGCTCTCTCATTATCTGAAAAAAGCATTGCTAAATCTATGAAAGACCTAAAATCAAAAATTCCAAGAGAGGGGATCGTTTTTGGAAGGTCACCGACATTGGTGTCGGTGACCTCGGCAGCAAATTGATTATAAAGAAAAATAAAATCCTTTAATCTTTGACCTTTTAAAATTTCGTATCCATTAGTAGTTAATTCGTCATTATACCTTTCAATATATCTTTCAATGGTTCTAATATCAACTTCAAAAAATTTTGCAATATCTTCTTTTAAAAATCGAATTTTTCCTTCAAAAGAGATATTGTCAAAGTCAAACACATTCATTATTTCATTTATTGCATATTCATTGTTTAGTATATTTTGTCTATCAATTTGACTTTTAATTAGTTCTTTCTTTTCCATTTATTTCTCCTTATAGATTAATATTTCTCCTATTCAAATATCTTACTAATGCTTGTGTTTAAAATTTTCCAAATTGTCCAATGGCTTTGCCAATGATTTGGAATTTTGTTGTTTTTAAATCGACAGTTATAGATTCAATAGTAGGGTCTGTGCTCATAGGCTCTAATAAAACAAATTGGTCATTTAATTTTTTATATCTTTTAAGTGTTGCCTCACCATCAGAATTGACAATAACAGCAATAATGTCTCCATCTTCTGCATAATCTTGTTTTCTAATTAGGGCATAGTCTCCATTTTTTACTTTTAAATTCATTGAGTTTCCAGCGATACGAAGAAAGAACAAATCTTCTGCCGTTGATACTCCGTATATATTAGGGTCTACTGGCAAATAGCCTTCAATATATTCTTCTGCAAGCAGTGGTTGTCCTGCTGCAATTTTGCCGAGGATAGGGACGTGGCATAACTTTTTAGGATTCTGTTGTACAATTTTTGACTTGTCTAAGTTAATTAGGGCATTTGAGATAGTATTTTTTACGATTTCGGAAGGTTCCATTTTTTCTAAAGCGTATTCAAGGCTATTAATGTCAGTAGGCTCTTCATCAATATCCTTTTTTCTTAAAATATATCTTGCTTTATTTATTTTAGAGGAATTTTCGATGCTATCAGCTACATCGGCTAGTATCTTAAAGCCTTCAAGAACTTTACTTTTATTTTTTGCTTCCTGCATTATTGTACCCATTATTTCTTTGGATTCATTATTAAAAAATGCAATACCAAAATTTTTTAAAACATCAAAATCTTTATCTGTTAGTTCTAAAGGTCGTAAATAAGTTATTAGAGTTTTTTCGATGGATTCTTTATTGGTATTTCCAAGTAAAAAATCTAAACTGATGTTGAAACAGTTAGCAATTTTTTGTAGAGATGGAACCGATGGATTGGCTCTACCAGTTTTCCAGTCCGTTATATTTCCTTGGCTCACACCAACTTTTTGGGCAAACTCTTTAGCTGATAAGTTATTTTCACGCATAATTCTAAAAATTCTATCTACGGTAGACATTTCGAAACCTCCTAAAAATATTTTTTTTAAAATTCGAAAAAAACTATTGACAAAATTCGAAAATTCGAATATAATAACTTTGTCAAAAGTAAAATATAAAAAATATTAGCAAGACACACCCTTGAAACTTGGCGGTATCAAATGTGCCTTACTAACTAGAAATACGAGTAATTAAGCAAATTATAGTGAATAGTGCTATAAGTATTTTGGATACATGCTTAATTCGTATATTACTATTTTACTACATTTATTATAAGTTGTCAATAGAATTGGAGGTGAAAAGATGGAAAAGATTAAAACACGACACAGAAACATTACATTAAGTAGAATTTTTATGCTAGTAAAAGAAAATAAAATCACAGTCAAAGAGTTTGCTAAGACTGTTGGCGTAGGACCAGGCAATGTTACAGATTGGAAAACTGGGCGTTCAAAACCATCTGTACAAGCTCTTAGAAAAATCGCTAAAGCATACAAAGTTCAGTTGGAGTGGTTGACTGGTGATAGCAAGTACAGAACGAAAGAAGAAGAATTTGAAAACTTTAAACTAGAGAAAGGAGATTAAAAACAAATGAGTGACCTAATAAAAATTGAAATGAATGAAAATCAAGAACCAATTGTAAACGGTAGAGAATTGTACGAGGTATTGGAAGTAAAAACACCGTATACACAATGGTTTGACAGAATGAAAGAATATGGATTTATTGAAAATACTGATTTTGTGAGTTTATCACAAAATTGTGAAAAACCTCAAGGAGGAAGACCCGAAATAAATCATGCAATTAAATTAGACATGGCAAAAGAAATAGCAATGATACAAAGAAATAAAAGAGGTAAAGAAGTTAGGAAGTATTTTATTCAAGTTGAAAAGGATTTTAACAGTCCAGAGAAAATAATGGCGAGAGCATTGAAATTTGCAGAAGAAAGATTAAGTGTATTGCAATTAGAGAATACTCAACAAAAGCAATTAATTGGAGAATTAAAGCCAAAAGCAGATTATACCGATGTAATTTTGCAAAATAAAAGCCTAATAAAAATAAAAGCGATTGCAAAAGATTATGGAATGTCAGCAATTGAAATGAACAAATTATTGCATGACTTAGGAGTTCAATATAAAGAAGGAAACCAATGGTTCTTATATAAGAAATATCAAAGTCATGGATATACTTCAAGCGAAACAATAAGTTTAAAACATAAAGATGGTACATCGTTTACAAAATTGAATACCAAGTGGACACAAAAAGGTAGATTATTTTTGTATGACCTGCTAAAAGAAAACGGAATTGTACCAGCTATAGAAAAGTAATGTGAAGTGAAAGAAAGTTAGTGGCATAGAAAACTAACCAAGGAAGGAGAGTAAAAACAAATGAGCGACTTAATAGAAATTGATATAAGTGAAATAGACAATTTTAATTACCAACAGTTAGATGATAATACAGCAAAAGAATTAAAAAATATAACTGTGGAATTATCTGCGATAAACAGTAATTTTAAATATAGTGTTGGAGAACAACTATTTAAAGCACAAGAGTTATTAGCTAAAAACAGATATGGTTGCTTTACAGAATGGTTTAAAAGCTATGGATTGAAAAAGGACAAAGTATATGACTGGATTAAATTTTACAAAGTATTTGTCGGAAATTCCGATAATAAAGAAAAACTAAAGCAATTATCAGACAGTAAGATTTATGAGTTAGGGAAGTTAGAAACGGAGCAACAGAAGTTGATTTTAGAAAATGCTAATCTTAAAGACATGACAATAAAAGAAGTAAAGGATTTAACAAGACAACTAAAAGAAGAACAGGAATATTCAGAAGAATTACAGAATGCAATAAAACAAAAAGAACAAGAGATACAACAATTACAAAAACAAATAAAAAGTATTCAAGTACCAGAAAAAGAAATCATTGAGAAAGAAGTAATAAAGGAAGTTGTTCCAGATGAAGTAATTGAAGAAAAGAAAAGATTGCAAAACGAAAAGCAAATATTAGAACAAGAAATAGAATGTTTTAGAAAAAGGGCAGAAAAAGCAGAAGATACAATAAGAAGTATAAAACTAGAAGATAACATAGAAAAAGACAGAGTGTTTGATACTGCAAAATTGGATATGTTGTTATACAACATAAAAGACTTTTTAGATAAAAATTCAAAATTTACATATCTAAAAGAAGATTTGCAGAATATACCAAGCTCAAAGAAGAGATTTGTACAACAAGGTGTAAATTCAATAAAAGAATGGACAATCTTAATGGAACAAGCATTAGATAACAGACAAGATGCAGTTGGAAATATAATTTATGGAGAAGGAGAGATTATAAATGAATAGTTTAGAAAAGACAAAAGAATTAAAAGTTAATGACTTGATAAAAGGATTGACAGAAAGCCAAACAATAATGAATTATGCTTTTGCTGGATTTAAAACAGAAGTGGAGACAAAATTTAGTAAGGTCAATACAAAAATAGACGAACATGATGTATTACTAAAAAAGAAAATTCAACTTGCACCAAATGAGGCAAGAATTTTGAGAGATAAAGTAAAAGAGAAAGTAAAGCAAATATGCGAAGAAAATAATTTGACATACCATAAAGTAAAATCAAGGATTTTTCCCAGAGTATATAAAGCAATAAATGATAAAAATCAAGTAGCTACCTATAGAGAATTACCAAGTTTTTATTTTAAAGAAATTATGCAAGATATAGAAAACTTAACTATAAACATTAAAGATATTTTGGAGGAGAGATAATGCAACAATTAAAGCTTATAAAAACTAAAAAGATAAATTATAAAGAAATTTATATACGATTATTCGAAAAGGCATTAGAACAATATGACAATAATACTGAAGATATACAAGCTCTTAAAAGAATAGTTTATTATGGTGTGAAATTGACGAATATGCTTTATAAAGAACGCAAAGATTTTAATTATGAAGATTTGACAGAATTTTTCGAACTTACAGAAATGGTAAAAGTGTCTATTTCATTATTAACGCCAAGTCAATTAATAACCATTTTTCCTGTTGATAAAAAATATGATGGCAATAGGTTTCAATATAAGGATTATTTTTTTACAATGAGCATATTGGAAAAGATGGGCATGGATACAATGATTAAGGGATACGTAGATTATTTACTTTGGGATTATATGAATAGTGAAATTAATAGGTTTTTAGTTAATAGTATGTGCACATTAGATGATATGACAAAATGTCAAACAGGAAAGGGAATTATGGAAACATGGGCAGAAGAAAATAACATTGATACGTATAAATTATGTGAAGACAAAGCGAGTGGAAGTAAGTTTTTATATAGTCCAAAAACGGGGAAATCAGTTAATGTTAAAAAGAATATTCCTAGATATTTAAAAATGATTAAATAAATTAAAAAAACTCTTGACAAAGATAAAAACTTCGTTTTTATCAAGATAAAAATTATAAGTACAATAAAAACAAGTTACGACAAAATATAACAAAATTCGACAAGGATTAACCTTTTAAATTATCAATAATATTATTTACTAACTTTATTTGGGTAGGAGAAAGATTTTTTGCATTATTAATTAAAATATTGAGTTCTGGAGAAATGGTATCTTCTTTAGTATTAAAGAAATCCGACAATGTAATGCCTAGTACATCACAGATTTTTTCTAATAGACCTAAAGAAGGTTTTCGAGTTCCATTTTCAATATAGCTTAGAAATACAGGAGTGATTTCAAGTAGATTAGCGAAATATGCGTTTTTATAATTATAAGATAATCTTAATTCTTTAATACGTTTACCTAAATCTATCATAAAATAACCTCCTAACATAAACTATATGTTTAATATTATTATAAACTAAAAAAAATGAAAAATCAAGAAAATGTAAGAAAAAAAGAGATAATGAAAGAAATTTAATAGAAAATTTTAAACAATTTGTTTAAAATAAGTTTGATTATAATAAACATATAGTTTATTATAATCATGTAACAGGGAGGTGAAATAATGTTTTTAATAAAGCAATATAGGGAAGAGGCAGGAATGACTCAAAAACAATTAGCAGAACAGATAAAAGTAACAGTAGAATATATATCTTATTTAGAAAATGGACAACGAACGCCTTCCATAACACTTTTAGAAAATATAGCTAAAGTATTAAAGACAAGCATAAAAGAACTGATTAAAGATTAGTAGTGTAACAAAATTCAATAGGAAAGGAGGGAAAATATGCCAAAAATTCAAGTGAATCATAAATGGCTGTCAGCAAATGAGTATGCGAAACAAACTGGAATAAGTCCAGAAAAGGCTGTACAAATGATAAAAAATGGTGTGCTAGAAGGTACACAAACCGACAAGGGCTATTGGAAAATAAAAGTCTACAAAGACGATGCTGTACCTAGGAAAGTTTTTGATGAAGAACACGATAAGAGAATTGAAGCAGAAACGACAATAAAACTTTTTCAAAACATTTTATTGGAAAGGAGGAAGTAAAATGAAAAACAAAAGAAGATTACACAAGATATATTGGCAAGGCGTAACAGATGTAATTAGTTGTATAGCAATTAGTATGATATTTGCAGTTATGTTTGTGTATGGAATTTAGAAAGGTTATTTAGTAAGGAGGGAAAAAGATGTTAATCGAAAGAGAAAAGAAAATATTGAGAGATGTAAAGAGGTTAGTTGAGTTTTTTGATGATGGAGTAATTACAGTAGAACAGTATTATGAGAATAAGTCAAAAATTTTAGATAATTATTTGAGGGAGATAACAGAAGAAGAGGAGGAAAAGAAATGTTGTTAATGTTGATGTTTTTATGGTTTGTAACGTTATGTGTGGCAGTGTTTTATTATTTTAAGTTTGAGTGGGCTGATGAAGAAGTGATGGAACTTAAAGAAGAGATAGAAGAGTGTAGACAAGCTTTTAGAGAGATTGAAGAAGATATAATAAAGAAGTCACAGTTAAATAGTGCGAAGAATATACAGAATAAATTAAAAACGATATTAGAAAACACCACACTTTCTAATATCGTATAGGGTTTATGATAAAAATATCTGACTTGTTTATTCTATCATGAGTAGAGTAAGAAGTCAAATAGTACATTGAAAATTGAATAAGTTTATCGGATGAAATGCAGTATTTTCAATACATAGAAAAATTTAAAAAATATTTGAAAAAATGCTTGACAAATACCGTACGTCATGATAATATAATGACAACGAAGGGAGGTGATGATTTATGAAAAAGAGAAAATCACTTCTAAGCAAAATAAAAAACGCTTTTGTATCCTACCAAGACCAACAAAAGCGTTTACGTAGACAACGACATGTTGAAGAACAACACAGGTTAATCTACGAAGGCTTAGAAGATAGGGGAGATTAAATCCCCTTTCCCCTCTAATCAATTATACATTATAAACGTACGATTTGTCAAGATTAGAGGGGAGGAACTTTAAAATGGAGGAAAGAATATTGAAAGTATTATGGAATAAAAGTGGTAGTGGCTCTATATCTCCAAGAGTTCTAATTCCAATAGGATGGCTCAGAGATATGGGAGTAAGCGACAAGGATTTAGAAATAAAAGCAATTTATAACGAAGAGACAAAAAAGATTGAATTAAGTAAATAATATAAAATAAGAAACTATTTAAAACTGCACTGGTCTGGTAAACTTGACAGTTTTAAATAGTCCAAAAAACTATTTATGAAAATAGTCTATTAATAGTGTATCAAATAATAGCCTTATTTTCAAGTAGTTTTTTAGAAATATTTGAAAGTGAGGTTATTTTTTATGGAAGAAATATTAGAAGAAAATAAAAAATTAAAAGAAAGAATAAAAACGTTAGAAACGTTATTAAATAGAAAAAATGCAGGTCATGCAAGTGCATATAATGCGATTCGAGAAATGATAATTGAGAAAGTACGACAAGAGGTTAGTACGCCTGATTATTTGCTTGACTGGCAAAAGAAAGATACATTACAACGAGCAGAAAGACAAATTATGAGTGATTTGAAATGGGATTTAAGGGTCAGGAGAATAGAGGATTTTAGGTCAGAGCATATTGAACCTGCCAAAGAATATATAGAAAAATACGAACTTACAGAAGATTTGAAGAAGTCAAGATGGGAGGAAAAATGCTAATACAAATATTTAAAAAACAAAAAGAATTACAAGCTAGAAAGAAATATAAGGAAAATATAAGTAATATAAATAGTTTAGATGATGCATGTAATAGGCTAGATGATTTGAAACGTGAAATGGGGGATATGGATTGCAGATATATGAGAAGACATATGGAAGAGTTGAGTCTGATTCAAGATGAGATGATTGAAGAGATGAGATTTTGCGAGGAAGAGAATCTAGATATATGCGAAGAATATGAGGAAAGGGAGAAGGTTTATGAAAGTGTATAGATTGAATGGAACGAATGAAGAATTTGAGTGTGAGGAAGAGGCGATTGATTATTTGATGAGACTGATTGGGTTTGAGTTTGATGATACGTTGAATAGTGAACAGTTGGAGATGCAGGCGGAGATGATGAGTGTATTGATGGAGGTTTATTTTGAAGAGGATGTAAGGGATGATGGAGAGGAGTCTGCATATGATTATTTTTTTGATAAGGGATTTCATAGAGATGTTTTAGAAGGAAGGGAGGTTTAGAGGATGGAGTTTGAAGAGAAACAGAAGGAGTGGTCAGTTAAGCAACAAAAAGAGGTACAAGTTGTTTTGTCGAATAAGTATAAAGAGGCAAAGAGGAAGGCGATTGAGTTGATAAAGGATAAGCAGTATGGATTGTGTGAGGCTGATTTTTGGATATTGAAGAATGAAACGAAAGATGGGGAGATGATGTATACGAGTTTAATTTTAAGCCATAATGGATGTTTAAAGATAAATGATAGTCTGGAAGATAAGTTTAAGGCAGAGGCAGTTGAGATAATTGAGAATGGTTATAAGAATGAATTGGTTTTTAAGTATTGTGATAAGGAACAAGGAATATTGGAGGTTGGCGAGGTTAGTGAAAGGAATTGTAAGAATGAGTATCCATATGCAATGGCATTGAAAAGATGTTTTGATAGGGTTGTGCTGAAGTTGAGTAAGTTGGCGTATGTGGGGATTATGAGCGATAGTGAGGCAGAGGATAGTTCGAAGGAGAAAGAGGAGAAGGATATTGCGAATGAGGTGATTAGTCAAACGAAAGTGGATGCTTTAAAGAAGGCTATTAAGAAGTATAAGATGACAGATGAGTTGGTTGGATTGATTCTTTCGAATTATGAGTATAAGGAGATAGCAGAGATTAAGGAAAAGGATTATATGAATGTTGTAAATAATTTGAGTTTGAATAAGTAGGAGGGATGTATATGGAATTTGAAAAGTTGTATATGTTTAATCCTTTTACGATTCAAAATGCAGATAGTAAAAAAATAGCTGATACATACAGTAGTTTGCAAAAAGAAATAAAAGAAAATGCTGATTCTGGCTTTGAGATTTCGAAGAATATAGAAATATATGCAAATATGAATTATTTGATTGGAGAAATGATTGCAAGGATACAGCAAGAGTATGATGATTTGAAAACAGAGATTAGTATAGCGGAAAGTAAGCAAATTTATAGTAGTAGAAAAGAATGGCAGGAAACACATGAGGAAAAAGCACCAGCAATGAGTTATTTTGAGGCTATAGCAAAAGAATATGTAAAAGAAAGTAATGAAAAGCTGGCAGAATTAGGTGCTAGATTATTTAGATTTAAGAAAGCATATGAAAGTATAGATAGTAAACAAAATGCTCTTAAGAAGAAGATGGAGGCAATACGATATGAAATTTAAAGTGGTGACAGATTTAAGTAATAGTTTTAATCCTTATCCGAAAGTATCTACTAAAATAAAAGGTAAAAAACATAAACAAACTAAAGCAACAGAAATACCAAAAAAGGTCAAGGAGAAAGTTTGGAAAAGAGATAAACATCAATGTATATTTTGTTACAAGCAAGTTCCTGTAGAATGTGCATGTTGTCATTTTATACCGAGGAGTGCAGGAGGACTTGGAATACCAGAAAATATTTTTACTGCTTGTGAGAATTGCCATAGAGAACAGGATAATGGGTTAAATACAAAAGAATACGATAGAATGGCAAAAAAGTACTTAAAAAGTATTTATGGGACAAGTTGGAATATAGAAAAATTGATTTATAAGAAATACTAGAGAAAGGAGATATAGAAATGTGGCGAGAAAACGAATGATAGACCCAAATTTTTGGACAGATGAGAAGTTGGGTGAATGTTCTATTCAAGAAAGATTGCTATTTATGGGTTTAATTAGTAATAGTGATGATGAAGGATATGGCAGAGCGAATCCGAAGTTGTTAAAGTCTTTGATATTTCCATATGACGACTTACGAACTTCCGATTTAGAGAAATGGCTTTCCCGATTAGGCGGATTAGATATAGTAGTTTTGTTTAAGTATAATGGTCAGACCTACTACAATCTCCCTAATTTCCTAAAACATCAAACAATAAATAAACCTACAAAATCAACATTTCCGCATATTGATGATGAACGGTGTGGAACTATTACGGTAATACTACGGTAGTGGTACCACCTAAAAGAAAAGGAAAAGAAGAGAATAGAAAAGAAGTAGAAGAGAAGAGGAAGAGAATAGTTGAAATTTATAATCTTTATTGCACAAATCTTTCTCAAGTTCAAAAGTTGACGGATAAAAGAAAAAAGGCTATTGATAATTTCTTAAAGGAGTTTTCTGTTGAGCAGTTTGAAGAAATATGTAAGAAGGCGAATAGTAGTGAGTTTTTGGTAGGAAAGAATGATAGGAAGTGGAAGGCTGATTTCGATTTTTTGATGAGAACAGATAAAGCAACGAATGTGCTAGAAGGAAAGTATAGTGAAGGTTGTGATGAGAGCAGTGGAAATCCATTTTTTGAATTATTGAGAGAGGAGGGAAAAATGCAATGACAAGGGACGATACAGTAATTATATTAGGCATATTAAAAACGAGTTATCCGAATTTTTACAAAGACATGAAAAAGGATGAAATGTATAACACAATTGATTTGTGGAGTGAAATGTTTGCAAATGATGATGTGAATGTTGTAAAAGTTGCAGCTAAGGAATTGATACAGACATTAAAATTTCCACCAGCTATAGCTGATATAAAACAAAAAATGTATGAATTAACGAATCAAGAAACATTGCCAACTGATTTGTGGGCGAGTTTGAAAAAAGCAATTAGCAATAGTGCGTATCATTCAGTTGAGGAGTTTGAGAGATTGCCAGAGGAGTGTAAATTATTTATAAAAAATCCGAGACAGTTGAAAGAGTTATCGCAAAATGATGCTGAGATAAATAATACGGTTGTGAAGGGACAGTTTTTTAAGCAGATAGAGATGATACAGAAGAGGATGAGGGAGAAAAAACAGATGTTGCCAGAGGCAAAGAGAATAAGAGAAATGGCTTTAAATGTGGGACAAGATGTGAGTGGGTTATTAGGTAAATAGGAGGAAATATTTATGATAACAAAAGAAACAAGACAATTGAGTTTTGAGGATATGAAACCGAAAAGAATAACAAGGTATAGGCAGATACTAGAAATAATTGATGATAGAGAAATGACAGCTAGAGAGATTGAAACAGAGATGAATCGAATGGGTTATTCGAAGTATTTTGATATGAATCATGTGAGGCCGAGGTTGACAGAGCTGGTGAAATATCATGAATTGATTGAGTGTGAGATGCGAGAAGATTATTTAACACATAAGCAGGTGGCGGTTTATAGAAAGACGACAGAGCAAGAGAAAATGGAGCTAGAGAATATGAATCATGTTCCAATGCTAGATTAGGAGACAGAATATGAAAGGAAAATGTGAAGTGTTTGATAAGCGGTCGCTGTTTTGGATGCATAGGATTGGCAGAGGATAATATAGATGAATTAAAACAGATGTGTGAGGTGTATCGAGAAGAGACTAAGCTGGAAGGAGAACAGATGAGGTTATGACATATGATACGAAGAATAAGATATTGCAAATTGGAGTGTATGAAAAAGTAAAACTAAGTTATAGAGAAGATAGACTGCTGATTTGTTTGTCGAATAATAATATAGCGAAATATGAAGATATTTTGAAAGAGCTAGGTATGTCAATGAATGAGTTGAGAAGATTAAAACAGAGATTCCTTGAGGATACAAGATATCAAGTGAAGATAAAGACTGTAAGCGGAGTTGGCTATAAGTTAGAAGATGAAATTTATTTTGAGTAGGAGGAAAGAAAATGAAAAAAGAAGTAAAGCAGTTTGTGTGCTATGGGGGATTTTTCATAATTGTGGTATTGGTAATGATGTTGCAGATAAAAAAGGATAGGGAAAAGATAGAGTTGTTGCAACAGAATAATTATGAGCAAATAGAAGAGAAAGAAGTATATAGGAATCGATGTAAGATGTTGGAGGATTTGATTGAAGGTAGTGGACTAGTTATTGATGAATGCGAGTGTAGATAACAACAAAAGAGAAAAGCTACTAATTAGAGAAAGTGATTTTTTAGGATAAGTAAGGAGGTACGAATGACTAAGGAGAAACTAATACAATATTGTGATATAAAAGAAGAAATTAGTAAACTTGAAAAAAGAATAGACAGAATAGAAAAACAAAGTGAAATGGTGTCTGATGTGGTTCAAAATGGATATAAAGGACGTGCTGTAATATATGGATTTGATTGCAATAGAAGTTTTAAGTTACAACGATTAGAAGATATCTTAAAGAAGAGGCGTGATAGATTACTAGATTTGCAGATGGAAATTGAAGAGTGGATAGATACAATACCGAGAAGTGATATTAGGCAGATATTTGAGCACAGATACATAGATGATATGAGTTGGATTCAAATACAAATTGTGATGAAATATAATCATGAAAACACTGCCAGAATGAAACATGATAGATTTTTAGAAAAAATTTCATAATTGTGCGTTTTGTGCGTTTTTAAAGTGCTATAATTGTATTAGGGAAAATAGTTATTTAAATACAAATAAAAAAAGAAAGGTATTTAGTCTTTCTTACAACGATTAAAATATAAATTTTTGCAAGTAAAAATGTGTAGTGGCGGAATAGACGCATTACGTTTAGTGCGTGATACGGTAAAACTAAATGGCGGTTATCGAGTCTATGCTTGGCTTTATAATTGCTAAATGGTAACAGTAGACGCTTTGACAGGCATAAGTTAGATACCGAGAGCAACATAAGAAACAAGCGGGTTGATAAAAGCTAACATGTTAGGTGCAAATCCTAACCTACACAAATTAAAGAATTTTAAAATGTTTGGAAGAATGAAAAGATATTAGAAAAGTGCAATTTCTGGTGTCTTTTTTATTATGCATATTAATGATACTAGATAAGTTAATATATATCGAACTCCTTTCATAAATTTCAAGATTGAGTGGGGCATAACATAAGTTTTCTAGTGACTTATGTTTTTTTATTTGAGGTGATAACGAATGAGTAAAAGCTATATAGCAGAGCAGATAGATAAAGAGTATAAGAAGGAACAGTTTTATAAGAAGAGAAAAAGGCAGCAGTGTAAAGAAATAAAATGTATGAATTGTAAGTTTTTTGAGATTTGTACAGAAAGTGGTGAAAGAGATGATTAGTTTTATTTTAATGTTGATAACGATTATATTGAGTCCATTACTAATTGTATGTGCATTAATTAGCTTAGCATTGATTACAGCTATATGTACGATTATTGCTAGTGTGATAGCAGATAATGTTAGAAAATTGATTGTGAAGTTTTTGAAGAATAGAGAGTGAGTAAAAAGAGGAACAAAACTCTATAAAGTAGGGAGATGATAAAAATGAGTGAAAGAGCTTTTAAAACAGCTAAGGATTTTGAAAACAAGTTTATGAAATATATTAATAGATGCAAAGAGATGGAAGAATTACCAAATATAGCAGGTTTTAGTGTTTTTGCTGATATTGATAGGGATACTTTTTATGCACAACAAAATTATTACTCCGACACATATAAAAAAGTAAATGATATTTTAGAGGATAGAACGATAAATTCTAAAAATATAAATGATACGTTTAAAATATTTTATATGAAGAATAAGTTTGGGTATAAAGATAAGCAAGAAAATGTAAATATTGAAACTAGTTATGAGGATTATATTAAAAAAGTTGCTGATGAAGATGAGTATTAATACAAAAAAATATATAGAAGAATATGTAAAGATACGAGATAAATCGGGGAGAATTATATCTTTAAAATTAAATGAGGGACAACAAAAACTATACAGTGTAATTAAACAACAAAGAAAAGAAAGTAAACCAGTTCGAGTGATTGTACTGAAGGCAAGACAGATTGGGTTTAGTACAGAGACAGAATCAATTATATTTAAAGAGACAGCGACAAAATTTAATGTTAATTCTGCAATTATTGCTCATAAAGAAGAGGCAACGACGAATCTTTTTAATATGAGTAAAAGAATATATGATAATTTACCAGAAGAAATGAAACCATCTTTAAGGGCTAGTAATGCAAAAGAACTTATATTTGATAATGATAAGGGGACAGGCTTGAATAGTAAAATAAAGTGTATGACAGCAGGGGGGAATGGTGTTGGTAGGTCAGATACGATTAATAATTTACATATATCAGAGTTGGCGTTTTGGGGCAATAATGCAAAGGAGACTGCGTTGGGGTTGTTTCAAGCAGTTCCGAATTTGCCAAATACTATGATTATTATAGAGAGTACAGCGAATGGGTATGAGTATTTTAAGTCTTTATGGGATATGGCAGTTAAGGGTGAGAGTGATTTTGTTCCTGTGTTTGTTGGCTGGAATGAGATGTCTGAGTACAAAATGCTATATACTGGATTTGAATTGACGGAAAAAGAAAAGGAGTTACAGCAATTATACAATGTAACTTTGGAACAGCTTTCTTGGCGTAGATGGTGTATTAAGAATAATTGTGGTGGAGATGAGGAAACATTTAGACAGGAGTATCCGATTAATCCATATGAGGCATTTTTGGCAAGTGGCAGTTGTCCATTTGATAAAGAAAAAATAATGAATCGATTGCAAGAAATACCTAAACCGCTTAAGGTGGGGTATTTTTTATATGATTATGATGGGTTAAAGATTACAAATATTCGATGGATGAATGATAAGAATGGCTATATTAAAATATATAAAATGCCTAATAGTCCAGAGATGACGAAGTATTGTGTTGGTGGTGATACAGCTGGAGATGGTTCGGATTTTTATACAGGGCATGTGTTAAATAGCAGAACTGGGGATCAGGTTGCTGTATTGAAACAACAATTTGACCCAGATGAGTATGTGAAACAGATGTATTGTTTGGGAATGTATTATAAGTATGCTTTGATTGGGATTGAGGCGAATTTTGATAGTTTTCCTATCATGGAGTTACAACGCTTAAAATATACAAATCAATATGTAAGAGAAAGACCTGATACTTATACAGGAGCAGTTGAAAAACGCTTTGGATTTAAGACGACGTTGATTACAAGACCTACGATTTTAGCAAATCTGATTGAAATTGTAAGAGAACATACAGAATTGATTAATGATAAAGATACTTTAGAGGAGTTACTTACGATTATTCGAAATGAGAAGGGCAGGATTGAGGCACCAGAGGGAGGACATGATGACCAGATGATGGGATTAGCAATTGCTTATGAAGTGAGAAAACAAGTTGTATTTAATGAGGAACCGATTGAGGTGAAACATCAATTTAGTTTTGATGTGGAGAGAAGGAATAGTTCGAGTAGGGATTATGGAGAGGAGTTGACGGTGATATGAATGATATTCTGCTGGTGTTGGCAGTAGGTGGGATAAACCTATTGTCTTTTTATTTGGGTTCAAAGTTGTGTAGAAATGAAGAGCTAGATATAAGATTGCCTAATATAAATCCAATAAAGAAACATAAAGAATACAAGGAAAAGAAAGAGGTTAAGAGGGAACAAGAAAAAATGGATGTGATTATGCAGAATATTGATAATTATGATGGAACGTCAAATGGACAGAAAGATGTACCTATATAGAAAAGAGGTGTGATAAGTGGATTTAAAAGAACTAAGGGAAACTGATATTTGGAAACTATATGAAAAGGGCAGAAATTTTATGCGTATGAGGAATGTGTTTTCGGATACGGATAAGAATTATCGTTTTTATAATGGTAATCAATGGGAAGGTGCTAAGATTGAGGGGATTGAGCAGGCACAGTTTAATTTTATTGAGACGATTGTGGATCATAAGGTGAGTACGATTAATAGCAATTTATGGGGAATTAATTATTCGAGTGAGAATTTTGAGAATAGAGAGTTTCGAAGGACAGCTGAGAAAACATGTGAATTATTAAACAAAAAAGCTTCAAAAGTATGGGAAAAGGATAATATGGATGATAAGATTAGAGAGTTTTCGACAGATTCGGCAGTAAATGATGAGGGAATTATTTATGTGGATTATGATACTGAAAAACAAAATCCAGTCAATGAAATTTTATCAAAAAATGATGTGCAATATGGAAATGAAAACAATTCAGATATTCAAAGTCAACCATATATTATCATAAAACAAAGAAAGTCCTATATTGAAATTGAGAAGATGGCGAGAGAAAAGGGAATAAGTGAAGAGAAAATCTCTTTTATTTATGCGGATAAAGATAATTTTGAAGAGGCTGGCGAGGATAGTAAATATGAAAAAGAAGAAATGTGTACTTTAATTACGAAGTTATGGATGGAAAATGGAACTCTCCATTATGCGAAAGCGGTTAAGTATGTGGAAATAAAAGAAGATACTGATACAGGATTACATTATTATCCTTTAACGCATTTTAACTGGAAGAGTAAAAAAGGCAATAGTAGAGGTGAAGGAGAGGTAAGATATTTAATCCCAAATCAGATTGAGCTAAATAAGACACTTGCTAGAAGTTTGTTGTCGATAAAACAAAATGCGTATCCACAAAAAATTGTAAATATAAGTAAAATACAAAATCAAAGTGCAGTAAAACAGGTTGGTGGTATCATAAAAACGAATGATCAGACAGTAGATGATGTAAAAAAAGTGTTCGGTTATGTTCAACCAGCACAGATGAGTGGTGATGTGCAAACATTAATCCAGAATTTGATTAATATTACAAGAGAACTAAAAAATGCTTCTGATGTGGTGACAGGTGGAGCTGATCCAGAGAAAGCATCTGGTAAGGCAATTCTGGCAATACAGAATGCAAGTAAGCAACCGATGAATAAACAGTTAAGTGGACTTAAGAGTAGCATTGAAGATTTAGCAAGAATTTGGCTTGATATGTGGGTTGTTTATACACCAGATGGAATGGTGTTGGAAGATACAGAAACAGACCCACAAACAGGAGAAGAATATACACAGTTAATTACAGTACCAGAGAGTGTTATGAGTGAGCTACAAGGGACTGTTAAGGTAGATATTACGCCAAAAAGTGCTTTTGATCGATATGCTCAAGAATTATCTTTAGAGAATTTATTGAAGGGTGGTTATTTTTCACCTGAAATGCTTCCGCAATTAAAGTTGTATTTGGAGGCTTTGCCAGATGATAGTACAATGCCAAAACAGAAACTATTAGAGATTGTAGAGAAACAAGAAGAGGAACAGAGAAAAATTGCAATGATTAAGGCTAAAGCTCAAATGATGCAACATAGGGCAAGTCAATTTTTAAATGGTGATGTGGAAACACAGGCAAGTCAAATTTCACAAGCTCAGCAACAACCACAAGAACAGGATATAGAAGAAAACTAAGAAGTAGTTATATAAACACTTGCCTTTTAAGTGAAGTGTTTTTTTATACGTCCAAACCATGTGTATGACAGAAAACTGCTATCAAGAGATTATAGTCGACAGACTTTAAAAAGGAGATTTTAAATGGAAAAAGATGAAATGTTAGAAACAACTAACGATACTGAAAATGTAGATACTCGGAGCTACAGAAGAAATCGAGGCAGGGGTGCAAGTAGAACCTACTGAATTTACAGAGGGAGTAGAAACTGAAAAAGAAGGGGCGACTGTAGAGGAGGAAAAAGGGCTAAAGTTTACCCAGGAGGATGTAGATCGATTTGTCAAGGATAGATTATCCAGACAAGAACAAAAAATTCGTGAGGAGTATGAACAGAAATATGGCAGATTAGAGATGGTGTTGAAAGCTGGACTTGAAACAGATAATGTGGAAGAGGCTACTCAAAAATTGACGGATTTTTACAAAGGGCAAGGTGTTGAAATTCCTGAAACAAAGTTAACAGCAAGACAAGAGCAAATATTGGCTGAGGCTGAGGTTAGAGATGTGATTAACGATGGCTATGATGAAATTGTGAAATATGTTGATAAATTGGCTGAGAAAGGTGCTGATAACATGTCGGCATATGAAAAATTAGTATTTACAAGGCTTGCTGAGGAAAGAGGTAGACAGGAAGGAATGAAGGAACTTGCAAAAATAGGGGTAGGTAAGGAAGTATTAGAAGATAATGAGTTTAAAGAGTTTTCTAGTAAGTTGAATCCGAACTTATCGATAAAAGAAAAGTACGAGATGTACGAAAAAATGAAACCAAAAAAGAAAATTGAAACAATTGGAAGCATGAAAACAAGTTCGTCAAAGGATAATGGGGTGAAGGAGTTTTATACCATTGAAGAGGCTAGAAAGTTTACGAGAGAAGATTTGGATAAGATTCCAGAACTTATGAAAGCGATTGAGACTTCTATGGCGAAGTGGAAATAGTTCTTTTTGTTTTTAAGGAGAAAGGAAGGTAATGAAAAATGGCTGTAACAAATTTTATTCAAACGATTTGGAGTAAGAAAATCCAAGATGATTTGGAGCTTAAATGTAAATTGGTGGATAATTGTTTACGTGATTATGAGGGAGATTGTAAGTATGCACAATCTGTAAAGATATTGGGGGTTGGAGAGCCTACGATAGGAGCATATGATGGTTCAAAAGATATTGATATTGAGGAGATGTCTGATAAGGGTCAAGTTTTGATAATTGACCAAGCAAATTATTTTGCTTTTTATGTGGATGATATTAATCAGGCACAATCTGTTCCAGGATTAAAGGAGAAATATCAAGAGAAAGCGGTACATGGTTTGGCTGTGGCGAGGGATAGTTATGTAGCAGAGTTGATTTCTACTGGTACAAATGTGACAGAGATAACTAGTATGACAGAACAAGCAATTGTAGATGGTGTTGATGAAGGGATTGTGGCTCTTCGTGAAAGAAATTTTGATGAGGATGGTGTGATTGAAATTACGCCAAAGGTTTATAATAAGTTTAAAAAACAATTGATTACTTTATCGACGGATAACCCAGAATATATTAAGAAGGGTAAAGTTGGGGTTTATGATGATTTTGATGTGATTATGAGTAATAATATGAAGAATGATGGAAGTTTTACTTATTGTGATATTCGTGGTAAGAAGGCGATTGCTTTTGCTGGACAGATTAATGAGGTGGAAGCATTGAGGGCTGAGAAGAGGTTTAAGGATATTGTGAGAGGTTTGGATACGTTTGGTGCAAAGGTGATTGATAATGATAGAATCCAAGTATTAAAAATTACAAATTCAACAGCTGTGGCCAGAACAACAAAAGCGTCTTAATTGGAGAGGGTTATTTTGACCCTTTTTATATCGTGGTAAGAGAGTTTTAATAGGTGCAATTCCTATTGCTACGAAAAGGGAGGAAATTATGAATAGATATATGAAAATACCAGATGTTACATTATATGCAGGTGTGAAGGTAGATAAGGAAACGAAATTGAAGTTTGAAAGTGAAGATGGAAGAATAAAACAAGAATTGAGTGATTTGAAGTTTGTGCAGGTAGAGAAGAGGAAAGCAGAAAATTTTGAAAGTGAAACGAAAACAATAATTTACTTGAAAGAGGGTATGGTTGTTTTGTTTGAGAATGAGAATAGGGGCTATGTGGTACCAGTTGATCGATATGTAAGGATTTCGGAAGCATTGGAAGATTTGGAGTGCATAAAAGATTTAGACAAGGAGGAGTGAGATGACTTTAGAAGAGTTTAAGGCGAAGGTGTATGAATTAATTGAGGAATATAATGAAGAGGCTGAGGATTTGACAGAGGATCAAGATTTGTCGAGTAAAATGAATAGTGTGATTAATAGTATTATGAACGAAGTAGCAAGACTGAAAAAGATTGATGGATATATTAGGATAGATGTTGTATTTGAAGATGAAGAGAATGAAAGAATAATAAATATTACGGATATTGATAGAAGGATTTATCAAGTGAATATGATTCGTGGGGTTGAGTCAACTGTTTTGGGTAATAAGGTTATTTTTGAGTCAGAGGGATTGGCTCAAATTTTTTATTATAAGTATCCTGTGCAGATTGATGAGGAAACGGATGATGATTATGTATTTGAATTAGATAAAGAGTGCCTGGAGATTATGGTTTATGGTGTGGCTGGAGATTTATTGAAGGCGGATGTTTCGGCAAATTACGGTAGATTGTATGCAGAGAGATATGAACAAATGTTACAAAGATTGGATCCAAGAAGGAGTATGGGAAGTTTGTTTATAGATGGAGGAATAGAGGTATGAGTTCTACTTTGAGTAGTGGTGCAAGTGGCAGTTTGATTTTTCGAGAGTATGCTGATTTTAGGGGGGTTGATTTTAGTAATCGCAAAGATGAGATTTCATTATATCGTTCTCCAGATGCTTTGAATATGTGGAAAAATTATAAAGGGAGTAATGGCTTATGTGTTGAGTCAAGACCTTGTACTGAACTAATGAAAGAATATGAAGATAAAATTTATGGGATTTATTTTTTTAATAATAACATGGTAATACATAGTGGAAATAAACTATATGATAATGGAAATGTGATTTATGAGGACATGTTTCAGAATAGAAGTGTGTTTTTTATTTATAATTCGTTGCTGTATATTTTAGATGGTAAGAAGTATCTTGTATATGATGGTAGGGAAGTAAAAGAGGTAGAAGGTTATGTTCCTACTACGACGATTAGTAAGAGTGCTGCTGGTAATGGTAAAGTATATGAAGATGTAAATTTATTGACAGGACTTAGGAAAAATCAGTTTTGTAGTGATGGTATGAGTAGAGAGTATTATTTAGATGTGGAGTGTTTTGATGATGATTATGGGGTCAGGGTTTGGGTAAATGGAACAGAGTTGAAAAGTGGTTTTACGGTGCATGCGGACAAAGGTTATATTGAGTTTGCTGTAGCTCCAAGTAAGCCTGAGACGGATGGACAGGATAATATAATTGTACAGTTTCAAAAGGTGATAAAAGGGTATCGTGAGAGGATTGAAGGTTGCATGTTGGTGCAGGTTTTTGATAATAGGGTGTTTTTTGCTGGAAATCCAAAATACCCGAATATGTTGTGGCATTGCTCGTTAGATGACCCAAGTTATTGTAGTGATTTGGATTATTATACGGAGGGGACAGATGATTCGGCGATTAAGGCGATTGTTGCTGGTAATAATGCTTTGTGGGTGATGAAGGAGCCAAGTCAAAGTAATACGACGATTTATTATCATAATCCTGGTGTTGAAAGTGATTATGGGAAGATTTATCCGTCTACGCATTCTAGTATTTCGACTGGTTGTGTGGGTAAGGGTATTAATTTTAATGATGATATTGTGTTTTTTAGTTCACGTGGTATGGAGAGTGTTTCAGGAGATGTGACGACAGAACAGGTGATTTGTCATAGGAGTTCGTTGATTGATAATTGTTTGTTGAATGAAGTGAATTATAAAAATATGTTGCTGGAAGAATGGGAAGGTTATTTATTAGTTTGTATTGATAATAAAGTTTATTTAGCAGATTCAAGAGGTAAACATACTTTGAATGACCATATTGAATATGAGTGGTTTTATTGGGAGATGGAAGAGAGTATAAGTGCTACTTTTGTGAAGGCTGGAGTGCTTTATTTGTGTAGTGATAATAAAGTATATACTTTGACAGATGATAAGGGAAGTAGGAAAATTGAAAGTTATTTTTGTACAATGGCAGATGAAATGAGATATCCCCAGATGTGGAAAACGACGAATAAAAAAGGGACTGTAGTAGATTGTGAGGGAGAGAAAATAATGTTGTCTATGAGAAAGGATAATGAAGATTTTATTAAGATTGGAACGTATAGCACAAGTACGAAGGGGTATTTTAAACCTAGAATTAAGGCGAAGAAGTTTAAGAGTATACAGGTTAAGTTTTGGTCGGATTTACCGTTTGTTTTATATAGTTGTACGTTGGAGGCGTATATTGGTAATGTGGTGAAGAGATAGGAGGGAATGGAATGGCAATTGATTACAATGATGAACGTTTTGCACAGGTTCAAGCTGAAAAAGAAGCTACAATGGGGAAGGTGAATGATACTTATAATGGTATGATTAATGGTGCTGATTCGTATTATAATGATTTGAAACAGGCGACTCAAAGTTATGAGCAAAAGCAAAGTGAGTTGCAACAGGCTAGAACGGATCAGATGATTGAGGAGATTAATCAAAATAAGGAACAGGATGAAAGGGATTATTTAAAAGAACAGAAAGCTTCTTATGCGGATTATGCAAAACAGACAAATGCATATGGTGTGAATAGTGAGCAAATGGCATCTGCTGGTTTGAGTGGTTCTGGGTATAGTGAAAGTTCTAGGGTGAGTATGTATAATACTTACCAAAATCGATATGCTGTGGCGAAAGAGACGTATCATCAAGCGGTGCAGAGCTATAATAATCAGATTACGCAGGCAGAACTTGCGAATAGCAGTAGTTTAGCAGAGATTGCATTTAATTCTCTTCAGAAACAGTTGGAACTTGCTTTGGAGGGGTTTCAGTATAAAAATTCGTTGCTGATGAATGAGTTGAATACGGAGCTTGATGTGGGGGATCGTTATTATCAGAGGTATCAGGATGTTGTGAATCAGATTAATACGGAGAATGCATTGGCTGAACAGATTAGGCAGTATAATGAGTCGATGGCATATCAGAAGGAGAGGGATGCTGTGGCGGATAATCAATGGAAGGCTCAGTATGAGTTGTCGAAGAGGGCGAGTAGTAGTAAGGGTTCTGGAGGTTCGAAGAGTTCTAGGAGTTCGAAGGGTTCGAATTTTTCGGATGGTAAGTCTAGTTCTGGAACTTCTTCGAAGATTAATACGGAGAATGACGGATATGTGTATGATGGAGTTAAGATATCTGATATTGGTAATGGAATTTATAAGGGAGAAGTGAATGGAAAGCTATATACATTAAATGTAAATCCAAACGATTCTAATGAGGTAAAACAGCAAGAGCTTGAAAAGTGGGTAAAGAGAATAAAAGCTACCTAAAAAAGAAGGGAAACTGATATGGGAATTGATTTGAGCAAAATAAAAAAGGATAAAAATTATAGAGAAAATTGGAGTATGCAGGTTGCACCAGTTTCAAACAATGCTAAGAGAGAAGTGAATACGAATATTGCAAGTGACGTTCAAGCAAGAAATAATTTAACAGTAAATAGAAATGCATCGATGGCGGATGTGATGCAGTCTGCTGGAAGAAGGATTGCTCCAGTAAATACAAATTCGGTTGTAAAGAGTATATTGGGAGTTAATGAGAATAGAATATTGGCATCAGTTGAAAATCCATTGATGAAATCAAAAAATACATTTGATTTAACAGAAAAACAAGTAGGACAACTGTCACAAATGGATAAAAAGGATTCTAGTAGGATGATTGGTTCATTACCAGTAGGAAACAATGAAAAAGGGAAAATAAATACAAAAATAGATAGCTTAAGGCGTACTAATGAGAATATGAAAAAGGCAAATAAAATTAATGAAGATGTGAAAAATGGAAGGTACAGTTCTGCTATTGGTCATGTATTAAGTGGTGTTCCTAATGAGGCTATGAATAGTGTTGTAAATACTGGTACAATGTTGGCTAGTTTAAACCCACAGACGAGAGATAGGGAAAATTTAGTGAATACTGGTAAGTTTTTAGCAAAAGGATATCAGGAAAGAAATTCGATGATTGATAATAGTGTTGTTAGAACAGCTGGAAATGTGTCAGGAGCAATTGGTAATATGGCTCCTTCTATTGCAACAGGTATTTTAACTGGTGGTGCAGGAATACTACCTAATGCAGTACAAGGAATGGGCGTCATGTCATCTGAATATTTAAATACACTGAATGAAAACCAAGACAATCAATTAAAAGCATTTTTTACAGGTATTGCTAAGGGCGGTGTTAGTATGGCTACAGAGAGACTTACTGGTGGTAATATTATTAGTAAAGGTAGTGTTGATGATATTGTAAGAAATAAGTTAGCACAGTCGACATTAAGTAATGGTAAGAAATGGTTGGCAAGTAAGGTGTATGAATTTGGTGGAGAAATTGCGGAAGAGAATTTAGAGAATATGGCAGGGTATTTGATTGATTATGTGATTAATCAAAAGGGAATAACCTTGCAAGATGTGATTAATGATGCGAAACAAACAAGTTCTGATACTTTTTGGACGACGCTTACTTTGAATGCTTTAGGATTGGGAGGAAACACTTATAAGGAAGTAAAACAGCAAGAATTGAATAATAAAAATAATATAGAGGAGATAAAGGAAACAAAGTTACAAGAAAACAGAAAAGATGAATTGGTAAAACGCAATAGACAAGAAGAAAATCAAATTGCTAATATGCTTGCTAATAGATATGGAGTTGAGAGTAATCATAATAATATTATGATTAAAAAACAAAATGGGGAAACGTCTAATTTGTTTATTGATAAAAATTCTTCAGTAAATGAATTGCAAAGAGAATTGAATACAAATAAACAGTTAGATAATAAAATGCAAGATGTGTCAGAGCAGATTTTACAAAATGAAGGTATGAGATTGCAAGATAACGAAGTTTTACAGAACAATGAAAAAATTACTGAACAAGAAAATAAAATTACTCAAAATGCAAATATGGAGCAAGATATTGAAAAGGTTAATGAATTTAACGGATATTCGCAAAAAGAAATACAAAATATCAAAAGTGATAAGATAAAAATTGCAGAAAGCAAACAAGATATTAGTAATTTTGTTCAACAATCAAGGAGTGTTCCTAATAATTTTAAGATGTATTTAGGAAAAGTAAAACAAAATATTGCTGATACAATAAAATCTAGATTAGGAATTGATGTAAATAATTACAATATTTCTTTAAGTGCAGATAGTATTAGACATACTATTAAAAAGCATTCAAATGTAGATGTGGAAAATGCTAGAGGGCAAGTTGCATTAACATCAGAAGATTTTCAAAATATACCTGATATAATAAATAATCCAGACAATATCGAATTGTCAGGGAAGAGTAAACAAGGAAAACCTTCTATAAAATTTGAAAAGAATATTAATGGCAATAATGTTGTAATTACGTATACGTCAGATAAGCATAAAAATTTAGAATTACAAACTATGTATAAATTTAAAAATGATAAAAAAATAGATTCTGTCACTGCGTCTAATGTAGAAACCCTAAACACAACGTCCGAAACGAGCAGTGATACGAATCTTTCTAATACTATTATACCACAAAATGAAAATAAAATGCAAGTTCTAAATGAAAAAAATAGCCTTGCAAATAGTCAGGAAATAGGATATAATAATCTGAAATTAGGTGAAAGAAAGAATATTTTCACGAAAGAGTTGATGTCATTATATAATGGAGGCGGATATAGAACCAATGAGCAAATTTTAGATTTAAGAAGAAGTATTCAAGAAAATGGAATTACAGAGCCGATTGAAATTTATAGAAAAAACGATGGAACGTATGGAATAGAAAATGGAAATCATAGATTACAAATTGCAAATGAATTGGGAATAGAAAATGTTCCAGTTAAGTTGGTTGAAAGTTGGGAGAATGTAGGAGTAACTAAGGATAATACAGAAATTAATATTTTGAATGAGAGGATTGATGAAAATGATGGAAGTAACACCACTAGTAAAGGAAGTATTGAGACTAATGAGAGAAGCGGGAGTAGTAGAGGACGCTTGTATGACCTCGATGACCAATCTCAAAACAGAGGAACAACAGAAGGAGATGTTGGAGTTTCTAAAAGAACATCCAACAGCAACGAACAGACAAGTTATGTTGAAAACAAAGGAAATAGTGGAAAGATAGAGAACTCGAACGAGAGTTCTTTTTCTTTGCAAGGAAATAATGAATTATTTGATTATTTGGATAGTGAACATATTGATTATGAAATTGATAAAGATGGAAATATTATTTCAATTGAGGATCCTACAGCAATTACAAGATTTAATTATAGAAATATAGATTATACTAAAACAAAAGAAATAACTTTAAATAAAACAGAACTTCAAACTAATCCATTAATTTATGAAGATGAAAACGTTCGAGCTTTCAAACTAGCAACAGATAATATGGGAAAAGACATCTCTACAGAACAAATAGATGAAATGGCAGAAACAGGTGAATTACCAGATACGATGAGATATATTTCCAGCAAAAGACGAAAGCACAAAGCTTCTTCAGGAGAATTACTGGATAGTTTTATGCAAAAGTTTGTTAATAAAGGACATTATATGGATAAATTAGCAAACAAGACTGGAAATAAAGAACTGACTTATAAATATGATAGAACGATGAATGCTTTTAATGAAGCACAATATTCGATTGGAGAGGAACAAGTAAATTCAAAAGGTGAAGTAGTTGGAGAATCATTGAAACAAATATTTGAAGGAGCAGAAGAGGCAGGCTTAGAAAAAGAGTTTGGTGATTATTTGTTGAATAAACACAATATAGCAAGAATTGTAGCTGGTAAAAGTTTATATGGGGATGAAGTTTCTGCTCCACAAAGTAGCAGAATTGTGGCAGATTATGAGACAAAACATCCAGAGTTTAAAGAATGGAGTCAAAAAGTAAGTAAATATAATGAAAACAATCTACAAGATATGGTGGATACTGGAATGCTTAGCCAAGATATGTTTAATCGATTACGTTCTTTGTATGGAGATTATATTCCGACATATCGAGATATTATTGATGAAAAAGTGATATTTGATGATAATTCTGTTGGTAGTAATGTGCTAGGAAGAGCAACTGGTGGTGATCAAAAAATATTGGATCCTAAAGAGGCAATGGCAGAGCAAACATTGGCGATTAAGAAAGCAATTCGTATGAATGAATTGGGTGTAGAACTGTATAAAACTTTAGGAAAAGACAGTAAAGTGTTTGATGGTATTGATTTTGATGCAGGAGCTATTCAAAGTTTGGCAGGAGATGTGATTCAAAAGGCACAGGATGGTATGAATACGTTTGTGATTTTTGAGGATGGACAGATGACACAGTTTAAGATTAGTGATGATTTGTATACTGCTTTTCAAAAGGATACGTTGTCTAATCGTATTCGAAATGATAAGTTGGCGAATGCTTTGCTGGCACCAGTTGAAAAGTTATCAAAGGCACAAAGAGATTTACTGACAACATATTCGATTGGTTTTTCTTTTAATAATCCGATTAAGGATATACAGGATGCTATTTTTAACACGAAATATAGTGTTTCAGAGTTTGCTAAAAATTACGTGAAATCATTGTATCAGTTAGGCACGAAAGGTGAAATTTACAAGGATTATATTCGTAATGGTGGAAATAGTAATACTTATTTTGATTATGAAGGTGGTGTTTTGCCGAATCGAAGCAAGGTTCAAAAAGTGGTTGATAAAATTAAAAGTTTCAATGAAATTTTGGAACAGGCTCCAAGGCTCGCAGAGTATATAACAACTCTTGAAAATGGTGGAACAAAGAGTGAGGCTTTGTATAATGGTGCTGAAATTACGACGAATTTTAAACGTGGTGGAGAGATTACAAAGATTTTTAATCGATATGGTGCTAATTTTTTGAATGCGAGTGTGCAAGGTTTGGATAAACAAATTCGAAATATAACAGGGCAGAATGGCGTGAAGGGGTATGCTAATTTGATAACGAGGGCGACTGTTTTGGGAGTGGCTCCTTCAGTTTTGAATCATTTATTGCTTAGTGGTAGCGATGATGAGGAGTATTATGAGGATTTGCCAGATTATATTAAGGATAGTTATTATTTGTTTCCGAAAGGAAAGGATGGCGAGTTTTATCGTATTCCAAAAGGAAGAGTTGTTGCAACATTAGGAATAATTGGCAGAAATTTTACA
Source organism: uncultured Clostridia bacterium (assembly GCA_947573445.1). Classification (GTDB taxonomy): domain Bacteria; phylum Bacillota; class Clostridia; order TANB77; family CAG-508; genus Scatovivens. The sequence continues at coordinate 138,138 of CANPFR010000001.1, read as the reverse complement.
GAGTATATACAAGGTGAGCAAGATTTATTAGAGACAGCAAAAAATTCAGTTAGTGGGGTTGTAGATAATCTAGCACCCAATAATCCTTTTAAAGAAAATTTAATTGCTCCAGTTGTGCAAGCAAAAAGAAATGAAGCTTGGTATGGTGGAGAGATTGAAGGTACTAGATTACAAAAATTGCCAGTTGCAGAACGAACGGATGAGAAGACGGATGAGTTGAGCAATAAAATTTCAGAAGTATTGCAGAGTAATGATATTACAAAATATATTGCAGATAAATTAGGGATTAGTCCAAAGAAGATTAATTATGTGCTGGATCAATATTCAGGAGGAGTTGGTGATGTTTTGTTACCAATGGCTACGCCGTATGCAGAAAATAATATAATCAGTGATAAGTTCATAACGGATTCAGTACTTAAGAATAAAAATGTGGAAGTTTTTTATACAGAGTTACAAAATAGTGAATTGTTGAATAATAGTGAGTTTGCAAGTGATACAGATAAGATTGTTTATAAATATTTGAGTAGTGGCTCGAAAGAGATTGGAGAATTGTATGCGAAGAAAAGAGATGTACAAAGTTCTGATTTGCCAGATAGCGAGAAAAAGAAGCAATCAAAAGAGTTGCAGGCACAAATTAATGAAAAGGTGAAAAAAACCTTGAATGATTTGGAGGAGATGAAGATAAGTGGTGATTCAGCAAGCTTAGGTGGAGAAGAGTATTATAAGGTTGATGGTGAATGGAAAGTGATGTCAGATGGAGAGAAAGAGAAGATGGGAAATCTTTCGCTTGATACTTATGCGGATTATAAAAATAAAACGCAAGAGGCTACATTAGCAAAAAGAAATAGTACTGGAAAAGAAGGAGCTCAGTTGAGTTCGATTGAGAAGATGCAAATATTGCAAAGTTCTAATTATTCGAGTAAAGAGAAGGATGAAATATATAGTAATTATATTATGAGCAAATCAGAGGATAAGAAGAGTGAATATGAAGAATTGAAGGAGTATTATAAGGATAATTCTCGTGTTGGTGGTAAGAATTATAAGGCTGAGGAAATTATAAATCAATATTTGGATTATAAGGTAAAGGCAAATGAGAAGTTGGCAGAATTAAAGGCGAGTGGAGAAAAAGAAGAAGGACAGTCTTTGGATAGTTCTGAAAAGACACAGTTGCTGGTGGATAGTAAATATAGTAAAGAACAGACAGAAGCTTTGTATGTGAATGTAATTGCTAGTGAAAGTAATAAAAATAAATATGAGATTCTAAAAAGTATGAATAAAGGAAATAGTATTGATGCTTATTTGAAATTTATGCTATCGGATAGAGAGGCAGATAAAGAAGATGATGGAACTAAGAGTGGAAAGACAATTAGTGGTACGAAGAAGGAAAAGATTGTAAATACGATTAATGGTTTAAATCTGAATAAGACGGCTAAGATTTACTTGCTTGCTACAGAATATAATTTGAATACGAATGCAGAAAAATCGAATTATAATACGTTGCTGAGTTATATAAAATCTTTGGATAGTTCTGAACAAGTGAAGATTGTTAAGACTTTAAAGGGAAAGACAGAGATGAAGGATGGTAGTTTTGAATGGTGATGTCGAATTTTGTCGATAAATTTTGTTTGAAATACGACAAATTTCGACACGCTTTCTATTACAAATACAGTATTATATTTTTGATAGAAAGTGTGGAAAGTAATGAAAAATAAAATAACTTTAATTGAATTTGTAACTTTAATATGTCATTCAAATGATAAGTTACTTGTAGAGATTATGGATAGGTTAAATCATATTGATGATATGTCTGTGGTAACATACATGAAAGCTTATTTTATTTCTCGTATACATCAAAATTGTTTAAAACTAAAGAAAGGACACTTCTTTTATAAGAAGCTTTATAAAGCTTATAAAATTTCTTTTATGGAAGATGTGAGTTCGAGTTTTCATATTAGTGAAAAAAATCTTTTCAAGGAAATTTCTGAATATTTCGATATAGCGTATCAAATGATAGAAAATATTTATGATTCTTATGAATATACTAATTTTTTTGAGTTTGAAAAAATATGTAATTTAATTTTAGATGAAATGATAAATATAATAAATGAAAAAAATAATACAAATTTTTCTAATGATATGAAAAAATATGAAATATGTATTCAAGAGAGTTTTGTATTGGTAGAAAAAGTTTTGGTAGACTTTTTCTAGGAGGTTTAATAAATGCAGAATGAAATAAAAACAATAATTATATTAATTTTTGTAATATTATTTATTCCACTAATCACTTATTCACATTCAGCAAGAACGGATTCAGCTGGTGGACATATGATAGTTTTAAATGATAATTTACAAAAGAAAACAGATATTTTATGTTATATTGGCATCACTATAGTAGTTACTACATTGTTGTATATTTGTTATTTATTAAAAAAGATAGATGAACTGAAAGTTGAGAACAAAAGTAAATAGAAGACACTTACTTAAGGTAGGTGTTTTTTATTTGAAAGGAAGTGAAAAATGAATTTACCAAAAAAAGACAGGTCTTTAGTTAGAACAGCGAAAGATATCGAAAGAAAATACAATCTAGGAGGAGTTTCTGAGATAGATAGGGAGCTAAGAGGAAAGATAGAAACGATTGCTGGATTGGAGAAGAAGAGTGAGGAGTTGGATGCAAAATATAATTTATTGGAAGATAAAGTAACAGAGCAGAATGAAAAACTAGATTTAATAAATTTAGAGGATTATTATAGGAAGGAGGAGATAGATGAGAAGATTGGTGATATAGAGTCTTTATTGGCAGAAATATAAAGGAGGAAAATTTTATGATTGCAGTAGATGGAGAAGATCGTACAACAATTTATTTGACAAGAGGGGATAAGGTGGATAACCTTTCTTTTTTTTACCCGATTTTAAATAAAGAAACAGGGCAGGAGGAGAATTACCAATTTAAAAAGGGAGATAAGATTTCTTTTATTGTTGTTTCTAAGAAGGGGTATACAAAAGATGAGGTTTTGAGAAAAGAGTTTGTGATTGAGAAGAAGACGGAGTATCCAGTAATTAAATTAACAGCAGAGGATACGAAGAAGTTTGAACTAAAAAATAAGAGAGTGACGTATTGGTATGATATTGTATTAAATGATAATGTGACAATTTTGGGCTATGATGATGAAGGGGCTAAGAGGTTGATTGTTTTTCCAGAGGGAGGTGAAAAGAGATGAGTGATGTTTTGAGAGGTTCTTTAGGTTTTAAAGGAGAGAAGGGAGAGACTGGAGCAGTTGGAACGCCGAAGGTTTATAAGGGGAGTTTTGAGGAGTTGCAGTTTGATTCTGGTGTGGATAGGAATTTTCATTATGTTATATTAAATTCTAAGGATGGTTTGAATGGCCATTGGTTTTATTACGATAAGGAACTGGATGTTTGGCTGGATGGTGGTTTGTATCAAGCACAAGGGATTGCGAATGGTAGTGTTGGTTTTGAGAAGTTGTCTAAGGAGTTACAGGAGGTTTTGAGACCTTTGATGGGAGGAAATGAGGATGGATAAGAATGTGGAGAATTTTGAGTTTTATCGAGGGGATACGTATATAAGGAATATTGTTTTGGAGAATGTGCATGTTCCGATTGATGAAATATATTTGACAATAAGAAGTAATGATAAGGCGAAGGTTTTGATTCAGAAGAAGATTGGAGATGGCTTGGAGGTTGTTTCGAAGAATGATACAACTTATAGGATATTGCTGACGATTGAGGCGACGGATACGGATGATATGCAGGCTGATTATGAGTATTTTTATGATTTGGAGCTGATTTCGGGAAGAAAAAAGAGGACAATTTTAGAGGGGATTGTTGTTTTGGCGACGGATTATACGAGAACAAGGAATGAGGTGTGATATGTTGGAAGATATTGTGATTCGATTGGAAGATAATTTTTCGGAGTATTTGTCTGATATTCGAGAGAATGAGGAGAAACGAATTGAGAATGAATTGGTTCGTGTTGAGAATGAGCGATTGAGGAATGAGTATTTTGCGAAGTTGTTGGAGGATAAGAAGAGTTATTATAAAAGATTTAGGAGAGTTTATAAGACGATTTTGGAGGATGAGGATAGGTTTGGATTACCGAGTGAGTATACAGAGTTGTGTATGCTGGATGTGTATGTGAATGGTTTTTATTTGAATCCAAGTGAGTATGAGGTTGTTGACAGGGATGTGGTTTTGACGAGAGTTTTGGATGTGATTGGTTCTGTTGTGGAGCTGGTTGTGACAAAGGCGGTTGGAATTGCGGAAGGCGATTATGATGATTTGAGGGGATTGAGTGCTTATGAGGTGGCTGTTCGTAATGGTTTTGAAGGGAGTGAGGCGGAGTGGCTGAAGTCTCTTGGTGGTAGTGGTGGCTATAAGAGGATGGTTAAGAGTTATGTTACGGTGAATGAAGCGGAAAGTAGGTTTGAGTTGCCATATGTTTATCATGAGGATTGTAGTGTGGATGTGTATGTGAATGGGATTAGATTGTGTCGAAGTGAGTATGTGGTTGAGGGGAATTGTGTTGTGTTGGTGAAACCTCTGGATGTGATTGGAACGATGGTGGAGTTGGATGTGATTGATCCCAATGTAGTTAATGTGACAACGATAGATGATTTTTTAAGTGATGAGAGTAAGAATCCTGTGCAGAATAAGGTGATTAAGATGGCTTTGGATGATAAGGCGAGTGTGTCTGATGTTGAAAGGTTGAGTGCTGATTTGGGAAATATTGAAGATTTGTTGAAGGAGGTGTAAGGGATGAGTGTAGTGAGTGAGATTGCAAGGATTAAGGGTAATATTGCGAATGCTTACAGTAAAGTGGAAGAGAAGGGGGCTAGTTTGCCAGGGGTGCAGAATAGTAGTAATTTGGCTGATACGATTGCAGGGATTCCGCAGGAGGCTGGTGATGGCTGGAGACCGCAGGAGGATTGGATTGATATTGATGAGGTTTTGGCGAATGATAGGGAGGAATATCCAGCGAAGGCTATTGTGTTGATGAGGGATGCTGAGGATATGACAGAAGTTACGGATAGAGGAGGAAGTCCGTTTGGTAATTTTAGGAAGTGTAGGACAAGTGATGGAGTTGAGTATACGGATAAAGTGTTTAGGCATTTTTGGGATAGAGGTAAGGATAAGGAGTGTGGCTTGGGATATAAAACGAGATATATGATTTTTTACTATGATACAACTAATTTTAATTGGTCTCTTTGGAGGGGTAGTTTTAAGTATGCGTTGTATGCGATATTTGAGAATACGAATCAAAGTTCAGGCAATTGGGGGTATACTTATCCGCAGATGACATATTTGCAGGCTTTGAAGTTTAAGAATTGTCATGTTGAGAAGTTACAGTTACCACAGTTTATAGAGAAGGTTTTTGTGGAGGATAGTGTTTTTGATTGTGTGGAACATGGTTTTGGAAAGTTGTCGAGTGAAGATATAAATGAGCTTATTGGGTTGAATGATTATAGTGTGTATAGTAGTGTGAGTTTTCAGTCAGAGAATTTGGTGAGGTTACCTGTGTTGAATACTGTAAATTGTACAAGTTTTAAGAATTGTTTTAATGGAGATTATAATTTGCAGGTGATTGATGGAATCAGTTTTGATGGTGCTGTGGCTGAAAGTTTGAATACGAATGTGTTTTTGAGTTGTTTTTGCTTGAGGGAGATAAGGAGTATTGTTGGAAGTATTAAGATAAATTTGAATTTTAATGATTGTTATGCTCTTGATTATGATACGTTGATGCGAATTTTGAATGCTTTGTATGATTATGCTGATGATGGGAATACGCATACAATTACGCTGGGAGGTGTTAATTTGGCGAAGTTGAGAGATGAGGAGTTGGCGATTGGACAGAATAAGGGTTGGACGATTAATTAGAAGGGATGGAGTTATGAAGGTTATAGAGTTAGAAAATAAGAATGTGAAGTTAGTTGCAGAGGAAGGGAAGATAATACAGAGTAAGGCAATGTATTTTGATGAAGAGTTAGGACAGGATGTACCGAATGTGCAAGGAAGAAAAATTTATTTGGGTAGGAATGATGATGTTGAGAATTATAAGGAGATTGAGGAGAAGGAGGAAATGTAAATGGGAAAGTTGATTAAGGATAACAAATGCTTGGTGGATGGAGTGTTACAGGAAGAGTTTAATGGTAGATTGTTGTATGAGGGGGCTGACCATGTTGTGTCAGGGAAGTTGAATGATACGATAGAGAATTATGAGAGGCTGATTGTGTATGGGTATGTAGATGGTTTGGAGGGACCAGGACAGGTTTTTTCACAAGAGGTTTTGACGAGTGGCAGGAGTGGTAGTGGAGATATATTGATACCGCTTTGGGGCGGTAGTGTAGCTAATGATAATCATTTTTATGGATATTCGGCACGTGTTCGCTTGTCGGGTGTTTCTTTTAGTTTGGAGAGGGAGAAGGATATTGATATTGATTTTGGTGGACAGAGTTTTGCTGTGAAGGATGCGACTTATATGAGGATTTTGAAGATTGTTGGATTTAAGAATTGAGGAGAAGGGGGGGTTGTAGGTGAATGAGATTATAATATCTGTGATTTCGTTGTTTGGAACGTTGATTGGTAGTTTTGGAGGTATTTTGGTGGCGAATAAGCTGACGAATTATCGAGTGGAGCAGTTGGAGAAGAAGGTTGAGAAACATAATCATGTGATTGAGAGGGTTTATAAGTTAGAGCAGGATAATGCGGTGCAGGATGAGGAGTTGAAGGTTGCGAATCATAGGATTAGTGATTTGGAGAGTAAGTTGAAGTAGGGGGTGAGTTGATATGAAAGATTGGTTTAGTTGTGCTGGTGTGAGGGCTGTGAAAACGGTTGCACAGACGGCGGTATCGTTGATTGGTGTTGGAAGTGTGATGAGTGATATTGATTGGATGATGGTTGGAAGTGCGTCGTTGTTGGCTGGAATTTTGAGTTTACTAACGAGTGTGGCAGGATTGCCGGAAATGGAGGAGAAATAAATGGATGATAATATTGAAGTGGAAGAAGTTGAGTTTTGTGAAGAGTTGTATCAAAAGAATTTGCAAGAGAATGCTTTTGCGGAAGTTGATGAGTTTGATGGAGTAGGAGGGGAAGAGTATGCAAATAACGAATGTTAAGTGCCCGAGTGGGAAGTATGGTTTGAAGTGTCCGTATGAGATGGTGGCAGAGGAAATTGCGGTGCATAATACGGCGAATGATGCGAGTGCAATGTCAGAGGTAAGTTATATGCTGGGAAATAATTCGAGTACATCTTTTCATGTGGCAGTTGATGATTATAGAGTTGTGACTGGGATTCCGTTTAATCGTAATGCATTTCATGCGGGAGATGGAAGAAATGGTCGAGGAAATCGTAAAGCAATATCGATTGAGATTTGTTATAGCAAGTCGGGTGATGAACGATTTAATGAGGCAGAAGATTTGGCTGCTAGTTATATTGCGATGTTGCTGAAGGAACGTAATTGGGGAGTTGATAAGGTGAAGAAACATCAAGATTATAGTAAGAAGTATTGTCCACATAGGACGTTGGATTTGGGCTGGGAAAGATTTTTGAATAAGATAAGGAGGCATTTGGATTATCAAGCAATACCAGTTCAAGATAATAATAATGAAGGAGGAAGTTTAGAGATGGCTAAAAAGTATGTGAATGGTAGTACACCAGAACCTGTTTTTGCAGATACGGGGTTGAGTAAAAAGATAGGGGCGTTGGATCCACGTGAGACGGCAGAATATCTTTCGATCGATAACGATAGACCGCTTGTGAGGTATAAGGTGAATGGGACAAATACATATAAGTGTGGTTATGTGAGATGGAAAGGTGGATGTAAGTAGAATAGAACCAGCTGGGTTGATATGAATCTAGCTGGTTTTACTGAAATTTAAAATAAAAAAAGTTCCTTGTCGCAATTATGCGACGAGAAACTTTTTTTGTTTACCTTGTTTCTAATGTTAGTCAAACCATAAAGCAACATAGAATACCAGTCCAAAGGATTAGCATTCCAACTATGAATAAGGTGTTTTCGATGGTGTGACGAGTGGCTTTTTCGCTTTTTTGCAAAAGTTTTTTTCCAATAAATATGAAGATGATTCCAAGGATTAATTTTATAAATACTTCTGTCATGGTTGTCTACCTCCATTGCTTTGTATTTTTCAAAATGGGTTCTAATGATATTGTATCATGTTTTTAGAAATTAGGCAAGTAGTTATGTTAATCTTATAATGAAATTTGTTATAATGTTGATGGAGGTAAGTTATAATATGAATAATTTCTAAGATTTCTTTTGAGTTGATTTTACGCAATAAAAATAACGAACATTGGTTTCAAAAATTTCCCGACTTTTTCCCGACTTGGTTTGGAATAACTTGGAATAAGTTGAAGTGTGATTTTTTGAAAAAACGAGTATTTTCAGGTGTTTTGGCGAATTTGAAAGTGGTATGAAATGGGTTTTGAGTAAGCGGAAGGTCGCTGGTTCGATTCCAGTTGGGTGCACCAAAATAAAAAACTCTGCAATATTGAAATGACAATGGGTTGTGTAGTTTTTTCTGTTTAATTAATGCAATAGTATTCTAAAATTTATTTTGTTTTATGTATATATTATATTTTTCAAAAACACTTGTATGAGTATCTAATATGGTTTGAATTTTTTATAATGTAGATTTTGCTACAGACTTTTGCTGACATTCCTGATTCAGTGTATTTTTATAAAGTTTCTAATTGATTTTTTTTGATGCTATTTTTATTACAGTGTAATAGGCTAGATGATTTGAAACGTGAAATGAATAAGACGTATGCAAATTATAGAGATATTTTGGAAAAATTAAGGGTGAGATTTTTTGGAATAGGGATACAAATTTTTCTGTATTGTTTTCATGTTAAATGTATATGATACTTGCTCATGATTGAAATCTCCTAGGTTTTTGTAAAATTATCATAATAAGAAAAGATGTGAATCGCTATGGAAAAAAAGGAAATAGTAATAATAAAGTTAATTCTGATGATGTAATTTTTAGGAAAAGCTAAAAGGAGTGATAGATATATTAGCAGAGAGAAAAGGGAATAAATATAAAAATATATTATTGTGAATAATAAGAATATGAGAGATGACGAAATAATAAAGTTGTGGAAAAGTGGATTAAGTAAATATCAGGTGGCTAAAGTATATGAAAGAAGTTATAATCAGAGAGTTAAAATAGTGAGGTATGATAGAAGAAATAGATATGAGAGGTTTATAACAAAGTATGAAGCTTTGGCTTATGTAGAAAAAGTTATTTTGGAAGAAATAAGGAGGTACGAATGAATCGACAAGATTTGGTGGAATATAAAGAAAATAAGAGATGGATTGAGGCTAGAAAAGAGAGTATTGAGAATGAGTATGAGAGTGTTCAAAGGATGATTGTGAAGTATCAGGCAAAAATGAAAGGGAGTGTGAGGGTGCAGGATGAGATGGCAGAGAGTTTGGCGATTTTGTTGGATATGAAAATTGAGGCTTTGAATTTTGCAATTAAGTTGGAACAGGATTTGAGTAGGATTGATAGAGCTCTGCTTAAGATTGGACAACCGTATCGTAATATTTTGACAGAAGTATATGTGAATGGAGATTCATTGGTTACAGTGGCCAATCATATGAATTATAATTATAAGTATATGTGTGTGCAACATGGTAAGGCGTTAAAAATGTATGATAATTTAAAAGATGTGGATAAAAGTGGTTGAATCTAAGCATGAAAGTTTGATATAGCTGTTTGAATACAATAAGGAGAAGGAGTTTTTGAGTATGATTTCATAATATCGATTTTTGCAGGAAATATGAAAAAATTGATATAAAACAAGTTATTTTTGCTTCAAATCAATTGTAACACTACAAAAAATTATAGAAAAGTTCCAGAAAGACTTGTCAAACTTAACAGAATGTGGTAAAATAATAAAATATGTTACAAAAAAATTGAAACAAGGAAGGAGAATCAAATGAAAAAGAGTTTCAAAGGGATTTCCACTAAGCAGATAGAAGAAAATTTGCAAATGATTATACGGCAAAACAAAAATCTGTGTGAATCAGTAGCTATTTTATTGTTGCTGGGAATCCTGATGATGAATGCGGAGGAACTACAGGCTAAACAACCTATAATGGTGATTAAATCGATAGATTTACCAAAAGTTCCAGACAATGTTTTAAAAGAGGTAAAGACAATTCAAAAACCCAAGGTTGCTTCTGTGAATCTGACAAGAAAAGGAAATATAACGCCAGTGATTAAAGGTTTTCCGCAGTATGCCTCACAAGTTGGTGTTCTTGCGATAATGATTGAGTGTGAAGCGGGAGAAACAGCTGAAGACAAGATTTCTGATCGAATCTATGTTGGTTCAGTCATTATTAATAGGGCAGAAACAAATCATCCAGATTTTTGTAATGTCCACTCAATTTATGAGGTATTGTATCAAAAATATCAATATCACTCAAATACGAAAAGGGCAGTAGAATCTGGAAAAGAGGCTTCTCCAGAATCCTGGTATGTTGCACAGGGCTTGATAGATGGTACGATTCCATGTCTTGAGGAATGTGTATTGTATCAAATGGATGAGAATCCAGGGGCAGGAACTTGGGGCGAAGATTTAATTTATGCTAAGCTTCCAGGGGCACGTCAGTATTTTGCAATTCCGCGTGATTATTATGGAGATGACCGATTTGCAGATCAATATATTTGGACAAGTCATGCATATCCAATTTCTTAAAAACTTCCGAAAATTTGAAGAACAGCACTTACAGGATAATTTTTGTAAGTGCTGTTTTTGATGCTTGTCAAAAAAAATAAAATATGATATAACTATAAAATAATAAGAAGGTGGAATATGAAGGAAAAATTTATGAAAGAAGCACTCAAAGAGGCACGGAAAAGCCTTTGCAAAGGATGAAGTACCAGTTGGTGCTGTCATTGTAAAGGATAATAAAATTATTGCAAGGGCACATAATATAAAAGAACTAAAATGTGATGCTACCAGTCACGCTGAAATTTTGGCACTCCAGAAAGCATGCAAAAAACTAGGAGCATGGCGCTTATCTGATTGTGATATGTATGTTACCTTAGAACCATGCACAATGTGTGCAGGAGCTTTAATCAATGCTAGAATCAGAAAATTATATATTGGAACACAAGATGACAAAACAGGGGCTTTTGGTTCGTTTTTGAATGTTTTGGAATATAAATTTAATCATAAAATTGAAGTTGAGCAATATATATTAAAAGATGAATGTGAGACAATCCTCAAAACATTTTTCAAACAGTTACGTGAACGTAAAAAAGAAGTTAAAAAATAGCAAAGAAAGGAATTCTAAAGATGAAAAAAATTCAAGTTCTCAAAAAATGTGTATTTTTATTTTGCCTGATAGTTGTTTTAATGGTTGTTATTTCAATTATGTTAAAATACGAGGTAGAAGGGGAAAGGACGTTACCATATAATATATCTAAAATTTTTGTTATTAGCACAGTGGAAGGAACACCAACTGACGATGGAGAAAATATCTGGAATATCAATATAAAACAGGTAAATGATTTATATTTTTATATTGATAAAAATGATGCGACTGATGAGACTATCAAACAAATTACTATCGAAAATTTTGCGTTAACAAAGTCACCTCAAAAAGGAGAAGTTACAATTTATAGACCAACTGGAGAATTGGAAAATTTATATACGTATAGTGAACAAAATTATTTAAACGAAAGTTTAACTTACACTGGAGCTGCAATTGATGACTTAAAAACACTAGAAATAGCTAATACAGGTGGTGTAATTGGATGTAGAGTGGCATTGAATAATTTAGGAACCTATATTTCAAATGAATCCACAGAAATTACGTATGATGGTACATTGTTACAAAATATCGGAGTTACGCTAGAGGAGATAAAGCTACAGTTGAGTTTTGATATTTTGATTGAAACCAATCAAAATGTTATTTATAAAGGAAGTATGTCAGTTGATTTACCTGGAGAAGATATGATACAAAATGGTAGTTCGAATTTTGAAATTAAGGATTTCGGAGATGTTATTTTTAAGAGAATGTAATAAAAATGGGGAAGCTCCAATACAAAAACCAAAAAACAGAAAAAAGTTCTGTTTTTTTGGTTTTTTAATAAATCTTATTTAAAGAGCAATCACGAACCTGCTAGTCCACGCGAAACTGTGATAGTCAGAATTGTTTCTTAACGTAGTTGTATGAATAGAACCAGCCTGCCTACCTATTGTTGTCACGAGAACTACCACGTATAAAGAACAGATTACCCTGATTATACAACGAAATTGTAGTCTGAGAACCAGCCATCTAAGATTCCTTGCATCTCTTTTGTGGCGTCTTCTATTTTTGACACTTCAAAAATTTTTGCAGTTGAACCATAATTGCTGGTTCCATTTACATATTTAAGAAAATACTCTTAAAAACCACACGAAATACGAATTACACGAAAAAGTTTTTAGAGAGTATTTAAACGGATATTTTTGGATAAAATTTCTAAATTATCAAAAAAATTGTATGGACATGTACAAAATTATATTGTATAATAATTAAGAAATTATATAATAGGGTAATGTTATGAGAATAAACGATTTTGAAAAAATGCAGCAAAATCTAGAACAGATGAAAAATAATCTGGAAAATATCCAACGTATTGAAATGACTAAGCCAGAGAGACATAAAGCGAAAGGAAGACGAGCTGTTAGTAAAAAAATAAATCCAATAAAAGATAAAAAGCTTAAGAAAATCGCACAAGGAGAACATATTATTGTAATGGTAACAATTGCAATTGTTGCTTTTACCTTTATTTTTTCGACTAGCATTTTTGCTAAAACTATTTCTGAAAATACAATTGAAAATCAAACGATAGCAAACGAAGAATATTCTGAAAATAATGTACCTGTAGAAAATCAACCGCAAGAAGAATCTCCAAGTGGACAAGTAGAAAATGCAGAACTTATTTTAGAAAAAAACGAAAATGCTATACAACTAGAAGAAATTTTAATGGAAAATGTTAGTGTGTTAAAATCCAAAGAGTACATAGAAGAAGAACGTCCAGTTCCATTTGAAATTACCTACAATGAAAATCCTAATTTGCCAGAAGGTGAAGAAGTAATAACAAAACAAGGTACAGCTGGAAAGCAACAAGTAAAAGTAATCAAATCCTATGAAAATAATGTTTTGGTGGGAGAAGATATTTTAGAATCTATTGTTACAGAGCCATATCAACCACAAGTAATTGATAAAGGAACATCAAAGTTCTTAAGCAGAAATAAAGCTCATTTGGGAGATACGATGTATGTTACCAAAGAAGTTTCATTAATGGATCAAGCCAATGATTCTGCTACTGAAATTTGCAAGATTTTTAAAAGTTTGGATGTTACATTGGAACAGTTATCTGATGAAGAATGGTGCAAAATTGAATATGATGGATTAGAAGGTTTTGTAAAATGCAAAGATTTAACGACTAGCAAAGTTACACCAGGTATCATCGAAGCTAATCGAGTTCAAAGAATTAAAATGACAGTAGAGGAAAATATGCCATTGAATCATTCTACAGATTTGACGCTAGAAGATTATAAACGAATATTATCTGGCAATGCATCTGATAAAAATCGTGTGATAGAGGAAAATGCAGAAGTGTTTTATAATATGGATAAAAATTATAACATGAATGGTGTATTTTTAGCTTCTATGGCAATTCACGAAAGTGGATGGGCAACATCAACGATTTCGAAAGAGAAGAAGAATTTATTTGGATATGGTGCATATGATAGTTCACCTTATGCGAGTTCCTATTCATTTGAAACATATGCAGAAGGAATTGAGTTGGTTGCCAAAGTTCTGGTTAAAAATTACATAAATGAAGCTGGCACACCAATTTATGAAGGAGAAGTGGCTAAAGCAGCGTATTACAACGGGCCAACCGTTGCAGGTGTAAATACAAGGTATGCGAGTGACACAGAGTGGCATAATAAGATATATAAATATATGGAGTATTTATACAATAGATTATAAAATGGAGTGAGTATGAAAACAAAACTTTACAAATTTGCTTTGCCAATATTATTGCTTATAATATTGGCAATCTTGTATATCGACAATCGATTGATTTTCAGCAAAATTATTAAAAAAAATGAGTTTGCAAAAGAGTTAATCCAAATTGCAGATGCTAACAAAGAAACAATTTTTAAAGTTTCCAAAATCATAAAATATAGTAGTGCAGAGGCAATTGACAATACAGTAGAACAAAACCTACAGAACTTGAGTATTCAACAATACTCTGATATTGCTATTTATATTGAAAATATGGGAGACGAGTTGACAGAGAAAAATTCTGTAAAAGAATTGTACTTAGATAATTTTAAGATTGATATCGGATATAAATATGGTTCACCTGCCTTATACTACAAAAATCCTCTAGAGATTTCGAAATATAGAATGATAGAACAAAATAAAATAGAAGATTCTTTGCAATATAACATTGTTTACACAAATGAACAAAACCAAAATAGTGATTACCAAACCCCTACTTTTTTTGCAGATTGTTCGAATCCAATCACAATTGGTTTCATTAATAAAGATATTATGAATAATTATCAGGTTACCAAAGAAAATGGCTTGGTTTCATTTGATGGCAGGATTTTCAATAATATGGATATGAACTTGAATGAATTATCTCCTCAAATTAGTTTTACAATTCACCTAAAAAATAATTTAGATGAAGATTTTATTTGCAACATGAGTGCTGATTTACAACTTGAAACAGAAGAAGGAAGTGTAAAAAGTGGTTATATTATTCAAATCGCAGATGAAATTGGTTATTATCCATTTTTAAAAAAATATAATCCTTAATTTTCTAAAAAACTATTGCAAAATTGAAGTTTTCATTATATAATAATAAAAGTTGAACAGGGTTTCTTTTTAGGAAGGTATGTTTCAATAAAAAGCTATGAATCTCGTCAGGTTCGAGAGAAAGCAGCGATAAGTAGTGTATTTATGTGAATGACATGCCTTCCTTAAGAGAAACCTTAATATTTTGAAAAGAGGTGTTTTAAATATGGCTTATACGGCATTATACAGAACATTTAGACCAATAAGATTTGAAGATATGGTTGGGCAAGAGCACATTACTAAAACACTCAGAAATCAAATCATGGCAAATCGTGTTGGTCATGCTTATTTGTTTAATGGTGGTCGTGGCACAGGAAAAACAACCACAGCCAAAATTTTAGCACGTGCAGTGAATTGTTTAAATCCACAAGATGGAGAGCCATGTAATGAATGTGAAATTTGCAAAGAAATTTTAGAAGGGTCTTTGACAGATGTTGTAGAAATGGATGCAGCTTCCAATAATAGTGTAGAAGATATCCGTGCCATTCGTGATGAAGTGAATTTTTTACCAACAAAAGCAAAATATAGAGTCTATATTATTGATGAGGTTCATATGCTTTCAGTAGGAGCATTTAATGCGTTGCTTAAGACATTAGAAGAACCACCAGAGCACGTCAAATTCATGCTAGCTACAACAGAACCGCAAAAATTGCCAGCGACCATACTTTCTCGTTGCCAAAGATTTGATTACAAAAAAATAAATGATGAAAATATTATCAAACGTTTAAGAATAATCTGTGCAGAATCCAACATCAAAATTACAGATGATGCATTGAAAACAATTGCTGTTTTATCAGAGGGGGCAATGCGTGATGCAATTAGTATTTTAGAGAGATGTAGTCAAGAGAGCACAGAAGAGATTACCATTAATTTGGTCAAAGACTTGGTAGGATTACCAAGTTTAGATTATATCCACAAACTAACCAAAGCCATTCTAGAAAATGAGGAAACTGTTGCTTTGCAAGCAATTGATGATGTCATCGAAGAGGGCAAAGATTTATATAATTTTTTATGGGAAGTAATTAAATACACCAAGGATATATTGGTCTATAAAGCAACTCAAAAACTTACCTTATATTCAGAACAAGAACTTTCTGAGCTCCAAAAGTTAGCGGAAAAAACTGAAAAAGAGCGCCTTTTAAATGTGATTTATGAGTTATCTGGATTAGAAGCCAATATCAAAAATTCTACGCAAAAAACGATTATATTACAAGCTGGTATTATCAAAATCTGTATGAATCAAGCAAATGGTGATATTGCTCAATTAGAGAAAAAAGTTGCTGTATTAGAGCAGAAATTAAATCATATAAATGCTATGCCACAAAAAATGACCAATTCATTGCCACCAAGGCAAGCGTCAGCAAGACCTCAGCAGGTGACACAGTCAGTTTCTATGCCTACAGCAGGAAAACAGACAGAAGACTGGAAAGAAATTGTAGAAAATCTTAAAAAAAGTGGAAAAATTCGATTATTTACTTGTTTGGTAAATACGACCATAAACAAACTCAACGATCAAACTTGGGAAATTGAGTTTCCAAACGGTTTAACTGCTTTTAACCAAAAAATTCTAGAGGATGTGACGAATCGAAATGATTTAATCAAAACAATTGCATTATTAACAGGGAAAGAAATCAATATCAAATTAAAAGATGGAAAAGCTACAAAACCAGTAGAAACAACATCATCTGGGTTTGAGGATTTGGGGATAGATATTAATATTATAGATTAATTATATCAATATTTTTATATAAAAATAACGATATAATATCAACAATATATTATAATTTTATCAAAACAAAGAGAGGAGAGAGGAAAAATGGCAAAACGAGGTGGATTTCCAGGAGGAATGGGTGGATTTGGCGGAATGAATATGAATCAATTGATGAAACAAGCCAAAAAAATGCAAGAAGACATGGAAAAAACACAAGAAGAATTACAAGAAAAAACATTTGAAGCATCTGCTGGAGGCAATGCAATATCAGTGAAGGTTTCAGGTGCTAAAGAAATCAAAGAAATTAAAATTCAAAAGGATGTTGTTGATCCAGAGGATGTAGAGATGCTAGAAGATTTAATTCTAACATGTGTTAACGAGGCACTAAGAAAAGTGGATGCTGCACAAAGCCAGAGTTTTGGAAAATATAATATTCCAGGATTAATGTAAAGATTATTTAAAATAAAAAGGGACTGTAAAAAACGATATCTTTCTCAAAAAGAACAAGAGAAATTAAGTTTTTTACAGCCTCTTTCATTTATGTTTGTTAACAATACCAAAATACATCTAACATATTAATTTGGTTTGTCAACTCCCAAAAACGATTTTGGTATAAGGGGTTTTTGGGAATTTCTGGCAAATAAGCTAATAAGATTGAATTGCCAGATTCTGTTTTAGCAAGTAAAGGTGTAGTTTCTAGCTTGCCTTTGTGCTGCTGAATAATCATTTCAGCTTCTTTTTCAGCAGGCTTTGCCTCATAAGGAAAATAGTCAGAGATGATTAAGTAATGAGGTGTTGCTTCTTGTGTTACATTTTTAGGAATATTCAAGAGGGTTTGAAGAATTTCTTGAATGCATTCCTGTGGAAAACATTGAAATTTTTTCATAGATTCCCTTTCTGCCCAGAGGGCTTTGTTTTTATATAAAAGTGTTATTATAAGTTAATTATAACACATTTTGTAAGAAAAGTCAATTTTTGTAAGAAGTTGTTGAATTATTAAAGGAGATATGATATATATTAATAAAATGAAAATAATCAGAAAAGGACTTAAGAAAAATGGCAAATTATTCACCATCCATTGAAAAATTGATAGAAAGTTTTGAAAAATTACCAAGCATTGGCCATAAAACGGCTCAACGTTTGGCTTTTTATATGTTAGATGTAAGTAATGAAGAAGCAAAAGAGTTTACAGATGCAATTTTGAATGCGAAACGAAATTTGAAATTTTGTTCCAAGTGTTTTAATATTTCAGATACAGATCCATGTAATATTTGTTCAGACGTTAAAAGAGATCAAAGTACAATTTGTGTTGTAGAAGACGTACGAGATGTTTTTGCGATGGAAAGAACACACGAATATAAACGGGGTTTATCATATTTTACATGGTTCGATATCACCTATGAATGGGATTGGCCCAGATGATATCAAAATAAAGGAATTATTAGCTAGGTTAATGGATGGAACAGTAAAAGAATTAATTTTAGCGACAAATCCACGTGTTGAAGGCGAGGCAACTTCAATGTATATTTCAAAATTGGTGAAACCAATGGGAATTAAAGTTACCAGAATTGCAAGAGGAATCCCAGTTGGAGGAGATTTAGAATATACAGATGAGATTACGTTAATGAAAGCTTTAGAGGGTAGGAGTGAGATGTAAAATAACAGCCAAACGAAGGATAAACGTAGTTTATTTAAATATAATATTTATTTTAGAGCAAGAGTATTGTAAAAAATGATACACATTTTTCCTGGGCAGAAAAGTATTTTTTGCTTGAAAATGAATCAAAATTATGCTATAATAAAAATAGTTTATAAACTTGAATGAAAGAAAGGAGAAATTTTATGACACGGAGAATAATTTCGATCAGTTATAAAATTCTTACCATTTGTTTTCTTACAGTAGGAATCTTACTAAATATATTGACAACACGCTCTATTCGTTCCATTTTATCTTATTATACGCTCCAAAGTAATATCATTTGTTTAATTGCATTTGTTTATTTTACGTATCAGGAAATGCGGAAGAAATCCTACAAAACCACACTATATTACAAAATAAAAGGAGCTTTGATGATTGCAATTTTTGTGACTGGTTTTATTTACACAATTGCTTTAGCTCCAAATCAATTTCAAATGACATATAGTCAAACATTGTCTAAACAAATTGCTAATTTATTGGTTCACGCAATTTCGCCAATTGCTGTAATTTTGGATTATTTTCTTTTTGACGAAAAAGGAAAATTCAAACATAGTGATACAGCTTTTTGGTTGGTTTTTCCACTTTATTATGTAATTTATGTTTACACATATCGTTATTTAGGTGGAGAATTTTACAATATTGGTGGTTCCAAAAAGTATGCTTATTTCTTTCTGGATTATGAAAAAATAGGATATAAAGGCGTAGTAAAATGGATATTACTAATTGGCATATGTATTCATATGATATCATATTTGCTTTGTTATGTAGATTGCAAACTAAGTAAGAAAGACTAAGAGCCTCTTTTTATAGGGCTCTTTTTGCATGTCAATAAGAAAGTATTGACTTTTTATGTAAATTGTGCTATAATAATGTTATGAAGCATATAGAAACAGCAAAAAATGAAAGGTGGGCATCTATTATGAAAAAGGATATTATGCTGACAAATAGTAGCCAAGAATTGCAAGGCTACTTAAGACGTAATGAAAACGTTGTGCTTGCAGAGCCAATGAGTGATGGTGTTGCATTGATTCCAGTAAGTGGTACAACTTGGCTTCCATTATTTATCCGGCAGCAAGGAGATGAACTTCTGGTCATGTCAGAAGAGTTTCCAAGTGAGAAGTCACTTTGGGAACGGGTTCTAGATGATGACGAAGAGGATTCAGTTTGGCAGTTTCCAGCAGAAGAAATTTGGCAGCTCTGCGAAGAGGATGAAGAAGCAATCTTTAAAATTGTAGAGATTTTAGAAGGTTTCAAAATGCAAGAGGAATGCTTAGTGCGAGTACTAAAGGTGCTCCAGGAAAGCTATCCGTTGGAAAGAGTTTTGGAGGATTTATTAGCAATGGATTCTTCAGAGCTTGCAGAGATGTTTGAAGAAAAGTTGTCGGATATACAGATTATGGCTGTATATCAGGATTATATCTCTTCAGATGAATCGGATGAGGAAGTTATTGAGGACTGATGAGCATCTGAACGGTTTTGAAATTACGAAAGGAGTGTGATATTAGCAGGAATATTTTCCTGCTTTTTCCATATGAGCAAAGAACGACAGAGCTAGTTAGCCTCTGCCGTTCTTTGTTGGTATATGTTATTATTTTGTAGCAATTTCCAAATACTCCAGTTCAGCATCTGAAAATTGTCCATTAGTTTCCATCAAAAACTCTGAAATAGCAACGTTATTTGGAATCTGTGCCAACATTAAACTTCGTTCTTCCAAAGTTTCTGGATAAGGCACGCATTGGTTTTTGGCCAATGAAAAAAGTGCAAATTCCCGGATGATACTATCAAGATTATAGTCATTTTCCAAGAGTATTTCGGTGCTAACGTCTTGTTCTTTTTGGAGTTTTTTCTGACTTTTCTCCAATTTTTCCAGGAGTTGTTGTTGCATAGTAGCATACCACCTATCGATTTCCACGGGGTCCTCAGCGTTGGTATCAAAGAAATCATCTGGCAAAGTATCAAGATAATCTTCGAAAGCTTGGTCGAGTGCTCTGTCTTTTAAGTGAGGGTGCTTAGCAGCAAACTCTTTTTCCAGGGTATCGATTTTTTCGCTTAAAGATTCTTGAGCTTTTTGAGCAATTTCTTTTTTTTCTTGATAGTGATTTTTTAATTTTTCTAGTGCCGTATTGAAACTAGATTGCAAAAGAAGTTCTTTTTGACCTTCTTTTTGTTTCGATTGATTAATCTCCTTGCGTTTTTCTTGTATGATAGTTTTGGCATTTATTTTAGCGAGGATATCCATTTCAATCGAAAAGTTCTGGACAGTTTTTTCCAGTCTTTCCAGATAGTTAGGTGCTTCTGGTTCAACTAGAAAAGTATAAGGAACGGCAATCTGTGATTTATGAAGAAATTTTAAATTCACAGACGACAGGTTTTTGGTTTCACGAATCGTCTTTTCCAAATCCGAAAATGCATTGGCGATGGACCTTTCTTTCAAAGCCAAGCAATTTCTTTGGTTTAGTTTCAGGTCTTTTAAAAGTTGATTTAATTTTTCGTCAAACCAAGAAAGAGCTGACGTCAAAAAGTTTGATGCCTCTTTCGCACTGGTTATGCTACTAAGTTGCAACCAAGCCTCCCAGTTGCTCATAGATTGTAACCAAAGTGTAGTTATGTACAAATAGTTACTAACTATCCGTACCTTTTCTTCTGCATGTTTGCTAAAACTCCCTAATAAAAGATTGGCAATGGTATTTCGAGCATCTTCATTAAGAAGATTTTGCTCAAATGCAAATTGCAATAATTGTGTAAAATAAAGAATGAATTTATTGGTGATTTTAAAGTGATATACAGAAGAAGATAGAACTTCTGTATTTTTCTCAGGATCAAAATCCTGAGAATTAAAAAGCTCCTTTAAAATAGTCTCTGATGATAATAACATATTTTTGTTTTCCATAGAAAACCTCCTTGTTTTGACCTATTCTCATGTTACATACAATATTATAACATTTTTATGTAAATTTGTCAAGAATTGTGATATAACAAGCTATTCGACATCAAGAAAAATATTTCAAAAATTTTATGAAATATTCGTAAATTTCTTGCTAAAAAAAAACACTTATGATAATATATATGTATTAGTGTTTTATAAGGGGGAAAACATAAAAATGTCCACTGAAGATACAGCTAATTCAAATGAGAATTTAGATAAAAAAGAAAAACAAGCCAAAAATAAAAATTTATGGAAATTGATTATTATACTAGTTATTCTAATAACAACTCTCGTATTTTCTACCATATTTGCTTTGCTAAATTTAGGTAAAAACACCATTGCGAAAGGTGTTACAATAAAAGGAATTGATGTCTCAAATTTAACCATAGAGGAAGCTACTAATAAAATTAACGAAGCAGTTAATGTTGAGTTATTATTAGGAATGAGGCTAGTTTATGGAGAAGAATATACAGTTGATTTTGATGCCAATCAAGTGCAATATTCCTATGATGTAGCAGAGGCAGTAAAAGAAGCCTACAGCATTGGAAAAAGTGAAAATATTATATTAAACAATTATATATTATTAGGTAGTGTATTTTTTGGCAAAAATGTAGATGTCAAAACTTCTTATAACGAAGAGTCTTTGAATGGAATTGTAGAGGATGTTTCTGCAAAAGTTCCAGGTTTGGTTGTTCAAGCAAGTTACAATATGGAAGGAGATCAACTTATTATCAATAACGGAAAAGCTGGAATTGTAGTGAAGAAAGACAAATTAAAAGAAGATATTTTGCATAATATGAAAGAAAGAGATGCACTAAAAATCATGCAAGATAGTCAAGAACAAGTTGTCCAAATACAAGTAGAAAATGTTTCCCCAGATCCAATAGATTTACAAAAAATATACATTGAAATACATAAAGAACCAAAAGATGCTTATTTTGTGCTAGAGCCATTTCAATTGTTCCCAGAAGAAAATGGGGTTGATTTTGCGATAACCATGGAAGAAGCAAATGCTATTATTCAGGCTGAAAATACAGAAGAATACGTGATACCACTAAAACTTACACCAGCTGCAAAAACAATTGATGATATTGGAACAGAAGCATTCCCATATCTTGTATCTTCTTTTTCTACGAAATATGATGCAAGTAACACAAACAGAAGTGGAAATCTAAAATTAGCAGCGAATAAAATAAATGGAACGGTTTTGATGCCAGGGGAAGAATTTTCATTTAATGAAATAGTTGGTAAAAGGACGATTGAAGAAGGTTATAGAAATGCAAAAATATACGAAAATGGTCAAGTTGTAGATGGCTTAGCAGGTGGAATTTGTCAGATTTCTTCAACTTTATATAATGCTGTATTATTAGCTAATTTAGAAGTTACTGAAAGACGTAATCATTCGTTTACCTCGACTTATGTACCTGCTGGAAGGGATGCCACAGTGGTTTATGGAACACAAGATTTTAAATTTAAAAATTCCAGAACTTATCCGATTAAAATTGCAGCAAATGTAGCCAATGGAATTGCCGAATTTAAAATTCATGGCATAAAAGAAGAAGTGGAATATGAAATCAAAATTATCCCAGTCACGACTCAAACGATACCATATCAAACCGAATATGTGCAAGATGCGACATTAACGCCAGGCAAGCAAGTGGTAAAGCAAGCAGGGCATAGTGGATGCAAGGTTACTACTTATATTGAAAAAAGACTTGGTGGAGCAGTTGTTTCTAAAAATGTATTGTCTAATGATACGTATAATGCGATGAAAACGATTGTAAATGTTGGACCAAGTATTCCAACAGTAGCAGAGCCAGTACCTGAAGCTACACCTGAGCCAGCACCAGCACCAACGGTTGAACAACCATCTTCTGTGCCAAGTGCAGAGCCAGCTCCAACTCCACCGCAAGATCCGGCAATTGGCCAAACACCACAAGTGTAAAAAAATATTTAAAAATCAGGTAGTTGCTAACTACTTGATTTTTTGATATAATACTCAAAAGGAGAGAAAAAATGCGTCATTTACAGTGGAATCCATGGCATGGTTGCCACAAATGTAGTCCAGGATGTTTAAATTGTTATGTTTATTTTCTAGATCAATTGCGTAATAAAGATTCTAACATTGTTACAAGGTCAAAAACAAATTTTAATTTACCATTAAAAAAAGATAGAAATGGTAATTTTAAGATAGTTTCGGGAAGTGAAGTTGCCACCTGTTTTACATCTGATTTTTTTATTCAGGAAGCTGATGAGTGGAGAGATGAAGCTTGGCAGATTATTAAACAAAGAAAGGATGTTAATTTCCTGATTTGTACCAAAAGAATAGAACGATTCAATAGCTGTATTCCAAGTGATTGGGGAGATGGTTATGATAATGTGATTCTAGCGGTTACATGTGAAAATCAGGAGAAAACAGAAGAAAGATTACCTATTTTTTTAGAGATAAAAGTAAAAAGGAAATATATTTTTGTTTCGCCCATTTTAGAAGAAATTGATTTAAGTCATTTTTTAGAGAGTGGCAAGATAGATTTGGTTTCAGTTGGTGGGGAATCTTATGAGAATGCTCGTGTTTGCGATTTTTCTTGGGTAGAAAAAATCAAAAAGACTTGCGATAAATATAAAGTTCCATTTGATTTTCATCAAACAGGATCCAATTTTATGATGAATGGAAAAAAGTATAAAATAAATCATTTTAAAGAATATTCGCAAGCGAAAAAAGGAATGGAATATTTGAAGAAAAACAATAGATGAGATACACGAAATGGGTATCTCATCTATTGTTTAGTATAACTTATTAGCTTCTTCTTGTGTAATAATATTTTGTTCTAAAGAAAAGTCAACCTGTTTTTTTCTTTCAACATCATCTTCAACGCTTTTTAAATGTTCAATTAAATCCTGATGTCCATCTGAAATAGTTCCATCCTCATTGTATAAATAGTTTGGATTATGAGTAGCTCTAAATAAGCCAAATCCAATTGCACAGATTGCTAGGATGATGAATATGATAATCATTAATTTTTTATTTTTCATAATGATCACCTCCTTTTTTTATTTTATTTAATCTTTGGTTTAATTGAGTAATTGTATATTTTTTATAGGTTATATTGGCAATCAATAGAATCATAAACAGAAACGTATAAAATACAAAAGTTTCGCGAAAACTAAATAGTAAATTGTTGCCTAAACTTTCTTTTGCTCCCAATTGATTGATAAAAGTGGTTTTTGTGATGGCAAAAACCATATTAAAACAAATGTTTCCTGAAAAATAATATAAAATGTAACTAAAAAAGACCTTTCTAAACTTCATATTAAATCCCCCTTTCCTCTAAATAATTCATAACATCATGAATTTTTCTTCTGGATACTGGTTGTTCTAAATTATTATAAAATTTCACAATA
The DNA here is from genome assembly GCA_947573445.1 of uncultured Clostridia bacterium. Lineage (GTDB taxonomy): Bacteria > Bacillota > Clostridia > TANB77 > CAG-508 > Scatovivens. The sequence continues at coordinate 113,490 of CANPFR010000001.1, read as the reverse complement.
ATTTTTCCTGTTTCACCCAAATCGAAACATTTTACATTTTGAAGATTAATAATACAACTTTTTGATATTCTTAAAAAATCTGGATTCATTTTTTCTAATTCATATAATTTACTTTTTATTTTAAATTCTTGTTTTGTTGTTTTGCAATAATTATATTTTTTATCACTGTAGAAATATAAAATATCATTTATTTTTATATTTTTTAGTTCATTGTTATTTATCACAAAAACTTTTTTATTTTCAAAATTTTCAATATATTGGATGAAGTCTTCTGTATTTTCATTTTCACTTTTCATTTCTATTTTTAAATAGATTTGATTATTTTCTAATGTATGGTTAATGATTTTTTCAATATTAATTTTCATTATTTTCTCCTTATCTTTAGTATACAATTTTTTGCAAATTTTTTCAATAGAATGAAAACAAGAGGTCTAATTTTGAGACAAACGGAAAAAATCTTAAAAATCATTTACATATTGTCATGAATGGTATATAATGACGAAAATAAGGAGTGAAAATGAAAAAAAAGATAATAACAATTATTGTTATAATAATGATTATCGTATTAGTGGTATTAACAGTTAATAAACGAAATTTTTCCACACAAGAGATAATTGAGTTCCCGCCTGAAGAGGGAATGCTATATGAAGAGGGAGAAATGACGCAAGGGATTCAGGAAAAAGAAGAGTCAAAAACAATTAAAGGGAAAGGTACCATAGTCTCTTTTCATACAGAAAAAATAGACACGGAACATTGGTCAAAAATAGAACAAGTGTACGTTAATGAAGGCGACATAATTAAAGCCAATCAAAAAATTTTAAAAGTATCCAATCAAGATGCAACTGGTGTTATATATTCTACAATTTCTGGAAAATTCTTTATAGAAGAGATGAAGGATAGAAAAAATTATCTCATTTATGACTTAGAAAATATAGGATTTGAAATGGAAGTAGGGGAAGAAGAAGCTTCAAAATTAAAAATAGGCCAATTTGTTAATGTTAATATTAATTCTTTGTCAGAAGCGATAACTGGTAAAGTGTATTATATTTCAAAGATTTCAAATGGCGGAATCATAAAGGTAAAAGTAAAAATTGATTATGATGAAAGAATTAAATTTGGGTATACAGCCAAAGCTGAGATTTTGCTTGACAAAGAAATTGATACAACAGTCAAAGAATTCGATACAAAAGACAGTTTTATAAAAATTGGAAAAACGGCCATAACCTATAAAAATGTGCCCAATACATCTAACATTGAAGTACCAGATATGCTTGAATTTTCAGAAGATATGTTGGGCGAATCAGATTTACCAATGGAGGAGTCAGAAATTCAAAATCCAGATGAACTAGAATATGATATGGAAGATATTTCAGACTACTATAATGGATACTGGAGTGAATATTGGAATGAATACTGGAGAGAGTATTGGAGACTTCATTATGAAAATGGTCAGATTGGTATCGAGGAAGATGTATAAAAAGGGAGATTTTGAATGAGAAAGTTAAAGAATGCAGTCATTGTAATAGCTGTTATTGCAGTTATTGTAATGATTATTGTAAATGTTGTGAAAACTAGAATTTCGGCGTACCAAGAGGTGGAAAATTCTTATTCTGATAATTTATTTACAACTCACACAGTTTCCAAAAATGATGTTATTTCTTATGCACGCAGTAGTGGTAATATTACTTCATTTCAGATAGAAACTGTTAGATTAGAAACAGGTGACCAAATAAAAGAAATTTTAGTATCAGAAGGTCAATCAATAAAAAGTAATGAAAAAATCATGAAAGTTACAAGTAATGGAAAAGAAAAAATTTTAAAAGCGGGAATATCAGGTAAATTCTTTTGTATCGAAAAAGAATTAGGAAATACAGAATATTGTATTTATAACATTGATGATGTTGGGGTGAAAGTTACGTTTTCAGAAAAAGACATTCCTAATATTGCAATTGGCCAAAGAGCGATTATAAATGTGCCAGCTTTAGAGAAAGAACTAGAAGGCACAGTTTCCTATATTGCGAGTCTGCCACAAAATGAGAGATATGCAGTACGAATTAAAATTGATTATTCAGAAGATGTAAAATTTGGGTATAGTAGTAATGTCAGTGTTGTTACTCAAGAAAAAAAGGATGTCATAACAGTTCCTTATGCTTATGTTTCTATGACAGATGATGGAAGATATTACGTTCTTACTGAAAACTGCAAAGAAGATTTGTTCCAATCCTGGACAAATGGCACAGGAATGGCAATACCAGAAGAAAAAAGAACCTATATAAAAACAGGACTTATCACTTCTAAAACCATAGAAGTGACAGAAGGATTGCAAGAAGGTCAGAGTATTATAAAATTAGCTTGGTAATTGATAAATTTTAGTTGAAAGAGATATAAAATATGATTAAGTTAAAAAATATTCAAAAAAAGTATGTTTTATCCAAACAAAACTCCGTTATTGCTTTAAATAATGTTTCACTTGAGATACAGCAAGGGGAGTTTGTTGCTATTATTGGAAAATCTGGTTCTGGAAAAACGACGTTGTTGAATACAATTGCTTGTTTAGATAAGCAAATAAAAGGAGAATATTTTCTAGATAATATTTTAATCAATAAGAAAAAACAAAAACAACTGGCAAAGATTAGAAATAAATATTTTGGCTTTGTTTTTCAAAATTTCAACTTATTACAGAAGTTGACTGCTTATGAAAATATTGAGGTGCCATTGATTTATAAAAAAGTGCCAAGGAGAAATCGTAAAAAATTAATCGAAGAATATGCTGAAAAAGTGGGAATTAAGGAAAGACTTTCTCATAAACCGAACGAACTATCTGGAGGTCAACAGCAAAGAATTGCTATTGCAAGAGCTTTGGTGACTAATCCTCAAATTATTATTGCAGACGAACCAACAGGAGCTTTAGATGAAGCAACTGGAATTCAGATTATGAATATCTTAAAAGAACTAAATAAAGAGGGCAAAACCGTAATTGTTGTAACACATGATATTGATATTGCTAATCAAGCTAGAAGAAAAATTACGGTATCAGATGGAAAAATTATTTCTGATGTGAAAGTAGGTGAAAGATAGTGATTTATGAATCCATAAAAATGGTGTTTAAAGTTTTTAAAACAAATAAACTTAGAACTTTTTTGACGATGCTTGGCATTATCATTGGAATTTTTTCAATCACTATTATTTTTGCAATTTCAACAGCTACTCAACATTCACTTACAAGTCAATTATCTTTTTTGGATGATACTTCCAAAATTAAGGTATCGATTACAGGTTCTTTTGATGAAGAAACAGGAACAAATATAATTAATATTCCAAGTAGTGAGATATTTGCACTAGAGAAAGATGAAAATATAAAAAAGGTGGATGAACTTGTAACATATAGCTACAAAGAGGTTGATGAAATGCGTCAAAAAGAGGCAGAGGAATCCAGTGGAATGTGGTGGAATTCTTATCAATGTCAAGCGATTACCTATAGTGCCTTAGATATGAGTGAAACATCTCAGCTTTCCTTAATAGAAGGAAGAAATTTTTCACAAATGGATGATATTAACCGATTACCATTTTGTGTGATATCAACTGAAATTGCAAATAAAATGTTACGAAAAAGTAACGATGTTATTGGTAACACGCTAAAAATAAACAATATTGATTTTGAAGTAATTGGTGTGTATTCTGCCAAAGATACTTATTACGAATCTGTTGTATATGTACTCAATTCTTATGCAAAATACCATTTTGGCCAAGATATTATACCACAACAAAAATATTATCAAATTGAGCCAATATCACCTGATTTAAAGGATACAGTAACTGAAACGGTTAATAATAAACTGTTAGAATATTTGAATTCAAATGAATTTTTCATGGAGCAAGATTTTTCTTCTTATGAAGATCAATTAAGTTCCGTATTTGGAATAATCGAATTAGTATTTGGTGGAATTGCGGGGCTTTCGATATTGGTTGGTGGAATTGGTATTATGAATATTATGTTAGTTTCTGTTAATGAAAGAATCAAAGAAATTGGCATTAGAATGGCACTTGGTGCAAATTCAGGAAATATTAAACTTCAATTTCTAATTGAAGGAATTATGCTCACGATTCTTTCTGGAGTCATTGGAATGCTGATTGCAATGGGAGTTGTCTATGGAGTTAATCAATTTATTAGTAATTCTGAATTTAGTGAAAGTGGATTTGTACTAGCTATCAATATGGTAACTACTGCAAAAACCATAGGGTTCTGTGGCGTCATAGGAATCATATTTGGTATTTATCCAGCCAATAAAGCAGCTAAGTTGAATCCAGTTGATGCTTTGAGGTATGAATAATAAAAGAAGATTACGTGCAATTTGGTTGCAATGTGGTTGACAATGTATAACAAATGTGCTACAATATTGTCAAAAAAAGAGAGGGAGGTAAAAGGTATGGCTAAAACGAGTTCAATTCATGTAAGAGTAGAGCCAGAAGTGAAAGAACAAGTTGAGAAAATTTTAGTTACATTAGGAATGACATCTGCTGAAGCGATTAATATTTATTTGAAACAAATTATCTTAAATAATGGTATTCCATTTCAAATAAAGGCCCCCCAATTTAGTGATGAGATGTTAGATGCGATAAAAGAGGCTGAAGAAATTGAAAAAAAACCAGAAAATGATAAATCCAATAAAACAAATGATGAGTTTCTGGAGGATTTTCATAATGAAATAACAGACTAGAAGAACAAATCAATTTATAAAACGAGAAACTAAAAAATTCCTAAAGTCCACTTTTTAGATTAAAATAAAAAAATATCAAACCACAAAAGGCTTGATATTCCTGGTGCGCCATAGAGGGGTCGAACCTCCGACCATCAGATTAAGAGTCTGCTGCTCTACCAACTGAGCTAATAGCGCATTTATAACATTATTATTATAACGCAAAAACTACCTACTTGTCAATATAAAAATGAAATTTTTCAAAAGGAGGAATTATGATAGATTTACATTGTCATATTTTACCAAAGGTAGACGATGGTTCACAAAGTATGGAAGAAACAATCGATTTGCTAAAATCAGCTGAAAAAGCAGGATTTAGTACAATTTGTTTTACGCCACATTATGCTGAACCAGGGCACATTAAGACAATAAAACAAAATCAACAGGTTTTAGAAGAAGTGCAAAACAAGGCAAAAGAAGAAGAAATTTTCATTAAAATGTTATTAGGAAATGAAATTTTTATTTCTGAAAATATGGGAGATTTATTAGAAAATAATGAAATTGCAACATTAGCCAATAGTCATTACGCTTTAATCGAATTACCAATGTACCAAGAACTACCACAGGAAGTTGTGAAAAAATTACTTGACAAAGTAAAACAAAAAGGCTTTCAAATTGTGATTGCACATCCAGAAAGATATCAATATTTGCAAAAAAAACCGAAAAAAATAGAAGAATATTTTGAGGAAGACATCATTTTTCAGTCAAATTATGCAAGTATCATTGGAGCTTATGGAAAAGATGCTAAAAAAACACTCAAGAAATTCTTAAAGGATGAAAAGATTCATTATCTTTCCTCTGATGTTCATCATATCAACCGATGTTTTTATGAGAAGTTTGATGAAATAAAAAAGAAATTATTAAAAATAATAGACCAAGATTATTGGGAATTAATGACCGAGATTAATCCAGGTTTGATCATAGAAGACAAGCCAATTATAAGGAGGAAAAAATGAAATTATTAATGGGAACTAAAAATCCAGGAAAAATAGAAGGTGCAAGACAAGCATTTTCAAAATATTTTGAAAATGTTGAAATACAAGGGATTTCTGTGGAATCTAATGTGGGGAATCAGCCAATTAATGAAGAAATTTTGCGGAGGTGCTAAAAATAGGGTCAAAAATTTGAAAAAGTATGCAGAAGTAAATAATATCAAAGCTGATTTTTTTATTGCAAGTGAAGCAGGAATCACAAATCTATTAGGAGAATGGCTAGATTTTAATATGGCAGTTATCGAAAATTCAGTGGGTGAGCAAAGTGTGGGGGCAAGTGCAGGTTTCCCAATTCCAGAAAAATATTTGGCAGAAATCAAATCTACAGAGCTTGGAAAAGTAATGGATAAACTTTTTCATGGAAAAGAATTGAACAAACAAGGTGGTGGAATTAACAAGTTAACGCATGATGAGATTTCTAGAATCGATTTGACAAAACAAGCATTTATCATGGCTTTAGTAAAATTTATTAATGGCGAAATTTGGAAATAAAAAACTTTCCTATGTTTTTATTTTCAGATTTAGTAACATAAATTTTTCAATTCAATGTAATGAAAACCTTAGCAAAGAAGACTACAAACAATAAAGTTTAGTAGTTTTGATTATTTTAAGTTGAAAAATGGAAGACAATTTTGGCATAATTTTCTTCCTTATGATAATAAAAATTTACTTAGTTGCATTGACAACAAATTACTATGATGATATATAATATTTTACATAAAATGTCAATGATTTTACTAAAAAAATTCAGATTTTGAAAAAATAAAAAAATATTGTAAAAATTAGAAGGAATTTTTTATATTTTGGCGAATAATATAATTAATACATACAAAAAATAACTTATGTATTAATATAAACAATAGAAAGAGGTGCCAAAATGCAAATAACAGATGTACGTTTAAGAAAAGTAAATTCAGAGAACAGAATGAAAGCTGTTGCTTCTGTAACATTCGATAATGAATTCGTAATTCACGATATCAAAGTTATCGAAAGTGCAAATGGATTATTTATAGCTATGCCTAGCAGAAAAACTCCAAACGGAGAGTTTAAAGATATAGCTCATCCAATTAATGCTGAAACAAGAGAGAAAGTTCAAAAAGCAATTTTAGAGGCTTATGATGCTCCAGATGCTGAAATTGCAGAATCAGCAGAATAATATATAAGTATATTAATTTTTTAGTCACTATTCAAAATAGTGGCTTTTTTTAATTATTTAGGGGAATTTATTATCAAGTTAGAGTTTATTTATAAAATTTAGATAGAATTGATAGAAATTTTATTTGGAATAAATATTTGCTTTTTTAGAGGATTTATGTTATAATAAAATAGAACAATACAAAAGTGTAAAGGAAAAAATACAGATGAAGACAATGCCTAACCCAATAAATAAGATATTAAATATGAAAGCCAGTAAAGTAGAAATTGATAAAAACATAGATATTTATCATCGATATCAAAGATTAAAAAAGATGCTAAATGTATATGATAGACAACAGCGCTCAAAAAACATTACAAATTTATTAAAAATCAACGATCCTACAATCAGTTTGGGAAATTTTTTTAAAATAGAGGGTCTAGATCCAAAAGAAGATATTGACGATTATAGAATATATAAGAAAATGTTTGATGTAACAATAGAAGAAAATCCAGAGATACAATTAGCAGATGTAACATCTAAAGATACTAGAAACTTATTAGCAGATATTATGAATCAATTAGATAAAAATAAACAAATTTCTACAAAGGACTTAGAATTCATCGCTGTTATAGAAGGATATGGACTGTATAATGCAATAGCAGAAATTGAAAAAGGAGAAGAGAGGGAAGCTGTTAAGATGAAATATGGGTTGGTAGAAGAAATGTTACAAAAAGGAGAAAAAAGGAAAGCTCGTTTTGATAATACAGTAGCAAAAACAGCGTTTGATTGTATAAATAAAGATGATGAAAATAATTGCACTTATTTAATTGCAGCAGTATTAGAAATTGGTATAGGAGATGCAAGTCAAACTTTTACAAATTTTGATAAAAAACTAATCAGAAAGAGAGAGGAAAAAACAGAAATTACAGATGAATGTTTATTGGTGAATCCAAAGAAACCAGATTTCTATGTCATTGAAAGTTATACAAAAAGCATTGATAATTATGTACCAAGCCAAGAGAATACCGCGAGAGTCAAGAATTTAGTAAATAGTTATTTAGCAAAAATCAATAAATATAATGAAGAGCGAGAAAACGAAGAAAGGATTTATAGACAGAAACATGGTGGTAGACCATCTCCTCTTTTTATTAAAGAATTAGAAGAATACAAAAGGCAAAAGAACAAGAAACAAGAGAGTATTAAGAGGAGAAATGAAGAACAAAGAGAAGCTTAAAGAAAAACAGCTCTAGTAACAAATGTTACTAGAGCTGTTTTATTAGACAAGTGCAATCTTTCAGAATAAATTTCACCTCTGAAGTTGGCTGTTTTCCATTGTAGGGAAGTTCTTCAGAAGAGATAAGGTTTTTTTTCGCTACTAATCTTTTAATTCTATAACTAATAGCGAAAAGTTCTTTCCGAGAAAAATTAGTACCTGAAATGCATTCTAAAATTAAAAAATGTATCAGGAATTCTTTAGCCTCTTTATGGCTCTGAAATATTTCAAAGCCTTTTTCCCGAAGAGCACATCCAGAGATGTGAAGATCTTCATTAAGAAGTTTCTGTTCAAGTAGCACGTATATGCCCCCTTTCTGCTAAATAATCAAAATAATGATATATTTAAATTATATCACATTATAAATGTTATGTCAAGTTACAAGGTAAAAGGATTCATATTTTTTTAAATTCGACAACTTTTTTTGTCATTTTTTCAATTAACTCTTGTCTTTTTCGCATAAATGTAATAAAATATAAAAAAATTATCACAAAATGTAAATAACTTTTCAATATTTAGGTAGAGAAAACGACAAAAAAATAATCCATTTAGTGATTAAATACTTACAAAAGATAAATATTTGAAAAGTAGAGGTGGTTAAGGATGTTTCAAAATATAACAGAAAGTGCTAAAGAGCAAAGAAATGATGTTAGTAAGATGAAATTAATATTAAAAGAATTATTAAGAGTGCAAAATCTTATTTTATTGGTGTTGACTTTTTGTATGTCAATGCTGTCCATTGAAGATGAGATTACGCCATTTGGACTAGCTATGGTAGCAGCGACTTTAAGTAGTGGAATTCCTATTTTTGGGGTTGTAATTATGGCAGGAGCGGGAACTCTAGTTGGAAATGGTCTCAATGCATTTTTAAATTTTATGCTTAGTTCCATCATTTACTTTGCTCTTGTGCTTATTTTCAAACCTAAAATTGCCATTGAAGAAAGAAATGAATTATTGAAAACAGGTAAACGATTATTTATTGCTTGTTTTATAGTAACATTTTTCCAAAATGTAAAAGGAATTGTTCTTACATATGATATTTTTATGGCGATTGTAAGTGCAACATTAACATATGTATTTTATAAAATATTTGTCAATGGACTAGTTATCATAAAAGATTGGCGAATTAAACGAGCATTTACACTGGAAGAAGTCATTGGAAGCAGTATAATGATTGCGATAGCAAGCATTATTTTAAATCGTATTACAGTATTTAATTTTCATTTGAGTAATGTTGTAATTGTCTTTTGCGTTATGCTATTGGGGCTTAAAAATGGCATGTTGGTAGGATGTACAGCTGGTTTAAGCATGGGACTTGTTGTTTCTATGATTGAACTTCAAAATGGTTTGCAAATAGCAGTTTTTGCTGTTTCAGGCATTTTAGCAGGATGTTTGAATCGTTTTGGTAAAATTGGAGTGATTGTAGGCTTTATTTTAGGAAATAGCTTGCTTATTTATTTGACGAATGGGAATACGATACAAATTGTATATTTTAGAGAAATATTTATTGCAGCAATTGCGTTACTTTTTGTACCAAGTAAAATAAAAATAAAAATAGAAGATTTAGTTGGAAAAAACAAATTATTAAGTGATTTAGGTGAAAATAGGTTAGCACAAAATGAAGAAATGATTCAAAAATTGAATGTTATTTCAGACACAATCTCTGGAATGGTAGAGGAAAAACCACAAGAAATTACTGATTTGGCAGAAGATTTCAAAGACATTTTATTTGGTAATTTAGAAGAAATAGCTAGTAATATGTTTTATGAAGATATTGTCCAAGAAGAAAATAAAATTGCAGATGACATTTATAAAACTTTACAAACAAATGATATTTTATTAGAAAATGATTTAATTGAAATATTGAAAAATCACAATAATTATATCATCATGCAAGATATGAATATCAAAAATGATTTGCAGGAAATGATTAAAATTATCAATCGTTCTTATAAAATGTTACAAATTGAAGTCACAAAAATACAAGAAAAAAACAAAAATCTAAAAACGATGAAAAAAGGATTAGAGAACATTTCAAGTGCTATTAAAAATAGTGTAAAAACAGATGAAAATGCATCCAAAGGGAAATTTATTGCCAAAGAAAAGGAATTACTTGTTTTGCTACAAAATAAGTATCCAAGTGCAATTGCATGTAAAATAACACAGTCTTCAAATAATAAATATATGGTAGATATTACATTTGCCAATGATAAAGTAAAAGAAAAGCAATATATTGCCAACATTTCTAATATAGTAAGCAAAAGTATTACTTCTAAAATGGTATTCATGAAAGACACAAAACAGCCTAAATACATACAAACGTATATGAGTGAGGATAAATTTGTATTACAAATTGGAAGTAGCAAAGTGACGAAAGAAGGAAGTACTGTTTCTGGAGATTGCAATTTACAAATGAAATTAAAGGATGGAAAATATTTATTAGCGATCAGTGATGGTATGGGGAGTGGAAAAATTGCACGTGAGAGCAGTAAACTTACGATTAATATGCTAGAGGAAATGTTAACAAATGGATTTGACAAAGAAGAACTAATTACATTCATCAATGATAAAGTGAATCTTAATACCAGTCAGGAAATGTATGCAACATTGGATTTTGCCATATTAGATTTGTTCACAGGAAATGTAAAAGTTGCTAAAAGTGGGGCTTGTAATACGTATATCAAAAATAGACGTAATGTAAAAACGATCCAATCGCAAACAATGCCAGTTGGAATTGTTGAAAAAACAGACTTAGATGTCCAAACCATTCGTGTTGATGATGGTGATATCATTGTTATGTGTAGTGATGGATTACTAGAAACCCAAGAAGATATCAGAAAAGACTGGATTCAAGAATATTTGAAAAATATTAATACAACCAATGTTCAAAAAGTAGCTGATTTAATTGTAGCAGAAGCTGTTGACAAAAGTTTTGGAATTGCAAGGGACGATATAACCGTGATAATAGCAAAAGTGGTAAGAAAGAAATAAAAATTAGGAGGTAACCATGAGTAGAGGAAGGCGATTTGATGATGAACCCAAGCTAAATATAAAAAAAGTTGTTGCAACTATTGTGGCAGTAATTGTTGTGCTTATGTTTGTTTTTTCTATTAAAAATTTATTATCCAGTTCGCCAGTTACCAAAGAAGTGAGCACAATGGAAACCTATTTTCCTGTTTATGCAAATGAAAAATGGGGAGTTATTGACAACACTGGCCAATTGATTATAGATACAACCTATGATGAAATGGTCATTGTGCCAGACAAAAATAGAGATTTATTTATCTGCACATCCGATATCAACTATGAAAATGAGACCTATAACACAAAAGTGCTAGACAAAAATGGCAAAGAACTTTTGACTAATTATCACAATGTACAAGCAATCGAGAATTCAGATGGCACAGATATTTGGTATGAAAATAATATTTTGAAATTTGAACAAGATGGAAAATATGGTTTAATTGATTTTGATGGAAAATTGATTTCTAATGCAGAATATGACAAGATTTATGCACTAGAGGGAAATCAAAAAAATATTATTGTAGAAAAAGAGAATCAAAAAGGTTTGGTTAATACAAGTATGGGGGAAGTTATTATCAAGCCAGAATATACAGATATTTCTACCTTAACACAAACCTATGAAAATGGCTATATTATAGGAAAAGAGGGGAAATATGGTATCATTAGTGCAGATGCCAAAATTATATTCGAGCCAGTTTACGATAAAATTGAAAATGTGACATCAGATGGGCATTATGTAGTCACCCAAAATGGAAAAACAAAATTAATTGATGCCAATGGTCAAGACGTTTTAACAACAGGATTTGATAAAATTGAAGCAATCAATGGAGAGGATATCACGATACAACAAAATAATTTATATGGTGTCATCAAACTGGACGGTAACTCAGTAATTGCTAGTGAATACGAAGAACTAAAATATATATACAGTACCTATTATATCGCGAAGAAAGCAGGAACATATGGGGTTATTTCAACATCAGGTGAAACGGTTGTTGACTTTGCCTATACCACCATGGAATACATCAAAACAGCAGATTTTATTCAAGCTGATAAAGAAAATTACAGAACCGATTTAATTGATAGAGAATTCAAAATAGCATTAGAGAATGTTATCATATCAGAGCTAAATTTGGAAGATGGCTATATTCGAGTAAGAGAAGGCGAAGAATATAATTATTATAATTTTAAGTTTCAAAAACAGACAAGTCAAGAAGCATTAACAACCAATACATTATTTTTAGTTAAAGAAAATGGAAAGTATGGCTATGAAAATAAAAAGAAAGAAAGAATTGTAGATTGCATATATGATGACGCTAAAGAACAAAACAAATTTGGCTATTGTGCAGTAAAAAAAGATGGACTTTGGGGTTGTTTAAAATCAGATGGGACGGTAGTTGTTCAGCCAAGCATCAATTTAGACCAATTTTTATATGTTGATTTTATCAACACGTGGTATTTAAACAAAGATTTAAATTTGAATGTATATACCAAGTAAAAAATGAGGCACGGACAGCGTTCGTGTCCTTATTTCATGAAGGGAGAAAAAAATGAAGATAACATGTGGAACTGATATCATAGAAATTGATAGAATACAAAGAGCCATTCAAAATGCAGGTGATAAATTTTTACAAACGGTTTTTACTCAAAAAGAAATCGAATATTGTGAGACCAAAAAAAACCAAAAATATCAACATTATGCAGCAAGATTTGCAGCTAAAGAAGCAGCTTTTAAAGCATTGAGCAAGCTTGTACAACATAAAATGGATTGGAAAATGTTTGAAGTAGCAAAGTTACAAAATGGAAAGCCAGAAATAAAAGTAAATCGTGAAATCGCTAATTTAGAAAGCATTGATATTAGCATATCCCATTGCAAACAATATGCTACAGCTAACGTTATTGCAATATTTAGCCAATAAACTACAAACATAGTGAAAAATAGAGCTTTTTTGCTCTTAGAAAAAGCGATTCAAGGAGGTAAAAATGGAATTTTTCGATTCACATGCTCATTATAACGATGATCAATTTAACCAAGATCGAGAAGAAACGATAACTAAAATATTTGCTGAAAATGTAACCAAAATTACTTGTGCTGGATATAATATAAAATCCAGCGAATTTGCCGTAAGATTAAGCAAACAATATGATTTTATTTATGCTACAGTGGGGATTTCGCCAAATGACATAACAGGAGTTAAAATAGAAGATGTTAATAAAATTGCAGAACTTGCTCAAAACAATAAAGTAGTTGCCATTGGAGAAATCGGCCTAGATTATTATTGGAATAAAGAAAATCAAGAGCAACAAAAAGCATTTTTTATTAGACAAATCGAACTTGCAGATACACTTAATTTGCCAATTGTTATTCATTGTAGAGATGCTGTAATGGATACTTTGGACATTTTAAAAAATCAAATCAACCCTAAACAGAGAGGTATTTTTCATTGTTGTATGTTAAATAAGGAGCTGATAAAAGAAGCAGTTAAACTTGGATTTTACATATCTTTTAGTGGAAACATAACATTTAAAAATGCCAAACCGAAGGAGGCTATAGAAGAAGTTCCTATTGATAAAATCCTAATAGAAACGGACAGTCCTTATCTAACCCCCGAACCTTTCAGGAGTTGTAGAAATGATTCTAGAAATGTAAAACTGGTGGCAAACAAAATTGCTGAGATAAAAGGGGTAAGCTTAGCAGAAATTTCGCAACTTACCTACCAAAATGCAAAACAAATTTATAAAATTTGAAAAAACGCTTGTATATATTTTTTTATATGATATAATCAAATTAATTGTTCAATAAGGAGGTTGAAAATATGGGATTAGTGATAATTATAGTCATTGTTGTTTTATTAATTCTCATTGCAGGAATGTATAATGGATTAGTAACATCAAGAAATAAAGTCAAGAATGCTTGGAGTCAAATTGATGTTCAATTACAAAGAAGATTCGATTTAATTCCTAATTTAGTAGATTCTGTAAAAGGTTACATGAAACATGAAGAAGGTGTTTTAACAAAAGTGACAGAACTTAGAACTTCTTGGGCTGGTGCAACAACCGTTGCAGAAAAGGCAGAATTAGATAATCAATTATCTGGTGCCCTAAAAACAATTATGGCAGTTTCAGAAAATTATCCTGATTTAAAAGCAAATCAAAATTTCAGTGAATTACAAGAAGAATTAAGAAACACAGAAAATAAAATTTCTTATTCAAGACAATTTTATAATGATAGTGTTACCATGTATAATACAAAATTAGAAGTAATTCCAACAAACATAATTGCTGGAATGTTTAATTTCAAACCAGAAGAATTGTTTAAAACAGATTCTGAAGAAGCTAGAAAAAATGTTAGAGTTGATTTTAATAATTAAAAATAAAGGGGGGTGCAACAGAAATGCGCCCTTATATTTTAGGAAGGAGAATTAAATGTACGAAGATATCAAAAGAAACAAAAGGAAAACAGGAATCATTGTTTTCACATTTTTACTAATGATAACCCTGATTTTATATTATATATGTTATATGTTTGACATAAGTAGTTATGTTGCCATCACAATTGCATTAGCGTTTTCCATTATTTCAACTATTGCCACTTATTACAATTGTGATAAAATCGTATTAGCAAGTGTACATGCAAGAGAAGCAACACACGAAGAAGATTTACAATTGACTAATATTTTGGATGCCTTAATGGTAGCATCAGGATTAGAATATAAGCCACGTTTATATGTTATGGAATCCAGACAACCCAATGCATTTGCGACTGGTAGAAATCCTCAAAATGCTATTATTTGTGTCACAACAGGACTTTTGGAAAAATTAGATTATTATGAATTAGAAGGCGTTATTGCTCATGAATTATCACACATAAAAAATTATGATATCTTGCTTTCTGCTGTGATAAGTGTTATGGTAGGTTTTGTGATTATGCTGTCAGATATTTTTACAAGAACGATGTTCCGTTCATCTAACAGAAACAAAGATGATGATAACAAAGCAAATGGTCTATTATTGATAATTGGGCTAATATTCCTTATTTTATCACCCATCATTTCTAATTTAATACAACTCGCTGTTTCCCGCAGAAGAGAATACTTAGCTGACAGCACAGCCATACAATTCACACGAAACCCAGATGGACTCATTTCTGCACTTAAGAAAATTTCAAGTGATGACTCTGAATTAGAGGTTGCTAGCAACAGCAACAGTTATATGTATATCGACAATCCATTTCCAAAAAAGCGAGTAAAAAAGAGGAGCGATTTATTCTCAACGCATCCATCAGTAGAAGAAAGAGTGGAAGCTTTAGAAAATTTAAAATAGTAAAAAATAGACATTTTAGTCAAAAATGTCTATTTTTTAGAAAAATTTTCGCAAACACTTGCATTTTATGTAAAATCGTAATAAAATACTAATATTGAAATTATAGTTATCTTCTTAAAAGACATTTTTATCAAAACAAGAAGAAATAATAAAAGGAGGTTTATTATGTTAAATTTGAATTACAAAACTGTTAGAGCAATATCAGAAGCATTACGACGGCTCAATAACCTAAAACGCTGGTCTTATATCCAAGACCAGAGCAAGTACAATGAGCTAAACAAACAAGCCCTGAATTGTTTGTGTACATTCGCAGTTGCAAATCATGCAGAACAAGAAGACGAAAGCATAAATTGGACTCGCTTTCCCAAAATTGCAATTTTCCGTGCATTTCAAAAAGTCTATGTTAATTTTGACACAAGGGAGAAAAATCTAGAAGAAATGCGGGAAGATGGCGGACTCAAAAAGAATGTTTTTGAAGAAATAACATTAGAAGTTATTGCTGAAAAGACGTCAGAAGAGTTTGCAGGATTTTTGCAGGAATGTTTGGGAACCAAGGAGTATGAGATGTATAAAGCTGCGAGCAAAATTGCTACGTATATTGAGTTGATGGAACATCAGCCTGTGGTTTCAATGGACACATACACATTAAAATATGCTGAAGTACGAGAAGAGTTGGCTGAATATAAGCATGTTTCAGGTGTTCAAAAAATGGAAGAAGAACAGTATTGGATTAATATTATAAAAGAGATTTCTACACTACGTAATCATGCACGTTGGTGTGAACTGGCTTATATTGTACCATGTTCTGTTTTAGGCCATTTATTTGATACAGCTTGTTTTGCTTACTTAATGAGCTTAGAAAAGTGTCAGGATGAAAAGCTGGCAACCAAACACTTTTTCATGGGGCTTATTCACGATAGTCCAGAAACTTGGACGGGTGATATTCCGTCTAGTATTAAAGACCGAATCCCAGGATTTCGTGAAGTTACAGAAAAATACGAAACCAAAATGACGGCCCAGCATTTTTATGCAAAACTTCCGCAATTTATGGAGCAAAAAGTCAAAGAAGTGATGTTCGAAGAACCAGAAAATGAGCAACACTTTAAATTAATCAAAGGAGCAGATTATCTGGCGGCTGATTTAGAGTGTTGGAAGGAGTATGTTGCAGGTAGTGAAGAACCTTATTTTTTAGGTGCTATTAAGAGACGCGTTGTTGCAATTAAAGCTAGAAAAGTAGAAATAACGCCAATTTTACAAAAACTACACAAGTGGTTTATGGAGCAGGCGGAAGTACAAATGTTTAATCCTTTAAAACATGCAAAATTACAACAATTATGCATCGAGGTATACAATGTATATGCCTTTTCGGGAGATAAAAATAAACAAAAACAGTTACAAGTAGCTATAAAAGCAGAGTTGAGCAAACTGAATGAAGATGAACTCATAGATGCTGAAAATATAGTTGAAATGTACTTAGGTAGCAAAAAGCTAGTAAAGGAGATATTAGAAAAATAGTTAGTAGTTTAAATAAAAAGCGATACACCACACTTGTGGCGTATCGCTTTTTTTCTCCAAAAATCTTATTTAAAATCCAAGAAAGATGTTGACTTTTTTTCGAATCATGATATAATAATAAACAAACAGAAGTTTTCTAAAAAACATCAAAAATAAAGGAGAAAAAATGGGATTATTAGATGAATTAAACGATAAACAATACGAAGCAGTAACTACCACAGAAGGGCCAAGCTTAGTCATAGCAGGAGCGGGAAGTGGTAAAACAAAAGTATTAACGCATAAAATTGCTTATTTAATGGGAGAAAAAAATGTAAAACCATGGAATATTTTAGCCATCACTTTCACCAATAAAGCGGCCAATGAAATGAAAGAAAGAGTAAGGAATTTAGTTGCAACTGGTGCAGATGATATCTGGATGGGAACATTCCATTCGATTTGTGTTCGTATTTTAAGAAAAACAATTGATAGATTAGGATTTGACAGTTCCTTTGTCATTTTTGACACATCAGACCAAAAATCAATGGTCAAAAAGATTCTAAAAGAGAAAAATTTAGACGACAAAATATTTACTGACAAATCTGTTTTATATGAAATTAGCAATGCGAAAAATGAAATGCTCACACCTGCACAATATGCAGCACGAGCCAATGGTGATTTTAGAAAAGAAAACATTGCCGAAATTTATAGTATGTATCAAAAAAGGCTAAAGGAAAATAACGCCATTGATTTTGATGATATCATTAATTTTACAATTGAAATATTACTTGACAATCCAGACATTTTAGAATTTTACTCAGACAAATTTAAATATGTTTTAGTAGACGAATATCAAGATACCAACAAAGCACAATTTACTCTCATTACCTTATTTGCTAGCAAATTTGGAAATATCACAGTAGTTGGTGATAATGACCAAGGAATTTATTCATTTCGTGGAGCCGATATTTCCAACATTTTAAATTTTGAAAAAGATTTTCCAGGAACCAAAATTATAAAATTAGAACAAAACTACAGATGTACACAAAGTGTCCTAAATGCAGCCAATGAAGTGATTAAGAACAATGAGACCAAATACGAGAAGAAATTATGGACAAGCAACGAAGCAGGAAGTCTCCCAAAAGTGTATCGTGGAGATAACGAATATGATGAAGCAAATTATATTGTAAGTGAAATCAATCATTTGCGTAGAGAAGAATATTATAAATATTCAGATTTTGCAGTCTTATACAGAATGAATACACAGTCTCGTAGCATAGAAGATGTTTTGCGTAGAGAAAATATTCCATATAAAATAATAGGTGGTTTAAAATTCTATGAAAGAAAAGAAATCAAAGATATTATCGCGTATTTAAGATTGATTCACAATACAGCTGACAATTTAAGCTTGACAAGAATCATCAACGAACCAAAACGTGGTGTTGGCAAAACCAGTTTAGAAAATGTTGAAACACTTGCTAATAGTAATGGAATATCGATGTATGAAGTCATCAAAAGGGCTGATGAATTTGGGTTAAATAGAGTATTTGGAAATACCCGTGAATTTATTAGTACAATAGAAGAATTACGTCAAGTCAAAGATTCCAAAGTAATTTCCGAATTAATCAAAGAAACTTTGAAAAAAACAGGTTATACAAAAGCATTAGAAGATGAAAATACACTAGAAGCAGAAAATAGAATTGAAAACTTAAACGAATTTTTGACAGTTGCTATTGAATTTGAAGAACAATCTGCTGATAATTCACTGACAGAATTTTTAGAAGGAATCACATTAAGTTCAGATTTAGATGGAATGGAAGAAACAGAAGAGTCTGTTACTTTAATGACATTACATAGTGCCAAAGGACTTGAATTTCCTGCTGTGTTTCTAGTTGGAATGGAAGAAGGAATTTTTCCAGGCTACAAATCAATTGGGGAACCAAAAGAGTTGGAAGAAGAGCGTAGATTATGTTATGTTGGAATCACACGTGCTAAGGAAAAATTGTTTCTGACTTGTAGCAAGCAAAGAACCATTTTTGGTTCAACAAGTTTCAATGCAGTTTCTAGATTTATCAAAGAAATTCCAGCAGATATGTTAGAGGGAATGGAGGAATTAGAACAAACTTCTAATAACAACGTATTGGGAGGAAATAACTATGAGTGGAGTTATGGGAATTCTAAAAATAGTGGATTTTTTAATAATCCTGTTACTTCTTATCAAAGTCATGAAATCCCACGAAAAGCAACTGCCTCAAATATTGGATTTAAAAGTGCAGAAAGCTTTTTAGCCAATTTAAATAAGCCAAAAAATAAAGAAATTGATTTAGATGCTTATCAATCAGGTGTGAAGGTATTTCACAAGAAATTTGGTGAAGGTTTGATTAATTCTGTTGAAACAGAAGGGGATGACTTAAAAGTGGACATTCAGTTTGAAAAAGCAGGACATAAAAGATTAATGGCGAGATTTGCAGGTTTGGAAATTATAGAATAAAACGACAAAAGTAGTGGATTAGTTAATAAATGTTTTATCACTTTTATGATACGTTTCACCATTACCAACAAAAAACTACATAAGTAATAAAATATGAACTCCGAAAAGATGATAAAAAAACTACTATATGACAAGAGAAATTTGAGGCAACCTCTCAAATTTCTCTTGTTTTTTGTCAGAAGATAGTATTTTCTTTACATTTCAATTTGGATGAATTCGTATTCTTTTGTTCCAAAACCAAGTTTAGCAGAAGCCTCAATGGTATGAGTGCCATTTCTTGAAGTGACCCTTTCTAGAAAATGCTCTTTTCCAGGATCATCCGAATTTTTAACCAGATCAATACAAGCTTGATCAATTGCAATTGGATCCAACGAAGCCAAAATACCAATATCTTTCATGCAAGGATCTTCAGCGACACTGCAACAATCGCAATCAACAGACATATTACACATGATGTTAATAAATGCCATATTTCCTTTAAAATATTCTACCACAGAGGCAGCAGCATCTGCCATAGCTTCTAAGAAATCGTCTTGTTTGGCAACTTGATCCCATAGTTTGTATTGGTCTTTTTCTTTGCCAGCTGTGTGAATCCAGGTTTTTCCAGCAGAAGAACCGCATCCAATTGACAATTGTTTAATGGCTCCCCCATAGCCACCCATAGGATGACCTTTAAAATGTGATAATACGAGCATAGAATTATAATTTGCCATATTTTTTCCAACAAAATTCTTTTGAATGATTTTCCCATTTGGAATGTCAAGTACTAAATCGTCGCCTTCGGCATCCATAATATCAACATCGAAATATTGAGTCCAACCATGATGTTTCATTAATTCTTGGTGTTTTTCCGTCGTATTTCGAGCACCTTCATAAGCTGTATTGCATTCTACAACGGTTCCAGAAACATGTTCAATCATTGGTTTCATAAATTCTGGATGCAGATAATTCTGATTACCTTCCTCACCAGAATGCACTTTCACAGCCACCTTCCCAGGCAAATTTTTCCCCAACTTTTCATATAATTTCACAACATTTTCTGAGGTTATTTTTTTACAAAAGTAAACTTTAGATTTTTCCATAAAATTCCGTCCTTTCTTGATTTTTCTTGTTTGTATTATATCGTAAGTACGAAGCTTTTTCAAGAGTTAAACTAATAGTCAGATAAAAATATGAAATAAATTTTATAAGCTATGTAACAGTTAATATGACAGTATTTAAAGAATTTAGATGTGTAAAAAACGGTATGCATGTTTTAAATTGTAGATTCATTGTTTTTGTAAATTTAATATAGTAAAATCAATAGTCACTTTTATTCTGTAATTATGTAGTTTTTGTATTGCAATTTTCATAGAAAAGTAGTATAATAAAACTAATATTTTTTAAAAAGAGATTGGGTATTTTCAATTTCTAAGTCAAATAAATGAAGGAGGAACATATATGAAAACATCAGTAGAATTAATTGAGCGGATTTCTCCAAGATATAAAAAGGTGAGAAATAAAAATTTAGATTTTCTTTGGGAAGATTTTTTGCAAGCAGTTGAAAAGGCAATCAGTAAACTTACTGATGAAGTTTTTGCAACAACAAGTGGTATAACAATCTTTTATTTTACAAAAGAAGGGGATAGGAACATATACAGGAGTAAAATTGCAGAATGTATTTCTTTAAATGATCAAACAGTAGAATACGAAAAAGAAGATATCTCTCTTGGAACAAAAGAGATGCTTGAACTGGCATTTATTGATTTTAAAGATAAGGCAGAAAAAGATGATAATATTTCTGCAGATTGGTTTGAAGTAGAAGAGTTAAGATTTGATGAGGATGTAAACAGTGAAATTTCATTAGATTTTAAACTTTCAAATATTTTGTGAGAAGTGAAAGAAATTGGGGGCGTTGCCCTCAATTTTTCTCGCAATAGTTAAGTTTTTTACGGTCTTTTTTTGTATTCATCTAACCCAAACAAAGTGGAAGGTAAAAAAATTATGCTGATTTGAAAGAATAAAGTTTTTAAGAATGAGATTGTGACTGAAATGGTACTATTATTTAATGTGAAAATATATTAAAATTTATTTAAGGCCTTAGAGCTGTAATAGGAAGCACATAAATTCCATCTGGCCTTTTGATAACAGCATCATATAAACCACAAATCACACACATAAATTTTGGCTTAACGTCAGCTAATTTATAAAATCTTTTTAAACTTGCCACTGCTTCTTCCTCTTTATTGGAACCTAACTTGATTTCTATGGCTCCATATTCTCCGTCTGCAATTTCAATGATACTATCCACTTTAATACCAGTATCATTTTCCCTATAATGGTATAATTTAGCTCCAATACTTTCTGCATATATTTTCAAATCTCTTTCACATAAGCTTTCAAAATACAATCCGAATGTTTCTAGATCATTCATTAATTTTTCAGGGGTTATATTCAAAATGGCACAGCCTAGTGAAGGATCTACCAGATGTCTTTTAGGATTTTTACCTACATTTAATCTTGAACGTATTCGATACATAAAAGAATTTTGATTTTCAATCAAATGCAAGTCATTTAGTACATTTAGGTAGTCTGTAACAGTATTTCTACTGATGGTTACATCTTCTTCTGTAACATTATCATCAATATCTTTCATTAATACATTGTTAGACGAAATCGTACTTTCATTTCTTGCAAGGGATCTTAAGAGCATTTCCATTTTTATTTTATCTCTTTTTACTCCATCTATTTCTACAATATCTTTTTCTAATACTGCTTCAAGGTAACTTTTGGCTATTTTCATGGCTCCAGACACGCTAATATGAACTGTTTCTGGCCAGCCACCTCTTACGATTAGCTCTGCTAGTCTTTTTAATTCTACTTTATTTACTAACTTATTTTGGACTTTATCTTCAAATAGGTCTTTTAAAGAAACGTCTCCACTAGAATCTCCTGATTCATATAAGGACATGGTATACATTTTCATTTTGCAAATCCTTCCTGCTCCAGAATGATGTATTTTATCACTTACAGGAACACTAGAACCTGTTAAAATATATTTGCCTTTTTGCATATCTTGGTCGCATTGAAACCTTACTGCATCCCAGATGGCAGGTACTTCTTGCCATTCATCAATAAGTTCAGGTTTATCTTTATCTAATATTAAATTTACGTCCATTTCTGCTAAATGTTTTTCTCTAAAATTATCTGCTGTATTGTTTAAGTATGTAACACTGTTAGAATGGTTTAAAGCTGTCCACGTTTTTCCACACCACTTTGGACCTTCAATACTGATTGCACCGAAAATTTTCAAATTTTCTTCGATTGTCTTATCAATCAATCTTGGTAGATAGCCTTGTTTTGTTAATTTCATCAAATTCTTCCCCTTTTTTATTTAGAATAACATAGTTTTTAAATTTTTGCAGCATGCATTGTGCAATTTTTGAGCGATTTGTTGTGCAATTTTTGAGAAAAATTACTTTTAAGGCATTAAAATCGCTATTTTAAGCAAAAATAATATATTTAATGATTTTATTCACCTTTCGTCAAAAAAATTGAATTTTGAACGTTTTAGAGGGCTATTTCTAAAAATGAAATTCTTGATACCATACTTTTTTATAGCACTGTAAGCTACAGAAAGGTACTAAATTCGAATTATTTTAAAAAAATAGTCATTTTTGTATAAATTTTAAAAATAACCCCATAATTTTGAGATTTCTGCTAGTTGGAGAAAACAATTTGACAAATTATGGAAATTATAATATGATAAGAACAATTACTTTTAGTCAACCTAATATTTTCACCTTGGGAAGGCAACAAAGTAAAATAAAATATTTTTATTAGGAGGGTCTTAATATGAAGACAAAAAAATTTTTTTCAGTAGTACTTGTAGCAATGCTGATGTCTGGCTTATTGTTAGGATGTGATTTAAACTTAGATGATGTTGCTGGACTGATGAGTGATATCAAATCTTTGAAGGAAGAATTAGTTGGAGTGCCATATAACATTGAAATATATGACAATTATGGCGAGATAACCATGACAGCAAGCGGAGAGAAAGTTATTCTAACAGGAAACATAATTCAAACGATTGATGTAGATGATGATGGAGACCCAATAAAAGGTTACGAGTTATCATCTGTAGTAACGATTACAATGGATGGTAATGAAATTGAAAACTGTGGAAATACAATGATTTTTGCAGAAAAAGGCCTGGAAAAAGACGTGGATTTTTCCTTGGAAGATATTCAAACTACATCAAAGGGAAAAATATCAGATAATACTGCAGCGGCACGGTTAGTCAATAAATATAAAAATTATTTTGGCAAATCACGTGTAGTCATGATTCAGACCCAGTTTGGAACACCAATTTGTGCTTATAGTGGCAATGATGTTTATTTTGAAATATGTGAAAATATTCCAAAAACAACAAAACTACTCATTGATGGAAAAGTTCTCTATATCCATCGTGCAAATTATGTATTGCAGGATACGAACAAACTATAAAATTTTGAAAATGAAAGCCGTTTTTGCTCTCTGGAGCAAAAACGGTTTTCATTTTTTCTCGAAAAACATTTGCAAAATCTCACAAAATGAGTTATAATAAAAGAATCACAATACAAGAGGAGGTTTTAAAATGCTTATTTCAAATGGTGTTACGCTTAGATTTGGAAAAAGAGTCTTATTTGAAGATGTTAATATAAAATTTACAAAAGGAAATTGTTATGGTTTAATTGGTGCCAATGGTGCGGGAAAATCTACTTTTTTGAAGATTCTTTCCGGTGAAATTGAACCAAACAAAGGCGAAGTTGTTTTGGACAAAGGGGAGCGATTATCTATATTAAAGCAGGATCACTATGCTTATGAAGGCTATACAGTAATAGATGCTGTTATGATGGGAAATAGTGAATTATATAGAATCATGAAAGAAAAAGATGAAATCTATGCCAAACCAGATTTTTCAGAAGCTGATGGCATGAAGGCTGCAAAATTAGAGGAGCGTTTTGCTGAATTGGATGGCTGGAATGCAGAATCAGATGCTGCCAAATTATTAAACGATTTAGGAATTGACAGCGAACTTCATTACAAATACATGAGCGAAATTGAAGCCAGAGACAAGGTAAAAGTACTACTTGCCCAGAGCTTATTTGGCAATCCAGATGTTCTTTTATTAGACGAGCCAACGAACGATTTGGATATAAAAACCATCAATTGGTTACAAGATTTCCTAATTGATTTTGAAAATACAGTGATTGTTGTATCACATGACAGATATTTTTTGAACAAAGTTTGTACCCATATTGCAGACGTTGATTTTGGCAAAATTAAAGTTTATCCAGGAAATTATGATTTCTGGTATGAATCAAGCCAATTGGCCTTAAAACAAATGAAAGAAGCCAATAAAAAGAAGGAAGAACGTATTAAGGAATTACAAGAATTTATTGCGCGTTTTAGTGCAAATGCATCTAAATCAAAACAAGCGACATCAAGAAAAAAATCGTTGGAAAAAATCGAGCTTGATGAAATCAAGCCATCCAATCGAAAATATCCATATGTTGATTTTAAGCCAGATAGAGAACAAGGAAAAGAAGTTTTAGAAGTTAAAAATTTATCAAAAACAATCAATGGAGAAAAAATATTAGATAA
Organism: uncultured Clostridia bacterium; assembly: GCA_947573445.1. Taxonomy (GTDB): domain Bacteria; phylum Bacillota; class Clostridia; order TANB77; family CAG-508; genus Scatovivens. Next base: position 88,376 of record CANPFR010000001.1, on the reverse strand, counting down.
TATCAGTTTTACGATAAAAAGAGAGGACAAAGTTGCACTACTTTCTGATAACGAAATTGCCAAAACAGTTTTATTCCAAATTTTAGCAGGCGAGCTAGAGCCAGATTCTGGCGAAATTATTTGGGGAACTACAATCACAAAAGATTATTTCCCTAAAGATAATAATTATCTATTTGAGGAGGAAATAACCATTGTAGATTGGCTACGTCAATATTCCAAAGATCCAGATGAAACGTATGTGAGAGGATTTTTAGGACGTATGTTGTTTTCTGGAGAAGAGGCTTTGAAAAAAGTAAATGTGATGTCTGGAGGAGAAAAGGTGCGTTGTATATTAGCAAAATTAATGCTTTCTGGTGCTAATTTCCTAATTTTTGATGAACCAACCAATCACTTAGACATGGAAGCTATCACAGCCTTAAACGAAGGAATGCAAAAATACAAAGGTATTATGATTTTTACCTCACATGACCATCAATTAACACAAACCGTTGCTAACAAAATAATTGATCTTACAGATAATCAAGTAACTGTAAGAGAATGTAGTTATGATGAATATTTAGAAGAGAAAAATTAAACAATGAAAAGTATGTACAACATTGGGTTGTACATACTTTTTATTGTTTTGGGAAGTGCTTTGCTTATGCAATTGTCACAATAGAAGCAATTTCCAAAAGACGCTGAATTGCTTCTTCACGTTTTGTGCACCCGTGGAATACATTCTTGTAGTCCAATGCTAAATTTTTAGCATATTCTTTAGGCCAATTTAAGCCAATTTCCACAATTAAGTCATGGATAGCTTCTGTGATCACAAGATGTTCCATAATGTCTACAAGATCATTATGGCATTTGCAATCAGCAAAAACATTTTCATATATTAGGTCGCTTATACGTTCTTGAGGCCAAGACACACCAGCTTTTGAAAGGATAGACTCAATTTGGTTCATGAGTTCTTCCTTATCAAATGCAATTAACACACGGAGTGTATCTCCGTAAGTTTTGCAATTTTTAAAGATGACTTCGTGATTAAGCAGGTAATCAGTTTTTTGCCTGGCCCAAGTTAAATGGGTAGATTCCAGAATACCAAGCAAATGATCGCGCTTAAACATAGCATTGGTTTTTGTTTGCATCCGATCCCGCTTGATTAAAACGGTTACTTTGGCTTTGTCTTTTTCTTTTAATTTCATATGTCCTCCTTTCTGCTTTAGAGGCAGGTATGATTTCGATAAATAACATAATATTTATATATCATAATTTACATAAAATTGCAAGTGTTTTTGCAAAATTTTTTCAAAAAGTATAGAAAAGTGTAAAAAAAAATGATAAAATACAAAATAAATTAGAAACAAGGAGAAAAATATGAACAAAATTTACAAAAAAATAGCAGAAGAACTAAAAGTTCGTGAATCACAAGTGGAAGCTACTGTCAAATTAATTGATGATGGCAATACGATTCCATTTATTGCCCGTTATAGAAAGGAAGTGACAGGTAATTTAAGTGACGAACTTTTACGTGAATTGGATGAAAGACTAAAATATTTACGTAATCTTGAAACCAGAAAAGAAGAAATTATACGCTTAATCGACGAACAAGGAAAATTAACAGATGAGTTGACTTTAAAAATTGCAAGTACCATGGTTTTATCAGAGCTAGAGGATATTTACAGACCATTTAGACCCAAAAAGAGGACACGTGCTACAATTGCTAAAGAAAAGGGTTTGGAGCCATTTAGCAATATCATTTATTTGCAAAGTGAAAAAAGAGATTTGTTTGAAATTGCTGGAGACTATATAGATGAGGAAAAAGGTGTGAATTCTGAAGAAGAGGCAATAAATGGTGCTTTGGATATTATCGCAGAAAATATTGCGGATAATAGTGATTATCGAAAAAAAATCAAATCTTTTTGTTTCCGAGAAGCAGTTATTTCATCCAAAGTAGCAAAAGACGAAAAATCACCATATGAAATGTATTACGATTATAGTGAACCGATTTTAAAAATCCCAAGTCACCGAATTTTAGCCATCAATCGTGGAGAAAAAGAGGAGTTTTTGAAGGTAAAATTGGAAAAGCCAGAAGAAAAAATCACCGATTATTTGAAAAAGCAAATCATTCAAGATCACAAAAGTCAGTTTGTAGAACCACTAGAAAAAGCAATTGTTGATTCTTACAAAAGATTGATTGAACCATCGATTGAAAGAGAAATTCGTTCAGATTTAACTGAAAAAGCAGAAGAGCAAGCCATCAAAGTATTTGGCAAAAATGCCAAACAATTATTATTACAACCACCGATTAAAAATATGACTGTTATGGGATTTGACCCAGCGTATCGAACAGGTTGTAAAATTGCGGTGATTGATAAAACAGGAAAAGTACTAGAAACGGCTACGGTTTATCCAACAGAGCCTCAGAACGACGTAGACGGGGCTAAAAAGACTTTAAAAGCGATGCTTAAGAAATATCACGTTAACATGATTGCCATTGGAAATGGGACAGCATCTCGTGAATCAGAATGTTTCGTATCAGAGATGATAAAAGAAATGGAAGAAGAAATTTATTATGCGATTGTAAGTGAAGCTGGAGCATCCGTGTATTCTGCTTCAAAACTTGCAACAGAGGAATACCCCACCATAAATGTTTCACTAAGAGGAGCTATTTCAATTGCACGTAGATTGCAGGATCCGCTTTCTGAGTTAGTGAAAATTGACCCAAAATCAATTGGAGTAGGGCAATATCAGCATGATGTGAATCAAAAACGATTAAATGAAAGTTTAACAGGAGTTGTGGAAGATGCTGTAAATGCTGTTGGAGTGGATGTAAATACAGCAACGCCATCCCTACTTTCTTATGTTTCGGGAATTAATGGGACAATTGCTAAGAATATTGTCAAATATCGTGACGAAAATGGGGAGCTAAAACAAAGAAAGGAATTACTTAAAGTGCCTAAATTAGGGCCTGCAGCATTTAAGCAATGTGCAGGATTTATTCGTATTTTTGGTGGAAAAAATCCGTTGGAAGTAACGAGTGTTCATCCAGAAAGTTATGAAATTGCAGAAAAGTTATTAACAAATTTGGGGTATTCTGTGGAAAACTTGTCAGACAAAGAGAAGTTAGAAGAGTTGAAAGCAGAGTTTAAGAAAATAAATGTGGAAAAAACAGCACAAGAATTAGATGTGGGAGGTTTAACATTAAAAGATATCATCGATGAACTTTCTAGACCAGGACGTGATCCGAGAGAGGACTTACCAAAACCAGTTTTACGTAGCGATGTATTGAAGTTTGAGGATTTACAACAAGGAATGGAGTTAACTGGAACTGTTAGAAATGTTATTGATTTTGGAGCTTTTGTGGATATTGGAGTGAAATATGATGGATTGGTTCATATTTCTGAAATGGCGGATAAATATGTGAGAAACCCATCAGAGATTGTGTCTGTGGGGGACATTGTGAAGGTAAAAGTGATTGGGATTGACCAAGAGAAGCATAAGGTAAGTTTGAGTATGAAAGTATAAAGACAAAGTGGATTCATTTTACGAATCCACTTTGTCTTTATATTTTTGATTCTAGTTATTGTCTAACTGAAGGACCAGATTATGAATCTCAAAGGAGAGTCCATCCAGTTTTACAGTTACATGAGAACCGTGTGCTATCCCAAACAATACTTCCAAAGAATTTAAGACTTGGTACTGTTTCTTTTCAAATACACTTCCAGAAACATATAAGCATTTGTTAGTTGGGTTATAGATGAATTTATACTCATCTGTTTTATAACCACCAGACCGAGTAGACTCTTGGGCACACCCATAGGTTACTCCATACCACTGTTCAACGATGAATTCCTTTGCCCGTTTTAACTCCTCAATCCGAAGTGATTCGAAAGGTTGTCAAAAATAAATTTTCCGACATCTATTATACCATAATTTGCATAAAAAGTCAAGAGGCTGTAGCTGTTATGAGAAGACTAAAAGTAAAGAAAATAAATGTAACCAAAAAAATTAATAATAGCGAAAGAGCGAAGAAATTAATGATATTTCTTCGCTCTTTCAGTATGTTTCCTCGAAAAAAGAGGAAGTCTAATAAAAATAGAATGAAATTAAGGTTAAGGACTAAACATTTGTTGGCAATATGTCAACAGACTTTGCTTCTATTTTAGCTATTGATGATTCAATTTCTTTCGTAGCTTCTTCGTGAGTCAGAATGCCCTCTTTTTCTTGTTTTCTTATTTTTCGTATTTTTGGGAAAGATGTAACAATTCCGATTGCTTTTTTAAACATTGAGAAAAAGAAACCATTTTTATCGTTTATTTCGCTAAAGAATGCATTTTCTGGATTGTAGAATTCTGATTGAGGATTGCTTGATTCAATAAAATATTTTGTTGCATGAACTTCATTTTGGTTAGAATCCCAAAATTTATCAACATACCAAGAATTAAGTCTTAAAATTTCGTTAATGCATTCTTGGTCAACTGAATCAGCAAACATTCGTATATATTCATCAAAAAAATCTTTTGATTCAGTCCAATAAGAGATAAATCGAGGTTCGTTGTATAGTAAGGCTACCCAAGCACCTATCCTCCATAATTTTTCCCCCTTGGTCATAGGGTAGTGAAAATTGTATACACATTCAGCAACAAAATATTTTGTATCGTCAAGGTACTCAATGAGATTTAAGTCTACCAAAAAATCAATAACCTGTTTTAAAAGTTCCTCACTGTAGGAATGATTTTCCTTTAAAACTGAGGCAACTTGTTCAACAGATATGATACATAAATGTTCCTTATCACGCATACTTTTTCTAAGCAACCAAAAGCAATCTTGCATGATCTTCGCTTTTATTTTTGTATCTGATAAAGGTGGATTTAGATACATATCTAGTGCACAAAACCTATCAGCTAGAGGATCATCGCCTATGATAAGTTGTTTATTAAATTTTTTACGAACGATGTCATATTCTTCCTCATTCTGAAAAGTGCCGAAGTCGTGAAAAAGATAGAAATGTTTTTTCTGCCAAACCTTACTGAGATTTAGCTCAATAGAACTTGAAATTGTCACGAATACGGTAATTTCACAAGCTCCCATTTGATAGAGCATGCAGTATTTTCGGAACAAAGTATAAAGTTTTGATACAAAAAGGTCAATCAGCAGTACTTTTTTACCAGAAACGGTATCTGTATCAGGGAGTAATTGTTTGTTTCCAAAGCATTTTAGGGGGATATTATTTGTATTAAGGTTTTTATATAACTGTTGTGTTCTAGGATTAGCAAAAACGATTAAATCGAATTCATTTTTGTTAATCCGATCCTCTAAACGATTAAACCGATCCTCCAAATTCTCCAAATGACTAAAAGAATATTTAACTAAGTCATAATCAAAAAGTTTCCTAAGTTCATCCATATTTTTCTCCTTTCTTCTATAGAAATCATGAATTATGATACATGATGTATCATAGCACATAAATAGTCAAAAAGCAAGAAAAGTTTTTATTGCAAAAAAGAAAGGACTTGCGTCCTTTCCATATGTCTAATAGTTATTTTGTATTTCCTCAATTTCATTATAATGATTTTTCAAAATATCCAAAAATACGTTAGCGATTTTTGGGTCAAATTGTGTACCAGAACATTTTTGGATTTCTTGCATAACGACCTCAAGAGGAAGTGCATTTCGGTAAGAACGTTTAGAAGTCATAGCATCAAAAGTGTCTGCTACTGCAGCAATTCTTGCAAAAAGCGGAATAGCATCACCAGCTAAACCAGAAGGATAGCCATGTCCATCAAATTTTTCATGATGATGAAAAACAATTGGAACAATATCTTTAAAAATAGTTGCATTAGCAAGAATGTGTTTTCCAATGGCAGGGTGATTTTTAATTTGTGAATATTCATCATCTGTGAGTTTTGCTTCTTTTAGTAAAATGCTGTCTGGAATACCGATTTTTCCGATATCGTGGAAGAGGCCACCAATTTTTAAAGTATGTAAATCATCTTCTGATAAGCCCATATGTTTACCAATTAAAACAGAATATCCAGAAACTCGGTCAGAATGCCCCCTGGTATAAGTGTCTTTTGCTTCAACTGTGTGTCGAATAATTTCAATACTTTCTAAGTAAGCTTTTTCTAAACTTTCGCGGGATTCGCGAAGTTCTTCATTGATTTCTTGAATAATACGCATTTGCTTAATAGATTTTATAGCAGATTCAATCAGCAATAACAATTGGTCAAATTTATCACTTTTCTCGCAATAACCTTGAATGGATAAACGTTTAATCGTTTCCAATGGTGGGGCTAAATCTTTATGACCAGTCAACAAAATGATATATAAATTTTGATTGAATTTTCGAATTTCTTCAACCACTTGATCGCCATGAATAGGAGTCATAATAAAGTCAAGTAACATTAAATCAAAATGTTCATTTTTAACACGTTCAATGGCTTCTAGTGGATTGGTACATCCAATTAGTGTATAACCAGAACGTCTTAAAAATACGGCTAGTGAATCGATGATTCCACCTTCATCATCTACTGCAATTATTTTATAATTATTTTTTTCGGGAGTGTATTTTTGTTCAGAAAGTCTCATAAGCGAAATCTCCTTTTCCTATTTTTCACTTTTATTTTACATTATTTTACTTCGAATAGTCAATATGATTTAATAAAATTTGTCAAAAAGTTAAGGGAAAAAAAGACAAACTTACATTGTAAGTGTTGATGGCATTTTATAAGTGTTATTTTGGATAAAAAAGGGCTGTAAAAAACTCTATTTTCTTATACAATCGATTGAGTTTTTTACAGTCCTTAATTAAAGAATTTAATTTTTAATAGGAAGAGAAATATAAAATGTAGTTCCTTTTCCGATTTCTGTTTCGTAAGTTAGATCCCCACTAAAATGAGCTTTGATATTAGAAGCAGACATGAACATACCAAGTCCAGTGCCGTTTTTTCCTTTGGTTGTAATCATTTCTTTGAATAATTTGACTTGCACGTTTTCAGGAATGCCAGGTCCATAATCCTTGATGGAAATAACAACGTGATGATTCGTTTGGTTAGCGTGTAGTTCTATTTTTTTGTTGGTATAGTTATTTCCATAAGCTTCAATGGAATTTGAAATGATGTTATTAATAATTTGGACTAAACTGTTAATATTGCCAAACAGTAAATCACTATCTCCAACGTGATTTTGGATTTCTAGTGTTGCTAGTGCATTTTTGATTTCATGTTTCATTAAAATGTCAACACGTTTAAAGAGTTCCGTAACTGAAAAATCAACACTTGCGTTATCTGCTAAGGTAACAGCTTGACCTTTTACAGTTGTGATGACATCTGACATATAAGAAATATGGCCTTTTAGTTTTTCAATCCATTCACGCATATCTTTGGCAATGTCGTGCATATCCTCATTTGTAACAGAAGGATTATCAATTGAGAGATCATATTCGTTAATTAAATCAGATAGGCCTTCCAAACCACCTGCAACAGAGAAGATAGGGGTTTTTAAATTATGTGCAATACCCCCAACCATTTGGCCGAAGAGATGCGAGACGTTCTTGTTCGATAAGCATGTTTTGGTTATTTTGAATGGTTAAGATATCGTTTTTGTGTTGCGTTATATCTTTAAAGAGAATTAAAATTCCAAGTAAAGAGTTTTTTGAAAAGATATTACTCATTTCTACAGAGAAGATTTTTGATATTGCGTTAATGGGTAATTCGAATTCAATGGTTTTGTTGGAATGTTGTATTTTTTTCAAATTCTCTTGAAAAAGAGGTGTATTAAGTTTAAAATGGTTATTTTTATCGAAAAGCTTGAAAAAGCTTTTTTCTCTAATGTCATTAGGATTAAATGAGAATGTGTGTAAAAAGGTTTCGTTAAAATCGGTAATAATATAATTTTCATTTAATACAATAAAGCTATCTGAAATTCTATCTACAATTTTCTGCATTGCAATAGGAGCAATACTTAAAAATTTAAATCTAAATATAGCAATCGCATAACATAGAATGGTAAAAGCAAAACAGATTGGTGTTATATAAATTGTCATAGGAATGATGTTAAATGTTCCAAAGATATTAACAACAATAGGAATTAATGTTCCTATAACAATCAGTATGGATTGCTTTGAGAAGAATCCTGCATTTTTGATAGTATATTTTAGTAAATTAAAGATGCTAAACAGTAATAAACCATAGGTGTAAATGATATGTACATTCATATAAGAGCCTAAAACAGCATCGTTTATATTAGTAGAATATTCTTTATAAAATAAATGATGAGAATCATTTGTCCATAAAAGAATTAAAGAAATCATTGGTATAATAAATAATATGCGAAATTTCTTAAGTTTTACTTTCGTGTTAATAAATATTTGACTAACAAAAAATATAGAAACTGGTAAAAAACAAATACCCACATAAGCCACATAGTCAAAAAGGATAGGATTTACATCATCAAATTTATGCATATATAAGATTTGATAGATAAGAGGGACAATCCAAATTAACATTAGTACAATAGTAGTAAAGAAGATATTGGTAATGGAATTTTTGATAGTTCTCCTTCTTATGTAAAAGAACAATACTAAAATAATAATGGTTGACAAAATCAACATTACTAAATTTAAATCTACATTGATATTCATATTTTTTCCTTTCTTTCTATATATTTTTTAGTAAATTCTCGATGTATTTTTTTGTAATAGTAGCCCATGAAAATCCGATTTTCTCAAAAAACTTTTGTGAAAAGTCATTTTTGATTTTTATGTGTGTACTATAGACTAATTTGTTCTCATGATTCAAATCATTTAATATATAGGAAATAATATATTTTTTTTCATCATTTTTTAAAGTAGTATTTAGAATTTGTTGAAAATTTGAATCAGAAACAATATCTGTTTTATATTTTTCAGGCAACAATTCCAAAAAATTCTTTACATAAATATGATTTTCATTATAGATATGCAAAACAGATATATTTTTATTGGCATATTCGATGCTTTTTATAATTGCTTCTGCAACACAATCAACAGGACTAAATTCAATATATTCATTTAAAATATATCTTGGTACAGCGGCTAATTCTATAAAAGCTTTTAATTTATTGGCAAAAGCATTTTCAGAAGCATTATATTGGAATTTTCCATCAGAGGCTCTATTGGTAATATTACCAATTCTTAGAATGATAGCATCGAGAGTTCCTTGATTGATTTCTTCCAATATTAATTTTTCTGCTTCAAATTTGCTACGAACATAGACATTTTCTAAAGATTGACCAATATATAAATTGGATTCTTTAAAAGGGACATCAGCTGTAAAATCGTTTGTATTAATAGCAAAATCAAATAAGGTGTTTCCAGAAACACTGATGGTAGAGATTTGTACCAATTTTTTATGATATTTTTTGCAAAAATCCATTAATTTTTTGACACTATGGACATTAATTTTCTCAAAATCATGGTAACTACCATAGTGTTTTACAATTGCCGCACTATTGATTACACATGAAATTTTATCACAAATAGAAAGTATTTTTTCATCTGTTAATCCTAGATTAGTCTCATTCAAATCTGAATTAATAATGAAAATACGTTTATTGATAAAATTATCATAAATATTGCCAAAGTAAAAATTTAGTCGATTTAAAACTTTAGTGGTCAGAGAAGTACTAGGATCTTTTCTAACTAAACAATAAACTTTTACATTTGTGTTTTTCATCAAGTAATCCAAGATATGTGCTCCAAGAAAACCAGTTACGCCAGTTAAAAGAACATTTTCAATTGGTTGATAAGTAATGTCTGTCAGATTAGTTACCTTATTATTGCTTAAAGTAATATCAATATTAGAATAATTGTATTCATCAGTAGAGTTTGAAATTATAGTTGTATCATCTGATTTTTTATCAATTAATGAAGCTAGTTTGTGAATGGTATTGTATTTAAAAATTTCAGCATAAGTAACATTAATATTTTCCTTTAATAATGCCATTTGCATTTTTAAAGCGAGTAAAGAATCTCCTCCAATTTCGAAAAAGTTATCAGAGGTACTAATAGGAGAGAGACAAAGTAAATCTTCCCAAATTTTAATTAGTTTAAGTTCGGTGTCATTTTTGGGCAATCGAATTTGCTTTTTTTCATTAATGAAATTAGGTGCTGGTAGAGATTTTGTATCGATTTTTCCGTTTGGGGTATATTTAAAATCTTCTATTTGTGTTATGTAGGTAGGAATCATATAATTAGGCAGAAACATACCTAAATATTGTTTTAATTCAGAGATAGATACTCTATTTTCAGAAACCAAATAGGCACATAATAATTGTCTATTTAAAGAATCTGTATTTGTAGTAACAATGGCTTTTTCAATTTCTTTAAAAGATAAAATAACTTTTTCTATCTCACCTAATTCAATCCTTAGTCCTCTGATTTTTACTTGAAAGTCAGAACGACCTAAACAAATTAATTCCCCAGTATTTGACCACTTTGCTAAATCACCAGTATCGTATATTTTCTGTAATGTATTATATGGATTGATAATAAATCGACGATCGGTTAATTCCTGATTATTTAAGTAACCTTTGCTTATACCATCTCCACCAATGTATAATTTTCCAGGAACATTAGTTGGTAAAATATTTAAATCATTATCTAAAACATACATAGATGTATTGGAAATAGGGGTTCCAATTGTTATGTCATTTTCAGTAGTCAAATCTTTGATGGATGACCAGACTGTAGTTTCTGTTGGTCCATACATATTATATATTTTACATTTTGTTAGACTTTTTATTTTTAGTAATAAATTATAAGGAAAAGCTTCTCCTCCAAGCATGATGGTTTTGAGATTCTTTAGAAATGTTAAAGAGGATTCATCACTAATTAATAAAGAAAACTTGGAAGGGGTTGTTTGTATCATTGTAACATTATTTTTTATGCATAATTTGTTAAGGAGTTCAGGAATGGTCTGTTCTGATTCATTTGCTATAACAACAGTTAGACCTTTTTGTAAAGGCAAAATACTCTCAAGTACGAAGATATCAAAACAAATAGTAGTAACAGAAACAATGACATTACTAAATTTTATTTTGGAAGTAACTCCTTTCACAAAGTTATTTACATTTTGATGTGTGATAGCAACTCCTTTTGGATTTCCTGTAGAGCCTGATGTATAAATTGTATAAGCTAAACTTAGTGGAGAAATGATGGTATTTAAATTAGAGTTCTCATATTTAGAATAGATATTCTTTTTGGATAATGAGACATCAATTACATCCAAATTTTTTAAAGAAGTAGTTGAATTATTAGTTAAAAGTAAATGGATATTACTATCTTTTATAATATAATGAATTCTATTTTTTGGATAGAGTGGATCCAAAGGCAAATAAGCAGCCCCTGCCTTTAATATTCCAAACATACTAACAATCATTTCCAAGGAACGAGGAAGCATAATTCCAACAATCGAATTACTAGAAACCCCATTATGAATCAAACATCTTGCTAGGCTATTGGCTTTTTCATTTAATTCACGATAAGTTAATTGTTTATTTTCAAAGATAACAGCAATATTATCAGGTGTTTTTTTCACTTGTTCTTCAAATAAATCTACAATCGTTTTATCATGAGGATAATCTACAGAAGTATCATTAAAATCAAAGAGAATTTGACTTTTTTCTTTTTTAGAAAGCATATCTATATTTGATATTTGAATGTTAGAGTTCTCTAAAATACTACTTAAAATATTAATGTAATGTGTACTTAATCGTTTGATAAAATTCTTGTCAAATAATTTGGTGCAATATTCAAAACGTAAAGAAAATTCATTATCAGTAGGAATAATTTCCAAAGTTAAATCAAATTTAGAAATCTTATTATCAGGAATAAAATATTCAACCATAGCATTTTTAAAATCTATTGTTGGATATCCATTATTTTGATAAATAAACATGGTGTCAAATAAAGGATTCCTACTGGCGTCTCTTTTTACATCTAGCTCTTTTACCAATTCATCAAAAGGATAAATCTGATGTTGAAATGCAGCTAAACAAGAATTTTTTATATTGATTGCAAAATCCTTAAAACTGAAAGAAGAATTTATTTGATTTCGTAATGCTAAAGTATTTACAAACATTCCAACCATATGATAAAGTTCAGGTAATTCTCGGCCAACAATGGGCGTACCAACCACAATATCATTTTGTGCAGTGTATTTAGAAAGTAGAATATAGTAAACAGATAACATTAACATATATGGAGTAATTTCTAAATTTTTGGCTACTTCATGGACTTTATCCAAGATATCTTTTGGTAAAGTAGTATAATAACTAGAGCCTTCAAAACTTTGTGTAGAAGGTCTAGAAAATGTTGTAGGCATATTTAATAAAGGGATTTCATCTTGATATTGATGAATCCAAAAATCTTTTGCTTTTTCAAAATTTTCATGTTTGAATTGTTCTTTTTCCCATAAAGTAAAATCTTTATAATCTACTTGATTTTCAGGTAGTATTTTTTCATTGTATAAGTCACAAAGTTCTTGCAGTAAAATAGTCAATGATGTACCATCGCTAATAATATGGTGCATATCAAGTAATAATAGCATATGATGATTTTGCAAATGAACCACTTTTGCTCTAAATAGCGGAGCCTTTGATAAATCAAAGGGATGAAGGAAACGTTCATAAATACGATTGATATTTTCTGAAGTTTCTGGTTCATAAGATAAATGAAAATCAATTTTATCATCTATTATTTGTACAAGATCATTTTCATTTTGTGAAATATCAAAACGAGTACGTAAAACTTCATGTCTATCAACTAATAATTGAAAACATTTTTCCAATAATGTGATATCTAATGTTTGATTTACAATAATTCCACCTGCAATATTATATAACGTTGAATTATGATCCAAAATAGAAGCATAATAAATTCTTTTTTGAGCAGAAGAAACAGGGTAATATGCCATTTTCTTAACTGCTTTTATGGTACTTTTTTCTTTTTTTGATAAAGAGCCTATATAATCTGATAATTCTTTTATAATGGAATGGTCAAAAATATCTTTTACAGAAATAGGAACATTTAATTTTTGTGCCAAAATACTTGTAAAAGTGATAGCAGATAATGAATCACCACCTAATTCAAAAAATGAATCCTCAATACTGATATGAGTCGTATTCAATACATCATTTAAAATATGGATGATTAATTCATCTAGTTTATTTCGTGCTGGAACAATCGTTTTTGCCATATGATTTATATGAGGAAGTGGCAATGCTTTTGAATCCACTTTTCCGTTAACATTTAGAGGAAAATCATCTAATTGTGTGATAAAACTTGGAATCATATAGTTTGGTAATTGTTTTTCTAAACGTTGTTTCAAATTTTTAATATTAATCTGTTTGTCAGAAATGATGTAAGAACAAATTGTTTTTGTATCATTAATGTTTTGAATTTTAGTAAGTGATTGTTGAATGTTAGGATATTCCACGATTTTTTGATCAATTTCAGAAAGTTCAATTCTAAAACCTCTAATTTTAACTTGGTTATCAATTCTTCCTATAAATTCAATACTTCCATCAGGTAGCCATTTAACTAAATCACCCGTTTTGTAAACTTTTTCATTTCCCAAAAAATGATGAATGAATTTATCTTTGGTTTGTTGTTCATTGTTTAAGTAACCTCTACTAACACCATCTCCACCAACCCAAAGTTCCCCTGGAACATTAATCGGTTTCAAATTTCCAGATGGTGATACAACATAACAAGTTGAATTAGCGATTGGAAAACCAATTGGAATATTTTTCGTATATTTTTGCTTTATATGAAAACAAGTAGAAAATGTTGTATTTTCAGTTGGACCATAACCATTAATAATTTGCAATTTTGGATTTATTTCCATAACTCTATTGATATGATTAGGAGATAAAACATCTCCACCAGTTAATAAGTAACGTATATTCTTAAAAATAAAAGGATTATTAGTCGCATGTTGATTAAACAATGGTGAAGTTAGCCATAAAATGGTAATTTTATGGGTTTCTATATAGTTTTGTAATAACGTAGAATCTAGTAAATTATTTTTGGTGATGATATGTAGCTCAAAACCATTTAAAAGAGCAGCCCAGATTTCGAAAGTACAAGCATCAAAAACAATGGAACCTGTCTGTAAGATTCTTTCATTTTTTTGGAATTTAATAAAATTCGTGTTTTTTACAAGTCGGATAATATTTTTGTGTTCAACCATAACACCTTTTGGATTTCCTGTGGAACCAGAAGTGTACATAATGTAAGCTAATTGGTTTGGTTTAATGGAACGATTCAAATTCTCTTTTTTTTCAAATTTGAATTCATCTAAATTTATAATAGGTATATTTTGGTTTAGCAATTTTGCCAATTCAGAATGACTCAATATAAATTTTACATTTGAATTAGAAAGCATATATTCTACTCTACTTTCAGGATAGGAAACATCGATTGGAAGATAGGCTGCACCAGATTTTAAAATACCTAAAATAGCAATAACACTTTCCAAAGATTTATCCAAAAAGATACCAATAATGTCTTCACTTTTCACATTATTTTTAACCAAAAAATTAGCAATCGAATTAGCTTTGTGATTCAATTCTCGATAAGTTAATTGCTCTTCTTCAAAAACAACAGCAATCTGTTCAGGAGTTTCTGCCACTTGTTTTTCAAACAAATCTACAATGCTTTTATCATTTGGATAAACGACAGCTGTGTTGTTGAAATCATGCAAAATTTTATGTCTTTCTTCAGGTGTAACAATTTCAATTACATCTACTGAAATTTCATTTTTTTCCAAAACTTGATGAATAATGGTTAACAATCTTTCATGCATAATATCAATATCATTTTTTTCGAAACAAGTTAACCAATAATCATAACACAATTGATGTTCACCAAAATGATTCATGTAACTAATAAAAAGTGGGGTTGCTTGTGTACTGTTAGCATACCAAGTGTTTTTATAAATTTGGCTATCAAAATTACTTTCTAAGTTATTCATTTGATAGGAAAATGCAATTTCATACAAATTCGTATGATTACCAGAAACATTTGCATACTCTTTTTGAATTTCACGATAGGGAAAACCACAATGCCTAAAACATGCCATATTTGTACGACTAATTTGTTTGCATAAATCAATAAAACTTGCTTCTGGTGTGACTTTGATAGAAAGTGGCAAAGTCGCAACAAACATTCCCATCATATCCAATTCTTTATCTGCTTTTTTACGATTCAGAAAAGGAGTTCCAATGACCAAATTATCATTGGAAAACAATTTTGAAAAATAAGTCGAAATAATAGCCAAGAAAAAAGAATATTCCGTGATATTATTTTTTTTACAAAAATTTTCTATTTTGTTATACAAACTATTTCCAAGACTTTTCTCAATTCGATTACATTTTTTATCAGTAGAAACTTCAAATTCATTTTTACATTCCAAATCCTTCACATATTTTTCCCAAAATATGTGATCTTTGGTGTATTTTTCTGAAACTTTATATTCCTCATTTTTCTTAATATAGTTCAAATAAGAAGGTTTTTTCTCAGAAATTAAGTGATTTTGTGCTTGTTGATAGAACTCATCCAAATGCTCCACAAACAATTGAGCCATTGACCATGCATCTGCAATAATGTGGTGCATTTTTACACACAAATAAACGCAAGTAGAACAGTCAATGATTCTAAAATCATATAATTTATGATCCAAAATATTCATATGTTCCAAAGAAATCGCATGAATGATTTCCTGAATGGTGGTTGTTTCATTTTTATCTACAAAGTAAACTGGGAAATTTTCAGATTTATAATCTGCAATGTATTGTACTGGTTTTGCGTTTTCTTCTGTAATACGTAAACGTAAAGCGTCATTATTTTCAATCATACGATTGATTGCATCTTGTAGTAATTCCAAATCCATTTTCTTGTCAATAAAAAGTGTCCCATAAATATGATTAATATTTGAATTCGGATTTAACTGTTCCATTAGCCAAATGTTTTCTTGTGGTACTGTTAAATTAAATTTTTTATTCATTCTATTTTCCATCCCTAAATTCCCCTAAAATATATATTATTTAACATTATATTACATGAAAAAAAAGAAAAAAGCAATATCTATCCTAAAAATATTTCAAGATGTATGAAATCCTAATTTTTGGAAAAAATAACCATTAACAAAGGAGGAAAAAAAGGAATGTATTATGAAGAAAAAAAGAAAAATAAAGAACGTTTGATGATGTATGGTTTGATGATTGTTATCATTACTTTGTTACTTGTTTTAATTTTGCGAACAGAAGTTAATCAAGTTGCAAGTACAACAGAATATAAAGCCGAAAAGTTAAATTTTGACGAAACAACTTCAGATCAGAGCAAAGAAGAAAATAATACCCAATCTTTAGCCAACACAGAAGCAATTTCAGATGCTGTAAAAGCAATTGTTGGGATATCCAAGCTAAAACAAAGTGGCAGTTCCATATTTGTCAACAATGCAGAAGAAAAGCTTGGTTTGGGAAGTGGCGTAATTATCACAGATAGTGGTTACATTTTGACCAATCAACATGTTGCAGGTAATAAGTATAGTAGTTGCTATGTTACATTAGATGATGGAAATGTGTATGAAGGAAATGTAGTTTGGGCTGACAATAATATTGATTTAGCCATTGTAAAAATTAACAAAGCAAGTCTCGAATATTTAGAATTAGGTGACTCAGAGTCCATAAAGTTAGCAGATGATGTATATGCCATTGGAAATCCTTTGGGATTAGCCTTTCAGAAGACAGTCACAAAGGGGATTATTAGTGCCATGAACCGAACCATTAAAATTGAAGATGAAACGCAAAATGTATATATGGAAGATTTGATTCAAACCGATGCTACCATTAACGAAGGAAATAGTGGTGGGGCTCTTGTTGATGCAAAAGGTCAATTAATTGGGATTAATTCTGTCAAAATTAGCAATGCAGAAGGCATTGGATTTGCTGTGCCAATTAATATTATTAAGCCAATTATCAATCAATTAGTAAGTGAAGGAAAATTTGATGAAGCCTGGCTTGGTATTTATGGTTATGATAAAGAAGCCATTCAATATTTGGATGCTAATATTAAAATTGAAAATGGTATTTATGTAGCACAAATTGTGCCAGAGGGTCCATTGGCCACATTAGATATCAAAGAAGGGGATATTATTACTCAAATTGATGATACTCCAATTAGCAAAATGAATGATTTAAAAAAATACATCTACAATAAAAAACCAGAGGATATTGTAAAATTGCATGTTCAAAGAAATGAAAAAGAAACCATACTAGATGTAAAATTAGCAGGAAAAACCTAAATATCTAAAAAAGTGAGAATTTATAAAAAAATTCTCACTTTTTTAGATGCTTTATTTGTAGATTTTGTGAATATCCTCTAAAAGACGAATAACGGCATTGATATCCATTTTATAATCATTCATTATTTTACACAATTTTTTGATTTTGGCATCTGATAGATGTGTTTTAGTAGTGAACCCCAGGATATCATTGGGGGTTGTGTGATATAACACACATAATTTAGAAAGGGTATCTAAATCAATATTAGACCCAGGAACTTCATATCTAGCATAAGTGGAACGTGGAATCTTTAAAAAATTTGCTACGTCTCCTTGTGTCATATTATTATCTTCTCGAAAATCTCGAATCACTTCATTTACATATCTCATAATTAACCTACTACTTTCTCATAAATTTTAAGCTAAAAATGAGAATTAGTAAAGTGAATTCCTAATAAATAAGAAAATACAATCAAATTCTTATAAAATAAGAAAATTTAAATGATATGCTAAATAATTGGACATAATTTTTTTTTGGAAAAAAGACAATTTTGAAGAATGGTGGTATCATTATTTTGAGTAGTAATAAGTTGTTGCTTAGATACCAGAGATTAGAAAATTGATCTCTTTATTTTTTATTGTAACCTTTTACAAATTAAAATACACTATATAAATGTAAGATGTCTTATAAAGGAGTTTTTAAATTGAAAGAGCAAAAGCAGTTAGAAGATTATTATAAAAATAATGAAATTGATATAGACCAAGTAATAGAAGATTTTGCACCATATATTACAACTATAATTAATAATGGAACAGATAATAAAATATCTTTTGAAGATAAAGAAGAAATTTTTTCTGATACATTTTTTATTGTCTGGAAAAATAGAAAGAGGATTCAGATAGATGTATCGTTAAATTCATATTTAGCAGGAATAACAAGAAATTTAATAAAAGAAAAATACAGAAAATCTAAAATTCTTTATGATATAAGTGATTTTGAAAATGATACATTAAATAGTGTAAATATGTATGAAGGTGACAGAGAATTGATTTTTGATATAGAGCAAAAAATGAAAGGGCTAAAAGATGTTGAAATAGAAATTGTGAAATTATTTTATTATTCGTCTATGTCAATAAAAGATATAGCAAAAAGATTAAATATTTCTGAGTTAAACGTAAAGACAAGACTGCATAGAATACGAAAAAAAATAAAAAAAGAATTAAATATCGGAGGGATTTAAAAGTGGAATTTGATAAAAATAAAGTAAAATTTAAGATTGCTATATCGAAAATAAAAGAGGAGAATGATATAGTTATGAAAAATAAAACAAGAAGTATTTTTAAAACAGTAGTTACAACTACAATTGGAATTGCATTAAGTACAGGAGTTGTATTTGCAGGAAGTAAGGTAATAGAGAAGATATGGAAAACACCAGAAAAGGTACAAATATTGTCTGGAGACCTTGAAGAAATAACGAAAATTACAGAAGAAAGCAAAAAAGAAAATATAACAGAGGAAAAAGCGAAAGAAATTGCTGTAAATAAACTTAAAGAAATTGGATTTAATTCTAATATAGTAGATACGAATCATTATAAAGAATTTAATTCTAATAAAATATGGTATCGATTTAATACAGAAGATAATTACGAAATAAGTATTGATGGAAAAACAGGTGCTTTTTATGATATATGGAATAATAATGCGAATATTCACGATCGTAATAAGGAAATATCAGAGCAAGAGGCAATAGAAATTGCTAATAAATATTATAAATTATTTGGCTTTAAAGAGGGAGAATATGAAATAACTAAAATATGGTCAAATAATAATGAAGGGAGTGGAAAAGGTTCAGGATTTAAAATTGACATACAATTCAGTAAAAAATATGGAGAAATATATAATCCTTATGAAAGGATAAGTATAGCTATTGAATCAAAAAATAAAGATTTTGATTATTTTATGGTTGAAAATATACCATTTGATAAGAATGAAATAATGATAACTGAAGAACAAGCGATACAAATAGCATTAGAAGAAGATAAAAAAATTGAAACCAACAAAGTGGTAGAGACAAAAGCTAAAAAAATGATTGTAAAAATGAATGCAGATGCTTATGATAGAATAAAAGATAAAAAGAAGCATTATGAGGCTATGCAGAGAGTGGATTATAAGGTAGAAGAAAGAAATTACTATAATGTGGAAGATAAAGTCAGAAATGCTTGGGTAGTTGTTATAACTTATGAAGATAATTTTGGGGATGATTCTGTAAAAAGATTTACAGAAGGACAGTATAGTTATTTTGTAGATGCTACAACAGGAGAAATTATTGGAGGGGCTACCATGGATTATATCTATTCAGCTAGATAATTTTGATACGAAATAACAAACCAAAAGTAGGTAATTGAAAATTATCTGCTTTTGAGTTATAATCATCTCAACAATTTAGGTGTGTGAAAAATCAAGGGAGATTTAGAAAAAACAATTCAATAAGTAACTACTAATTTACAATTTTATGACGAGAAATCTTGAATGTTAATAAGCATTGCTTGTAGCAACGGAAGATTTGTTATAGAATAGTTTGTAAAGAAAGGAGTTGATCTAAAATGTTAAAAGAAAACATTAAATCAATAAGAAAATCAAGAGGACTTTCACAAGAGGAACTTGCCATCAAACTAAATGTGGTAAGACAAACAATTTCTAAATGGGAGCAAGGATTGTCAGTTCCTGATTCAGAAATGTTAATTTCAATATCAGAGGTTCTTGAAACACCAGTAAGCACTTTGCTTGGGGAAAATATTGTAGAGGCTAAAAAAGATGATTTGAAAGTAATTTCTGAAAAATTAGAGATAATAAATTTACAACTACTACAAAGAAAGAATGCAAGAAGACAAATCATTCATGGGATACTAATTTCATTATGTGTAATCATAGTACTGATTTTTATTTATTTAATCTTATTAAAGAGTCCGTATTTAAATTGGAATTATAATGATCCTGAAAGTGCGATTTTAGGTGTTGGATTTCATTCATTTGAATGGCTATTTGTTAGGATAGTGCCAATTATTCTTATTGTATCAATCGTTGGGATTGTATTGACTCGAAAGAAAGTTTAAAATTGTTTGTAGTACAACTTACAATTTTTGAAAGTGAGATAAAAAATGAAAATAAAGTATTATCATTTTTCATGATTAAAGAATTTATACCACAAATTATTGGATTTGTAATAGGTGGAATAATTGCATTTATTGGAATGATATTAGACTTAATAGGAGAGATAATTTTGGCTAAAAAGTATACAGAGTACAATAAATAAGCAATTGGATAAGTAATTAAGTTAAAAGTTACTTGTCTTTTATGGTATAATGGAAATACAAAGTAAATTAATTTCTAGGGAGAAAAACATATGAAGCTATTTAATAAACAGAAAAATGAGTTTATAAAAAGTCAAAAAATATATGTAGGAAGAGAAAGCGTTTGCATGGCTGATGATGTAAATGCACCGAATATGTCATTTTTTATCTTTACAGATGATTTAGAGACATTTAAGAATCATATCAGTAAATTTCTTCCATTTATAAGGGAAGATAGAACTTTTACATGGAATGGTTATAAAGGTTGTTTTGAACAAACAAAATTTAATAAATTTTTCAATAAGTATCCAGATGGTGTTTGTGTATATAATAATAAAAATTCTACACAATTATTTTCTATAACAATAGATAGGAATCATAATATACTTGATTTTCAAATTAATGATAATTGGTATGAAATAATAAGAGAATATCCATATTTATATCTAAAACGATGTAAAGGATAATTTAAAGTAACATATTTACCAATCATAGAAACGAAAAATCATTAAGAACAGTAAAAAATGAAGACATAAAATTTCAAAAAAATAATCAATGAAAAGATAATGATAAAAAATATCAGAATATATGTTGAAAAATCCAAATAAAAGTATTATAATCTTGTGGAAAAAGGAGGAAAAAAGTTATGAAAAACAAAGTTACACTTATGTGGATTATTACTGCAATTTGTTTGATTTTAACAATTGTATTTTGGTTTTTGATGAATCAAACAGAAGTGAAATATGAAGAAGTGACAGCAATTGTTACGAACACTTCCACTAAAGAAGTTGTGAATAAAAACACGAAAAATAGAACCACATTTTATGAAGTTAAAGTAGAATATAATGGAAAAGAATATGAGTTACAAAATGTTCATGGACTTTCAGGATATTATGAAGGAAAAAGTGTAACAGCATTATTAGCCAATGACAAATTATATGCAAATGTTGAGGGGATAAAATCGACATCTCCAGTTGCGATTGTTTATTTTGTATTTTTATTTGGGACGTTTGGAATGTTAATGTTGTCTGCTACCTATATGTCTAAAGCAAAAAAACAAACAGAATAAAAAGATTATTAAAAAATTTAAGAGGAGAAAAGGTTATGAAAAATAAAGCTGTTGTTGTAATTATTGCAATTATTTTTATTGTTGCAATCGGAATATTAAGAATTTTGGGTGGTGGAGAAGGTAATCAAAATATAGCCCAAAATACAGAAGAAACTATGGAAACAAAAGGAAACTACGATGTAATAGAAGCGATGAAACACATTGAAGTAACAAATACAGAAGAAGAAATAAACAATATTTTAGGTTTTGAATGTGAAAAAAGCGAGTTTAGTGGGGAATGTACCTGGAAACTAAATAGCAAAAATTGGATAACTTTAAAGAAAGCAGGAGATAGTCCAATTTTACAAGCAACAATAGATAAAGAAACCATAAAAAATGAGAATGTAACTTTACCATCAAGAAACGAATTACAGGAGATTCTTAACAATGGGTCTTTAACATATGAAGAATTTGTTGCAAAAGTTGGAGGAGTAGAAGGAATATTAGAAAGTAAAACTGCAACATCAGTAGGTTATATATGGGTTGACAAAAATAAACAAGCATTAGGTACAACATTTAATAACGAAAGTGGTAAATGTACAGTTGCAAGTTATAGATAATGATAAAACAACGAAGGTGATAAGGAATTGTCTCCCTTCGTTGTTTTAATTATCTTAGGAAATGACATTAAATAGAATATGATTTGCAGAACATGGAACATAGAAGAAATATTAAAAAGCGATGGAAGTTTAATCGCTACAGAATTGATTAAACCAATCCATAAATAAGATTCATTTTAGACTAAAACTGATAGAAGGATTAAGAGAAATAATAGGTTAAAGTTTTCAAAAAATCTTCTCAATCTCTTCTATATCAGGTTATAATCCAAAATATTACAAAATCATTACAAAAATATTACAAAATTGTAAAAATCTCATTGACTTTTTATGAAAAAACGGATAAGATATTATAGTATAAATTTAAGAAGCATATTTAGGAGGGAAATAATGGGAGAAGTTATTGTTATAACATCAGGTAAAGGTGGTGTTGGTAAGACGACGACGACTGCTAATTTAGGTTCTGCATTAGCAATGGCTGGTAAAAAAGTAGTATTAATAGATACAGACATTGGGCTTAGAAATTTAGATGTTGTGATGGGTCTTGAAAATAGAATTGTTTACGATTTAGTTGATGTTATTGAAGAAAAATGTAAATTAAGACAAGCTTTAATCAAAGATAAAAGATTTCAGGAACTTTTTTTACTTCCAGCGGCTCAAACTAAGGATAAAAACGCAATTAATGAAGAGCAAATGAGAAATTTAACAGAAACGTTAAAGCAAGATTTTGATTACATATTAATCGATTGTCCAGCAGGTATAGAGCAAGGATTTAAGAATGCGATTGCTGGTGCCAATAGAGCATTAGTGGTTACAACAGCAGAAATCTCAGCTATTCGAGATGCTGACCGAATCATTGGATTATTGGAATCATCAGATATCAAAAATCCAGAATTGATTGTTAATCGATTACGTACTTCCATGGTTAGAAAAGGCGAAATGATGGATGTTGATGATATTGTTGATTTATTATCAATTGATTTAATTGGTGTTGTGCCAGATGATGAAAATATTATTACACAAACGAATAAAGGTGAACCAGTTGTATCGAATAAAAGAGCACCATCTGGAAAAGCTTATATAGAAATATCAAGACGTTTACTAGGAGAAAATATCGAAGTTACAATTCCTGGGACAGAAAAAGGTTTAATTGCCAAAATCAAGAGATTATTTGGCAAGGCATAAGAAAATTTGGGAGGAAAAAAATGTTTGAAGGTATAGGAAACTTTTTTAAGAAAATCGTTAAACCTGAAGAAAAAGAAATTGGTTCGAAAGATAATGCAAAAGAGAGGTTACATCTTGTGTTAATGCAAGATAGAGCAAATGTTTCGGCAGATTTTTTGGAATTAATGAAACAAGAAATTATAGATGTAATCAAAAAATATATAGTAGTAGATGAAAGTTCAATTGATGTAAGGCTTACGAATCAACCAAATCAAGATGGAACCAATCGGAGCACCAGCATTATATGCTAATATTCCGATTGTTAATATAAAAAATGATATGAAAGCAGAGAAAATAAAAGAATTTGAGGGTGTGAACTTTACAAAGAAATTAGAAGAAGTGAAAAAAGAAGAAGCAAGAAAAGAAAAAGTCGAAGAAACCATAACAGAAATGATCAATGGAACTTCTGAAAAGAAAGCAAAATCAGAAAAGAAAGAATCAAAAGAAGGGAAGGAAAAGACTGAAAAGCCAAAAGTAAAAGAGGAAACAAAAAAGAAAGAGACAAAGAAAAAAGAGGTAGAGACGACAAAGAAACCAAAAGAAACCAAGAAACAAACTAAAAAAGAATCGACAAAAGTAGAATCAGACAAAGAAAAAGAAGACGAAGATGATGATGTTACATTTGATGATTTACTAAAAGCAGCAGAGGCAGAGGATAACAAAAAAGTAAGCGAGGGGTAAAGTTTTAAAGTGAAAAAAAAGTTACTGAAGAATACAGAATGGACTGTATTAATGGTTAGTTTATTGCTACTAATAATCGGCTTAATTGCTTTATTTTCAGCAACACAAGGTACAGAATATGGAGACTTTAAAAAACAGATACAGTGGTTTTTTGTTAGTATTCCATTTTTGGTGTTGGCGTATTGTATTGATTACAATATAATTGCAAGATTTTCAACGGCTATTTATCTTGTGATGATTGCATTACTGGTGGGGGTTTTATTTACAGAACCAATTAATGGAGCAACAAGTTGGTATAATTTTGGTGATGTAGCTTCTATACAACCTTCTGAGTTAGCTAAGGTTGTGGTTATTTTATTTATTTCTTTTCTTATTAATAAATTACAAATCAGAGGGAGAAAAGAAATCAATAAGATATGGAAATTAGTAATTGTTTTGATTTTTATGGCAATTCCAATTGGACTCATTATCATCCAGCCAGATTACGGAACAGCAATGGCTTATATGATAGCTATGTTATTTATATTATTTGTTTCAGGAATTGATAAAAAATATATTATAGTTGCTTGTCTGGTAGTTGCTATTTTGGTTCCAGTTGTGTATAAGAATTTGCCAGCACATGCCTTAAAAAGAATTGAAGTATTCTTGAATCCAGAATCTGATCCAAGAGGAGATGGTTACAATATTATTCAATCCAAACTAGCCATTGGTGCAGGACAGTTATTGGGAATGGGATTATTACAAGGAAATCAAACACAATTAGGATTTTTATATCCCAAAACAACAGATTTTATCTTTTCTGTAATAGGAGAAGAACTAGGTTTTATAGCGACTGTAGCTATATTAGTATTATATGTTGTATTAATTACAAAAACAATTTACATAGCAAAAACAGCAAAAGATAACATTGGATCCTATGTTGCCATTGGAATTGGCGGGATTTTTTTCTTTCATATGGCAGAGAATATTGGAATGACAATTGGATTATTGCCAATTACTGGTGTTCCACTTCCTTTTGTAAGTTATGGTGGAAGCTCGTTGATTACGAATTTTATTTGTATTGGTTTATTATTAAATATCAGTGCAAGAAGGCAGAAGTCGTACTTATAAAAGATAATTTTTTGAATAAATTTGAGAGAAAAGATTTTAGTCTTTTGGTATAATGCTATTTTTATGTTTCACAATAAAAGAAAAAACAACAGATGTAGAAGGATATTTTAAGTTTGCCTTTTGCAGAGGTTGTTTTTTTGATTTTAAGAATGAAAAATGATTCGTTTACATCAAAATGGGTACTGGCGTGCATTGTGATGCGTTTAAGGGACATAAAAATAGGTGGTATCAAGAAAATGGAAAAATAAAGGGGAAATTATGCCAAAATGAAAGGAAACATACGAAATAGGGTCAAATCGAGCTATGATATGAATGGTATTAGAATTTAGAAATTTTTAAGGCATATTTTAAAAATTGCTATTTTTGTATAAAAATAAAAAAAATGCACATAATACACTTAGAATTTTAAGAAAGGATGAGATAGATGGGAACTTTAAATCAAGCAGAATTGCAGAATTTGCGCCATTTAATTGGAGCACAAGAAACAAATTATGAAAAATTGACGAATTATGCAGACAACAGCGTTGACCCACAAATCAAACAAATCTTAAACAAGGCTGCTCAAGATTCGTTAAATACAAAACAAAAATTATTATCGTTTTTTAATTAGGAGGAAACATGGAAGAAAAATATATGGTGAATGATATTTTGGAATGCACAAAATCAAGTTTAAAGGATTATCAAGGTGCCATCATTGAAACTGCCAATATGGAATTAAGACAGACATTCCAGAATTTAAGAAATTCGGAGGAAAGTTTTCAGTATGAATTATTCAAATTAGCAGAATCCAAAGGCTATTATGTACCTGCTGAAAATGCTAATCCAGAGGAAATTCAGAAAGTGAAAAATGAATTATCAAATTAAAAAAGGAAACTGTAAAAAACGCTTATAGATTAGTTTTTTTACAGTTTCTTTTTAATTGTTTATTCGTCATTTACGACAACTTCTGTTTCATTGCCAGTTAGATTTCTGTAAAAATTGATTTCAGCAATTTGTAGGTAAGGCAATAGCCAGAACAGTCCAATTCCAAAAGTAAAAATGGAAAGAAGTGACCAGCCGATAAAACTTAAATCCAAACAAAAAAGTGACCAAACTTTACCTTGCATCAATTCTGCACTTTTTTCAACGGCTTCTTTACCACCAATATCAGGATTATCATATAAAACAAATAATGCAAATTTATAAGTATATTGTTTGATAATGGCATAAATCAAAGAAATGCAGTAAAGAATGATGCCAATTAGGATAAGAGATAAGTTTTCAGAAATAGAACCATAAGCAAAAATAAAAGCAGAAATAACTACCAATATAATTGGCAAAATTAATTTCAAAGCAGTGTACAAAACAACACTCCATACTTTTCCAAAATGCAAGAAACCATTGTTCAAAAAGTCTATGTAACCAATCTCATTATCGTCATTTAGTTTAAACATAGAAATGAGAAAACCATAAGATAAAGGTGCAGAAATAACAGTCCATACCAAAGAACCAATCATAGGAAGTAGTTCTAGAACAAAAGCGAAAACATAAGTTAACACACAAAATAAAAATGTTATTAATGCAGATTTTCCCCATTTGGATGCCAGTTTTTTACGAGCTTCAGCTCTGATTTGTGATGCTGTCATGATATAAAACCTCCTTTTTTAATTAATATTAAGTAGGATTATTTTTAGAAGTAAAAATAATCAATACTAATATACTATAAATTGAAAAAAGAAACAAGAATAATGTAGAATTATATCAAACAAAAGTCTGTCATTAGAAAAGGAAAGATTACGGAAATACAAAAAGTAAGGATATGAAATATAAAAGGAGCTTTTGAAAGAAAAGCAAAAATAAATAATTTTAAAAAAGCATATTTTCCTCTTGCAAAAAAAAAAAAAATCTTATAAAATAAAAACATCACATAAGAGTAAAAGGAGTGTTAAAAATAAAAAGGATATTAAAAAACACGGTAATTCACTTAAGAACTAGTCTCAAATTTGCATTATTACTGGTCATTGGGATGGCAATTATTTCATTTTTGATATTTGTCGTTTATAAACCAATGTATAGTGTAACACTAAATGGTCAGTTTCTTGGCTATACATCAGATAAAAGCGAATTACAAAGCAAAATAAATGAATATATGAAAAGTGGAGATACTCAAACAGTTGCATTTGTTGAAATCGACACTTTGCCAGAATATAAAATGTGCTTACTAAAAAAAGGTCTTACTGCAAATGATAACGAGATTTTATCAACCGTTATTAGCACAGGAACGCCTTATTATAAATATTATGCGATTTTAGAAAATGGCATAGAGAAGTGTTATGTATCAACTTATGAGGAATCAGAGGGAATCATCAATCAATTAAAGGAAAAAAATAGCACTAATAAAGACACTGTTTCATATGTTGTAAAATACGATACTCAATTATCGGAATTTACAAACACAGAAACTGCAGTTGCTTCCCTTTACATAGAACCAGTCAATACCAAAACACAAACAACCACCAAAACAGGAAAAAATACAGTTACCTATACCAATTCTTCTTTGGGACTAGCCTCTATTCAACAACCAGTTTCTGGTCGTATTACTTCAAGATTTGGCGTACAAAGTAGAATTCGTTCTTCAGCTCACACAGGGTTGGATATTGCAGCACCATCAGGAACACCATTTTCGCCAATTACCTCTGGAACTGTTACATATGCTGGCTGGAAAGGTTCTTATGGTAAATGTATTATTATAAATCACGGAAAGAATGACAAAGGACAGACAATAGAAACGTATTATGCACATTGTGTCAGATTGAATGTAAATGTTGGTCAACAAGTAGATGAAAATAGTACAATCGGTTATGTAGGTTCAACAGGAAACTCAACAGGGCCCCATTTGCATTTAGAAATCAGAATTAATGGAAAGGCTGTAAATCCGCAGAATTATTTGTATAATTAAGAAGAAAGTTTTTTTGGAAACTTTCTTTTTTGATATGATGAAAAATAAAAATTTTATCATAATTTTATTCTATTTTAATATGATTTATAAAAAAACAAAGGAGATTATAAATGGAAAGTATAGGTACAATAACAAGTTATGGTTTAATTTTTGGGATGTTAGGTACAACGTTGGGGGGAATTATTGGGGCGTTTTTGAAAATTAACTCAAATAAAATTTTGAGTTTTGTGCTAGAATTTGCAGCAGGACTCATGACAGCAATTATCTGTTTTGATTTAATCCCAGAAGCATTGGAATTTTCGAATATAACGGGTTGTATTATTGGAATTGCAGCTGGCATTATTGTGATGATTGTATGTGATGAAATAATCAAGCGAATCAATTTTGCCCAAAAAAATGTAAATAATAATACATTATTTAGAACAGGAATGATTATTTGTGTGGGGCTTGCCGTACATAATTTCCCGGAAGGACTCGCAATTGGTTCTGGGTTTGATGCATCTAGTGCATTGGGGTTATCACTTGCCATTGCAATAGCAATTCATGATGTACCAGAAGGAATATCCATTGCACTACCAATTAACAATAGTGGTTATGGAAAATGCAAAGCAATTGTGATGACTGCATTATCAGGTGTTACAACTGGAATAGGGGCGTTTTTTGGAGCGATTATTGGTAATATTTCAAAAGGACTTATTGGATTTTCGCTAGCGTTTGCAGCTGGTGCAATGCTTTATATTGTTTCGTGTGAATTAATCCCGGAATCAAATAAAATGTATAAAGGAAGATTTTCTTCTTTTGGTAATATTTTGGGTATTACTTTAGGCATTTTAGCAAAAGTGATAACATAGTAAAAAAGAATCCATTTTAGATGACTAAAATGGATTCTTTTTAAAACTTATGCTTGATTATATTTTGATAATAATTTTTTCTGATAAGGTATTAAACTAAAAAATGAAATTGCTAAGGAAAGCTCTATAATAATTGTCGAAGATACTTTGCCAATGAGCGAATCTTGATAGTTTTCTCTAATTTTATCAGCAATTTGATCAGCTAAATCTAAAGAAATAAACTCATATTTTTCATAAGCTTGTGTGATTGCCTTGGCAAATAGTATATTATTAATAATTAAATAAGCAATACAAATCAAAATGGAAAGTATCATGCAAATGATAAAAAATACATTCATTTTTTTTAGAAAAAGAGTTGAATTTTCTTGCGATAACTTAGTTTTAGAAAAAGTCTCCAGAATGCTACTACGGCACACGAAACGAAGTAAATAAAAAATAATAATTCCACTAATTAATGAAAGTGATATGGATAAGGCAGTATTAAAAATGCCATGCAATGCACATTTTATAGAGATAGTTAGTAACATGAAAATAAAAGTAGTCAAAATTCCATAAGATAAAAATAAGATAATATTTGATTTTAAAACTTTTTTATAATTGGTATCTTTAGTTTCCATATAATTCTCCTTTGTACTAATATATAACATCATATCATATAACTAAAAATTGGACAAGGGATTTTGCAAGAAAATTTAATTTTTATGAGGTGATTTTTCATAAAGTGCCAAATCTATATTGATAAATAAGGAAAAGTCAGGGAAAAAATAAAATGTTTCGACAGAAACAGCAAAATCAGTAAAATCAAGTGAGAGCACAATTTTACTGATTTGTCAATTGACAAATTTACGTAAATATGGTATAATAAAAGGTAGGGGAGTTATGGAAAAATAGTGCTTAAAAGGCATTATTTTTTTTGTTTATGATTTAGTTTACAATACTGTAAAGTTGTTGGATAAGAAAAATAGGGGATGTTTATAGAAAAAAATAAAAAATTTAACTAATTATGTAGTAAATTATTATTAAAATGGGAACAAATCAACAGATTTCAAAGTCTGAATTGAAAAGTTTCCCATTTGCTTTTTTGACGAAATTATGAAATGTTTGTGAATTTATTAGATATTGCTTGAAAAAATTTTTGATTATTGATATGATAATAAAAAATTTACAATTAGGCGGAAAAGAATGGAAGAAAAACCAAAGATACGTTCAAAAAAGAATATGGTTAAAATAAGTGTATCATCTGTAATTGTACTTTGTATCGTGTTTATTTTGGCAAGTTACCTAATTAATGATGAATTTAGAGAAATGATTGATACCAAAATTTTAAAAAAAGAAATTCTAGAAAATACAGCCAATATGATTGAAATCAATTCAGACAGTAACCCATATATATATGCATTTGACAAATATATAACGATTCTTAGTAAAAACGCATTAACATTTTATAACCAAGAAGCAACAAGTGTGGCTAAACTTGATGTTAATGTAACAACTCCCTATATGGCTTCCAGTGATAAATACTGTGTACTAGCAGATGACAATGCCCAGAAATTATATCTCATTTCAGATACTGTTATCAAATGGGAAAAAGAATTGGATGGTCAGATTTATCGTGTAAGTGTCAATTCAAACGGATATGTTTCAGTACTTTTAAAAAATGCAACTTATAAATCGGTAATTGTTGTTTATAACACAGAAGGCGAGGAATTGTTGAAAGTATATTTGAAAAAAAGTTATGCAGTCTGTTCTGAAGTTTCAGCAAACAATAAATATTTAGCAATTGGACAAATTGACTATTCAGGAACGATTGTAAAATCCATCGTCAAAATAATATCAATTGAGTCTGTAGTAGGAAATGCAGAAGATTCTGTTCAATATACTTACGAATCAGAATCTAGTAAAATTTTAAACAATATTCAATTCAATGACAAAAATGAAGCTATTTGCATGTTTGACTCCTACATTCAAAAAATAACATCATCATCTGATGAGAAAATATATGATATAAACGATGGAACCCTTTTTACAGATATTAATTTAGGTGATAACATCATTACCATAGAAAAGGAGAATTCAGGTTTATTTTCTTATCAATACAAAATGAATATAAAAAGTACAACAGGAAAAAGCGATAAATTATATATTTTAGAAAACGATTTACCAAAACAACTGAAAGTAAGTGAAGATTTTATATGTCTCAAATTGGTGAATGAAGTAAGAGTTGTTAATTCAAGTGGATGGCTAGTGAAACGATATACAACGAATAGTGAAATACAAAACATTGTATTAAGCGAAAAGATAATGGGAATTGTATATCATAATAAAATCGAGGTAATTAATATATAATAGGAGGGAATGAGATGTCTGTGTTAAATGGATTGTCCCTAAGTGGAATAATAGTGGATATAATACTTTTTATCATCATAGTAGGGAATGCAGTGTGGGGGTATAAAAGAGGTATTGCTCATGTAGTATTTAATATCTGTTCTTCGTTGATTGCTATTATCTTAGTATTTATTTTGTATAAACCAGTTACCAATTACATTGTCAATCAAACCAAAATAGGGCAAAATTTAGAGAATGCTTGCGAAGAAAAACTGCAAGTTTTATTTGAAAAAGATGATGTTGAAACAACTGAACAATTGCAAGAAAGCGAAAGCATGAATGGGATTTTGAAAATATTTGTTGGTGATGAGATTACAGATATGGTGGAAGAAACAAAAGAGAGTTTGCTGACTTACTTGTCTATTCAAATAGCACATAAAATTGTAAGTGTAATTGTATTTTTTGCTTTATTTACCATAGTAAGAATTGCTTTGTATCTTTTAAAGAGTTATATTGATTTATTGGCAAACTTGCCAATAATACGAATATTTAATAAATCAGGTGGTATGATATATGGAACGATAAAAGGTTTTTTAATCATTTATGCAGTGTTTGCGATTATATCACTGATTTTACCAATGAACAACAACGCAGTGATTGCAACTGCTATACAAGATTCACTAATTGGTAGTAAAATGTTTAATCATAATATAATTTTAAACTTGATATTTAAGTTCTTATAATATAAATATTTTAATAAATGGAGATGATCGATTGGGAAAAAAGAAAGATAGTAAAGAAAAAAAGAAAAAGAAAAATATTGGGAAAATAATAATTATTATTATTTTGCTTTTAATCATTGGGCTAGGGGCTTATTTAGGTTATTCAATTTCTGCAAATGGGGGAGGCTTACAAGGTTTATTAGCAACTGTTTTAGATCAAGATGCTACTAAATTGGAGGATTTGGAGACCATAAATGTTTTGTTATTACGGAATCAGTCAAGACATTGAAGCGGAATTAACAGATACCATTATGGTATGTTCTTACAATCCTAAAACGCAAAGGGCTTCTATGTTGTCCATTCCAAGAGATACTTTTATTGGAAAAAGCAAATCAAAAGCAACTGGTAATGATAAAATTAATGCGTTATATTCCAGAAAAGGGCCAGAAGAAGCAATGGAAATGATAGGCGAAATGATTGGGATGGAAATTGAATATTATGTAATTGTAAATAATCAAGTTGTGATTGATTTGGTTGATGCAATTGATGGTGTATATTTTGATGTGCCAATTAATATGGATTATGATGATAAGACGCAAAATTTACACATCCATTTGAAAAAAGGTCACCAAAAAATAGATGGAGAACATGCGGAACAGTTACTAAGATTCAGACACAATAACAATGGAACAACTTATTCTTCAGAATATGGAGATAACGATTATGGTAGAATGAGAACACAAAGAGAATTCATGACAGAACTTGCCAAACAAACACTGGATCTAAAAAATATAACACACATAAAAAAGATAACGTCGTCGATTTTTAAAAATGTGAAAACGAATCTAACATTAGATGAAATTTATGCTTATTTACCATGGGCAGTTAGTTTTGATACAGCGAATATCCAAAGTAATCAGGTACCAGGAGAATCCGAAAAATGTAATGGTTTGTGGTTTTTTATTAACAATGAAAAAGAAACAACCCAAGTTGTTACTCAAATTAATCAGTATTTAGAGGCTCTAGAAACAACAACAGGATCTGGTTCAACCATAACAAATACAAGCAATACAGCGAATACAACGAATTCTACTAAAACAACAAAATCAAAAAAGAAATAAAATTATTTTGTAAAAAAATAAGAAAAAGCTTGCTTTTTTTGGAGCAAGCTTTTATAATAGAAATAGGAATTATTTCCTACGTTTTTTCACGTTTGCTTTTTTCTTAGCACATATTCCCAAAATTCCAATCCCTAATAATAACAATATTACGCCACCGACTAAAACCAATATGGTTATGTCAAATTTTTTCGAAACATCAGATTTTGCAACAAGTTCAGTGGTATATTCGATATCATCCACTAAATAAGTTACATTTCCCAAAACGCTACCAGCCTGAATGGGTGCTTTTAAGTCCTCATTTAGCGTGATTTTTGGGCTTAGACTTTTCACATCCATTTCTTTATGAACATACGAAGAAATTGTGTTTTTTGCAATTAATTCCAAATTTTTTGTATCCTTTGTTCCATTTTCAATTTCGATATTTTTTATCACATCGTTTTTTATTACAATGTCTGAAAATGAAAAATCGTCAAACCCATAGTCAAATAATGTTTTTGTATCAATATAGCGTTCACTTAAACCTTGCTCATTTGTTCCAGCATGTAAAACAACGGAAATTACTTCAATATCATTTTTGCGAGCAGCAGCAATTAAACAATTTTGTGCTTCTGTTGTATAGCCTGTTTTTATACCAATGGCATTTTCATTGTAATATCGACTATTTGGACGAATCATATCGTTTGTTGTAATACAAATTCGATCATTGGTTGCGTATTTATTTGTTGTAGGCAAAGTGTAAGAAGGCGTAGAAACGTAATTCCTGAAAGTTTCATTTTTCATACCATAAGATGCCATAAGATATAAATCATAAGCTGTTGTATAATGATTTTCATCATGAATCCCATTTGGATTGACAAAATGAGTGTTTTGACAACCGATTTCTTTTGCTTTTTTGTTCATCATTTCAGCAAAACCTCCCACAGAACCACCAATGTGTTCAGCTAAAACAACTGCGGCATCATTAGCAGATTTTACCATCAAAGCATACATCAAATCTTTTATAGATATTTTTTCACCTTCTTGCAAATTGCAATTTACATAGCCATTTGGAATAGAAAAGATTGCATTATGGCTCACACTTGCCATTTCATCTAAATTGCAGTTTTCCAGTACTAAAATAGCAGTCAAGACTTTTGTTGTACTAGCTGGATACATTTTTTCATAGGCATTTTTTTCATATAATATTTTTCCAGTACTTGCTTCTACAAGAATTCCTGCACTCGATGCAATGGTAGGTTCTGTAGCCAAACTTCGACAGGTAAAACTCAAACTTATTATCAAAAATAATATAAAAATTTTTCTTTTGAATCTCATATAAACTCCTTAAAAAATAATTTCCTAATTATCATATATTAAATAGAAACAAAATTCAACAAAAAAACTCAAAATTTATAAAAAAGAAAGGACTGATTAAATATGAATAAACAAACAATAATAAAAATTGCTATAGTAATTGTTGTCGGAGTTCTTGCAATCGTTTATTATTTTTCGAATCAGCAAGAAGAAAGCAATTATGAAGAGATTTTAAATAGTGCTGTTGTAATAGAAAACAAAGTGGAGGAGAAGGTAACAACCGAAGAAGACACAAGGATAAAAGTGTACATTGCAGGAGAAGTTAATATTCCTGGAGTAATCGAATTAGAGCAAGGTGCAAGAATCGAAGATGCTATACAAAATGCAGGAGGAGTAAAACCAGAAGCCAATTTAAAGAATATAAATTTGGCATATGAAGTCTCAGATGGTGAAAAAATCTATATTCCCAATGTAGCAGAAGAGGAGGCTGAAGATGAGACAAGTGTACCATCATCTAATGTTTCTGGAACGAATAGTAATACCAGTGGAAAAATCAACATTAATAAAGCAACTGAAGCAGAACTTACTAGCATTCCAGGAATTGGTACATCGACTGCCCAGAAAATCATTACATATCGTGAGGAAAATGGGAAATTTCAAACGATTGAAGATATTAAAAAGGTATCAGGGATAGGAGATAGCAAGTTTGAAAGCATGAAAGATTATATAGCTGTTAAATAAAAATGTTTTTTGTTTTATTGATTGAATATATGAAAAAATGAAGTGATAATAAAAATCACTTCATTTTGAGTAGCACATTGCAGATCACTTCTGTTGAATTTGATTTTGCTAAAGCAACTGTATTTTCTTTCATCAAAAGCAATTTTTGTGGTTCACGATATAAGTTTTTCAAAGCTCTTGCAACATTGTCATTTTTTTTGATCCAAATGGCAACTCCTTTTTCCACTAAAAATGTAGCGTTTTCTTCTTCTTGACCAGGAATGGGATTAATAATTACCATTGGCAAATGGGCGGTTAAACTCTCTGTCGAAGTAAGCCCACCAGGTTTGGTTATGATAAACGAAGAAATTGACATAAGTTCAGGTACTTTAGTGGTATAATCTAACACTTTAATTCTTTCTTCAGAATCTGTATTTTTGACAAGTTCTTCAAACTTTTTCTTCATTTTAGGATTTTTTCCAGCAATAGCAATGACTTGAAGTTTTGAAAATAAGCGAATTAAAGATTTCAAAATTAAAATGGTTGTTTTATTACCAAGTCCAAATTCTCCACCAGCGAAAAATAAAACAACTTGTTCATCTGGGTTTAAATTAAATTCTTGGCAAATTTGTGCTCGATCGAAATGTTCTTTAAATCGTTCAGAGACTGGAATTCCAGAGACGTGGATTTTTTTCTCATTTACGCCATATTCAATCATATCATTTTTCATTTGGTGATTGGAAACAAAGAAATAATCACAATACTCATGAAATACGAGCCATTGACCATGAATATGAAAATCTGTCAAAATAGTGGCAAGTGGACAATCAATTTTTCCTCTTTTTTTCAATACGCCACACATTTGTGTTCCAAAAGGATGAGTAGAAATAATCAAATCTGGTTTGAAATCTTGTAGCAATGTATTTAATTTAATGGAAAATAATTTATTAGAAGTTGTAACAGCCTTGGAAGTTAAACCATCATTTGCTAAGTGATAGGCTGTTTTCCAAGCGAAAGGTGCTTTTTTGGCTGCTTCATTGTAACTATCTGCCAATAATTTATTCAAGTGCTTATTGATATATTCAATACAATCCACCAACTTTATTTCAATTTCTGGATAATACTGTTTAATATGGTTTTCCACTGATTTTGCAGCCGAAAGGTGCCCCCCACCATAAGAACTATAAAAAACTAAAACTTTTCTCATAAAATCTCCTTAAATTATATACAAAAAAATATTAAAAAAATTATATCACAAAAAAATGAAAATTACAATATTTGGAATAGTAAAAGAAAATATGGAAAAAATAATAAAAAAATAGAGGAGGAAATAAATCATGAATCATGAAAACAAAAGTAGAATATTGATTATTTCTACAATTTTATTAGCTGTAATAGCTGTAGCAATAGGTTATTATGCCTATAATACGAACAAAGATTACCAAGTTTTCCAAACAAATCGTTATAACGAATCATTTGGAAATTTGGTCAATTATATGAATAGTGTGGAAAGTTTGCTTGCTAAATCGATGATTTCCAAGAATCCTGAATACGCAGCAGAAACGTTAACAGAAGTTTGGCGAGATTCTAATTTAGCTTTAGTTTATTTAAGTGGAATGCCAATGAATTCAGAAGAACTTTCTCAAACGGCAAAGTTTTTAAATCAAGTAAGTGACTATTCGTATTCATTGTCTAGAAAAAACATTCAAAATGAGGCTTTATCAGACGAAGACTTTGACAATCTTAAAACTTTACATCAATATAGTGTGCAACTGGAAGGGACGTTAAATCAATTATCAGAAGAATTGTATAATGGGACGATTCAATGGAAAGAATTAGAGAAAAGTAATTCACTAGAATATGCTCAAGCTGTTGATAATGTTTCTGTGTTTTCTAATATCGATTCTGACTTAAGCAAATACGAAGGTTTAATTTACGATGGTGCTTATTCTGATCATGTTAACAAAGCAGAAAAGGTTGGACTTGTTGGAAATGACATTTCACAAGAAGAAGCTCAAACAAAAGTACAAGAATTTTTTGGGGCAGATAAAATTGAAAATATAGAATTTAACCAATTTTTGGAAAATGCCAATATACCATGTTATGATTTTTCTGTAAAATTAAAAGAACAAGAAAATAAAGTCAATATAGAAATTTCTCAAAAAGGTGGCTGGGTAGTTGAAATGCAGAATAATAGAGAAGTAAGAGAGGAAAAGATGTCACAAGAAGAAGCGAATGAAATTGGCAAAAACTTTCTTGCCCAAAAAGGATTTGACGGTATGAAAGAAACGTATTTTACCAAGTTATCCAATGTGGTTACCATTAATTATGCTTATGAATATGATGGGATTGTCGTTTACCCAGACTTAATCAAAGTAAAAGTTGCTTTGGATAATGGAGAAATATTAGGTGTTGAAACAGATGGCTATTTGAATTCTCATACGAGTAGAAATTTTGGAAAAATTAGTTTAAGTATAGAAGAAGCACGAGATAAATTAAATTCAGATTTGGAAATTATAGATGAAGGAATGGCAATTATTCCAACTGAATGGAAAACAGAGATTTTATGCTATGAATTTAAAGGCAAAGCCAATGATCGAGAATTTCTAGTTTATATCAACTGTGAAACTGGTAAAGAAGAAGATATTCTAGTTATTTTAGATACACCAGGCGGAACATTAACCGTATAGAAAAAAGACGTGCACTTCATGAAGGCACGTCTTTTTAATATTTTTATTGAACTAGCATAGGTCCAATTTCTGTTACAGTTCCAGCACCAAGAGTTAATACCAGATCATGTGGTTTGGCATGAGATTTTATATAATTTACAACGTCTGTGAAATCTTGGATGTAGAGTGCGTTTTTGCCAGAAATTTTTATTTTTTCTAATAAATCTTGGGAAGAAATACCAATTGTATTTTTTTCTCTTGCGGCATAAATATCTACTAAAATAATGTGATCAAATCCTTTGAGTGATTCTGCAAAAGATTCTAAATGGCTAGCTGTTCGGCTATACGTATGAGGTTGAAAAATAACCCAAGATTCATGAAATTGTTTATTTTTAATTGCATTAGCAGTGGCTAAAATTTCAGTTGGATGATGACCATAATCATCGAATACAGAAATGTCATTAAAAGTTCCTTTGTATTCTAAGCGACGGCTGGCTCCTGTGAAACTTTTCAAAGAATCTGAAATGATTTGGGCATTAATTCCATAATAATCACAAACTGCAATACAGGCCAAAGCGTTTAAGATATTGTGATTTCCAGCTACTGATAGAGAAAATTCATGATACCATTTATTGGCTTTATGAACATCAAATGTAGCAAATCCGTTTTTATCAAAACGAATATTTTTAGCGACAAAAGTGGCATCTGTATTTTGTATTCCATAAGAAATAAAATTGGATTTTACGACGTTTTTTAAATTCAAACAATGAGGATCATCGGCATTGGTAACAAGTAAGCCGTCTTCTGTTAAAATTGATGCAAAATCTTGAAAAGCCTTGATGATATTATCAAAACTCTTGTAAAAATCCAAGTGATCGTTATCAATATTTAAAATAACTTCTGTTTTGGGAAACAATTTCAAAAAATTTGCTTGATATTCGCAAGATTCCACAATAAAATATTTACTATTTCCAACTTGGTAATTTCCGCCAATCGCATCTAAAATTGCTCCAACTTGAATGGAAGGGTCTTTTTTTGCTTTAAGAAAACAAAGAGAGATCATAGAGGTAGTAGTTGTTTTTCCATGTGTACCAGCAATGCAAATAGATTCTTGGTATAGTTTTGTTAAATAACCAACAAATTCTCCACGGGAGACCAAAGGCGTTTTCTTTTCTTTGGCAATTATCATCTCTGGATCATCATCTTTGATGGCGGCTGAATAGATGATTAAGTCAGCATTTTTACAATTTTCTGTGTCATGACCAATCACTGTTTTGATGCCATGTGAATTTAATTGATCAGTAATCTCACTTTGATTTAAATCAGAGCCAGTGACTAAATGATTCCAATTATGTAGCGTTTCCGCAATAGCACTCATACTAATTCCACCAATTCCAATTAAGTGGATATGTTTATAATTCGATAAATGATTGATCTCTAAATTCATTTTCATACCTCCAATAAAAATCAAAATTTATGATGCAAAAATATTATACAATTAAACTATGCTATTTTCAAGTATAATGTTAATATTTATTATAAATATATTGCAAAAAATTATTCAGAAAAGCAAAATAAAAAAGTATCATTCATTGACTGTAACAATAAAAGCAAAAAAAGAGGAAGTAGAATGAAAAAAACATTTTAACCAATGGGGGAAACGGAACCTTGGTTTACCCTTCACATAGGGTGTTTTTTGTTTTTGAATCAAAAATCATTCATTTTCACACAAACAAGCCTTAGAATGCCTAAAAACATGCCTAGAATACTTAAAAATACAAGGTATCAAGAAAATAAAAAATAGAAGAGAAATTATGAAAAAATCAAAGGAGAGCCCTTTAATAAGGCCAAATTGAGGCATAATGCTAATTACGTTGATTATGCCCAGCATTGGTTTAATTTTGATGCAAACGATACGTAATCTTGTAAACGCATTAAAATAAATTGAATACAGTAATAGAAATGTATGTTGCAATAAACGAGAGCGTTTCCAAAAACAAGTTGAAATTTTCAGATTTTTATGTTATAATCCAAAAGTCATAAATAGAAAATGTATTGGTATGTCAGAAAGGAAGCTAGATGGCTATACGAAGGCAATGGG
Source organism: uncultured Clostridia bacterium (assembly GCA_947573445.1). Lineage (GTDB taxonomy): Bacteria > Bacillota > Clostridia > TANB77 > CAG-508 > Scatovivens. The sequence continues at coordinate 48,299 of CANPFR010000001.1, read as the reverse complement.
CAAAGTGGAATATAAATTAGTTGCCAATTAATGGGGTGTGAATACGAATGAAGGCTCTGAATTATTGATATATCAGTAATTCAGGGTTTTATGATAAAGAACATAAAAGGAATTAAAAAATGAACTTAAAAAAACTTAAAATAGGAAATATTGAATTAGAAAATAATCTCATATTAGCACCGATGGCGGGGGTAACAGATTTGCCGTTTCGTAGGATTACAAAAAAGTATGGAAATCCAGGTTTGGTTTGTAATGAAATGGTAAGTAGTAAAGCGATTTGTTTTCAAGACGAAAAGACATTTAGAATGTTGCATTGTGAAAATGAAAAAAGGCCGATTTCGATGCAAATTTTTGGAAGTGAGCCAGAAATTATGGGAAAAGCAACAAAAGTTATTTCTGAAATGGCCGATATTGTGGATATAAATATGGGGTGCCCAGCACCAAAAGTTGTGAAAAACGGAGATGGTAGCAAACTTTTGCTAGATTTGGATTTGGCAGAGAAAATAATTTGTGAAGTTGTGAAAAATGCAAGCAAACCAGTCACTTTGAAAATAAGAAAAGGTTGGGATAAGGAACATATTGTTGCTGTGGAATTAGCTCAAATTGCGGAAAAGTGTGGAGTTCAGGCAATTATTGTACATGGGAGAACACGAGATGAATTTTATACTGGCAAAGCAGATTGGGAAAGTATTAAACAAGTCAAATCTGTGGTAAATATTCCTGTAATTGGGAATGGTGACATTCGTTCTGAAGAAGATGCCAAAAAAGTATTAGAAGAAACTAATTGCGATGGTTTGATGATTGGAAGAGCCGCTTTGGGAAATCCTTGGATTTTTAAGCAAATTCAAGATTATTTGGAAAATGGACAAAAGGCAAAAGAAATAACATCAGAAGAAAAGTTTCAGGTGATTCAGGAGCATTTTGAGTTGCTATTAAAGGAAAAAGGAGAATATACGGCAACACGTGAAATTCGAAAACATATTGCTTGGTATGTAAAAGGCATGAAAAATGCAACAATTTTGAAAAATGCTGTCAATCAAATTGAATCAAAAGAAGAGTTTTATAAAATTCTTCTTGAATATTTTGATAAAGGATAACATATATTTTACAAAAAAGATAGGTTTAGGCCTATCTTTTTTCATGAGAAAATGGAGGGGAATTGTAATGATAAAAGCAGTTAAACTAAAAAAAATCGTGATTTTTGTAATTCTTTTTTTAATAATTTTTAGTATTTTCTATTATAAAAATTTTTTATTTGGCAATAATATAAGTAAGAATAGAAGTGAGAACAAAATAGAAGATAGATTAAATGACCTAAAAAATTATAAAGCAGAACTAAGCATAACAGTCACAAGCAATAAAACACAGAATTCGTATGAAGTGTTACAAGAAGTAAAAGAGGATTATAGTATGCAGGAGGTTAAGGCGGGAGAAGTAGTAGAAGGTGTAAAAATTGAGCTAAATCAGAATCATTTGAAAATATCAAATTCGAAGTTAAATTTGGAGAAAGTGTATGAAGATTATCATAATTTGCTAGATAATAGCTTATTTTTGAATACATTTGTAGCAGATTATGAAAATTCAGAGAATGACTCAAGTTATTCAGAGGAAAATGGAGAAGTCATTTTTGAAGTCAGCTTAAATCGTAGTCAAAATACATATATTAAGTATAAAAAGTTGCATGTGGACAGTAAAACAGGGAAACCAACAAAATTAGAAGTAAAAGATAATACCAAAAAGGAGACAATCTGCATAGTATATAATAATATAGAATTAAAACAACTTTAAAAACAAATTAAAATATGTAATTTAAAATTCTATTCTATACGTAAATTTAATAGGAGTGAAGATTATGGTAGTAAAAAGAGGAGATATGTTTTATGCGGATTTAAGTCCAGTTGTGGGGTCAGAACAAGGTGGTATTAGGCCAGTTTTGATTATACAAAATGATACTGGTAATAAATACAGTCCCACCGTAATTGCGGCTGCAATTACTTCACAAACGGGAAAAACTAGGTTACCCACACATATTAAAATTGCGTCTGAAGAAAATGGCTTGAAAGCAGATTCGGTTGTTCTAGCAGAACAAATTCGTACAATTGACAAAAGTCGTTTAAAAGAAAAAATAGGACATATTAATGATAATAAATTAATGAATAAAGTGAATAATGCGATTGGTATAAGCTTTGGATTAGAAGAATAGAAGAAGGCTCTAGTTATTGATTAACTGGAGCCTTTGTTTTACTCAATTGTTTGATACCATGCTATTTTATATGCCTAAAAGGCATCAGAATTTGATTTCTGAGCTGTTTAGAGAATTTTTAATGATTTATCTCTAATTTTTGAATAAAGACGCCTTAAAATGCATTGTAGGAGTTTGTATAATAAAAAAACCCCATTTTGCAAATGGGGTTTTTGGTAGCGAAGGGGAGATTCGAACTCTCGACACCTTGGGTATGAACCAAGTGCTCTAGCCAACTGAGCTACTTCGCCATATAAATTTGAAACGAATTTTCATCATGCAAACAATATTATAAATGTATTGTGTCCATTTGTCAAGGTGTTTATGAAAAAAATGACAAATTTAAGGGCAAAATTTTATTTTTGCCCTTTGTTTTTGCTCTTTGGAATAACAATTTGTTTTTTATTTTTTTCATGATTTTTTGGTTTTAAATCATTCATATAATCCCCAACATCAGAAATCTCTAGTTTGAAATCAGTATTTGAATCAGTTCCCATAATGATTTCAATGGCTTGTTCTTCAGATTCGTTTTTTTGTTTTTTTGTTTCTTGTTTCTTTTTCAATTTCATAAAGGCATCTCCTATTAAAAAATATCAACATATATATTATATCAAAATTATTGATTTATGTAAATAGAATATTCTAAAATTTCATCAATTTTTTGTAAATGGTTAAGAATGTAATTTCGAATTTCTTTTGATTCTTGGATAAAGCAATCATTTTCGTTAGTAAAAATAAGAAATTCGGTATTTTTCATATGGGAAATTTTAGAAATGGTTTTTTCAATTCCATGATATCCAAGATTTCCTGAAAATGGTAAGTCAAATTCATGGTTGTTTAAATTTAGTGGAACCATAAAGGATGCAGCTTCGTAGGAGAGTACAATGACTTGAATGCCATTTTTTTGTTTTTCTTTTATATAGGCAGTTATGGTTTGGATTCGCTCGCTATCTTTGGAGGCGATGGCGACATTATAAAATGGATGAGTTTTATCAAAATGGGTTAAATCTTGCTGGTTTGTATAATAAATGTGAGCAACTTTAATGAAATGAGCAAGAAAAATGAAAGTACAAATCAAAATGGATACTATTTTATGTTTTTTACTCGTGAATACTTCACTAATAAGGAGTTGATCCATCAAATACATAAAAAGTAAGTAGTAAAATAGAAGGGCTAAATTAATGTGGTAAGGATTAGCCAAAGGAAATAGATTAAAAGAATTTCCAAGACTTACACATAAAAGAAATTTAGTATTTTTTTGAACGGTTGTAGGTACTTTTTGATGCATGATGCAAAAAAGTGAGAAAGCAATGATAAAACTTATAGAAATAAGTTCTTTTAGGACATTCCAAGAAATGCTAAAATGATTGGAGCCAAATTCAAAAATACCACCAAAACATAAATTGATGCAATCAATTAAATTTCCCTTCTTACTCATTATAATGCAAGAAACAACGAGACAGGGAAGAAACGTAGAAAGTTTAAGTAACTGATTTTTCCAAAAATTTTTGCCAAAACCAGAGTGAATTAGTTCAAATAAAACAATTCCAAAGGCATAATAAATACCAATGGTTTGTTTGGTAAAAAAAGTTAGAAAAATAAGAAAACCTTGTAAAAAGTGATATGAGTTTTTTTTAGTATTTGAAAAATATAATAATACGCCAAATAGACAAAAAATAGTTGCTAATTGGTTGTAATTGGCACCACAAGTAATGTTAGAAAAATCCAAACAAATCCAGATAGATGTATACAGTGCAGCAAGGGATTTTTTGGTTTTGAAATGCCTGAAAATGAAAAAAAGAACAAGATATTTTATAAAATAAATGCCCACATTGTATATTCTAAAAACAGCTAAATTAGCACCGAATAAATAAAACATGAGATTACCAAGGTGAAAAAATAAAGGAGTGATAATCACATTATGATCACGATAAATGAGACTATTTTGATGCATTTTATTAATACTTTGAAAATTCCAAATTTCATCATAACAATAAAAAGGATTCGAAAAGGTGCAAATGGTGATGATGAATAGTAAAACAATAAAAAATAATAAAATAAGAAATATTTCTTTTAATTTTTTCATAAGCTCCTCCTAGTTTTTTTAAAATTATATATATAAAAAGAGGAAATGACAAGAAAAAAAAGAGGAAATTTTCATAATGCTTACCAATATACAAAAAAGAATAATACAAAATTTTACCAAAAAACCCTTTACAAATTTTAAAATGTATGCTATTATTAAAATATAGAGATATGTTTATAAATTTATAAATATAGAAGAAGGAGGAAAAACTATGAATAGAAAGGTAATGAAAGTTGTATCAATATTATTAGTCCTATTAATGGTTACTATGACAATTTCAACAGCAGTATTAGCGACAGATAAAACAGATTATTCAGATTTGACTCAATTTAAAGACAAATCAAAAGACCAACAAACATCAAAAGTTTTTCAAGGATTTGTAGCAACTGCGATTAATCTTGTTCAAGTAGTTGGTATGGCTGTTGCAATTATTATGTTGATTGTGTTGGCGATTAAGTACATATCAGCTGCACCAGGAGAAAAAGCTGAAATTAAGAAATCAGTTACACTTTATCTTGTAGGTGCAATTGTATTGTTTGCTGCAACAGGAATTCTACAAGTTATTAAAAACTTTGCTACAGCAAATATTCAACCAGAATCTCCATCTGCTTCAATTGAAAGAATTGTTGAAGTACAAGATGTAGATATCTATTTAGGATAAAATTGATGAGTGATAAATGGAGCCACGTTTTTTTAGCGTGGCGTTTTTATGTAATAGGATACTTATTGAATTTTGAAATTATATTACATTTTTGTTACATTTATGAAAAAGGTATTGAAAAAAAATTAAATCTATTGTAAAATAAAAATAGAAAATGTTGGAGGAAGAAATGGTTAGACAAAAAATAAAACAAATATTAGTTATATTACTGATGATAGGTTGTATTTTTTATGTATCACCAAACTCGTTTGCAAGTTCTGGAAGTAATAGACTTGATAAGTTTGTAAGTTCTGAAAGTAATTTTAATTTTAATGATTACGACAATCCAAAAACAAACGGAAATGCGGATGGAGTTGCTAAAAATGCAATGGGGTTTGCAATAAAAATGATAAGAATTATTGCAACAGGTGTTGCGATTGTGATGCTTACTTATATAGCTATTAAATATATGATGGCTGCACCAGCTGAAAAAGCAGATTTCAAAAAAAGTGCATCAATTTTTGTCCTAGGAGCCATTTTGATATTTGCAGCAGGCAATATTTTGACAATGATAGCCAAGTTTGCAAGTAATAATATAATAACAGTTAGTTAAAATATAATGAATGATATAAAAGGAGGAAAAAAAATGAAAAAAAGTTTAAAAGTATTTTGTATGATAATTCTTTTTATGAGTATTATGGTTTTAAATACATCGAAAGTGTTTGCGGCAGGACCATCAAACACAACCTCAAAATCAGCAGTAACATATTTGAAAGAAGCTGATAATTGGAAGGAAAACGGAGAAAGTGGAATTGTTGGGTCGACTCAAAATATTGTGGGAACAGCAATCAATGTAATTCGAATTGTGGGAACAGGAATTGCAATTATTATGCTAACTTATGTAGCAATCAAATATATGTCAGCTGCTCCAAGTGAAAAGGCAGAATTTAAAAAGTCTGCAACAGCAATGATAGTAGGAGCGATTGTATTATTTGCTGCATCAAATATTTTACAAGTAATAGCTAATTTTGCTAATAAAAATATTGTTACTGGATAGGAGAAAAAATGAAAAATTGTGCAAAAATATTATTATATATAATAGTTTTTATAAGTTGTATAATTTTACTACAAACAATATCATTAGCTGAATGGAAACCAGTGGACGAAATAGGAAATGCTGAGAATTCATGGGGGAATAATGTAGGAGATGGTGGACTAATAAAATCGACCCAAAATATTGTGGGAACAGTAATCAATGTAATTCGAATTGTAGGAACAGGAATTGCAATTATTATGTTGACTTACATAGCGATCAAGTATATGTCAGCGGCACCAAGTGAGAAAGCAGAATTTAAAAAATCAGCGACAGGAATGATAGTAGGAGCGATTGTATTATTTGCTGCATCAAATATTTTACAAGTAATAGCTAATTTTGCTAATAAAAATATTGTTACTGGATAGGAGAAAAAATTTAATGGAATAGAAGAAGGCTACATTTTGTAGCTTTTTTGCTTTGGAATCAAAAAATATGTAATTTATAAAAATATTTTATAAAAATGTTGAAAAAAGTAAAAAGTTTCGCTATAATAAATATAAGGGAAAAAGTAAGGAGGAGCAGAAATGAGAAGAGGATTGAAAGTGCTTTTTGCGGTTATGTTATTGATTTTAAGTGGAATGTTTTTGGTAAACCACGAAGTATTTGCCACAACAGATGAGGTATTGGTGAAAAAAATTGATAGTTCCAAAAGTAAATTAATAGCAACGAAACAGGGGAAAAAATTGGTACAACAATTTAATGGATCAGGGAATGCTGCAAAAGAAACTACCGAGGAAGGTGAAACATTGATAAAAAAAATAGTTGGTCCAATTTTATCAGTTGTCAGAATTGTTGCAATTGGACTTGGTACGATTATGATAACATACTTAGGAATCAAATATATGTCGGCTGCTCCCTCAGAAAAAGCAAGTATAAAGACACAGTTGGTGACATTTACAGTTGGGTTTGCAGTTGTTATAGGAGCTACAACGATACTACAACTTATAAATAATGTGGTATCAGAAATAACAAAAAGTTAAATAAGTGAAAGAAGGAAAAAATTATGAAGAGAAGGAAGATATTGATTTTGATCATTTTATGTTTGAGTTGTGCATGTTTGGCACCAACTCCAATATTGGCTACGGATACTGTTATAGATGGAGGGGTACATCGAACTGATACTTTAATAGATAAAGGGGCACACCAAACTAATACTTTAATAATAGAATCACAAGATGTTGATGATGTAATTGATAAAATGAGTGGAGTTAATAAAGTAAGTGAGAAAGGGAGTAGTGGAAGAATTGCCAAGATATTGAATGCCGTTATAAGACTAATTCAAATAGCTGGAACAGGTATTTCTGTATTGGTTGTAACAATTGTCGGAATAAAGTATATGTGGTCAAGTCCTTCGGAGAAAGCTGATATGAAAAAAATGGCGGTGCCAATTATAACAGGATGTGTATTATTGTTTGCAGCCACAAATTTGGTTGCTATTGTTGCTAGTCTTGGAAATACTTTGAATAGTACTAAATAACCAAAAAATGGAAAAATTTACATAATTTTTCCATTTTTTTATTACATTTTGATTACAAATAGAAAAAATCAAAGAAAAATGTTGAAAAATGATTTATTTTCAAGTATAATAATATTGAAATACTATAAAAAGTTAAAATAAATGAAATTTGAGAAAGCAAGATTTTCAAAAAATATAAAAGAAGGGAGAAATTAGCATTATAAAGCTAATGGAAAGAATAGATGACAATAGGTAAAAAATTTTTATTCGTATTATTAGTAGTGAATTTATTGATGGGGTTAATTTATTTTAATCGTTTTGAAACAAGAGCAACGGATTTTATAACAGATATGGAAGGAGATGCTTCAACTTTTATTCAAAAAGGAAAAGATAAAGCAGGAGATTTAACTGATGTTACAACAGCGATTACCACTAATTTTTCTGGATTAGGAAAATTGCTCACCATGATTGGTACTGGTGTTATGGTTGCAGTGGCATCTTATATGGGAATTATGTATCTTATTTCATCTCCAGATAAACAAGCTGCTTTAAAACAACAATTGATAGGATTGGTAGTAGCAGGTGTTGTTATTTTTGGTGCATATGGAATTTGGAAAACTGTTTTGAATATTGTAAAGAATTTTTAAATAAAACAAAGGAGGAAGAATTATGGGGACGTATTATATACCACGTAATTATAAAGGAGAAACGAGAATATTATATATTTTTTCAATTAAGTCATTAATAACAACTGCGATAGGAGCTGCAATAGGAGCCATTTTTTTGTGGTTATTTACTTTATTGGCATTGAAAAATGTGGGAATTATTATTATGGCCATTATGGCGGTTATTGGTTATATTGTTGGCGCGGTTAAAATCCCTACAATTGTTAGTATTCCAGTTACCAAAAAAATAGGTGGAGAGCCAATTAGTGAAATTATTATTCGTTATTTTAAGTTTCGAAAAAAACGTAAAATATACACCTATTGCCAAAGCAAGAAAAACACAAAGGAGGAAAAATAAATGGATGTGATTACAATACTACAAATCATGATTGGGATTATTATTTTTGTCATGTTTTTGTTGGTTTTATTTTACTTATATTTGATAAAGCCAAAAAAGCAAAAAACAGAAGATAACTCTACACAAATTGAATATTCAGAAACAATTGAAAAGCAAGATAAGAAAATAGGAAATTATGGAAGATTCCAAGGTGAGCTAACGCAAGAATCAATTTTCGATTTTATGGAATTTGACGAAGTTATTGATAACATGATTGTTCGAAAAAATAAAACACAATATATTATGGTTTTACAATGCAATGGTGTTAATTATGACTTGATGTCTGAGCAAGAGAAAATATCAGTAGAAGAAGGATTTGTACAATTTTTGAATACATTGAGGTTCCCTATCCAGTTATATGTGCAAAGTAGGACATTGAATTTAAAAGAAATTGTAGAAGGTTATAAAGAACGAGTAAATGTTGTGAGCAATGAGATTAATAAACTTGATGTAAAAATTGAGCAAGCCAAAATGGCCAATAACAAAGCTTTACAAGAAAAACTTTATTTTGAAAAAAGAAGAAAGCAAAATGTTCTAGATTATGGGGTTGATATTACTAATTATGTTGAAAAGTTAAATTCAAATCAAAATATTTTACAACAAAGAACGTATGTAATTGTATCATTTTTTATTAACGAACTTGGTGGAAGTATTGAGAATTATTCAAAGGAAGAGCTTGATAATATGTGTTTTTCTGAGTTGTATACGAGATGTCAAAATGTATCAAGTAGTTTAATGGGGTCACAAGTGTCAAGTCGAATTTTAGACTCTGAGGAATTAATGGAATTGTTGTACATAGCTTATAATAGAGATGAATCTGAAATTTATCAATTACAAAAAGCGTTAGATGCTCAGTATGACGCTTTATATAGTACAGGAAAAGATGTTTTGCAAAAGAAACAAGAAAGGTTAGACAAAGAAATTAATATAGCAGCCATTGATATGGCTACAGATAGTATTTTGAAGGCTGATAAACAAAAGCAAAGAGAAGATTTGCAAAAAGAGAGAGAAAAAACACAAGCAATTAAAGACAAAGCATCAGATTTATTGGATCAATATGAAGAACAATTAAATCCAAGGGTATTTGAATTGGCAAAGGAAAATATTAATAAGAGTGCAGAAAAAGTGGCAGAAAAAAGTGGTGGAGTAAAAAAACCTGTTTCAAAAACACAGTCAAAAACGACAACAGTGAAAAGAGTTCCAAGAGCACAAACAGATCCAGGTATTCATCCAGAATCTAGAACAAAGATGACGGAATCAGAGCTCCCAAGAAGAAAAATCATAAAAAGAAATGACATGCCAGAAGACTAAAGAAAAAGGAGGAAATAACATGTTTGGAAGCAAAAAGAAAGAAACAACAAATGACTTTGAAATAGAGACCAAGAAAGAAAAGGAAGTCAAAAGTATTTTCAAAAAAGAGGAAAAGGACTTGAAACATTTGATTGCACCAGGTGGGATTGATGCAAGTTATACCAATCATATTGAAATTTCTTCAGCACGAACAAGATATGCCAGGAGTATGATTGTTGCAGCTTTGCCAAGAATGTGTACATTCCCAGAATTTTTGAGAGGAATGTATACGTTTGGTGACATTAATGTATCGGTTTTTATTAATCCAGTAAGTGAATCAACTTCACAAACGGATTTGAATAGAACGATTAATGAGTTAGAGTCTGAGAGGGTGGTTGCTCAAGATAGAGGAGATATCAACCGAGAAAGAATTATAGCTCAAAAAAGAATGGAGGCAGAAGAGCTAAGAGATGCTATTGCAGCAGGGTTTAACAAGTTGTTTGATAGTACGATTATATCTACAATATTCGCTTACAGTATGGAAGAATTAGACAAATACACAGAATTGTTGTCAAATGAAATGTCAAAGAATTTGATTGATGTGAAACCAGCTTGGGCAATGCAAGATGAAGCTTTTCGTTCTAATATGCCATTTTGTGAAAATAAACTAAATAAATCACATACATTTGATAGAAGGGCAATGTCGACTGTTTTCCCATTTTTTAATTCAGAGGTGGGGCATGAAGACGGTATTCCACTTGGTTTTAATAAGCAAACTGGTCTTCCAATTTTGTACAATAATTTCAGTTCTAAATTAACAAATTATAATATGATTGTTTTTGGTAAATCTGGTGCTGGTAAATCTGTTACAATCAAAACACTTTCAGCTCGTTCCTCAATTTTAATGGGAATTGAAAGTTTGGCACTAGATGCTGAAGGTGAATATGGTTCTGTTGCAGAGTCTTTGGGGGGCGTAAATGTCGTTATTAGTCCAAATTCAAAGACGATTATCAATGTTTTTGATATCGAGCCAGAAGTGATAAAAGATGAAATCACAGGGAAAGAAAGAACCATGTTAAGTGTTGAAAATAAAGTGGAAGATGTAACGCAAGGGCTTCTTACTATGGCAAGACGGAAGTACAGGAAGTACAGAAGTAAACGAGCTTACAAAACAGATTATTTCAGAATCTGTTTTGGAGGAATATGTTAGTCGTGGTATTAATAATACAGTAGAAAGTTTGTATGAAAATTCAAATGGTAGTGGAATCAATATGTCCCAGGATTATTTGGGAAAAGTTAAAAAGGAAATGCCTACCATAGGCTCTTGGTACAAAAGAATTTGTAGAAAAGCACAGGAAAACCAAAATCCAGATTATCGATTCCACTATAGTTATTTGGTAAAAGTTATGAAACAATATGTTAGGGAATTGCATGGACAAATGGCTTATTTTGATGGGCAATCAACTTTCGAGTTATTAGATGGAGTACCATTTATTAATCTTGATATTTCTCAATTGGAGGAAAGATTTGCAAGGCCTCTTGCTCAGCAAATATTGCTTTCTTGGGTTTGGGAAAAATATGTTAAAAAGAATAGTGAAGACAAGAGTAAAGCGGCTAAAAAAAGAGTATTAATTGATGAAGCGTGGATGATGTTACCACTTCCAGAAGCAGTTGATTTCTTAAATACTATGGCAAGACGTGCCAGAAAAAGAAATGTTTCATTAGCAGTTATTTCGCAAAAGTTCCAAGATTTTTATGAAAAACCAGAAGCACAAGCAATTCTTACTTCATCAGAAACAAAATTGTTTTTGGCCCAAGATAAGTCAGAAATTGAGTATTTGAAGGAAGTATTTAAGCTGAGTGAAGGAGAAGCTGGTTTCTTAATTACTTGCGGACGAGGAGAAGGACTATTAAGAGTTGGAGGCGATTCAGCTATTTTGGCAATTCAGCCAACGAATAAAGAATTTGAGTTTGTAGAAACAAACTTGAATAAACAGATTGAAATGGAAAGAGCAAAACAACAACAACAATAGGATTAAAGTAAAAAACTAGATTTTGAGGTTATGAATGAAAAAAATAATAAGTACACTAGTAATGGTAGTGATTTTATTTAATTTCATATTTTGTGGTAAGTCTTATGGAACAACAGTTGAAGATGATATTCAGTCTGATACAATTGGCGGAAAAGATTTGGAGGGAATTATTGGAGAGTCTAAGACGTCTTTTGTTGATGAGGAAACAACAATTGATTTTAGTTCATTAGGAACTGCAATATTTGGAACAATTGGTGGAATATTAGCTAGATTTTTTAATATTTTTCCTTACTTAATGGAAGCAATTATGTCGATTTGTGTACGAGAATCATTTACTATTCAGAAAACAGTTTTTAATGAGATTCCTTTGTTTAATATTGATTATTTTAACTTTAGTAAACCATATACTTATACAATTGGAAATGGTGATTATAAAAAAGAAATTACTTCAAATGATAGGATTGAATTATCAATTAGAAATAGTGTTGCCAAATATTATTATATCTTAAGATTAATGGCAATGGCGATTAGTTTGTTGATTTTGATTTATGTTGGGATTCGAATGGCTTTATCAACAATTGCAGCAGATAAAGCAAAATATAAAAAAATGCTGATTGCGTGGGTAGAAAGTATTGTATTGTTATTTTTAATGCAATATATTATTGCTTTGATTATTAATGTTGGGAATATGTGCACAAATTTGATGTATACCCTTAGATGCATAGCCGATGCTAGTGGAGAACTTAGTTTCGAAACAGAAACGTTAGCTATGATGGAAGTTAACTTAATCCAATATTCAGGTTGGTCGTATGCAGCTTATTCAATTGTATTTTGGTTTTTGATATACATACAAACAAAATTCTTTTTGATGTATTTTAAAAGGGTAATAACAGTAGGATTTTTGATTTTCATCTCACCAATTATAACGATTACTTATCCTATTGATAAAATTGGTGATGGAAAAGCACAAGCTTTTACAGTTTGGAGTAATGAATTGATTGTTAATGTATTGATACAGCCAATTCAAGCATTAATTTATCTTGTATTTATGTATACTGCTGGAGAAATTGCGAAAACGTCATTATGGATAGCTTTAGCATTTTTGTTAGGTTTAACAAAAGTTGAAAAAGTAATATTGCAATTGTTTAACTTAAAAAATGTTGCAAGTTTGAAACCTGTTGATGAGCAAAGAAAAAAATAATGGAGGCATGAATGCAAAAGGGAAAGTATATCAATCAAAATCAATTTCAAAAGAAAATGTTTATTTTTGTAGCAGTCATGATTCTCACTTTTATTTTATTGATTTTAATGGCTATTTTAAATAATGTACAAAATCAAAATCAAGAAAAAGAAGAGGCAATTGCTACAGGAAATTTTAATTCGATTGAAGAGGTGTTGGAATATTATGGCTGTCGTTTGATACGAACCAAAAATAGCACAGAAGAAAATTTCACAACTGATATTAATGTAAATTTAAAAATGGATTTATATGACAATGAAAAAAGCAATGAAGAATTTTATAACAGTGTAATAAATGCAGTAGCTAAGTTTTTAAATTATACCAGTTTTAGAATGATAGATGATGCCAAAACAGAAAAAATTGAAATACGAGTGATAGGTGATGGAACTAAGATTCAAAAGATTTTGATAAATGGTGTAGAAGATTATTTTATTTATCGAAATTCTCAAATTAGTTTGAGTCAGTATAAAGAAATTAAAATGACAGAAATAGCAATTCAAGCCAAAGAATTGGTGAATTGTATCCAGAATAATTGGACTACAGATACAAACTTTGGGACGAGAGAAACGATTTTCCAAAATTATTATATCTATTTTGATGAAGGAATTGAGACAAGGAAAATCAGTGGCAAAATATATAATATTATTTTCACAAAAAATTATGTAAAACCAGTCGTAAATGGCTTTACTGTTGGGGAAAAACATGATATAATAATAAGAGAGTTGGGAACACCAACCTTTCAAAATGAGGATAAAACTATTATTGGTTATAAATCCAAAGATATTTATGTTTTTTTTGGGGAGAATGAAATCTCAATTTATAGAAATACGAAGGAAACTGGTTTTGATGAGTTTTTTGCGTTAACTGATAAATTTTTAAAGGATGAATATACATTATTGGAGTATATGAATGAACTAACTTATTTATGGCCTGATTATGATGAGTATACTTATGATTCAGAAACTGTTTTTCTATCTTATCCCAATAAAGGAATTGATATTAAAATGAATTATGACAATACCAATGGAATTGTTATTTACAATAATATTGGGGTAAACCAAACTAAAATAAATCCTTATTTCCAATATACAGAATTTATAGCGATGCTTCAAATTGATAATGTCTATAAAGCAGAAGTTAAAAGAGCCACTCAAAGAGCACAGTTTGCAGAAAATTGTAAACAATATAAGGAAAAATATGAAGAAAAAGAAAATAAAAACAGAGGAAAGATTTATGATTACTATATGAAAATGTCGAAAGATAATAACATAATATGTACTTATTTTATATCACAAAATCCACAATATCCAAATTGTGAATTAAGTGAAAATATAAAATCTTATATTTGGTTAAATGAGTATTGCTTTGTATATAGTATTACTAAAAAAGGAATCTATTATTATGATTTAAGAACACAATCAAAAGGAGTTATTGTAACAGGAGAGGACGATTTTATTATAAAATCTTATGAAAACAATATTCTAACTTATGATAATAAACAATTAGAAGTGAAATATTAGGAGGAAAATGCATGAAGTCAATGATTGCTAGAATTTCATATAAAATGTTAGTAACAACAATGATAACGATTTTATTGTCTTTTTTTGTAGTGACTTCATGTTCCCATGCCAATAAATTTAGTGATCTAGTTAATGATAAGGGAATTTATTATTCTGGAACACAAGATGCAAAAGTGACAGTGCAAAATGGAATATTTTCAAAAATTATTCAGCTTTTATCCACTATTGCAAGTTACATATTAGGAATTATAGGTTTAGGAATTAGGGGAGTTTTTATTGGATGGATAGAAATTGCTGAAATGTTGTTGGTGGCTATTTTAGATGTTGATGGTACATTAGAAAAAGTTAATGATGATGCTATGGATAATTATTCACAAAACATTGTAAATGTTGAAAGTATACTATTTAATAGAGTTCCTATATTAAATGCTAATATATTTGACAGTCTTAATCCAGATCCAGAAGATAAAGTGGAAAAAATAGAACAAGATACCAAAACACAAAAAAAGAATAACAAAGTTGTTAGAGCGGTGAAAAATGGTGTTGCTAAATGGTATTATATTTTAAGATTAGTAGCTATTATTTTTATGTTACTTTTGTTAATATTTGTGGGAATCAAAATGGCAATATCCACGATTGCCTCAGAAAAAGCAATTTATAAACAGATGCTTGTAGACTGGGTAGTTGGAATGATTATTGTCTTTTCCATCCACTATGTTATGATCCTTATTTTTAATCTTAATGATTCAGTAGTAGAGGGGCTAGAACCTCTATTAAGCGAAAAAAGTAGTATTCAATTGGAGGAATTCCAATATGGAATTGAAAATGAAGAGACAACCTATGATGAACTTGAAACCACACTGTATGAATCAGCCAGAACGAGAGCTTACAGTTTAAGTCTAACAGATGGATTTACAGGTATGGTGATTTATGGTGTTCTTGTTTACTATGCTTGGAGATTTGCTATTATGTATTTTATTAGGGTATTTAATATTATGATTCTTACCTTAATAGCACCAATTATTGCAACTTCTTATGCAGTTAATAAAGTTTTAACAGGAAAATCAAAGATATTTTCTAGTTGGCTTTTAGAATATATTATCAATGTGATTATTCAAATATTCCATGTTATCATATATGTTTCATTTGTATCGATTGCTTTAAAATTATCTTTGGAGTCATTACCTGGTGTGATGTTAGCATTTGTTATGTTACATGTTATGTTAGAAGCAGAAAAAGTATTAAGAACGATATTTAAAATGTCTGGTGCAAAAGGTAGCTTATCAGGAACTATGGAAAGTACAGGATTTAGTGAAATCAAAAGTGGAATACAAGGATTGGGAACAGCTATGCTTGGTGGAAAGCTTGGTAAGACAGCTTTGAAAGCAACTTATAGAGTTGCAACAAAACCAGGGAGAGCACTTGTGGAAACGACATTTGGAAACTATATGGCCAAAAAGGCAAATGAATTGCAAGAAGAGGAAGAACAGAAGATAAAAGACCAACAAAGACTAGAAGAGGCTAAAAGTGATTTAGAAGAAAGTATTGAGAGATTAAAACAAAGAGAACAAGAAGTTAGGCAAAAAGAAGCCGAAGCCAAACAAAGAAGAGGCGTATATGGTTGGGTAGGAGACGAAGAGGGGCAAGAAGAGGAAAAAGAGCTTGAGAAAATAGCAAAAGAAAGAACAGAAATAGAAAAACAATTAGCAGATTATCAAGAAAAATTAAATGATACCACTGAAGAACTAGAGTTTATGAATGAATTAAATAAAATAGAAAATCTAGAAAAAGCATTTCGAAAAGGAACCTTTAAAGGTTCACTTGAAAATCTGTTTGATCCAATGCAATATGTTGAAAAAGGAAAAGATGGAAAATATCATAGAATGAAAACACGAAGAAAAGGTGGGGCAAAAGGTGCTTGGTGGAGAGAAAAGAAAGATAGCATTGGAATGAGGTTTATGGATAATGCTAAAATGGCTAAAATGCTAAATCTATCTAGTGACGAGGTAAAAGAACTAAAAAAACAATTTAAAATTAGTAAATCGAATGTGTTAGGTTTTATGTCTGCAGCAATAGGTTTTCCAGCCTTTGTTGTCGAACCAACATTGGGAATTGCTTTGTTAGGGCAAGCAATGTATTCAGGATTAGGTGTAGCCACTAAGGTGAGACAAATCAAGAATCGACCTAGCTATAAGAAAAATAAAAGATATAATTTTATTTCTTTTAATAAAGCAGCACAATATACCATGCAAGTAGAAGCTGCCAGACAAATCAAAGAAATTAGGCATGAAAGAACCCAAGAACTAAAAGGAAAACATTTTAAATTTGTTAAAAATTTATTACATAATAAAATTAAAGCAATTTCCATTCCAGATCTTGATCCAATTGCATCAGAACAACTTGCAGAATTAAGCTATACCAAATATACCAAACAGTTTAAAACAGCACTAAAACAATTCAATGAACTAGATACAACAATGACAGCTTATGAATTCAAGAAAAAGTTTGAAGAACAACAAAAAAATCAAAAAGACAAAGCAGAAGGAATGTCAAAAGAACAATTATTATGGGAAGAATATGTTAATCAAGATGGCATTATAGAAGTAGGTGATGCTTTATATGAGATTGGTATAGATAATGACGCTATGCAAGTTCAAAATCGATTTGTAGCTGAAGCTGAACATCAAATGGATGCGAAACCAGGACAAACTAGAGAAGAGAGAATCAACGCAATTAAGAGTAAACTTAATATGAATAAAAACATGTTAATTCAAAGTCAGATTGAAAAATATTTTGCTAAAAGGGGAATCATTGACATTAATAGTGCAGGAATGTCAGAAAGCGATAAAAAGCAAATTAAACAAAATGTTTTAAGTCTATTAGAAGAAACGGGAATTGTTCGTAAAGGTGAAATAAAATTAGAGGACAATTTACTTACAAATGAAAATATTGAAGATGTTTACAGTAATTTACAAGCGGATAGAGAAAAGACTAATGAATCATTGGAGCAGAGAATAGCTACTGATGCAGTTTTAGAATATATGCAAGAAACAGGGATTACGAAAAAAAGTGAATTATTACAAAAAACAGAAGAGATATTTAACATTATAAAAGATAAGTTAATGTCAGAAGATTCTAAAAAATCGGCTGATGTCATTAGAAAAATTTCTGGTCAAGATAAAAGTAGAGATGAAATTGAATTATCGGATTATATGAAAGATACAGTTGAGGATGATATTAAAAAAATTAAAAAAGTTAATTTATTGAATAATTCAAAAGACAGAGAAAAATTGATTGAACATCAAACAAATCGCAATATAAATCGAACGAAAAATAGCTTAGAACAAGCTTTATGTGCAGATACGCTGGATAACATAAATGACGAAGGCACTCTAGAATTATTATTTGCTTTATCAAAAATAGGCTCAAATAATCGTGAAGCAGTAGAAGTGCATGGCAAAAAGAAAACGGAAACCAAAAAAGAGCAGTTAGAGACATTAGAATTTTATCAAGATGGAGGACGAAAAATAGATTCTAGCAAAGATGGAAGTCGAAGATTTGATGAAACGAAAGATGGAAGTCAAAGACTTTCAGAGCGATATTTTGTTGAAAGCAAGAAAAAAGCTTTAGAAAAAAGACTTTTTGGTCCAGAACAAAACGTGATTGACTTAATTAATAACGTATAAATGAATGGTGGTGTAAAAGAAGAGAATGAAAAGTAAGAAAAAATTGCTGAAAAGATTATTGTTTGTGGTGACTTTAGCCATTGTGCTAACCAATTGCTGTTATATTATTTTTGGAACCAATATTGGATTTGCAAATGAAGGATTGGTTGCAACAATGATTGATAGTGAAGCCAGTGCATTTGCTAAGGTAGAAGCTTTAATGAGTGGAATTGTTGCAATATTTACCTTTATTCCAAGAATTTTATTTTTGTTAATTGGATTTTTTATAAAAATCGTAATGAATGCTTGTGTCAGCCTTGGAACTGTTCAAGTGACAAGTGTTTCATTTGAACATGTATTTTTTTCTGGATATAAAGAAAAAGGCGGTTTTAGTGGAATTGATTTTATAGATATTAACTTTTTTGATTTAGAAGGTGAAGGAGCGATTTACTCATTTAGAGGTGCTGTGGCACAATGGTACTATATTATGAGATTGATTTCAGCAGCGATATTGTTAGTGATTTTAATTTATGTTGGAATTCGAATGGCTTTATCAACAATTGCATCAGAGCAAGCAAAGTATAAACAAATGTTGACTGATTGGGTAACGAGTTTAGCATTGTTATTTTTGTTACATTACATTATCATGTTTGTCATTTCAATTAATAGTGCCCTTGTTTCTTCATTGGGAGGATTATTAAAGAATCAAATGGTTGAAGATGTTACCATTGGAGAATATTTAAATAGTCAATTAGTAACTGATATTTGGACAGATGGAATTGGAGGTATATTTGCAGGATTCATGTATATGATGATGCAAGGTTCTGCATTTGGATTCTTCTTATTCTATTTAAAACGTATGATAACAGTAGGGTTCTTAATTATTATTGCACCACTTATTACAATTACTTATTCTATTGATAAAATTGGAGATGGAAAAGCACAAGCATTGAATGCTTGGCTAAAAGAATTTGTTTATAATATTTTAATTCAGCCATTTCACTGTATATTATATCTAGCGTTTTTTGGAGCAATAGCACAAATTATAGAAGATGCAACTTATGGTAATATTAGTGCTTATATTTTAGCTTACGTAATTTTAAAATTTATGAAAGAAGCAGAAGGAATACTAAGAAAAATATTTCATTTTGAAGCCAATTCTATGCCATCTGTTACACAACCTGCTAAAGCTTTTGCGGCAGCAACAGGAAAATTTGCACAAGTTGGTATGAAAGGTGTAGGTGCATTTGCTAATTTTAGAGCAGCTGGAGGTATGAAAGCTGTAACTGGTGGTTTAAGAGATATAGGTGCTAAAAGAGATGTTAAAAAAGCCTTTAATGCAGGAGAAGTAAATACAACTGCATCAACATTTAAAGAATTTAAGAAGACTGATAAGTATTCAGAATTGTTAGAAAAGAAAAAGACAGCAAGAGAAATCAATGCGAGAAAAAATTCTAGAAGAACGAAAAAAGCAAGAAAAATTTATGATAAACAACAAGGTCGTGAAGGTGCGTATGATGAAATGATTGAAAATAGTGCCAGAGCAGCATATGATGAAACACATGGTGCAGGTGCTTATGATCGCATGAAAAATATGGCATCTAAGAAGGATAGGAATGGACAACCAACTAAGCAGGCTAGAATGGCACAAGAAACGATTGATATTCAAAATGGTAAGATAAAAGAAGCAAAAAATAGTACTATTATAGGGAGTACAGGATTTAGAAAAACAATTAATGGAGCCAAAACTTTGGCACATCAATTCACACAAAGTTCAGCTGGAAAAGCTATTGGTGCGTATGTAAAAGACAGTGCAGAAATTGCTTCAGCACTTGCATTAGGGTCATTTGTATATGGTGTAACAGATAATGCAACTGATGCGGTATCATTTGGTCAATTGGGGTATGGTATGATGCATGGAGCGTTAGAAGGTACCAATAAAACAGCAACAAAAGATACAACTGATTTAGTAAAACAATATGCTCATAATAACAATATCAGTCCAGAAGATATGAAGAAAATGGTTCAGGAATTTGTTAATGAATGTCATTCAATGGATTTTGCTGGAATGTTTAAGAAAATCCATGATGATCAAGTTAAAGCAGTTGAAAAACTAGAAGATATAGTAGGAGATAGTGCTAGCAGAATTATGTCAGCTATGATAGCTCAAACAAAGACAGGAGAAGAATTTGACATTTCTGATTTAATTGATACCTACTATTCTGGAGATTTAGCGGATGATGAAAAAGAGAAGGCAATGAATATTGTAAAAGAATTTAGTGATTTGTTCATTAAGTCTCAGGTAGCTGCTCAATTTAATGTTGTTAAATCTGGTGGTATGGATGTGGATTCGTTTGGTAGAAAAGTAACCAATAATTACAATACAACAGAAAATAATACAACAACTTATATTTATAATTATGAAGAAAATCGATATGAAAACCGAACACAAAATGGCCCTCAAAATGGACCACAAAACACACCTTAAAATATTAAACTAAGGAGAAGAAAATGGCAAAGTCAAGGAAAAGAAGTAATGATAAAAAGTTATATATTTTAATCGTCCTTATTATTCTTATAATCATATTAGCTGGAGTTTTTAGTGCAAAAACAGAGGAAAGAGAGCCACCAAATCCAGAGGATAAAGAAGAAGTCCAAGAATTTATCAATACGAATATTGTTTCAGCACTACAAAACATGGAAGAACGCGATAGAATGGAATATTATGTAGGAATATTTTTAGGCTATGTAGAAAACGGGAAATATGAGGATGCCTATCAGTTATTATATGAAGATTTTAAAAAGACTTATTTTCCAACGCTAGAATCTTTTGAAAAATATATACCAACCATATTTTCTGAGATGACAGACATAAAGCATGATAATATTGAAAGAAATGGTGATGTATATGTTTTATGGCTGTCTATCACAGATGCAATTGATGGTAAGCCTGGCGAATCCAAAAAGATGAATGTTGTCATAAAAGAAAATGATTATAATGACTTTGTTATCTCATTTAGTGTGATATAAGTTTAAAGGAGAAAGGTATGGTTACAGATTTAAGATTAAAAATACGCCATTTTTTCAAAAAAAATGCAAAAATAATTTTTATAATAGTATGTATTTGGGCGATTGTATTTTTTGTCAATATGTTTCTAAAAAATTACAAACCACCAGTAGATTTGCAGACAACATACGAACCACATAAAGCAGTAATGGATTCTACAGATAGTGTACCAGAAAAAGTCAGTAATGATGTTGAAAAAATGTTGGAGGAATATGTTGGTTATTGTTTAGAAGGAAACATAGAATCAGCGTATGCTATGCTTTCTGATATGTGTAAAGAATGCAGTTTCAATAATAACATAGATGAGTTTTCCTCCTACATGTTAAACAAAATAGGTTCTGCTAAACGTTATGCTATTCAAAATTACTCCAATAATGGAAACACTTATATTTATCAAATAAAATATTCGGGTGATTTATTAGCGACTGGTTTGACAAATACAACCTATTCTTATACCGAAGAAAAAATTATCTTTAAAAAACAAAAAAAAGGCACAATTGAAATGTCAGTTGGAAATTTTGTGGATTATGAAGACATAAAAAATATCTCAGAAAATGAATATTTAAAAGTAGATGTTAAATATGTTGAAAAATATTATAGTGTTGAAAAATATACAGTAGTGCTTACAAATCGTTCAGATTATACGATTGTAGTTGCAGATGAGCAAGAGGCCAATGAAATATTTTTAACTTTAGCCTCTAATGATACAAGAACAGCAACTACTAAAAATATTGTACTAGAACCAAACCAAAGTCAAACAGTAAAACTACAATTTCCGAAGTTTTATGATAATGATAATGAAGCTTCTAAACTAACATTTGGTTCTATCAGAGTAATGGAGCAATATTCGGGAACACAAGTAGAAGAGGGAATTATACAATCAGAAATACAAAATGCAATAGCCAAATTTAGCGTAAATATACCAGTGAAACACTAATTTAAGCAAGGAGGTAAAACGGTATGACAAACGGCATAGATGAACAAGAACTTCAAGATCAAAATGAGCAACAACAAAATACACAAGGGGTTGTAGGAAATAATATAGCATCTAATTTTGCGAGAAATGCACAAGGTGTTGCCCAAAATGCTGGAAATCTTAGCAATAAGTTAGGAAGTGGAGCAGAAAAATTCCAAAATAAAGCCAATGCTCAAAAGGAAATTGCTAAGCAAAATACAGGGACTAAGGTAGGAAGTAAGGCATCTGTTAAAGCTAAACAATTAGAAAAGAAGTCAGAGAAATTAAAAAAAGCAGCTGAAAAAACAAAAAAAGTAAAAGAAAAAGCAGAAAAATTTGCCAAAATTGCAGCTAAAATCGGAAAATTTATAACGCTAGCAGGAGTTTTCTTGTTAGTTATAATGATTATTATTGGTTTAATTGTCTTTCTTATTGCTGGTTGGGGCTTACTTATGAGTGGTTTTAAAGAACTGGCTCAAAAATTCTTTGATACCTGTTTTAACCTATTAAATGGTGAAGAGCAGAATGTAAAGGATGATGAAATTATTGGATTAATGGACAATATTGAATCGATGGGATATGATTTATATGGTTATGGATTTGTATTAGCTAAAAGTGAGAATTACAAAGATGATAATGGAGATTACCTTTTCTATACGGGAGGAGAGCCCAAAGAGAATGAAGAGGAAGAAGAAGGTCAAGAAGGAGAACAAGAAGAGGAAAAAATAGAAGAAACACCAAAAGAGTTGATTGATGAATTACAAGACAGAAATGCTTATAGAAATCTAGTGTCTTATTTGATTTCAGATAACTATGCTTATCTTATTAAAAATAATAATTTTAATTTTAGAAGTGTAATTACTTCAGGAAGTAGTTTTTTGAGTGGAGTTTTTGACCAAACAGCGTGGGGTTCAGGTTTAATTAGTCTTTACATACAAGATGGAGAAGGAAAGATAACAGGACTGAAAAAAGAAGCATATGGAGTTAGTTTTGGAGAAGGAGCTGGTGCAGTTGGAGCTGGTGCTGGTCTAGGAGCTATGGCAGGAACGATTATACCAGTAATCGGTAATGCAGTTGGTAGTGCGATTGGAGGCACAATTGGAGGAATTATTAGTATTATTCAAAATTATGATGAAATGACTAGTGAGATAAAAGTAGATAGAGCTAACAAAGTGCTAAATGTATCAGCCATTGGAGTGACACACAATTTAGTTATGCAATACAACTTAGATGGTTGGATTGGTAGATATTCAATGCCATTAGAATTTCTTTTAGCAACACATATTGCCACAATGGCACCTGATTTATCTTACAAATTAGCAACTTCCTTTAACACAGATGTTGAAATTTTGCTTTACAAATCCAAAGATAGCTTTAGTGAAGCTGGAATTCAAACGAAAACAGGAGATGTTATTACTTATGAACAAGCCAAGAGCATTGCAGGAAACTTATTTGGAACTTCTTGGTGGGCTAATATGAGTTTAAGCTGTTCGGATGCTAAAAAGTTATTTGATGAATTCAGAGACAAAGGAATTGTAAGTCAAACAGATTCTAATAGTAAATATGTCTGTACAGGATATGCTGAAGTTGATACTTCCAATGATGCAGAATATGGTTCTGTTGTATATGATGAAAATGAGATTATTAATGAATATGTTAATTTATATGAAACCTTAGAACTTGATGAAATAGAAGAATGTACTTACCAAGGTAAAAAATTTAGCAAAGATGTATTCAAAGAAATTCTTGGAACAGACATTAAAAATTTTGAGGGTGAAACAATGCAGTTGGAGGATAATTCTGGTCTAGACCAGTTGGAGGATGGTTTATATGCTAGTTCAGAAAGGCTATTATATAGAGCCAAAGAAATTCCACTAAAATGTGAAGATGTTACTAAAGAACATGTTTTACGATGTGTTGTAATAAGAGAAGATAAGGGTGAAAATGAAGAAAATCATGATTATATATATACTTTGCAATTATGGGACAGAAAAGTTACTGAAAATGTAACAGAAGGTGGAGACATAATCATATGTTCAGATGAAAGAAACACATCTTCAGAAACTTGTACGAATTGTAGAGATTATCTAAGAGCAATTTTTTCAGCGATGACAACAATGGATGATGATAATTTCGATATTTTTGTTCCTTATGTTAATGCAGTAACGGATCACTGGTATCGAAATGTATATTTTACGAAGTCAGCCATCAATGAGTATAATGGTGATAAAGGAATCATCAAACCAGATGAAGATTATTATATGGCAACTGGCGAAATGTGGACTTCTTATGAAAGAACACCAGAAGGGTTCTACGAATTATATGTTTATTTTAAAGATGAAAATGGTGATTACACAGGTGAATTTGAAAAAACGGATAACAAATATATTATTTGTCAACCAACGGATAAAGGAAAAGGGGAATATAAATTTGCAACAGAAGGGGAAAACCGTTACATCAAGCAAAGTGGGGGAGATTACAAATTAGTTGTTTTACAAGATCCTGAATCACAAGATGAAAATACTAGATATTCTGATTATTCAGGCACAAAACCAGACGAATTCAAAGTCGGCAAAAAAGCCATTACGCAGGAACTTGAAGATGATTGGAATGCTTATGGAGCACCACAATTTATAGAAGATGCTAACTGGGAAAAGGTACAAATCAATGAAGATTCTGCTGATGCAATTAAGAAATTAAGTGAAGATGAATTTGAAGATTTGACATTGGTTCATAGAGCAGGTAGTTTTTCTATGAATCAAACAGAAGATGGTGTTCGAGGTGAGACAAATCCAGAAATAAAGAAACTATTTTTAGATGATTATTATTTATACAATGGTTCTGTAGGAACTGCTTCTTTAATCGAAGCTGCCAAAGATGCTGTAGCAGATGAAATTGTCAACAGGGCAGGTAGAACGATCACAACACCAGATGGCTCTTATACGATACAAAGTACAGGAAGAGAAGGTTTACAAGAACTGATTGCCAAAAATAATCAACTTAGTTTAAATTTAGATGTAAACTATGATGTAGATGACCCAGATACATATCGTTTATTGTTAGGTGACAAAAAAATAGAAGCAACTTATAAAGGTGAGCCATATCAAGCAACAATAGATGGCATTTCAGGCTCAGTCAATATTCTTCAAAATTCATTGACAGCATTTAGCATATTAAAAAATATGCACACATTAGATTCAGAATATATCTATCATGATTTTAAAGAATTAATCGTAGAATTAGATTATTTTGACAAAGAAGATTTAATCGAAACAGAAAGAAGTGTCATGATGTTCCCAATCTCAGGTATCTCATCTGCTGGATGGCCAGTGACCAGATACGACAAAAGTGAAGATTTTTATGGAACATTGTTGCATTCAAAAGATGATTATGATGCATCAAAAGCTGAATTACAAGTAGAATTAGCAAAGGCATTTGCTACTGCTGATGATGAAGAAGGAAGTGAAAACGAAAAGCAAACATTTCCAGGTGAGGATACTGGTAAAGATTATACAGATTCAGTGGCTACAGGTTATATGACAAGTGAGCCATGTACAGATGGAAGTTGTAACAGAATTGTAAATGCTTATGGAACTCAATTTAAACAGTTTGTTCAAGGTGATTATAAAGCTTTAACAAATGATGGCCATTCTATTGCAGAAGGTGGATGTGGAATATGTGCTACAGCGGCATTATTAACAGGTTATGGAAATGATGTGGATCCAGAAGAGATTGTAAGGAAAAAAAGTGAATTAGGATTGAGCTGGTATCCAGATAATGGACAAAGACCAACCAATATCCAAAAGATATTTGAATCATATGGAGTACCTGGAGAATGGAAATTGCCAGCAAGTTCAGCAGAGTTAAAAACAATTTTAGAGGAAGCATTTAGAGCTGGAAAGCCTGTAATAATGAGAATAAGAGCAAATGGAGTAGGCCCATGGACGAGTGGTGGAGGACATTATTTTGGCGTAATAGGTGTAGATAATGGAACTCTTTATACAGTGGATTCAGCAGGTAGATCAAATGCGGATAGATTAGTTAATACAGGAGGAATAGATGCATTAATAAGATCAGTAAGTGGTTGTACAAGAGGTGTATTTGTCCCAAATGTAGCACCAAATGGTTCAAAAGTTGTGTCTAAAACGGAAGAATTCCAAGGATTTGAAGGAGGAGACGTTGTAGTAGTACCAGTCACTGGAGAAGTTATCAAATATGGAACTGTACAAAGAACAAATTTGGAAACTGGAAAGCGTGATGGTCAGAATGGAAAAGATGTAGGATTTATTAAGATAAGAGTACTAGGTGATATAGAAGCTGTACCTGGAGCAAAAGAAGGTTGTACGTATTTTGGTGAAGAAGATGATGAAAAAGGCTACAATTATTTCTGGGAAGAATACTCTGAAGCTGGTATCACTAATCATATTCTTTATATAGAAGGGTTTGATGTTTCTGAAATTCTAAAAGAAGTCGATAAAGATAGTAGCATAAAAGGAAAGAATATTGAAGCACTAAGCAAATATATTGAAAGTGATGAAGGCAAAGAAGACAACGAATATACCACAAAATACGAAGTACCAACTTTAGCAGACGAAGAAAAAATGAAAGAACTAAAAGCAGAAGAAAAATCCAAAGAAGAGGCTAAATATACACTAACCAAAGACCAGAAAGACGGCAAACACATCTACATTAAAGAAGGAGCTGTAATTGGTTACACTTATACCAAAGAAGATGCAGAAGAGAAAGGATTGACAATAGAAAAAGAAGTAGAAATTGTTAATCCAAAAGCTTCTGAAGAAGAGCAAACAGAAACGCAAGAACAGGATCAAACACAAGCTCAATCAGAACCAACAACACAGATAACAACGGAAATAGCTCAACAAACAGGAGAAGAGAAAAAAGACGAAGAGGAAGAAAAAGAAACTCAAACATTTCAAGTAGGTAACTACCTAAGAATCATTTTCAGAGATACAGATGATCAAGTAGTAGAAAATGTAGAAAACTATATGGAAATTGACGAACCAGGTGAAGTTGCTACTCAAACAGATAAATTCTCAATGATAGGGACGGTGTTTAAAAAAGATGAGTGGGTTGAGTTAACACTTGCTTATACTAGTAAAAAGAAGAATGCAAAACCTCCATTTACTGTGAAAAAAGATCTAGAAAAAATTTATGACATGTGTAAAGAAAAAGGAATTAATCCAGAATTCATAATTGCGAAAGCAATTCAAGAAAGTGGCTTGCATAAAGATGGTGGCACTGGAAATTTCTGGGGATATGGAACACCAAATGGTAAAGGTCTAGCAAGTTATGGAGGCTGGGAGCCAACGTTAAGTAAGTTTTTAGATACTTTAGTTAATTATCAAAATCCAACAAATGAACATTATACAAAAATTATGTCAAGATGCCAAGACAGAATGAATTGTACAGAATGGGGTGGAGCTGATCCACAGGGATATGGAACTCCTGATACATTAGAAGGAATTAGTTCAATTTATTCGTGGTTAGGTAATGATCACCATGCAACTTCTGCCGGTGGTGGGCGGAATGTATTATTTGTATCCATGGAAATGGGTAGATGATTATGATCAGAAAAAGATTATTTTTGAAACACAAGCAGAATTTGAACAAAAATGTGGAAGCTTACATAGTACATCGGGAGGAAATCCATCCAGTACACCAACTACAGTATGGGAGCAAGCTGCATACACAGCTTGGCAGGTCAGAAAGACAATTGCTTATGCAACAGATATTTATGGCGAAAAAGCTGGAACCTTTAAAGGAAAAGCTAAATAGAAAAAAGGAGCTAGATTATGGAAAAGAAAACGAAAATGAAAGTGATAATTGCAATAGTGGTATTATTCATCGTTTTAATGATATTTATGATGATTCTGAAGAATCTTAGAAAAGAAAATGCCCCACGAACCTCAGAAGAAAATCTAGCCTATATTAATTCAGATGAATTAGAAGAAGGAACCATTTCACCCGATATGATTCATGTTGTGATTGCTTTATATGAAGGAGAACTAAATCCAAAGGCAATTTCAAAATCAACTTACCATTTCATCAATCATCTAGTTCCTGAATATCTGAAAAAATGTAAAAATGACGAAGTAGCTAGAAAATATTTTCAAAAAAACAAAGACAACATTAATTTCGATATTGGAATTAGTAAAGAGGAAGAATTTGTTAATTTAATACATGAAATTCAAAAACTATCAGGCAATTTAGAGTTCGAATCTTCAAGATTTGACCCAGATGAAGTGATTGTAAAAAGCAATCATGTAGAAGCGGTTTTATATATAAAATATAAAAATAATGATGAAATTGCTGTAACAATTAGGCTATCCAATAAAGTTTATGAGAATAAAAATTCGATAAAATTTTATGCCAATTAAAGTAAAAATAAAAAATGCAATCCAAACCGATTGCATTTTTTTATTTATTTTTCACTCAAAAACCCTCTGATACCATTTTTTTATATTTTCTAATAATTCGTCTAAACTATATAAACTTTGTTTTCTAAAATATTTCAACAATTCAGCAATCACCCCATTGATAAAAAAGCAGACATCTAATTCTAAATAATAATTAGAAGGAGAATAAATATTTCGCAAAGCAGAATAAATTTTTTTAATTGCCATTTTTTGGAGCTTTTCTAGAAAGAAAAGAGTTTCATTAGAGGATAATAACATTTTATAAATTTCTTCATTATTTTTTAGACACATGATGATTTCATCAAAATAATTTAGAATATCTTCATTTGTGTACAAAATTTTATCATCACAAGTAAGAAGTTCGATGGTTTCTAATTCGTAATCTTTGGCGACTTCGTAAATATCATCGTAATGTGTGTAAAAAGTACTTCGTGTGATATCAGCACGTTTGACAAGTTCTGTTACCTTGATTTTACTAAGTTTTTTCTTTTCTTGCATTAACTCTGCAAAAACAGTTTTGATGAGTTTTCTTGTTTTTCGAGATGAAGCGTTTAAACATTGGACTTTCATTTTATTTTCCTCCTAAATTTTGATTAATTATATCATATAAATAGACAGTTTTCAATATAGTGTATGAATTTAGACACTTTTTATAAAATTATACTTTCCTTTTAGAATAAATGAGCGTATAATAGAAAAATCATAAAAAGAAAGGAAGGATAAAAGTTTTGAAAAAAATAACTGATTTTATCATTAACAAGAGGTATTTAATATTAGCAGTGTTTATTGTATTATCCATTGTGTCAATTCATTTTTCAAAACAAGTCAAAGTGAATTATGAAATGGCAGAGTATTTGCCAAATACATCTGAAACCAGAATTGGTATGGATATCATGGAAAGCAATATTCATGCACCAGAAAGTAGTTATCTTAATGTTATGCTAAAGGATTTGACAAAAGAGGAAAAGTTAGAAACAAAAGAATATTTGGAACATATTTCAGGGGTTTCAAGTGTTACATATGATGAAACAGAAAATTACAATAAAGGCGATTTTACATTATATATTATCAATGTAGAAGCAGATGAGGAATCTGAATTGGCGACTGGTGTTTACCAAGAAATTACAAAGCATTTTGATGCGTCTGAGTTGGCAATAAGTGGACCGATTGCTGATCGAAATAATCCTGTGTTGCCTGTGTGGATTGTGGGGTTAGCAATATTGTTGGCTTTGTTGATTTTAATTGTTATGAGTGATTCTTATGTAGAGCCATTTTTGTTTTTAGTAGCGATATTAGTTGGTGTTTTATTAAACAAGGGAAGTAATGTGATATTTAAGAGTGTTTCTAATATCACAGATTCGATTGTGGCGATTTTACAATTGGCGTTGTCCATGGATTATTCGATTATGTTGATGAATCGCTATCATCAGGAAAAGAAGAAAAATACGGATAAAGTAGTTGCTATGAAGGAAGCTTTGTATTGTGCTTTTACTTCTATTGTAAGTAGTTCAGTGACTACAATTGTAGGACTTTTGGCACTGGTTTTTATGAGTTTTACAATTGGACGTGATTTGGGATTTGTACTGGCAAAGGGTGTTTTACTTAGTTTAGTAAGCATTTTCTTTGTACTTCCAGCTTTAATTTTGATTTTTGATCGTGTCATTCAGAAAACGAAAAAAAGAAGTCTGAATATCAATTTAGAGAAGTTAGGAAGATTCAGTTACAAAATAAAACCAATTTCAATGGTTTTATTTCTTGTTTTTTTTGTGGTTAGTTTTTTATTAAAAGGAAATTTAGCAATTTTGTATACTGATTCAGAAGAAGATGAAATTTCTAAAGTATTTGCAGAAAACAATCAAATGGCTATTATTTATAAAAATGAAGAGGAAGAAAAAATTGCTAAATTGTTGGCAGAATTGGAAAAACAAGGCAAAGTTGATAAGGTTTTGGGTTATGGCAATACGATAAATCAAAGCTTGACTTATCATGAATTATCTCAAAAACTAAAAGATTTAGGATCGGATGTTAACATTGAAGATTACTTATTTAAAATTTTGTATTACAATTATTATAATCAAAATGAAGACAATACAATGACGTTTCAAGAATTTATTGATTTTATCCAAACTGAAGTTTACAGCAATGAAAAAATAGGGGATGAACTAGATGAGGAAACCAGAAAAAATATAGAGCGATTGTCTAAGTTTACAACAGTAGATTCTATTAACCAACCAAGGGAATTGAGTGAAATTGCTGAAATTTTGGAGATTGAAGAGAAAGATATAGAAAATGTTTTGATTTATTATCATGCCAAACATCATACATTAAAATTAACAGTTGCAGAATTTGTTGATTTTATCAACCATGATGTTTTAACAGATTCAGAATATGCAGATAAAATTACAAAGCAAGAGCAAGAAAAATTAAATACATTAGCTCAATTCACCAATGTTGTAAACAATGATAGAAAAATATCCAGCACAGAAATGGCCAATTTATTTGGTATGGATGCAGAAGTT
Source organism: uncultured Clostridia bacterium (assembly GCA_947573445.1). Lineage (GTDB taxonomy): Bacteria > Bacillota > Clostridia > TANB77 > CAG-508 > Scatovivens. The sequence goes on along the minus strand of CANPFR010000001.1, from coordinate 16,991 downwards.
ATGCAACAATTGTACCAATATTATGTTAGTTTAAACAAAATTGATGTGAGGATGAGCATGGCAGAATTCTCAAATTTTGTTTTAAAGGATATGCTAAACGATCCCAAATACGCTAGCAATTTTGACGAAACAACCATAAATAATATACGCATTTTGAACACATTTAGCAATCCAGATGTGATTACAAGACAGATGAATTCTACTGATTTAGCCAATACTTTTGGAATAGAGGAAGCTTTAATACAGCAATTGTTATTGCTCAAGTACAGCGATAGTGAGCCAGAAAATGCGTTGTCAATAACTGAATTTGTCAACCAAGTTATGATGATAAAAAATCGTACTAATTATTTGGAAAATGTGGATTTGAAGGCTTTGGAACAAGTGGCTGTGTTTTCGCAAAATTCAAATAATCAAAATGCGACCCAAATGAGTAAAAGTGATTTGGCCAATATGTTTCAGACGGTTGGTCAAGGATTTGTTGAAAATGTTTATTTGTTAGTTGGTTTACCAGATGAATTCACAATGACACCTCAGGAATTTATTCATTTCGTATTAAATCATTTGGGAAATGCAAAGGAAGAAGGAATTGATGGAAGTGCATTTTCAGTTGATGAAACAACACTTACACAATTACAACTTTTGAAATGTATTATTGATGATTCTGTTACACCTCAAAAAAATACATACACAGCTACTCAAATGGCAGAAATTTTTGGAATTTCTAGGGAACAGACTTATCTGTTATATAGGCTAATTGATTTTACACAAGGAAACACTGCTAATTGGACATTAGCACCAAATGAATTAATAAATCTGGTTTTAACAAATCAAAATAATCCGAAGATAGCCGCTAGTCTTTCGCAAGATACAATTGCTAAAGTGCAATTGTTAAATACAGTTATGGATAGTGCGATAAATCATAAAAACTACAATTATAGTGAATTAGCAAGTTTCATTGGAATTGAGGAAGGTCAAGTAAAAAGCATTTATACCTTATATCAGGTTAATCACACGACTTTGCAATTAACACCAAATGAGTTTGTCAATTTTGTGTTAATGCATAAAAATGATACCGTTTTTTCGAATCATTTGTCTTTGGATAAAATAAGAGATTTGCAAACAGTTCAAGCAGTTATGAGTGGTGTAAAAGTAGGGCAAAGTTATAGCAGTTTGGAATTGGCTAAGTTGTTGGGAATGAGTCAAAATGATATGGATTTGCTATATGGCTTGCATATTTCCAAACAAAAGACAAATCAAACGATTTCATTAAAGGAATTTGTTCAATTTTTGCTAAGCGATGTTATCACAAATGCAGACTATGCAGATCAGTTTAGTGGGGAGAAAGTCACTAAATTGAACACAATTCAAGGCATCATAAATGCAACACAAAACACTACGAAGTATAGCAAAGATGAGATATTTACTATTCTAACAGTGTTAACAGATTCACTTGACAAAGACACAGTCGATTTATTGTATGTTTATTATGGAAGTAACCAAATGTATGATGAGTCATGGTGTATGACAGTGCAAGAATTTGTTTCATTCCTAAATGATAATATTCTAAATGATAGCAGGTTTGATGATTTTCTAGAAGAAGACAAAAGGAAAACGATTTTGGAGGCAGAAGAAACTGTTGAAGATGCTAAGAAATTGCTAGTTGGTGATGATTATTCAAGAATCGTATTAAATACCAAGTTGGCTCCAGAATCAGAGGAGACATTTGCATTTATCCAATGTGTAAAAGATTTGTTGGCAGAAAATGTGGAGGAATATTATGTGATTGGAGATTCACCTATGGCGTATGAAATGAGTCAAACGTTTAATGCAGAATTAAATTTTATCACAATTTTAACCATGTTAGCTATTTTTGTGGTTGTTGCAATTACGTTTAAATCTGTTATTTTACCAATTATTTTGGTACTTACGATTCAATGTGCAGTTTATTTGACAATGGGAATTTTGTCTGTATCTGGTGGAACGGTGTATTTTATTTCGTTGCTCATTGTACAAAGTATTCTAATGGGGGCAACTATTGATTATGCCATTTTGTATGCATCTTATTATTTGGAACATCGAAAAAAAATGGATATGAGAGAAGCCATGATACATTCGTATAATCAATCCATTCATACCATTTTAACATCAGCTTCTATTCTAGTAATTGTAACTTTAATTGTTGGTCATTTTGCATCGGCAATTGCAGCTAAGATTTGCAAAACAATCTCGCAAGGAACATTTTGCTCTACCATTCTGATTTTATTTCTATTGCCAGCTGTTATTGGGGCTTGGGATAGGGTAATTATGAGGCGTAAAAGTAAATAATTTTTTAAAGTTTCAGGTTGATTTTTAGAAACAATAATAATTTTGAAAAAAAACTTGCCAAACTTTAAAATCTATGGTAAAATATACCAGTATTTAAATGACTATAGATTTAAATTTAGTCCTTACTCACACCAAGAAGTGTGGGTTTGATAGCCAAAAGGAGGTGAAAAATAATGAATCAATACGAAACCGTATTCATTATTAATCCAACTGTAGAAGACACAGGAGTGAAAGCTTTGATTGAAAAGTTTTCTAGTTTGATTAATAATGATGGAAAAGTAAAACAAGTAGAAGAATTAGGGATAAAAAAATTAGCTTATGAAATTAAAAAACAAAAAGAAGGTATTTATGTTGTTATCCAATTTGAAGCTAATCCAGAACTAATTAAGGAACTTGAAAGAATTTATAGAATTACTGATGAAGTAATGAAATTTATCGTTGTAAGAAAAGACGAGGAATAGAAGGTGAAAACATATGAACAAAGTAATTTTAATGGGTAGATTAACCAGAGATCCAGAAGTTAGATACACACAAACCAATAATACTTTAGTTGCCTCTTTCTCATTGGCTGTAAACAGAAGGTTTGCAAGACAAGGTGAAGAAAGGCAAGCAGATTTTATCAACATTGTAGCTTGGAGCAAAACAGGCGAATTTTGTAGCAAATATTTCAAGAAAGGTCAACAGGTTGGCGTTATTGGAAGAATCCAAACAAGAACTTGGGATGACGATCAAGGTCAAAAACGCTATGTTACAGAGGTGGTTGCAGAAGAAGCATATTTTGCAGATTCTAGAAGAGAGGGAGAAGTTGGAGGTGCTAATATTGAAAACACATTTGGTGAGAATATAGCAAATTCCGGCGAATTCCAAGTAACATCTGGTTCTGATGATGATTTACCATTCTAATTATATAAAGGTTTAATAGAATTGGAGGTAAAGTAAAATGGCAGATAAAAAACAACATAATAAAAAATTTAATAGAAACAATCAAGATGATGATTATAATCCAAAATTCAGAAAAATCAAAAAGAAAGTTTGTCCATTATGTGCAGATAAAAATTTTGAATTAGATTATAAAAATGCAGAACAAATTAAAAGGTTTATTAATGAAAAAGGTAAAATCTTACCAAGAAGAGCAACAGGTGCTTGTGCAAAACATCAAAGAGTTGTTACAAATGTAGTGAAAAGAGCAAGACATATTGCGATTATACCTTATTCACAAGATTAATCGATAAGAGAAAAACCAAAAGCTTAAGATAAAAAGCTTTCGGTTTTTTTTTTGTGTACTTTGGAGAAAAAATACTTGTATTGGGAGATAATGATGATGTCGAATTATGGAGAAAAATGACGAATAATTTCCCTTGTAATATTTGAAGAAAAACTATAAAATATTAGCAAAGGGGGGGAACAGAACATGGAGAAGAGATGTAAAGTATGTGGTACTGCAGAAAAGGTGAATTTTGATGGAATGTGCCAAAAGTGTTATGAGGATTCCATTGAAATTCATGAAAATGAAACAATGGAAGATGCAAAAAATAAAACCCCAAAATCATTTTGGAAAGATAAAAAAAATGTTGCTATCGTGATTTTGAGTGTTTTATTAGTTTGTGGATTTCTTTCAATACCCAAACAAAACAATTTGAAAGAATTAAATGCTGAACTCTCGGAATTAAAGCAACAGGCAGAAAGTCAAATTCTGCAAATTGCAGAACTAAAAGATGAAAATCAGAAGATAAAAACACTTGAAAATGAGAAACAAAATTTGACCAAAGAAAAAGAAGAATTAACAGCAAAATTAGAAGCAGTACCTTCTATCGAAGAATTACAAAAAACAATAGAGGAAAAAAGTGCCCAAATTGCGAGTTTGGAAACACAAATTTCTACTTTAACAACAGAAAAAACACAATTGGCAGAACAAAATGGAACTTTGCAACAGCAATTAAGTAGTGCACAAAAATCGACAGGAACATCAACTACCAGTACCACCAAATCTGTTAATAACACAGAAGAAACAGCTGGGACAGTTTATATTACAAATACAGGAAGTAAATATCATCGAGCTGGCTGTAGTTACTTGAGAAGTAGCCAAAATGCTATTGGTAAGAATAGTGCTATTTCGCAGGGCTATACAGCTTGTAGCCGATGTAATCCATAAAAAATGCTAAGCAATTTGCTTAGCATTTTTTATGAATGATTCACTAAAAATCATCTTTTTTAATAAAGCCATTATCAAATCGATTTTCTAAATAAATAAAAGCTTCATCATGTATCATAAAACGTTTGTCAGTAAAAAGCCTGATTAATTTCTTTTTGCTTAGTTCGATTAAACTAGACATAATATCACTACTATTTGAGTTTGGAAATAGTGAATTTATAGAGAATGCCTTAAGATAAGAAGTATTTGAATAATGCTCGCTTCTATCAGATAGGTATTTTTTATAAATAACATGAAACGCTTTAGCTGCATTTGCAGATAACGAAATTTTAGGCAAATCAATCACCACCTTTCTCCTTTTTTCGACCAAAATTGATTATATCATATAAAATACAACTGTGGTTATGGAAGATGTCGACAAATTTTGACGGTATTTGTCAATTTTCTAGCTTTTTTGTCAAAAAATTGATTTGCATGATCAAAAATACAGCAAATTCGCAAAAAGGCCAGCTATACAGAACACCTTTTAGAGAAAAAATATGATTAAATACAATTGTAGTGAATAGCAAAATAAAAGTTTGCAAAGTAATCCAAAAATAGAATGTTTTACGAAATATTATTTTTTGAAAAAGTAACATTTTAAAACCAAGAAGCGGTAAAGTAAGCAAGTAAATTTTAGCAGAATATTCCACGAAATTAAGAATTCCCAATACTTTTATGAAAAGTGATACAATGGGAGTGATTGCAAAATGTAAAATGATGGAATAGATAATAAGTCCGATAGTAGAGAGAATAGCCAAAGTTTTATCTGATTTTGGATAAAACAAAAATAACACATAAACTACAAGTGTTGGGATGAAATATAAAATTTGTACAATGATTAGACTCAAATCATAAATATTTTCCATATCATAAGAAGAAATAGAAAATCTTGTTAATGAAAAACAAAATAATTCAGAAATTATTAGTAATAGCAATGCTTTTAAAGCATTTTTTTGGTTTCTTTTTTCCATATTAATCACCTATTTATTCATTTTATATATGGAATTTATAAAAAAATCAATAAATTTTTTAAAAAATTTTCAAAAAACTATTGCAAAAAAAAAAATTATATATTAAAATCTAATTGAAGTGGAGAGAAGTGTCACAAAGTGGTAGAAAAAGGAAGGAGGAAAAAACCTCGTGTTAATTGGTGAATATGAACATTCTTTAGATGTTAAAGGCAGATTAATTATGCCAGCTAAGCTTAGAGAAGATATTGGTGAGAAATTCATAGTAACCAAAGGATTAGACGGGTGCCTATTTGCTTTTTCACTAACAGAATGGACAAACTTTGAACAAAAACTTCGCACACTTCCAATTTCCAATAAAGATGCTCGTGCATTTACAAGGTTTTTCTTTGCAGGAGCGATTGATTGCGAAATCGATAAACAAGGTAGATTTTTGATTTCAAGCAATCTGCGTGAATTTGCTGAACTTGAAAAGGATGTTGTAATTGTCGGAATGGATTCGAGGATTGAAATCTGGAGTAAAGAGAAATGGCAAAAATGCGATGAAGACATTTCTGCTGATGAAATAGCAGCCAAAATGGAGATGCTGGGCATATAATCAAAATAGTATATAACTTGCAAAAGTTTATATAAAATTACTTAAGAAAAAAGCTTTAAGATACAAAAGACTAAAAAAGCACAAAAGATAAAATTTTTAAAGTACAAAAGATTTATAAAATTAACGGTGGACTATTTTTATAGTCCCATTCCAGAAAAAAGTTGTAAGTTTACAAAGGATTGTAACTACAAAAGAAAAATATATTTCTTTACAAATGATGACAGGTGAAAAGTTACAAAAGCTTGAAATACACAAAAGAATTCTGAAAAAATGATAGGTCGCCAAGTTTTGACGACCTATAAAATTAAATTTAAGCGAGAACCGATATGTCAATCGAAAACTTTAATCATGTACCTGTTTTATTAGAAGAATGTATCCATGGTCTAAACATAAAATCAGATGGAATTTATGTAGATGGGACGCTTCGGTGGAGCAGGACATAGTAGTCAAATTGTAAAACAAATAGCAAAAAATGGACTTCTTTTGGGAATTGATCGAGATGAAGAAGCGATTTTAGTTGCCCAAAAGAGATTAGAAGAATTTTCAAATGTTGAATTGATTCATGATAATCATGATCATATCAAACCAATACTAGCAGAACTGAACATTCCAAAAGTTGATGGAATTCTGCTAGATTTAGGTGTTTCATCATATCAACTTGATGAAAGAAATCGAGGATTTAGCTATATGGCTGATAGTGAGCTTGATATGAGAATGGATAAAACAGCAAAGCTAACAGCTAAAGAGGTTATAAATACTTATGAAGAAGAACGATTGGCTAATTTAATTTATGAATATGGTGAAGAAAAATTTTCAAGGAAAATTGCCAAGAATATTTGTGAATATAGAAAACAAAAACCAATTGAAACAACGTTAGAACTTGTCAATATTATTGAAAAATCCGTACCACGTAAAAAAGGAGAAGGACATCCTGCCAAAAGGGCGTTTCAAGCAATCAGAATTGAGGTAAATGATGAAATCAAACCATTGTATCATACCATTTTAGATTGTATTGATGTGCTGAAACCACAAGGTAGATTGTGTGTAATAACATTTCATTCATTGGAAGATAGAGCCGTTAAAAATGCTTTTATAGAGGCTCAAGGAAAATGTACTTGTCCACCAGGTTTGCCTTATTGTAGTTGTGGTTGCAAGCAATTGGGAAAAATAATAACGAAAAAGCCAATTTTACCAACGAAAGAAGAAATGGAGCAAAATACAAGAAGTAGAAGTGCAAAATTGAGAATATTTGAAAAAAGTTAAATAGATAAAAATACAAAAGAAAGGAGGCAATTATGGCAAATAGAGGATATGGATATCAATATGAGACAAGCCCCAGAAAATTAGAACCTGATTATCGAACGCAACAAAGAAAAAAGACCCAAGTAAAATCAACTCCAAACAAGCAAAAAAAGGCGAAAAAAGGCGTACAAAACAAAACAAAACAGAAATTCAAAATGTCATTTGAGATGAAGTTTTTTATTAATAGTATGCTATTTTTCTCGATGATATTTGCGATAATTGCTTGTCAAGCTTTTGTGGAACAACGTTATAAAGAAAAAGAAGGTTTAAAACAACAATATAATGAAATGTTGGCCAATAGTAATATGCCAAATGACTTAAATAATGATATCAGAATGGTGGCGTCAGACTATGGAATGCAGACGAAATCAGCTACTTTAATTAATTTGGAGACATCAGATTATATAGAGTCTTCTGTAACAGATGTGGAAGAAGAAACTGGTTTCTTTTGTAAAATGATAGATTGGATAAAAGAAAAATTTTAGAAAGAAAGACGAAAAGTTCTCAGTTAAGAATTTTTCGTCTTTAAAGTTACAAGGATTTTAGGAAATAGAAGAAAACAGATTAAATAGGAAATTATTTTTTTGGATTAATTTTGCCTAAAATTGAAAAAAAGCTTGCAAAAAAATTTTTTTATGATATAATTTTTTTGAAAGTAGGAATTAATCCTATTTTTAAAGGAGCTATTACATGAAAAATTACTCAAAACAAAGACAAGAAATCATTGATGTGATGAGAGAAATGTATCATCATCCGACAGCTGAAGAAATTTATTTTTTGACAAAGCAAAGAGATTCTTCAGTCAGTAGAAGTACCGTTTATCGAAATTTAAATGTACTTGTTCAAAAAGGGATGATTACACAAATTGCTGTATCAAATGGACCTGACCGTTATGATTATATACAAAATCGACAAAAACATGGTCACATTATTTGTAAAAACTGTGGAAAAGTTTATGATTTTTTATATAATTTTAACTTGGAGGAAATGAAAGAAAGTATCACAAACCAAACAGGAGTTGAGCTTTTGGAAGATGGAATTGTGATTAAGGGAATTTGTAATTCATGTAAGAAAGCTTAGGATTAAATATTAGGAGGTAAAAAATGACAGATTTAAAAGGAACCAAAACAGAAAAAAATTTAATGGAGGCGTTTGCGGGAGAATCACAAGCGAGAAACAAATATACGTATTTTGCTTCTGTTGCAAAAAAGGAAGGGTATGAGCAAATTGCGAGTATTTTTCTAGAAACGGCAGATAATGAAAAAGAACATGCTAAATTATGGTTCAAATGTTTAAATGGTGGTGAAGTACCATCAACAGTAGAAAACTTGAAGGCAGCAGCTGAAGGTGAAAATTTTGAGTGGACAGATATGTATGATAAATTTGCAAAAGAAGCGAAAGAAGAAGGGTTTGACAGAATTGCTTATTTATTTGAAGCAGTTGGAAAAATTGAAAAAGAGCATGAAGAAAGATACAAAAAATTACTAGAAAATGTTGAAAACGGATTAGTATTTAGCAAAGATGGAGATAAAATTTGGAAATGTAGAAATTGTGGACATATTTGCATTGGAAAAGAAGCACCAGAGGTTTGTCCAGTATGTTCTCATCCAAAAGCTTTTTTTGAAATAAAAGCTGAAAATTACTAAGATGTAAGAACTATAAAGAAAGAATAGTTATTAAAAATTGAGGCTGTAAAAAATCTATTTTCGCAAGAGAAGAAGAGCAAGTGAAGTTTGAGATAATGCTTTAAATTTCTTGTGTATGGATTGATTTTTACAGTCTTTTAATAAATTGCTAAATTCAACATACAATAAATTAAGGAAGGTGATTATAATGAGAGCTACCTTAATGGAAGTTAATTTGCAGAATTTTAAATATAATGTTGAGTCAATAAAATCGAAGTTGTCAAGTGGAACTAAAATCATGCCAGTGATAAAGGCCAATGCTTATGGAACATATATCAATACCAGATTGGATATTATAAATGAATTTGAGATTGTAGCTGTTGCAGTTGTACAAGAAGGAATTTTTTTGAGAAACATAGGTTATAAGAAAGAAATATTTGTTTTAAATCAACCAGATGTTGATGAGATAGAAGAGATAATAGCAGGTAATTTGAGTATTGGCGTAAGCAGTCATCAATTCGTGAAGAAATTGGGGAAACAAAAAGAAAAAATCAAGGTGCACATTGAAGTTGGAACAGGAATGGGAAGAACAGGAATTCACCCAGATAGAATTGATGAATTTTTAGATGCGGTGAAAGAACAGGAAAATATAATCATAGAAGGAATCTATACGCATATGTCCTGTGCTGATACAGATTATGAATATACCAAAAAGCAAATTCAGTCTTTTGAAAAAGCAGTAAAAATTGCTAAAGCAAAAGTGCCAAACTTAAAATATATGCATAGTTCAGCATCAAATGGATTAATTAATTTTCCAGAAGCCCACTATAATTTAGTGCGTCCAGGAATGATTTTATATGGCTATGAGTCAGGGGAAGAAATTTTACAAAAGATTGACTTAAAGCCAGTTTCTAAACTGAAGTCCAAAATTACATTTCTCAAAACAGTAAAGGCAGGAACTAGTATAGGATATGGCAGAAGTTTCGTTACACAAAAAGAAACAAAAGTGGCTACGATTCCAATTGGGTATGCAGATGGATTAAGAAGGGAATTGTCAAATGGCGGTAAAGTATTTATTAATGGTCAAAAAGTACCAATTATAGGCAAAATTTGCATGGATGGTTTCATGGCAGATGTCACAGAAATTCCCAATGTGCAAATCGGAGATGATGTTTGGATTTGGGATAATGAAAATATAACGTTAGAACAAATTGCTAATGAGTGCAATACCATTAATTATGAAATTATTAGTACAATTACGGATCGAGTTCCAAGAATTTTTATGGAATGATAAAATAAAATTTGAAACAACCACCATAGGGGCTAGGCTTTGCTCTAGCCTTTTTAGGGGTTGCTTTTTTGAATTTTGAATGAAAAATCGTTCATTTCTTCTTAAACATGCCTTAACATGCCATAGAACGTGTCTAAACAATGGAAAAACATAAGGTGTCAAGAAAATAGAAAAAAGGAAGAAAATTATAAAAAAATTAACGTAGAAGCTCCTAATTTGGCCAAATTGGCATACATTGAAAATTGTGCTAATTCTGGTTTTTTTGTATGTATTCTCTAAAAAAGCTAACTTTTAAAATTTAATCACACAAATTCAAATAATTTAAAAAAACAATTTACATTAAAAAATCTATATGTTATAATATTTCTGAATATAAAAAGCGAGGTGGAGAAATGAATCAAATTTTAGATTATGCGCCAAATAATAAATCAAATCATTCAGGGGGCTCTGATAAGATTGTTAGAATTTTTGCTATCATATTAATTATATTTGCTATCGTTTTGATAGGTGTGGTAGGATATGGAATGTTTAAACATGAAAATGACATAAACCAAGAGGCAGGGCAAATGACAAATGCTAATATATCAGTTGAAGTAAAGGAAACACAGGTTACCATTAGTGTAACACACGATAAAAATATTCAGAAATTGATATATAGTTGGAATACAAGTTCAGAAAGAACGATAAAAGGATCTGGAAAATACATGGAGGAAACAATTGACATTCCAGCTGGAGACAATACATTGCATATAAAAGTGATTGACGAAAGTGGTGTAGAAACAACGCATGATGAAGAAATTTCTTCAGAACAAGGTGTCGATATTATCAATCCAGTGATTGAATTAAAAGTTACAGAAGAGAAAAAGTTAAAAATCACAGCAACTGATGAAACGGGATTGGATTTTATGACATATCGTTGGAACGAGGAGCAAGAAGAAACGATTTATGCAGAAGAAGGAAGTAAGGAAATTACAACGGAAATTGAGATTCTAAAAGGTGAGAATGATTTAACAATTGTTGCAGTTGATGGAAGTAGCAATACAACCAAAGAAACCAAAAGTTTTACAGGTCTTACCAAACCAGAAATAAAAGTAACTTTATCAGCAGATGGAAGTAGTATTGATATCAGTGCTACTCATGAAAATGGAATTGAATCAGTTTCGTTTAACTTTAATAATAAAGATTATAATGTTGATATTGGAAATGATAAACCAACATCAATTCAGTTTCCACAAAAGTTGGAAGTTGGTTATAATCGAATTATCGTCAAAGTAAAAAGTGTGGAAGGCACTGAAACAACATTTGATGGGGAATGTAATTATGGAGATGCTAGCAGTGCTAATACAACTGCTACATCTTCTCAAAATACAACTGAAAATGAAAATCAAACAGCAACAAATCAGCAACCAAATGAAGGAGAATCTTCTACCTAAACAATAGAAGATTGAACACACAATAGAAAATGATTTAGGAGAAAACGAATGATACAAGATATATATGTAATAGATGACAAAAATGAGCTAACTTTCATACTGAAAAGGTTGTTTACTGATATGAATCAATATCGATTTACGAATGTCAAAGCAGAAGAATTAGAATTAGCTTTAAGAAATATACCAGCTTTAATCATCGTTGATGAAGACAATACGAATGTGGATATTATTGATATCTGTAATACCATCCGTAAGGATGATGATAATAAAATAACGCCAGTTGCAGTGGTTAGTTCTAACCTTGAAAAAGAGCATAGGATTGAAATTTTAAAAACATCAGTACAATATTTTATCAAAAAACCAATTGATGAACAATACTTATTTTACACTGTAAAAAATATGATTGAACTTCTTTATACAAATCGAAAAGTCAGTCCATTGACTGGACTTCCAGGAAATGTTCAAATACAAGCAGAAATGAAAAAAAGGTTACTAAAACAAGAAACATTTGCTATTTTGTATACCGATTTGGATAATTTCAAAGCCTACAATGATGTTTATGGATTTTCCAATGGTGATGAGATTATCAAATTTACAGCCAAAATTGTTTCACAATATGTACACAGTAATGCTGAAACGGGAAATAACTTTGTAGGACATATTGGTGGGGATGATTTTGTTGCTATCATTAATAAAACTGATTATGATAAAATATGCCAAGAAATTATTATTGCATTTGATGCAGGAGTAGAAAAATTCTACAGCAAGAGCGATGTTGAAAGAGGATATGTAGAAATAGAAAATCGTAGAGGAATTTTAGAACAATTTCCACTTACGACTATTTCCATAGCAGTTGTGGAAGTGGATTCTAATATATTTAAGTCAGCTTTAGAAATTGGTGAAGTTGGTGCCCAAGTAAAACATCGAGCAAAGTCAATTATGGGAAGTGCATATGTGATTAATCGAAGAAAAATTCATTAGTATAGAAAGTGTTAAAAGAGGGAAAACTTTTAACGCTTTTTGTATTTAGAGAAAACAATATTTCAAAAATAAAATGTCATATAAAAAATTTTCACACATATTATGTAATAAGAAAAGTATTTATTAATTAATAAATTTGAAGTTTTTTATGAAGGAGGAATGCAAACATTGATTTTATGTTAATTCAAGATTATAAAAATTGGATTGACAAAATTAAAATTTAATAATATAATCAAAATGTCACTTAAAAGGAGGGACAAATTTATGAAAACATATGACAAATTATCTGTTAAGATAATTCGTAAAATTGCTTTCGTGATGATAATCTTGCTTGGTATGTTAGCAATTGGAGTTATGGCAGCCAAGTCAGAGGTAAATTCAGTAAAAATTGTTTTTGCAGATGACTGCGAAACAACTGTCATGACAACAAAAACAATGGTCGGAGATATATTGACAGAAAATCACATTATACTAGAATCCGATGAAAGAGTATATCCTGATTTTGATGCTAATATTGATCTAACCAAAACCATAACAATTTCTAAAGCAACAGAAGAAAGAAAGGTTATCGCAGAAGAAGTTGAAAGAATTTCAACAGAACAAATTTTAGGAAATTATGTAACAGTAACCGAAAAAATAATCACAGAACAAATCGAAATACCATACGAAACAGTTACAAAAGACGTTTCTTCTTCAGGAACACAAACAACCAATAAAGTATTGCAAGAAGGTGAAAATGGCATTAAAGAAGTAAAATACAAAGTTCAATTTCAAAACGAAGAAGAGAAATCAAGAGAGATGATTTCTGAGACAATCATAAAAGAACCAGTTGAAAAAATCATTCAAATATCCACAAAAGTAGTAGCCAGATCCTCACGAAGTAGGACGGCAAGTGCAGGAATAGCTGCAAATGCACAAGGAAAAACACCAAGTGTTGTTACGTTAAATACATCAGCTTATTGTGCAGCATCTTGTGGAGGTAATACAAGAACAGCAAGTGGTGCAACAGCGTCTTCGTGGTACACTGTGGCAGCAGGAAAAGCTTATCCTGCAGGAACCGTTATTTATATTCCATATTTTGCTAATAAGCCAAATGGCGGTTGGTTTGTTGTACAAGATACAGGCGGAGCAATTACGAATAATCACTTAGATATTTGGATGGATTCAATGTCAGAATGTTTGAGTTTTGGAAGAAGAAATTTGGAATGTCATGTATATAGATAGAAAATAGAGTGAACCCCAATTATTGGACAAAAGAGTTTAATAATTGAGGTTCATTTTTGGCATAAAAGAGGAAAAAATGCTTGTAAAAAGTTTAGATTCCGTGATACACGATTCTTATAATTTAGCAAGAAGAGAATTATGAACAAACAACAAGATAGAATTGATATTTATAATATAGTATGTATAGGGAGTCTCGAACAGCAAAATAATAAAAGACATAGAGGAAAAGAGATTAGAGAAAAAATTATTTGCCTTATTACCAGATAATCAATTGAAAAATAAGGATATGACAGAAAAGCGAATGCTTATTTGAGAATGATGTTTAATAGGAGAAAGATAAGGAGCGATTCTTTTAGAATTGTTTTAAAAGAGGAAGGACTCGGAAGGTTACTTGAATGAAGTATATTATAAAAAGCAAGCAAAATTATTGAAGAGAGGTGACATGTATAAAAAATATTAATTTTTTAAATTCTAACAATATCAAAGCAGTATCTGCTAAAAATTCCAAAAATAAAATGAAATAGATTACTTAAAATAATCCATAATCCCAGTATAAATTCCCCAAGCCAAAACTTCCTGATAATTCTCTGTTTGCAACATAGCACATTCGTTTGAATTCGACAAAAAGCCACATTCGACAATGGTAAATGGAATTTCCAAATTTTTAGCCAGATAAATATCAGGAACTTTATCTGGAACACGCTTATTTTCTTTCTGAATGGCATAATTCAAGTTTTCTTGGATACTATTTGCTAAATTTAAACTATTTTCATTTTCTTGCTTATAAAAAGTTTGCCAGCCACTATATTTGGAGCTTGGAATTTTATTTAAGTGAATGGAAACAAAGATTTCTGCATTCGAATGATTTCCAATTTCTACTCGATTTTTCATATCTGAAATTTTTTTCTGACGAATTGTTTCACTGTCTAATTCATAAATTCCGTTCTCGTCTGAACGTGTCAAAATAACAGTGCAAGAAGAACTCTCTAATAATTTTTGCAGTTTTTCTACAATGGCTAAATTAATTGTGGATTCATATGTTCCATCTTCTGCTTCTGCACCACCATCTGGAAGGCCATGCCCTGCATCTAAAATAACAACATGATTGGAAATAGGAATTGAAGACGTCTCAATTGTTTTTGGTGTATTGTAGCTGAAAAACGCAATGGAAATGGTAATACAAGAAAGAAGAAATACTATTTTTTTTCTATTTAATAAAATCATAAAATCACCCATCAAAATATATGCTTTAGAAATCCAAATATGCAAGAAAAAATTTTAAGTTACCAGAAATTGTTTGTAAGGAAATTAGAAAAAACAAATACTATTTTTAGAAATCAAGAAAGGAATAGAAAAAATGGAATATAGGAATATAAGAGACAATATTTATCCAGAGCAATTTAATAGCCGAGCAGAAGGTATTGTGAATTGGATAAAAGAAAATAGAGAAAAAGAAGAGTGGGCCAAAGACCCAAATGCATTTGAGATGACAAATGTATTTTTGCTAGGTGCCAAATATGCTTCAGAAGGAATGGATATTAAACAAGAAACCTTGAAAGAAATGTGGGATATTCGTTCCCAACATTTCGCAAGATGTGGTGTTTCAGAAAATAATTTTGTATATGGAATTTGTGAGGATAGCTATGAGGCATCTCAAGCAGGAAGGGCTTTAGTAAATGATGAAGCCTCACATACTGCCTTAACAGAAATGGCAGATATTGGTTTATTTTTAAATAGACAAAAAGCAAGAGGAGAAAAGTTAGAATTCAATAATCCAGACCAATTATTACGACTATTACAAGTTTCCAGAACCCTAAAAGGAGTTCATCCAGATTTATTTGAAAGATATGGATTTGAACAAAATCTACAAACCATTGCAAGATTGCAATTGGAAAAAGAAAGTAGTTTGGAAAACAGAATCCAAACAGCAATGGATGCGGTTTTTCAAGGAGAAGTTAGTAAAAGGAAAGTGGAAGAAAAAGAGGAAGTGAAAGAAAGAGAATAGAAAAAAGGGGCTGTAAAAAAACTTAAATATTGCAAGAGAAGTTAGAGTTTTTTACAGACCCTTTTTAACTATAGATAAGATGAAAATATTACGAATTCCTTACATTTTGTTTAAATTTTTGTTACATTATGAAAACTTTGTTGTAAATAAAAAGTGTATGAGTTATAATAATAATGAAGGAAGGAGAAAAGGCAATGGTAATTGAAGATGGTGTATTAAAACAAGTTAAAGAGGAAGATATTGTAGATAGAAAATTTGTTGTACCAGAAGGAGTAACGAGTATAGGAGATTGGGCATTTTCTGGATGTAAAAGTTTAACAGAAATAAAGCTACCAGAAGGAGTAACGTATATAGGAAGTTATGTATTTTCTGGATGTGAAAGTTTAACAGAAATAAAGCTACCAGAAGGAGTAACGAGTATAGGAAATTGGGCATTTGGCAGATGTAAAAGTTTAACAGAAATAACGATACCAGAAGGAGTAACGAGTATAGGAAATAGTGCATTTGATGGATGTGAAAGATTAACAGAAATAAAGCTACCAGAAGGAGTAACAAGTATAGGAGATAGTGCATTTTCTGGATGTAAAAGATTAACAGAAATAAAGCTACCAGAAGGAGTAACGAGAATAGGAAATAATGCATTTAGGGGATGTGAAAGATTAACAGAAATAAAGTTACCAGAAGGAGTAACGAGTATAGGAAATAGTGCATTTGAGGGATGTAGCAGATTAACAGAAATAAAGCTACCAGAAGGAGTAACGAGTATAGGAGAGGGGACATTTGAGGGATGTGGAAATTTAACAGAAATAAAGCTACCAGAAGGAGTAACGAGTATAGGACATAGTGTATTTAGGGGATGTAGCAGATTAACAGAAATAAAGCTACCAGAAGGTGTAAGGCATATAGGAAACATGGCATTTCATAATTCTGGAAAAATAGTATGTTCGACGAAGACGTTCGAAAATAATATAGAAGCCCTTATATCATATATTCCATTAGAAGAAGTTTTTGGAGATTCTTACGATAAAATAGAGCAAATAAAATC